>NZ_JBFAKI010000008.1:0-284046 GCF_040655675.1 Nocardia sp. NPDC050378
ATCAGGCGCCGTTGCTTGCTCCTTCGTCGCCTACGCAACGGCACCTGATCGTCGGGACGGCCGCCGACCGCCGCTTCGCGGCGATCCCTCCTCGAGGTCGGGTTGTACGGGGCTGGGGATGCGGTTATGGCGGCATTCGAGTTGGTGGCCGAGGGGGCTCGGGGTGGTCTTTCGGGTTATTCGTGTGGCGTTTGGTGGCTTCTCGGGCGGGGGGTCGGCTTAGGGTGGGGGCATGGTTTCTGAACGGGACGTGATCGAGTTCGTACCAAAGGGTTTGTGGATCGGGTCGGGGGCGGTGGAGGCTACCGGCGGGGCCACATTTCCCGTGCACAATCCGGCCGACGGGTCGGTGATCACCGAGGTCGCCGACGCGACGCCCGAGGACGCGATGCGGGCGCTCGACGCGGCGGTGGCGGCCGGGCGGGAGTGGGCGCGAACGCCGTCGCGGGAACGCGGCGAGATCCTGCGGGCGGTGTTCACCGAGCTCACGGCGCGGGCCGAGGAGTTCGCGTTGCTGATGACGCTCGAGATGGGCAAGGCGCTCGGGGAGAGCCGCAACGAGGTGCGCTACGGCGCCGAGTTCTTCCGGTGGTTCAGCGAGGAAGCGGTGCGGGTGCACGGGCGGTATCTGCACGCGCCGTCGGGCACGGGGCGGATCATGGTCGCCAAGCAACCGGTCGGTCCGTGCCTGGCGATCACCCCGTGGAATTTCCCGCTGGCCATGGGTACCCGCAAGATCGGTCCGGCGCTGGCAGCCGGCTGCACGATGATCGTCAAGCCCGCCTCGGCGACGCCGCTGACCATGCTCGCGCTGGCCCGCCTGTGCAGCGAGGCCGGACTGCCCGACGGTGTGCTGTCGGTCGTCACAACCAGCCGTTCCGGTGCCGTCACGGGCCCGCTGATCGACGATCCGCGCCTGCGCAAGCTCACCTTCACCGGCTCGACCGAGGTGGGTAAGAAGCTGGTCTCGTCGTCGGCGAACCGGCTGCTGCGCACCTCCATGGAACTGGGCGGCAACGCGCCCTTCGTGGTGTTCGACGACGCCGACATCGACAGCGCGGTGGCCGGTGCCATGCAGGCGAAGCTGCGCAACGGCGGGGAGGCGTGCACGGCCGCCAACCGGTTCCACGTGCAGCGCGGCGTCGTCGCGGAATTCACCGAGAAGCTGGTAGCCGCGATGACCGAATCGGTGGTGCTCGGGCCGGGGACGGACGCGTCGACGACGCTCGGCCCGCTGGTGAGCGCCGAGCAGCGTGAGACCGTCGCCGAACTCGTCGACGACGCGGTGAGCACCGGCGCGAAGCTGCTGCTCGGCGGGGAGACCCCCGATGGGCCGGGCTGGTTCTACCCGGCCACCGTGCTCGCCGACGTGCCGCCCGCCGCCCGCATCCTGCGCGAGGAGGTGTTCGGTCCGGTCGCGCCGATCGTCGCCTTCGACACCGAGGAGGAGGGCGTCGCCGCCGCCAACGACACGCAATACGGGCTGGTCAGCTACGTCTACACCCGCGACCTGGATCGTGCGCTGCGGGTGTCGGAGGCGATGGAGACAGGCATGGTCGGCGTGAACCGGGGTGTCATCTCCGACCCGGCCGCGCCCTTCGGCGGCGTCAAGGAGTCGGGCTTCGGCCGCGAGGGCGGGACCGAGGGCATCGAGGAATACCTGGACACCAAGTACATCGCCCTCACCTGAGCGAAAAAATAACCGCCCCGGGGATGTTGTCGCACCCGGGGCGGCTTTTCGTGAGCGGCGATCTGGACGACCGCCGCGTGGTTCGAGTTCGGCCTAGCGGCCGAGACGTCCGCGACCGAGGCGGAGCAGGAGCATGGCGAGGGTGTGACCCTCCTGGCCGAGCTCACTGAAGCGTTCGAGCACTTTCATCTCACGGCTGTGCACCAGCCGGGGCCCCCCGGAGGCCATCCGGGTGCGCCCGATGATCCGCGAAATTTCGCTCCGGCGTTTGATCGCGGCGAGGATGGTGGCGTCGAGTTCGTCGATTTCGAGGCGAAGCTTCTCGATCTCCGCCTCCGATTGCGGCAGTGCCGCCTCTGACCCGGCGGTTGTAGCAGGGGTGCTCATCATTCATCTCCTCGTGTCAGAACTGGGATCGGTCGATACGGACGTCGTGTTACCGATCTGTTCCTTCACCCTGAAAAACTTTCCGGCTGGGCGCCTGCCGCCACGATATCGGATCGATTGCCGATCCGGACAGGCGAAGCGGCGCTGACCACGCGGCCCAGTCTGCCACGGGTCGGTAGGTATGCAAAACAGTTGTGTTTGTGAATCCGCTGAGAACATTCACACGGGTGGGTACGACACCGGTCGTCATCCGGTTCACTCGCGGTTTGCCCGCCGGTGGCCGCGCCGACGGCGGTTGGCCGCTTGTCGGTGCCCGCCGGTAGCGTGGACAGACGATGGATATCACGGTCGCTCCCTCCGCAGACGAAACGTCGTCCACCGCGCCGAACACCCCGGTCGCGGCACCAGACAGCACCGCCGCACCGCAGGGTGACGGTGGTGGCGGTGGTGCGGCTCGCAGCGGTCTGGCCGAGGCGGCGGCCCGGCACAGCGCCGAGCAGGAACAGCGCCGCAAGGAGCGCGAACAGCGTCGTGCCGAGGAAACCGAGCGGCTGCTCGACGGGCTCAACCCGCAGCAGTGCGCCGCCGTGGTGCACGCCGGTTCGCCGCTGCTGATCGTGGCGGGCGCGGGCTCGGGCAAAACGGCCGTGCTCACCCGCCGCATCGCCTACCTGCTCGCCGCACGCGGAGTGCAGACCGGACAGATCCTGGCGATCACGTTCACCAACAAGGCTGCTGCCGAGATGCGGGAGCGGGTGGCCGGGCTCGTCGGTCCCCGCGCCGCGAGCATGTGGGTGTCGACTTTCCATTCCAGCTGTGTGCGTATTCTCCGCATGCAGGCGGCTTTGCTGCCGGGTCTGAATTCGAATTTCTCCATCTACGATGCCGACGATTCGCGCCGATTGCTCACGATGATCAGCCGCGATTTCGACATCGACACCAAAAAATATTCGGCGCGGTTACTGTCGACGGCCATCTCCAATTTGAAGAACGAATTGATCGGGCCCGAACAGGCCGCCCGCGACGCCGAGGCCGACGACACCGAACTGCCCGCGCTGGTCGCCCGCGTGTACGGCGAATACCAGAAGCGGCTGCGCGCGGCCAACGCCCTCGATTTCGACGATCTGATCGGTGAGACCGTCGCGCTGCTGCAGAACCACCCGCAGGTGGCCGAGTACTACCGCCGCCGGTTCCGGCACGTCCTCGTCGACGAGTACCAGGACACCAACCACGCCCAGTACGTGCTGGTGCGCGAACTCGTCGGCCACCACGGCGATTCCGGCGACGAGCAGGTGCCGCCCGGCGAGCTGTGCGTCGTCGGCGACGCCGACCAGTCCATCTACGCCTTCCGCGGCGCGACCATCCGCAATATCGAGGAATTCGAACGCGATTTCCCCGATGCCGAAACCATTCTGCTGGAACAGAACTACCGCTCCACCCAGCACATCCTGTCGGCGGCCAACGCCGTGATCGCCCGCAACGAGGGCAGGCGTGAGAAGAAGCTGTGGACCGATTCCGGTGAGGGCGAGCTCATCACCGGCTACGTCGCCGACAACGAACACGACGAGGCCTCGTTCGTCGCGAAGGAAATCGACCGGTTGGTCGACGCGGGCGAGGCCACCTACGGCGACGTGGCGGTGTTCTACCGCACCAACAACAATTCGCGTGCGCTGGAAGAGATCTTCATCCGCATGGGGCTGCCGTACAAGGTGGTCGGCGGTGTCCGCTTCTACGAGCGCAAGGAAGTGCGCGATGTGGTGGCCTACCTGCGCGTGTTGGAGAACCCCGACGACGCCGTGAGCCTGCGCCGCATTCTCAACACCCCGCGCCGTGGCATCGGCGACCGTGCCGAGGCCTGTGTCGCGGTGCACGCCGAGCAGCGCGACATCGGTTTCGCGGCAGCCCTGCGCGACGCGGCCGACGGCAAGGTGGCGCTGCTCAATACTCGTGCGCAGCGGGCCATCGCCGGTTTCCTCGACCTGCTCGACGAGATCCGGGCGGCCGGACAGCGCGCCGACAGCGAGTACCCCGATGTGGGCAATGTGGTCGACGCGGTGCTCGACCGCACCGGTTATCGCGCCGAACTCGAGGCCTCCGACGACCCGCAGGACGGCGCGCGGTTGGACAACCTCAACGAATTGGTCAGCGTCGCCCGCGAATTCAGTTCCGAGGCGTTCAACAACGCCGAGGCCGCGCGCGAGGAGGGGCTGCTGCCCGAGGTGGGCGACGGTGAGCCCGAACCCGGTTCGCTCGCGGCGTTCCTCGAACGGGTGTCGCTGGTCGCCGATACCGATCAGATTCCGGACGAGGGCTCCGGAGTGGTCACCATGATGACCCTGCACACCGCCAAGGGCCTGGAGTTCCCGGTCGTTTTCGTCACCGGCTGGGAGGACGGCCAGTTCCCACACATGCGGGCGCTCGGCGATCCGAACGAGCTGGCCGAGGAACGCAGGCTGGCGTACGTGGGCATCACCCGCGCCCGTCAGCGGCTGTACCTGTCGCGTGCCGTGGTCCGCTCGGGCTGGGGACAGCCGGTGTCGAACCCGGAATCGCGGTTCCTGCAGGAGATTCCGCAGCATCTGCTGGATTGGCGCAGGCTCGAACCGGTGGTGTCGCCGGTGCAGCGCGGTCGCAGGCGCGGTGAGGACAGCGGGTTCGACCGGGACTGGACGCGTGGCGACGGCTGGGATCAGCGGCCGGGCGTGCGCGGCGGCACCGGCACCCGCAGGCCTGCGCCCGGCGGTGCGGTGAAGCGCAACAACACCGATCTCGTTCTCGCCGTGGGCGACCGGGTCACCGACGACAAGTACGGCCTGGGCCGAGTGGTCGCCGCCGATGGCGTCGGCCCACTGGCGACCGTCACCATCGACTTCGGCACCGCCGGAAAGATCCGCTTGATCCCCCAATTCAGCCGAACCATCGTCAAGTTGTGAATTGGTGGCCGACCCGCTGATCTCGGAAGAACATGGGTAACTCCCCAACCACCTCCTGGCCCTCACGGTCCGACGTGAGCCCGACTGCCGACAGTCGAGGTCCCCGATGGCACGCTCAATTCGCGGGGAGGCAGGGGAGCAGGTCGGTGAGGGCCTCGTCGAGGGTGGGGTAGCGGAAGGTGAAGCCGGTTTTCGGCAGTACCTCCGAGGTGGCGTGGCGGCCGGTGAGACCGAGCGCCGGGTCCGAGCGCAGCACCACGGCGCCTACCGACAGGATCGCTTTCGGCGTCGGCGGGGCCGCCGGGCGATGCAGGGTTCGGCGCAGCGTCGCCATGAGTTCGGCGTTGCGGACCGGGTTCTCGGTGGCGGCGACCAGGATGCCGTCGGGGATGCTCACCTCGGGATCGAGTCCGAGGCAGGCGCGCACGATGCGCAGCCAGTCCTCGATGTGGATCCAGCTGAACCATTGGTCGCCGGGGCCGACGCGTCCGCCGAGCCCGGCCTTGGTGAGCTGGCTCAGGCGTTTGAGCGCCGGGGCGTCCGGGTCGAGCACGATGGATGTGCGCAGGATGGTCCAGTGCTCGGCCTGGGCCGGGTCGAATGCCTGCTCCCACGGCTCGGCGACGCCGGTCATCTGCGGCAGCCCTTCGGGCACGGGTGTTGTTTCCGTGCAGCGCGTTTCGCCCGCGTCCGACCAGATGGCGGTGGTGCTGGCCTGCACCCAGTAGTCGACCGGGGTGTCACGGGTGCGGGCGGCGGCGACCAGTGCCGTGGTGGAATCGACGCGGCTGCTGCGCAGTTCGGCGATATTGCGTTCGGTCGGCCTGCAGTCGACGAGTTTGCCCGCCAGGTTGACGACCGCGATCCGGCCGGGTTCGCGGAGTTCCGCGGCCCAGGCGCCGACCGAGCGGCCGTCCCATTCGGTCTGCCGGAACGGCATTCCAGGGTTGCGGCGCCGGGTGAGCAGGGTGACGCGCTGACCACGGCAGGTGAGGTCGGCGGCGATCTGCGCGCCGAGCGCTCCGGTGCCACCGGCGATCACCACGTTCAGGGCGTCGTCGGCCGGGACGAGGCCGGCGAGCCGGGCCAGGCGCGAGAAGTTCACGCGGGCACCGGTTTCGATGAACGGTCCGGCCGCCGCCCGCATCGCCGCCGCGGACACACCGCTGAAGCGCAGCTCCTGCGTGACCGCCGTTCCGCCCGCGCGCGGTTCGAGCCGCCAGGTGAGCACCATGGTCCCGGCGGGTTCGGGCTGTTCGATGGTCAGCTCACGTTCGGGTACAAGAGTTGTCACGGTGAACGGGGCGCCGAACCGCTCGTGCACGCGCGCGGCGAGTTTCCCGTTGGGCACATAGTCACCGGTCGCCCCGACGGCGACAGGCCCGTGCATCCGCACCGCACGCACGCCCGGATTCCATTCGGGCCATTGCGTGAGATCCCCCAGCACTGCCCACACCGATTCCGGTGGCAGGGCAATGAACTGCGTGTACTTCGTCGTACCAGCCATACGAAAACGCTACCCCGCTAACGGGAAAGCGGAACCGTGCTGCTGGTCACCCGTCCTCAGTCGCGCTGGGCGCCCAGGCTGATGCCGCGGGTGGCGAGCCACGGGATGGGGTCGATCTTGTCGGTGCCGTTCTGCCACACCTCGAAGTGCACGTGCGGGCCGGTGGAGAAGCCGCGGTTGCCCATGGTGGCGATCTGGTCGCCTGCCATCACGCGTTCACCCTGCGAGACCGTCGCGGTGTCGATGTGACCGTAGATGGTGACGGTGCCGTCGTCGTGCAGGATGCGGACCCACATGCCGAAACCGGACGCGGGGCCCGCCTCGATGACGGTGCCGTCGGCGACCGCGTAGATCGGGGTGCCGATCGGGCCCGCGACGTCGATGCCGAGGTGCTGCACACCCCAGCGGGCGCCGAACCCGGAGGTGTAGTTGCCGGTGGTGAATTTGGCGAACAGGGGCCGCAGCTTGGCGGACTCCTGGGCGGCCAGGTCTTCGGCGAACTTCTGGCCCTTGGCGAGGATGTCGTCGAAGTGGCTCTTGTCGGCGACCGCGGTGGCGTCGAGTACCTGCGGTGACGAGCCGGTGACGTGGTCGGCGACCTCGGTGGTGCTCATCGACTGGGCGGCGATCTCGTGGATCTGGCCCGCGGCTTCGTAGTCGACGCCCGTGTCGGGCTGCTGCGGGGAGGCCATGGCGGCTTGGCCTGCCGCGACGACCGCGCCCGCGGCGACGGCGATGACGGCGGCGCGGCCCTTCAGCGCGGTGGGCGGTGCGGGCACGCGGTGGGCACCGCCACGCCGCTCGGCGCGCCGCGGTTCGGGTGCCGGGGTCTCGGGTTCGGCGGGCGCCCAGTCTGTTTCGTAGGTGCCGGAGTCGTAGGAGCCCGACTCGTCGGCGGTCCATTCGTCCTCGGCGGGCGTCCACGCGGCGTTGTCGGACCAGGCGTCGTTCCCGGACCAGGAGTTCTCGGTGTGCCAGGAATCGGTGCTCGGCCAGGCAGGCTGCTGCGGCTGTGGCGCGGCGGCGCGGGGGCTTCGCGGGTGCGAGGTGAACTCGTCGGCGTACCGGTAACGGCGGCCTGAGCTGTTGCGATCTTCAACTGGGAAGGTGGAGCGGTGGTTCATCGGCTACGCCTGACGTTCCTCAAGCTTGTCGTCCTCCTCAGTCCTGACCTGCCAGTCGTGACCTGGTTGTCGTGACCTGGTTGTGACATCGACCGCATTGACGGTAACGAAGCGATTGCAGAGTGGCAAGCGCTGGTCGAGAACCTACACTTGTCTGTGAGATTCGTCACCGTAATGCTGCGGAATAACTCACCGATTCGCGACCCTTCGGGTGAGGTCGATCGACGACATAACGTAGTAGATGGCGGGGCGTTCCCCCTTTAGGTGTTCCGACCTGCCACGGCACCGAAAAACTACTCGCCAGTAGCCTTGGCCAGCGGTTTTGGTGACCTCCCCGCACCCGTCGTGACCTGCGCCACTTAGGATGAATGTGGTCGTTTAGCCCTCCCCGTGACTAGTTAGAGTCCGACCGACCCGCTAGCTGGCCCCTCGAGCGACCTGCAACCAGTCGCTACGGCAAGTCGGGCCGCCAACAAAGACGTTGTCATAGCAACGCAGACGAGACGGTGAGTACATGGATCTCTTCGAATATCAGGCGAAGGAGCTCTTCGTTAAGCACGGAGTGCCTTCGTCCGAGGGTCGTGTTTGCGACACGGCCGAAGAAGCACGCGCCATTGCCGAGGAAATCGGCAAGCCGGTCATGGTCAAGGCGCAGGTCAAGGTAGGCGGTCGCGGCAAGGCGGGTGGCGTGAAGTACGCCGCTACCCCGGAAGACGCGTTCACCCACGCGCAGAACATCCTCGGCCTCGACATCAAGGGCCACATCGTCAAGAAGCTCCTGGTCGCCGAGGCCAAGGACATCGCGGAGGAGTACTACATCTCCTTCCTGCTCGACCGCTCCAACCGCACCTACCTGGCCATGTGTTCGGTCGAGGGCGGCATGGAGATCGAAGAGGTCGCCGAGAAGACCCCCGAGCGGCTGGCCAAGATCCCCGTCGACGCCGTGAAGGGTGTCGACCTGACCTTCGCTCGCGAGATCGCGGAGAAGGGCCACCTGCCCGCCGAGGTGCTCGATGCCGCGGCCGTGACCATCCAGAAGCTGTGGGAGGTCTTCACCAAGGAAGACACCACCCTGGTGGAGGTCAACCCGCTGGTGCGCACCCCGAACGACGAGATCCTCGCCCTCGACGGCAAGGTCACCCTGGACGAGAACGCCGAGTTCCGTCAGCCCGGCCACCTCGAGTTCGCCGACGTCGACGCGACCGACCCGCTCGAGCTCAAGGCCAAGGAGAACGACCTCAACTACGTCAAGCTCGACGGTGAGGTCGGCATCATCGGCAACGGCGCCGGTCTGGTCATGTCGACCCTGGACGTCGTCGCCTACGCGGGCGAGAACCACGGCGGCGTGAAGCCGGCCAACTTCCTCGACATCGGCGGCGGCGCTTCGGCTTCCGTGATGGCCGCGGGTCTGGACGTGATCCTCGGTGACGCGCAGGTCAAGAGCGTGTTCGTGAACGTCTTCGGTGGCATCACCGCGTGCGACGCGGTCGCCAACGGCATCGTGGGCGCACTCGAGGTGCTCGGTGACGCGGCCACCAAGCCGCTGGTCGTTCGCCTGGACGGCAACAACGTCGAAGAGGGTCGTCGCATCCTCGCCGAGGCCAACCACCCGCTGGTGACGCTGGCCCAGACCATGGACGAGGGCGCCGACAAGGCTGCCGAACTCGCCGCAGCGAAGTAAGGGAACCGAACATGTCCATCTTCCTGAACAAGGACAACAAGGTCATCGTCCAGGGCATCACCGGCGGCGAGGGCACCAAGCACACCGCGCTGATGCTGAAGGCGGGCACCAACGTCGTCGGTGGCGTGAACGCGCGCAAGGCCGGCACCACGGTCAAGCACACCGACAAAGACGGCAACGAGATCGAGCTGCCGGTGTTCGCTTCCGTGGCCGAGGCCATGGAGAAGACCGGCGCCGACACCTCCATCGCATTCGTGCCCCCGGCCTTCTCGAAGGACGCCATCATCGAGGCCATCGACGCGGAGATCCCGCTGCTCGTGGTCATCACCGAGGGCATCCCGGTGCAGGACTCCGCCTACGCGTGGGCCTACAACGTCGAAAAGGGCGAGAAGACCCGCATCATCGGCCCGAACTGCCCCGGCATCATCACCCCCGGCGAGGCGCTGGTCGGCATCACCCCGAACAACATCACCGGCAAGGGTCCGATCGGCCTGGTGTCGAAGTCGGGCACGCTGACGTACCAGATGATGTACGAGCTGCGCGATTTCGGTTTCTCCACCGCGATCGGCATCGGCGGTGACCCGGTCATCGGCACCACCCACATCGATGCCATCGAGGCGTTCGAGAAGGACCCCGAGACCAAGATCATCGTGATGATCGGCGAGATCGGTGGCGACGCCGAAGAGCGCGCCGCGGCCTACATCAAGGCCAACGTCACCAAGCCGGTCGTCGGCTACGTCGCGGGCTTCACCGCCCCCGAGGGCAAGACCATGGGCCACGCGGGCGCGATCGTGTCCAGTGGTGGTGGCACCGCGCAGGCCAAGCAGGAAGCGCTCGAGGCAGCGGGTGTGAAGGTCGGCAAGACGCCGTCCGCCACCGCCGCGCTCGCTCGCGAGATCCTGGAGAAGGCGTCCATCGCTTCTGCGTAAGTGTTGATTTCACACTGTCGAAGGCCGCTTTCAGGTTTAGCCTGGGCGGCCTTCGTCGATTCATCCACAGGCGGTGGTTTATCCACAGCCCGCATCGGTAGGTGGTGACCGCGGGCGTGGCGTGCAGTAGCGTCAGGTATCGGATCAGGCACCAGTCAGTTCGACGCGACCGATGCGCACGACTCGACAAGGAGACGACGACATGTCCTACCCGACAGGGGGCTCCGGGTACAACGCACCCGCGACACCCGCCGCGCCCGCGCAGGGCCCGAGCACCGGAGCCGCCGCGGCTGCGTCCGTGGACGACGGTGGCGCCAAGGGGCTGCCCTTCATTCTCACCGCCGCGGGCGCCGGACTCGGTGTTGTCACCTTCCTGCTCGGCTTCGCACCGTTCATCGGTTTCTCCCTCGGGGCGAAAACCGAGACCAGCAGCATGTTCGATTCCAGTGCGGGCGGTTACGCGGCGCTGATCCTGGCCGCCGCGATCGTGGCCGGTCTGTCGCTGCTGCCCAAGCTGAACAACCTCCCCGTGGCCGTCGCTCTCGCCGCGGCCGGATTCGTGGGCGTCGTGGTGGCGCTCATCAGCATCGAGAGCGCGGAACTGCAGTGGGGCGCCTTCGTCGTCTCGGTCTTCGCGTTCGTCGTCACCGTGTTGCTCGTGGTCGCGCTGCTGTTCCAGCTCGGCATCATCAAGCCGCCGGCGCCCAAGCCCGCGCAGCCGCAGCAACCGGGTCAGTACGGGCAGTACGGCCAGCAGGGTTACGGGCAGCAGGGATACGGCCAGCCGGGTCAGCCGCAGTCCTTCGGTCAGGGTGGCTACGGCCAGGCCTCGACCGGTGGGCAGTACCCCACGCAGTCGCCCTACGGCCAGCAGAGTTCGCCGTCGATGCCGCAGGCGCAGCAGCCGTCCTACGGTCAGCCGGGTCAGCAGCAGGGTTACGGTCAGCCGCAGCAGCAGTCGCCCTACGGCCAGCAGTACGGCGCCGCGCCGCAGCAGCAGCAGCCTTACGGTGGGGCCCCGCAGGCGCAGCCGCGTCCCGATGAGAGCGCCACCCAGACCTTCGGCGGCCAGCCGACCGGTCAGCCGGGTGGTCAGCCGTTCGGTGCGCCCAATTACGGTGGCGCACAGCAGGGTTCGGCTCCGCAGCCCGGGCAGAGTCAGCCGTTCGGTGGCGAGCAGAACGCCGACCCGGCGGCCGACGCGACCACCGCGTTCCGTCCCAGCGACGACCAGAAGTAGGAAAACCGACGGCTGTCGTGGCCACAGGTTCCGATCGCGAGCCCACAGGGTGTGCCTGTGGGCTCGCGGCGCGCCTGACCCGCGCCCGCCGGGGAAGCTGCCACGCTGAATTGTCATGAGCTCCCGTAACGCCCTCGTGCGCCGGACCTCCGGGTCACGCGGCGGGGAGACTACCGCCGCACCCTCCGGCCCGGAACCCGCCTGGTGGTCGCTGCCGCCGGACCGGGCGCGGACGCTGTTGCTCGTCGCCGCCCGGCCGACGATCTGCGCGCTCACGGCCATGATCGTCGTGGTGCTGCTGGTGATGCTCACCTCGGGCACCGAGCTCACCAGTGCGCCGGGCGCGGTCGCGGCGACCTGGCTTGCGGCTCATCAGATTCCGCTCACCGTCGGCCGGACCACCCTCGGTTTGCTTCCACTGGTACCGACCGTCGTGCTGGTGTGGCTGGCCGCCCGCGAATGCGCACGGGCCGTGCCGAACCGGCCGACGCCGGTCGACCTGGGCTGGCTCACCGCCGCCGTACTCGCCGGACCGCTCGTCATGACCTCGGTGTGCCTGGCCGTTGTCGGTGATGCCGCGGGCGTCACGCCACTCGAACCGCCCGGCGTCGTCACCGCTTTCGGCTGGGTGCTGGTGCTGTACCTGGCCGCGGCTGCCGCCGGGATCTGCGCCCGCGCCTGGGATTCGCTGTGTGCGCTCCTGCCCGTGGAAATTCCGGAGTGGGCGGTACTCGGAGCGCGCGCCGCCCGCCGCACCGTGCTGCGCGTGCTCGGCTGCGCGGCGCTGGCGACGGTGATCTCGTTCGGCACGCACCTGTCCCGCGTCGGCGAGACGTATCAGCAGGCACACGATGTGACCGATGTGCTCGGCATGACGCTGCTCTCGCTGCTCTACCTGCCGAACGTGATCGTCGGCGCCGCCGGGATGCTCAGTGGTGCCGCGGTGCAGTTCGGGATCGGATCGGTGGGATTGTTCGGTGTGAGCGCCGGGCAGGTACCGCCGGTGCCCGCGTTGATCCCGCTGCCGACCGGTCCCGCCGCCGCGTGGTGGCCGGTGCTGCTGCTCGTGCCGCTGGCCGTCGGCGTGCTCGGCGGCGTGGAACTCGGCCGCACGAGCGATGACCGCCCCGGTGCGCCGTGGGCGACGCTCACCTGTGCCGGCCTGTCGACCCTCACCTTCCTGGTCCTGTCGATCCTGAGCAGCGGTCGGCTCGGCGCCGTCGGTTGGGTGGGGCCCGATCTGTTGATGCTGGTCGTGCTGATGGTCACCTGGTTCGGTTTCGGCGGCTTCGTCGGCATGGTCTTCGCCCGCCGCTTCCTCGCACCGGCCGTCGAATACGACGACTACTCCTACGACGAGGACGACTACTACTACGAGGACGACGAAGGCGCGGACGACGAAGGCGCCGACGACGACTACGCCGACGATCACGACTACGCCGACGACGACTACGAATACCCCGCCGACCCGGCCGTGGAAGTCGACGCCGAACTCGTCGAGGACATCGACGACGAACCCGAGGTGAGCATCGCCGCCCCCGGCTCGACGACCCCACCGACCGACGACATCGTCGACGCCGAGGTGGTGGAGCCGGACCTGCCGGAGGGTGACGGGGACACCGGTCGTTAAGCTCGACCCGGCGCATTATCGATCGCCGCCACCCGACCACACGCAGGAGTAGAGCGCTGACGTCCTCGTTTGCCCAGTGGAAGCCCGCACGGACCCCGGCCACCGTCGTCGTCCTCGCCTCGGGCACCGGCTCGCTGCTCAACGCACTGCTGGCCGCCGCCCGCGAACCCGGTTACCCGGCGAAGATCGTCGCCGTCGGTGTCGACCGGGTATGCCAGGCCACCGAACACGCCGAGGCCGCGGGCGTCGACCACTTCCGGGTCGCGGTCAAGGATTTCGACGACCGAGCCGCCTGGGACCGCGCGCTCACCGACGCGGTCGCCGCGTTCGAACCCGACCTGGTCGTCTCGGCAGGCTTCATGAAGATCGTCGGCCCCGCGTTCCTGGAACGCTTCGGCGGCCGGTTCATCAACACCCATCCCGCGTTGTTGCCGTCGTTTCCCGGCGCGCACGGTGTGCGTGACGCGCTGGCCTACGGCGCCAAGGTCACCGGCTGCACGGTGCACCTGGTCGACGGCGGGGTCGACACGGGCCCGATCCTCGCGCAGGAGGCGGTCGACGTGCTGCCCGGCGACGACGAGGCCGCGCTGCACGAGCGCATCAAGGTTGTCGAGCGACGGTTGCTGGCGCAGGTCATCGCCGCCGTCGCGACGCGAGGCATTGTCTCCGACGGACGAAAGGCAGAGATACCAGATGAGCGAGCACACCGGTGAGTGAACGTAAGGCGATCCGCAGGGCGCTGGTGAGCGTCTACGACAAGACCGGGCTCGTCGAGCTGGCCGCCGGACTGCACGCCGCGGGCGTGGAGCTGGTGTCGACCGGTTCGACCGCGGGCAAGATCGCCGAGGCGGGCATTCCGGTCACCAAGGTCGAGGACCTGACCGGCTTCCCGGAGACCCTCGACGGCCGCGTGAAGACGCTGCACCCGCGCGTGCACGCCGGAATCCTGGCCGACACCCGTCGCGCCGAGCACCTCGACCAGCTCGTCGAGCTCGGTGTCGAGGCGTTCGAGCTGGTGGTGGTCAACCTCTACCCGTTCACCCAGACCGTGGCCAGCGGCGCCGGTGTGGACGAGTGCGTGGAGCAGATCGACATCGGCGGCCCGTCGATGGTGCGTGCCGCCGCCAAGAACCACCCGTCGGTGGGCGTGGTCGTCGACGTCACCGACTACGACGACGTGCTCGCGGCCGTGAAGTCCGGCGGCTTCACCCTCGCCGAGCGAACCGCGTTGGCCGCCAAGGCTTTCCAGCACACCGCGAACTACGACGTGGCCGTGGCGAGCTGGATGGGCTCGGTCGCCGTGCCCGCCGTGCAGCCCGAGACCGAGCAGTTCCCGAGCTGGGTCGCCGGTTCGTGGGAGCGGGCCGCGGTGCTGCGCTACGGCGAGAACCCGCACCAGGCCGCGGCGCTGTACACCAGCAACGACGGCACCGTCGGCATCGCGCAGGCGCAGCAGTTGCACGGCAAGGAGATGTCGTACAACAACTACACCGACGGTGACGCCGCCTGGCGCGCCGCATTCGACTTCGACGAGCCCGCCGTGGCGGTCATCAAGCACGCCAACCCGTGTGGCATCGCCGTCGGCGCCGATATCGCCGAGGCCCACCGCAAGGCGCACGCCACCGATCCGGTGAGTGCCTACGGTGGCGTGATCGCCGCCAACCGTGAGGTGAGCGTCGAGATGGCCGAGCAGGTCGCCGAGATCTTCACCGAGGTGATCGTGGCCCCCGGTTACGCGCCGGGTGCCGTCGAGGTGCTGCAGCGCAAGAAGAACGTGCGGGTGCTGGTCGCCGAGCCGCCGCGCCGCAAGGGTGTGGAACTGCGCCCGATCAGCGGCGGTGCGCTGCTGCAGGACCGCGACGTGCTCGACGCCGCGGGCGACGACCCGGCCAACTGGACCCTCGCCGCCGGTGATCCCGCCGACGCCACCACGCTGGCCGACCTCGAATTCGCTTGGCGCGCTTGCCGTGCCGTGAAGTCGAACGCGATCCTGCTGGCCGACGACGGCGCCGCTGTCGGCGTCGGCATGGGTCAGGTGAACCGGGTCGACTCCTGCAAGCTCGCCGTGGAACGCGCGGGGGAGCGGGCCAAGGGTTCGGTCGCCGCCTCGGATGCCTTCTTCCCGTTCTCCGACGGCCCGCAGATCCTGGTCGCCGCGGGCGTGCGCGCCATCGTCCACCCGGGTGGCTCGATCCGTGACAAGGACACCGTGGAACTGTGCAAGGAAGCGGGCGTCACGCTGTACCTGACCGGGGCGCGTCACTTCGCGCACTGAGTTCGCTTGCCCCGCAGCGGGTGCCGCGCCGTCACGGTGCGGCACCCGCTGCCGTTTCAGGCGGCGTCCAGGACCTGCCGGGAGCCGAGCGGCGCGTCCAGGGTGATCTCCAGCGTGCCGAGAACGGCCTCCATCGTGCACATTCTCCCGACGGCGTCGGCGGGGGTACCGGCACGCAGTGCGACGGTGACCGTGTCGGCCGTTTCGGTGACGGTGGCGTCGACTCCGTTGCACTGGGGATTGCCGGTCTGGAAGTCGACCGCGATCGTCGCGTCGCCCACCCGCCGCCATGCGGGGAACGGCAGTGGACGTGGGTCGACCAGGTTCGGGTCGGCGGTGAACGGCCGGCCGACACCGGGACCGGTGCTTTCCGGGCGGGTGTTCGTCGGTGCCGGGGTGGGTGTGGAGTCCCCGGAACTCGCGCAGGCCGGTGCGAACAGCACGGCCAGGCTCGCGACGAGGGCGAAGCGGCGCGACAGCGGTGTCATGGCGTCCACCCTAGCCACGGCACGAAAACGGCCCCGGAGCACCAGCTCCGGGGCCGTCTGTCACGAGCTCACTTGGTGGTCGTGAACGGCAGCAACGCCATCTCGCGCGCGTTCTTCACCGCGACGGCGACCTGACGCTGCTGGCGCGGGGTCAGGCCGGTGACGCGGCGGCTACGGATCTTGCCGCGATCGGAGATGAAGGTGCGCAGCAGGTTGACGTCTTTGTAGTCGACGTGTTCGATGCCCGCGGCGATCAGCGGGTTCTTCTTCGGCTTGCGGCCCTGCTCGGCGCGTGCCTTCTTGGACGGTGCTCGCTTCACTGCCATGGGATTTTCCTTCTCACGAGATCAGTGGGTGTCTACCAGCTCGATTTGTGGACCCCAGGGAGCTCGCCCCGGTGGGCCATCTCGCGCACACGTACCCGGGAGAGCCCGAACTTCCTGAGATGGCCGCGTGGCCGGCCATCGGCTGCATCCCGATTGCGCAATCGTACCGGACTGGCATCGCGGGGCTGGGCGCGCAGTTCGGCCTGGGCCGCGGCGCGCTCGTCGTCGCCGGTGCTCGGCTTGCGGATGATCTCCTTGAGCTCGGCACGGCGCGCGGCGTAGCGCTCGACGATCACGCGCCGCTGCTCGTTACGAGCGATCTTGGATTTCTTCGCCATCAGCGCTCCTCGCGGAAGTCCACGTGCTTGCGCACGACGGGATCGTATTTGCGCAGGACCATCCGGTCGGGGTCGTTGCGGCGGTTCTTGCGGGTGACGTAGGTGTAGCCGGTGCCCGCGGTGGACTTGAGTTTGACGATCGGCCGCAGTTCGGTCGATTTCGAGGCCATGGGTGCTCCTAGATCTTGTCGCCGCGAGCGCGGATGCGGGCCACTACGGCCTCGATCCCGTCGCGGTCGATGGTCTTGATGCCCTTGGCGGAGACCGTCAGCGTGACGCGGCGGCCCTCGCTGGGCAGGTAGTAGGTCTTGCGCTGGATGTTGGGGTTCCAGCGGCGGTTCGTGCGCCGGTGCGAATGCGAGACGGCTTTTCCGAAGCCGGGCTTGCGTCCGGTGACCTGGCAGTGGGCCGACATGCGACCTCCCTCCACGGTTATGACAACCATTTTCGACAATGCTTATTCCGCACTGTACCGTTGCCCTCGAAGTAAATGAAAATCGTTATCGAAAGGGGTACCGGGTGCTTGACCAGTCCGACCGGAGAACACCCGTGGTGCTGCTGGCCGGTTTCGCCGGACCCGCCATGACCGGCGTCGAGCACATCGCGGCGGTGCTGAGCGAGGATGCGGGCACGGTCGTCGTGCACCACGACCTCGCCGAACTGCGCGAGGGCGTGGTCCGGCGCACGGTGCGCACCGCGGGCAACGTGACAACCACGGTGCTCGAGCTGGCTCACGGCTGTGTGTCGTGCACGCTGCGCGCCGATCTGCTGCCAATGCTGTGCACCCTCGCCGCCCGCGAGCCGGTGCGGCGCATCGTGCTGGCCCTCGACCCGGCCATCGAGGCCGAGGCGCTGTGCCACGCGATCGAGACCGTCGAGGTGACCGGTGTCGCCGACCGGGTCGACGGCCCCGCCGGCCGGAATGTGCGCATCGAGGCCGTGCTGACCTGCGTCGACGGCAACCAGTGGCTCGCCGACGCCACGGGTGACGAGGCACTGGCCGACCGTGGTCTCGCCTCGGCCGACGACGAACGAACCGTCGCCCAGGTGGCCGTCGGCCAGGTCGACTTCGCCGACGCGCTCGTGGTGCTCGCCGACGGGGTGGAGCCCCTCGACCGCGAACGCCTCGACGCGGTGCTCACCCGGCTGGCGCCCGGCGCACCGACCGCCTGGCTTCCCGACCTGTCCGGCTTCGACGCCGTGGAGATCGGCGCGCTGCTCACCCGCGTGCCCGACTATGCCCGGCGCGGCCGTATCTTCGACGCCCACGCACCGCTGCTGCGCGGTCAGCCGCCGCTGAGCACCGACTGCGGTGTGTCGATCATCGAGTTCGCCGCCCGCAGGCCGTTCCATCCGGCCCGGCTGCACGACGCCCTCGATGTGCTGTTCGACGGTGTGGTCACCGCGCGCGGCCGGATCTGGCTGGCCACCCAGCCCGACCAGGTGGTGTGGCTCGAGTCGGCGGGCGGTGGGCTGCGCGTCGGCGGGGCGGGCAAGTGGCTGGCCGCGATGACGCCCGAGGAGCAGGCCGAAGTCGATCCGGCGCGGCGCGCGATGGCAGCGCTCGGCTGGGACGACCGGTTCGGCGACCGCGATGTGTCGCTGGTGATCCTCGCCCACGACGCCGACCCCGCCGAGATCCGGCACGCCCTGCACTGGGCGCTGGTGGAGGACGACGAACTGCTGCCCGTCGATCGCGCCCCGGAGCGGGTCGCGCTGTGGGAGGACCCCGTCGGCGAATGGCACGAAGACCCGTGCGCCGACCCCGCCGAGGCTCCGGCCGCGGCGAGCGAGCGCACCAACCCGAGAGGAGAAACGGCATGAAAGCGGGCATCCACCCCGACTACCACCCGGTCGTGTTCGAGGACGCGAACACGGGCAAGAAGTTCCTGACCCGGTCTACGGCGACCAGCGACCGGACCGTCGACTGGGAGGACGGGAACACCTACCCGCTGCTCACCGTCGACGTGACCTCGGACTCGCACCCGTTCTGGACCGGCACCGCGCGCAACCTCGACACCCAGGGCCGGGTGGAGAAGTTCGAGCGCCGCTACGGCAAGCGTTCGCGCCCGGGCAAGGAGGGCTGAGGCATGGCGGTTCCCAAGCGCAGGATGTCGCGCTCGAACACCAGGAGCAGGCGTTCGCAGTGGAAGGCCGAGGCGCCGCAACTCGTCCCGGTGACCGTGGCGGGTGTCGAATATCGGGTGCCACGTCGTATCGTTGGTGCCGTACGGAAGGGCCTGATCGATCCCGCGCGGATCTCCTGACCTTCTGTGAGGTGTTCGAGAGCCGGTTCGGAGGGGACAACCCGAAGCGGGGTATCGGACAAAATGCAACGGCCTGCCCAGGTATGAACCAGGGCAGGCCGTTGTCAGCCGCCGATGTTTCAGCCTTCTTGCTCGGCGAGGGCGACCAGGGCGACGGCGAGCTTGATGTACTTGTTGGTGCCGAGGTCGGCGATGGTCTTGATCTTCAGCGCGTCGAGCAGCTGCTGATCGACGCCTGCGGCAAGCCCGGCGAGGGCCGACGGCGGCGCGGACAGGATTTCCTTCAGCGTCTTGTTCTCGTATTCCTTGTCGAGAACTTTGTCGAGCACCACGTTGACGGCCATGCGAACTCCTTCGAACGAACCTTGGATGTGCCGGGCGAGACGAAAGCGCCCTGGGGGCACGATAACCCGCGCGAGGCCCGGATGTGGGCCTAACGCACCGTCTGCGGGGTGAGCTGGAAGACGGGGTGTCCAGGGGGCTTACTGGCCACTGGTAATGCCTGGTCAGGAGCTTGTCCGGGAGGTCGGGGCAATCGCCCGGTTACCGGTGTGGCGCATGCCACGTGGACTTGCCGCCCGGAAAAGCTTGCCGAACGATTGCTGAATGCCCAGATACCAACTCGGGGTTTGTTTTTCGGCACAGGAAAATTCCTGAATCACTGATGCGTAGTCCTGCACGGGTATGTACTCTCGTGCGGGAGGGCGGGTTCTCCTACCAAGGAGAACCCGCTCATCGCCACTTCAGGGGCGGTTTTCGCCCGAATCCACCACCGCCGGGCCGCATTCGGGCAGCGGGGCGGAAGACGGTAAAGATTCCGGCAAACCGGACGTTAGCCAGTTATCGCGCGCCGACGGTTTCGGCCTTCTCGGCGGCCTCGATGGCGTCGCGCCGATCGGGTGCCACCAGGATCGCCGTGATGGGCACCGTGAGGCCGAGCGAACCGAGCACGAACATCGGGAACACCAGGTCGAACAGCTGCAGCCCGTCGGGCGTGCGAGCGCCGGGGTTCACGTCGAATTCCAGCGCGCCGACCGCGGTGTAGTACAGCGCCGCGACCCCAACGGCGAACAGCAACGACAGCACCGCGCGCAGGGCGATCAACCGCACCGTCTGACCGGCCCACAGCATGCCCGTGCACAGCGCCATCGACATCAGCAATACGAGCCCGATGAGGCCCAGCGACTCCTCCACGGTGCCCTGCACCGCGAGCGCGTCCAGGGTGAGATAGGTCGACAGACCGACACCCAGCCCCATCGTCAGCCCGCCGATCACGAGCCGAGGCAGATCCAGCTTGCGCCCGCCGATCAGGAATCCGGCGAACACGGCGATCACCGCGATGGCGGCCGAGGCCGTGCCGAGGGCCAGGTTGTAGCGCACCGCGCTGCCCTCGACGTGAATGCCGAGCAGCGCGACCGAATTCGCCAGCCACAGGCCGACGCCCCCGAGCGAGACGGCGGCCATCGTGAGCCACACGATGCGGAACCGCACCGAGTACTTGGCGTGGCGCACACACGCAAACGCGACGACCGCGCCGACGGCCGACAGATCGAAAGCCAGCCACGCCACACCCGTACCGCGACCGAACACCTCCGCTCCGGTCGCGAGCAGATCAACCACGCCTGCCAGCTCCCTCGAATTGCTGCGGCTCGAGCTGGGCGATGGCGTATTCGGTCACCGCCGCCAGCGCCTGACGCACCTCGACGGCGTTGCGGGCGTCGATGTCGACGATCGGGATGCCCTCGCGCACCGACAGCGCTTCGCGCAGTTCGGCGATCGGGAAACGCGGGGCGTTCGGGAAGCGGTTCACCGCGATCAGGAACGGCAGCCCGCGCGCCTCGAAGAAGTCGACGGCGGCGAAGCTGTCTTCCAGCCTGCGGGTGTCGATCAGCACCACCGCGCCGATGGCACCGCGGATCAGGTCGTCCCACATGAACCAGAACCGCTTCTGGCCGGGCGTGCCGAACAGGTACAGCACCAGGTTGCCCGGCAGCACGATGCGGCCGAAGTCCATCGCGACGGTGGTGGTCTCCTTCTCCGGCGTCTCGGCGAGATCGTCGATGCCGTCGGAGAAGTGGGTCACCATCGCTTCGGTGCGCAGCGGAACGATCTCCGACACCGAGCCGACGAAGGTCGTCTTCCCGGCGCCGAAACCGCCCGCCACCACGATCTTCGTCGAGGCGACCCGTTGCTCGGGTGCCTGCTGGCGCGGTGCGCCCTCAGAGGCCACGGAGTCCACGCAAAGTCCTCTCCATCAGTGATCGGCGTTCGTCGTAGCTCGCCTGCTCGGTCAGCGTCGAGTGCACTCGAAGTATCCCGCCCACAACGAGATCGCCGATCATCACCCGGACCATACCCAGTGGGCGTGACAGGTATGCCGCTATCTCGGCGACCGAGAGGCGATGTGTGGCCAGGCGCACTATCTCACTTCGTAGATCGCCTGCGGGCCATTCCAGGTGTGCGGTATAGGAAACCGTCTCCACGACCGCCTCCAGTGGAAGCGCGATCGCGGGTTCGGTGCGGCCTGCGGTCAGGGCATAGGGCCTGACGCGTGTGGTCGGCCGGATTTCGGATCCGTACGGGCTCGACATCTCACCTCAGCCGGCGGAGCGGGCGGTGGCGGTGACCGCCGAGCCCACCCGGTCGACGAGCAGTGCCATCTCGTAACCGATACGGCCGATGTCATGGCTCTTGTTGGCCAGAACCGCCAGGTGCGAACCGTTTCCGACGCTCATCACCAGCAGGTAGCCGCGCTGCATCTCGACGATCGACTGCATCACCTTGCCGCCGTCGAACAGTTGCGCCGCACCGGCGGACAGGCTCGCCAGACCCGCGGTCACCGCGGCGAGTTGTTCGGCGCGGTCCGCGGGTAGATGCGGGCTGGTCGCCTGCAGCAACCCGTCGGCCGAGACCAGCACCGCGTGCGAGACGCCGGGCACGTCCCGGGTGAAGCGGGCGACCAGCCAGTTCAGATTCTCGTCTGTGGGGTGCGCGTTGCTCATTCGAGGCCTCCGTCGTTGTACTGGATCTCGGCACGGCCACTGCGGACGCCGCTGAGATGTCGGGTCAAGTTGTTGCGGATCTCCTCGGGATCGCGGGCGCCCGCTTCCTCGGCGGGTGCCAGTCCGCCGGGCACCAGCTGTGCGCCCGGTTTACGGATCGGCAGGCCACCGGAGGTGCGTGCGGAGGTCGGCGGCTTGTCCGCACTGGCCGCCGCCGTCCATCCCGCGTCGCCGGGGGAGCTCCATGATGCCCCGTTCGACGCGGATTCGCTTGCGGCTGTGGAAGGTTCGACGAGCCACTCGGAAACCATGCGCTGATAGATCGGCGTCGGCGCCTCACCGTTGACCGGCTGCAACCTGGTCGAGGAGGTGGGCACGGGGTCCTGGGCGGCTTCCTCGCCGGGCTCGGCCTGCTCCGATGACGCGACGTCGAGAGGCTGCAGGCGCGCGGCGGAATCCGGTCGCCGCGCCGCCGCGTCGAGCGGTGCCGCGAGGGTGGGCGGCACCGCGTCGGAGTCCGATCCGCTGTCGTCGAGCCCGTGGCCGGTCGTCAGCGACGGATCCCGGGGGCGGTCATCGAGTGATTGCGGGGTCGCCTCGGTGGTGTCGGTGCGGCTGTCTCCGGGCAGTCGCGGGCGAGCCGACCGCGTCGCATCGGCCGGGTCGCGGGGCGCGTCGAAAGGTCGCGGGCCGGGCGACTCGGCAGACGCCGGACCGCCGTGGAGCGAATCCGGGTCGGTCGAGTCGGAACGGGCGCCACCGAGCGGTTGCAGGCGGACGGGCGCGGACGGGCTCGGCTCCGCCGTCGCGCGGCCGTTCGAATCGGGCTGCGGCGCTTCGTCGGAGCTGTCGCGGGTCGGCAGCGGCCAGTCGGTCGTCGGCTGGTCCGTCGTCGGCCGGACGGGTGGGGGAACCGGCCAGGACGCGGACGGGGTGCGCTGCGGGAGTCCGGTGGTCTCGGACTTCGGCACGGGTAGGTCCTCGACCGGGTGCTCGGCCCACAGCCCGCTCGGTGTCTCCTCGACGGGCTCGGGTTCGGGTGTTGACGCCGAAACCCGTTGCGGCAGTCCGGCCTTGGTGAGTGGTGCCCGGTATTCGCTCGCATCGTAGGCACCGGTGGTCGCACCGTACTGCGGCGGCACGAGCGCGTTCGCGGCCGGGATCAGCGGATTCGGCGCGCCCGCCGGGAAGGTCGGATTGGGACCGGTCGTGAATGCCGACGGGACAAGCTGATTCGGGCCGGTCGACACCAGCGGGTTGGGGCCGGTGGCCGGGCCCGACGAGGGCGGCGCGGGAGCCACGAGCGCACTGGGCAGATGCACGCTCGCGGTGATCCCCGGCTGCGGCGCCGAGCCGTTGGTGCGGCGCAGGCTCACGGTGATGGTGTGCCGCTTGGCGAGCCTGCCGACCACGAAAAGACCCATCCGGCGGGCGGTTTCGATGGTCACCTCACCACCGGAGGCGAGCCGTTCGTTGGTGGTGCGCAGATCGTCGGCCGACATGCCGAGGCCACGGTCGGTGATCTCGATCAGGTACCCGCCGTCGACGGCCCGGCCGACGATCACCGCCACCGACGTGCTCGGCGGCGAGTAGCGCAGCGCGTTGTCGATGAGCTCGGCGAGCAGGTGCTCGATGTCGACGGCCGACTCACCGGCGACCACACCATCGGGCACATTCCCGATCTCGACGCGCTGGTAGTCCTCCACCTGCGACACCGCGCTCCAGAGCATGTCCGACAGCGGTACCGGCGGCAGATGACCACGGCGCAGCGCGGTACCGGCGAGCACGAGCAGGTTGTCGCCGTTGCGGCGCATGCGGGTGGCGAGGTGGTCGAGGCGGAACAGGGTCTGCAGGCGCGAGGGGTTGTCCTCGTCGTGCTCGAGTTCCTCGATGAGCGCGAGCTGCTGCTCGACCAGTGACTGGCTGCGCCGCGACAGCGTCTCGAACATGTTGCCGATCTGCAGGCGCAGGCGCGCCTGGTCGGCGGCCAGGTTGAGGGCCTGCTCGTGCATCTCGTCGACGGCGCGGGCGAGCTGGCCGATCTCGTCGGTGGAGTGCACGCCCACCGGCGCGATCTCGGGGGTCGCGCCGCCGCTGCGCACCACGGCGAGTTCGTCGGGCAGCTTCACATGGGCCACCTCGAGCGCGTCGCGGCGCAGCCTGCGCACCGGCACGACCAGCGTGCGGGCCACCGCGAGTGCCAGTGCCAGTCCGGAGAGCAGCATGCCCAGGACAAGGGTGGCCTCACGCAGCGCGGCGGTCTGGGCGGTCGAGGTGTTGAGGTCGAGGGTCTTGTCGATCTCGTCGAGCAGACCGGAGATGGTCGCCGCGTAGGTGTCGGCGCTGACCTGCAGGGTGTTGAGCACCGCCGCGTTGGTCGTCGGGTCGCCGTTGTTCTGGCTGAACACGCTGATCCTGGTCTGGACCGCGTCGAGCAGCGAGGCCATGCTGCCCGCGTTGCCGGGCAGGATCATCGCGTAGGTCTTGATCATGGTCTGCTCGGAGCCGAGCTCGACCAGCATCCGCGCGCGAGCGCTCTGGCTCGTTCCGGCGTCGGGCGACACGACGAGCGTGCGTTCCCGGGTGAGTACCCGCCGCGCCTGGTGCAGCGCGGTGAGCTGCAGGAAGTAGCGCTGCACGACGTAGTCCTCGACCACCGGGGTCTTGGCGAGGGCGTTGCCGATGCGTTCACCGATCTCGTCGGTCTGTTCGCCGACCATCGCGGGCGACCCGCTGCGCACCGTATTGCGCAGCGTGGCGCCGGTGGTGGTCGCGGCGGTGAGTTCGTCGGCGACGGCTCGATCGATGCTCGCCATGCGCAGCGCGCTCTGTACCTCGGCGAGGGCTTGATCGTAGGTGGTGAGCGCGGCGTCGGTCTGTGGGTCGGCGATCGCACCCCAGTTGGCGGTCGCGGCGACGGCGAGTTGTTCGGTGGCGGTGGCGAATTTGACGACGGGCCGGATGACGGCGGCCTGTTCGGTCGCCGCACCGAGTTGGGTCATGGTCTCGAGTTCGGCATTGATGCGCAGCACGGCGAACGTGGTCGCGAGCATCACCGGCAGCACGAGAACCACACCGACCTTGCGCGTTACCGACCAGTTCGACAGGCTGAATTGCCAGGAGCGCGATGCAGGTTCCATCCGCGTGCGTTGCCTCTGCTTCCACGTGTGACCCCGGCCCGCGCGGGGGAGGTCGCGGACCGATGCGAGCGCAGAACCAACTGAAGGTCTTCTTTTATCGCAGGAAAGATACCGTGCCAGGTGGTCAACGGCAATCCGGGCCTGATATGCCGATATTCGCCGAATATGCGCTGAGGCGACGACGATTCGACCCGCTCTGTCAAGACTCACAACATACGACGCGGCGCCCGGCGTGGCCGCGACGATCGGCGCCGCGACGGCCCCTCTCAGTACGTTCTCAGTCGGTAACGGCAAACTGAGCACATGCGCATTCTGGTTGTCGACGACGATCGTGCGGTGCGGGAATCACTGCGCCGATCACTGAGCTTCAACGGCTACACCGTCGACCTGGCCGTCGACGGCATGGACGCTTTGGAGAAAGTCACAACAGCCAGGCCCGATGCGCTCGTTCTCGATGTGATGATGCCCCGTCTGGACGGCCTGGAAGTGTGCCGCCGGCTGCGCAGTACGGGCGACGATCTGCCGATTCTCGTTTTGACCGCGCGCGATTCGGTCTCCGAACGCGTGGCGGGGCTCGATGCGGGTGCCGACGATTATTTGCCGAAGCCTTTCGCGCTGGAGGAATTGCTCGCGCGTTTACGCGCTTTGCTGCGCAGGCGGGCACCCGATCTCGGCGAAGCATCCGAAGCCATGGTGTTCGCTGATCTGTCGCTGGACCCGGTCACTCGCGAAGTTTCGCGCGGCGAACGTTCGATCAGCTTGACTCGTACCGAGTTCTCGCTGCTGGAGATGTTGATGGCCAATCCGCGCCGGGTGCTCACCCGGGGGCGGATCCTGGAAGAGGTGTGGGGTTACGACTTTCCCACCTCCGGCAACGCGCTCGAGGTCTACATCGGCTATTTGCGGCGCAAAACCGAGGCCGACGGCGAGGAACGCTTGATCCACACCGTGCGCGGCGTCGGGTACGTGCTGCGCGAGACGCCTCCCTAGGCCGCGGGCATGGCACACAAGGAACCGGTGGTCGCCGGGCTCGGCCGTCCGCTCGACCCCGGCGAGATGCGCCCACCGATGCCGCTCACCCGCTCGGTGTCGCTGCGCTGGCGGGTCACCCTGCTGGCCGCCTCGGTGGTGCTGATCGCGGTGGCCGTCACCTCGATCGCGGCCTACGCGATGGTCGCGCGCGCCCTCTACGCCGACGTCGACGCCCAGCTCGAGGCGCGTGCGGCGACCATGATCAACAACAATTTCGAGTCGATCGGGTTCCAGTCGATCGTGCTCGCCGGGTTGTACTCCAACGAGGTCGGCGTCGCGCTGATCTATGCCGATCACAAGCCGTATATGCCGCCGCAGCAGACGATTCCGCCGGTCGGCGCCCAGGAACTGGCGGTGGCCGACGGCAAACTCAACTCCTCGCTGCGCACCGTCGGTGACCAGCGTGTGCTCGCGGCGCGCACGCACAGCGGCGCCACGCTCATCATCTCCCAGAAGCTCTACCGCACCCGCGAGGTGCTCGACCGGCTGGCGTGGCTGCTGTTCGTGGTCGGCGCCTGCGGTGTGGTGCTCGCCGCCGCGGCCGGTACCGCCGTCGGCCGCACCGGTCTTCGCCCGATCGCGCGCCTGACCGCCGCGACCGAGCGGGTCGCCCGCACCGACGACCTCACCCCGATTCCGGTCACCGGCGACGACGAATTGGCAAGGCTCACCGAGAGTTTCAACACCATGCTGCGCGCCCTGGCCGAGTCCCGTGACCGGCAGCGCCGTCTCGTCGCCGACGCGGGCCACGAGCTGCGCACCCCGCTCACCTCGCTGCGCACCAATATGGAACTGCTCATCGCCTCGAGCAGGCCGGGCGCGCCACGGGTGCCCGACGAGGACATGGTCGAGCTGCGCGCCGACGTGGTCGCCCAGATCGAGGAGCTGTCGACCCTCGTCGGCGACCTCGTCGACCTGGCCCGTGAGGACGCCCCGGAAACCGTCTACGAGCGGGTGGATCTCGGCGAGGTGGCCGAGCGGGCGCTGGAACGCGCGCGGCGGCGTCGTGCGGGCATCACTTTCGTCGCCGACCTGCTGCCCTGGTTCGTCTACGGCCACGAGGCGGGCTTGGAACGCGCGGTGCTCAATGTGCTCGACAACGCGGCCAAGTGGAGTCCGCCCGACGCGGTCGTGCGGATCACCATGCGCCCCGCGGGCCCGGGACTGCTGGAACTCGCGGTCGCCGACGCGGGCCCCGGTATCCCGCCGGGCGAACGCGAGCTGGTGTTCGAACGCTTCTACCGGACCACCGCGTCCAGGTCGATGCCCGGTTCCGGGCTCGGGCTCGCGATCGTGAAACAGGTGGTGACCAAGCACGGCGGAACCATCGCCATCGACACCTCCGATCGGGGCGGCGCCCTGGTCCGCATCGTTCTGCCCGGTGAGGCGGCGCCCGCGGCAGTGGAACCGGACGAGGCACCGTGAACCGAGTCTCGGGCAACTGACGGGCCGGTCTCAGGCGCTTCTCAGTAGCCGTCGCCAAGCTTGTCGGCAAGCGTGAGAGAAGGTGACCATGAACGACGATCCCCAGCAGCGGCCCGCCGACCATCCCCTCGGCGGCCACGGCCCGGGACAGGCGGATCACCCCGCCACCGTGCCGGGTAGCCACCCGTATGGGCCCGCGCAGCACGGCTACGTACCCCAGCCGTACCCCCAGCAGCCCTACACCGCCCCGCCCGCGGCCCCGCGAAAGCCGTTGCGGCTCGGCTTGATCGCCGGAGCCACCGCGCTGGCGCTGGTGAGCGGCGGCGTCGGCGGCGTGGTCGGCGTGCTCGCCGCCGACTCCGATCCGGCGCCGGTGACCAACGCGCTCGAGGCGCCACGACCCGAGGTGAACAACGCCGCCAACGCGCCCGCCGGGTCGACCCAGGCGGTCGCGCAGCGGGTGCTGCCGAGCGTGGTGATGATCAAGGTCGCGGGCACCCGCGCCTCCGGTGAGGGGTCGGGAGTCGTGCTGTCCTCGGACGGGCTGATCCTGACCAACAACCACGTCGCCGCGGGCGCCGGATCGGGGGCGAAGATGGAGGTGGTGTTCAGCGACGGCAGCACCGCGCCCGCCACCATGATCGGCGCCGACCCGGTCTCCGACCTGGCCGTCATCAAGGCCGACAAGACCGGCCTCACCCCGATCGAACTCGGCACCTCCGACGGACTCGCGGTCGGCCAGCCGGTGATCGCCATCGGTTCGCCGCTCGGCCTGGCAGGCACCGTCACCACCGGCATCGTCTCGGCGCTCAACCGGCCCGTCTCGACCAGCGGTGAGGGCACACCCAGCCAGGTGAACCCGGTCATCGACGCGATCCAGACCGACGCCGCGATCAACCCGGGCAACTCCGGCGGCGCGCTCGTCGACGGCCAGGGCAAGCTCATCGGCATCAACACCGCCATCGCCAGCCTCGGCGGCGAGATGTCGGGCGCGCAGAGCGGGTCCATCGGCCTCGGCTTCGCCATCCCGGTCGACCAGGCTCGCCGCGTGGCCGACGAACTCATCAAGACCGGCAAGGCCACCTACGCCCAGATCGGGATCAAACTGCGTCCGCTCGACACGGCCGCCCGGGTACTCGAGGCGACCCCGGACGGGCCCGCCGCCAAGGCGGGTATCCCGGCGGGCGCGATCATCACCCGCCTCGACGATCGGCCCATCGATTCCGGTGACGCGCTGATCGCCGCCGTCCGTTCCCGCCAGCCAGGAGACACCGTGAAGATCACCTACACCGACGAACAGGGCGGAAACGCCAAGACCGTGGACGTCACGCTCACGGCCGCCGCGGCGGAGAGCGGCCGATGATGCGATCGAACGCGGCACTGTCGTGCGTAGGCGCTACGGTGATGACCATGGACATCGATGCTCCCGTGGCAGGGCGGGCACTTGTAGTGGTCGTCGACGACCGGACGGCGCACGGCGGCGTCGACTCGCTCGGCCCGCTCGTCACCGAATTGCTCAACGAAGCGGGCTTCCTGGTCGACGCCTCGGTGACCGTGCAGGCCGACGAGGTCGAGATCCGCAACGCGCTCAACACCGCCGTCATCGGCGGTGTGGACCTGGTGATCTCGGTCGGCGGCACGGGTATGTCGCCGCGTGATGTCACCCCCGAGGCCACCGCCCAGGTGCTCGACCGGGAACTGCCCGGCATCACCGAGGCGCTGCGCGCGTCGGGCCGCGTGGCCGGATCGCTCGACGCGGGTCTGTCGCGTGGGGTCTCCGGTATTTCCGGCAGCACCCTCGTGGTGAACCTGCCGGGCACCCGCTCGGCGGTGCGCGACGGCATGGCCACCCTCGGCCCGCTGGCGAGCCGGGTGATCGGCGAACTCTCCGGTCTGGACGAGTGATTCGATGAACGCGTCGGACAGCACATCGCCCGAGGAGCGCGAGGCCGCGCGGCGCAAGGCCGCCGAAGCGGCCCGGCTCGCGCGGATCTTCGGCGATGTGCTGCCCGAAACCACCGCTGACGAGCGCGGGGACGGTTCGCGCGGTTCCGATGACGACGAGTGGCTGCGTTCGCAAATACCGCCGCATCACGGGTGACCGCCCCGTTATCTGCCTTTCCCGCTACGTGATAGCCAACCGGGGTTAATCCAGTATTAACCCATTGCGAAGCGGCTACATTTTCCGAGGACCACACTTCATGTGTGGTCCTTTGTCGTATAAGCGACGGTTTGCGGTCCGGGAAGCGGAGCTGTTCATCCCACTTGACAAACCCGAAGCTCAAGGCATTTATGCATGTCAAAGCATGTGGCGATGTATGAACTTGTGCTGGGTGTCACAGTGAAATTTACGAACTCTACGGTTGCTGGAACCAGAACGCAGCGTTTAATGTTCGCCATCCAGACCCACCACAATCGGTCCCCGCAGTACTCAACTTCTGTGCGTTGAACATCCGGTGCAGCCCTACCCTCGGGTAGCTCCGCCGACCCCGGCCGTATCGCCGAAATAACAGTCGGTTACGTAACGGCAACAAAGGGGCGACACACTGAGCTGGGCCTGTGAGGTCCACCCGTCCGGTCACGAAAGCCGAGACCGGCTGTTAGAGAACACTGATGAGGGGAAGTATGAGCGAGAACCGCACCACCGGTGTGCGCCGCGGCGCCCGTGCCGCGGGCGTCGGCGCTGCCGCGGCCGCCATGGCCATCGGCCTGCTGTCGACCGGTGCCGCCAACGCAGATACCTTCGTGCCGTTGCCGGACGGTCAGAAGGCAGGCCCCGGGGTGACCATCACCCGCACCGGCGAGCACGCCCTGATTTCGCCGTCGATGGCGGCCAACGGCGCAGGTCGCGTCGTGTGGGTCTCGGGCTCGGCCATCGCCGACGTCACCGCGACCCCCGAGGGCGAGGCAGGCCCCTGGAACGGCCCGAGCGGCCGCGACGGCTCCAACAACTCTTCCTCGCACGGCACCTCCATCCTCAGCACCGGCTACATCGTCGGTTGCCAGGTGAGCATCGCCGACGACGCGATCGGTGCCGGTGTGTCCGGCGGCGTGAGCACCGGCGGCGTCAACGCGGGTGGCTCGATCGGCGTGAACCTGGGCCCGGGCGAGGTCAAGTTCGTGCAGATCAACTCGAAGGACATCGTCAAGGCGGGTGTCTACGCGATCGATTACCAGGACGCGGAGATCGAGATCCAGGGCTGCGCCGGTTACGCGCAGGCCCGGGCGTACACCGTGGTCGAGATCATCGGCGACCACTACTCGAAGACCACCCTGTACGGCATGCCGTTCAGCATCGGCTGACGTCTTTCGAACCGGTACGAATCCTCTTCTCGCTACGGCGAACTCACTCCTCGAGGGACAAATCCTATGATCAACCGTAAGTTCATGGCGCGGATGGCGGGCGTCGGCGCCGCGGCCTCCGTGGCTGTCGGCCTGCTCTCCACGGGCGCGGCCAATGCCGATACCTTCGTGCCGCTGCCGGGCGGCCACATCACCAAGACCCTGTCCGACGGCACCGTCGTCGACATCAGCCTGGTCGGCGAGTCGGCCCTCATCAGCCCGTCGATGGGTTCCACGCCGGTGCACCGCAACGCGTGGGTGTCGGGCAGCGCGCAGGTCACCGTTTCCACCGGTGGCGCGGGCAAGATCTACCCCGGCTACACCGTCGGCTGCCAGGTGAACATCGCCGGCGGCGGTGTCTCCGGTGAGGGCAATGTCGAGTCCGACTGGGAAGGCAATGCCGCGGGCGGCGTCGGCACCGGCGGCGAGCTCTCGCTCGGCCCCGGCCAGGCGAAGTCGTTCTACGTTCTCGACATCGAGAAGGCCGACGACTACGGCAACGAATCGCACAGCAAGAACAACAAGTTCAAGAACGGCAGCGGCTCGGTGACCTGGTCGGACACCACCATCGGCCTGTCCGGCTGCGCCGGCTACGCGCAGGCTCGTGCCTTCGTGAGCGTCGAGGTCGAGACCGACAATGTGATCAGCTGGGTCACCCTGTGGGGCCAGCCCTTCAGCCTCGGCTGATCGGTTCGATTTCCGAACCCCTGACGGGCCGGTCGCTTTCGCGGCCGGCCCGTTCTGGTGAGCACGTCATCCGCCTCGGCGCTGGACATCGTGGGGGTCGCTCATTATGTTTGTTGCGAATCGGCCGCACTCGCGGTCGGATTCGTCCGCGTTTCGTTCGCCGATCGGCTGAGCTCGCGCCGATCCGGTGACCGCCAGCTTCTCGATCCACCTCCCGGCGGGACCCTTTTCGTCCTGTTGCCAGCGGTGCTTTGTCCTTGTGGCACACCCCAGCTGGGTCCGGGCGCACTACAGATATCGGCCTCGATGGTCGAGGTCGATCTTGCGTACACCTCGAGGGGAACAATGAGCGAGAACCGCACCAACCGTGTGCGTCGCGGCGCCTGGAGCGCAGGCGCCGCGGTGGCGGTGGCGATCGGCCTGCTGTCGGCCGGTGCCGCCGACGCCGATACCTTCGTGCCGCTGCCCGACGGTCATAAGGCAGGCCCCGGTCTGAGCATCACCCGCGTGGGCGAGAAGGCGACCATCTCGCCCTCGCTCGCCGCCAACGGCGCGGGCCGGGTGGCCTGGGTGAGCGGCAGCGTCGTGGCCGATGTCCAGCAGACACCGGAGGGCGAGCCCGGGCCGTGGAACGGTCCGTCCGGTCGTCCCGGCTCCAATAATTCGTCCACACACGGCACTTCGCAGCTCAATACCGGTTACATCGTCGGTTGCCAGGTGAGCATCGCCGACGACGCGATCGGTGCCGGTGTGTCCGGTGGCGTGAGCACCGGCGGCGTGAGCGCCGGCGGTTCGATCGGGCTCAACCTCGGCCCGGGTGAGGTCGCGTTCGCGCAGATCAGTTCGAAGGACATCACCAAGCCCGGCGTCTACGCCATCGACTATCAGGACGCCGAGATCCAGGTGCAGGGCTGCGGCGGTTACGCCCAGGCCCGCGCGTACACGGTGGTCGAGATCATCGGCGACCACTACTCCAAGACCACGCTCTACGGCATGCCGTTCAGCATCGGCTGAACCGGACGACCGCCGAAAACCCTGCCAGCTCGATCGAATTCACCCTCGAGGGGTCTACTGAGATGATCAATCGCAAGAGTATGACGCGGGCGGCGGGAGTGGCTGCCGCCGTGTCCTGCACCATCGGGCTGTTCTCCGTTGGCGCCGCCCATGCCGACACCTTCGTGCCGCTGCCCGGCGGCGAGATCACCAAAACGCTGTCGGACGGTACCGTCGTGAACATCAAGATGGTCGGCGAATCGGCCACCATCAGTCCGTCGATGGGTTCGACTCCGGTGCACCGCAACGCGTGGGTGTCGGGTAGTGCCCAGGTGTCGGTGTCCGGTGGTGGTGACGCGTCGGGCGGCAAGATCTACCCCGGTTACACCGTCGGCTGCCAGGTGAATATCGCCGGTGGTGGCGTGAGCGGCGAGGGCGAGGGCGCGGTCGACGACCAGGGCAACCCGTCGGCCGGCATCGGCACCGGCGGCGAACTGTCGCTCGGACCGGGCCAGGCGCAGTCGTTCTACGTGCTCGATCTCGAGAAGGCCGACGACTACGGCAACGAATCGCATTCCAAGAACAACAAATTCAAGGGTTCCAACGGCTCGGTGACCTGGGCCGACGAAACCATCGGCCTGTCCGGCTGCGGCGGATACGCGCAGGCGCGTTCGTTCGTGAGCGTGGAGGTCGAGACCGACAATGTCATCAGTTGGGTGACGCTGTGGGGTCAGCCCTTCAGCCTCGGCTGAAATATCGGCGGCCGGGGGCCGCGGTTCTCGGTGACGTTGGCCGACGCGGCCTGAAACGCAGCAGTCCTGCCTGCGAACCGCGTCGGTCAATGGAACACCACGGTCAGCGCGGTGCGTAACGAAGCACCGGCCACGGCGGTCGCGTACTCGGTGGCCAGCGCGACGAGCACCACCCGTTCTGCCCTTCGGTCGGCCGTCGCGGTGACGAGCACGACCGCCGCATCGGTGGCGAGGACGCGCGCGGCCGGATCGCCACCCGATCCACCCGCGTCGTCGACACCGACCACGTCCACCCGGTCGCCCGCGCGCAACACCTCGGCCACCGCCGAGTCGGCCAATCTGATCGGCACGATGCGGGCGTCGTCGGTGCCCGCCGCGGCCGCTGCCAAGCGGGGACCGACCACCCGGAGATCGGTGAACATCTCACCCGCGCGCATGGCGCCGGTGAGGGTGGCGCCGAGCAGGGGAGCGGTATCGGTGGCGAAACCGGCGGGCAGCGTTCGGGTTTCGTGCTGATCGACCCGTATGTCCGCAGCGGTGAGTACCCGTCCCGGTGACAGGTCATGGGCCGCGACCACTACCGGTTGCCGCGCCCCGCCCGGGTCGCCGCGCACGAAAAGGACGATGGCGACAACGGCGAGCGCGGCGGCCACGATGCGCCGCACCAGCAGGGCATCGGCCCAGGCCGGGCGATTACCGAGGGCGAACCGCCAGGAGCTGCCACGTCCCAGGTCGGCAAGGCTGCGAGTCATGCCCGAAGCCTAGGAACGCGGCAACAGCACCGACAACGGCGAAAGGCCCGCCTGTGGACAACTCGGGGGTGTGGAGAACTCTTCGCTCAGCTGGCGGCGGCGGGAGCGGCGGCGCTCGACGACGACCCGTTCGAGGACGACCCGCTCGTCGAGGAGTTGCCGTTACCGTCCGAGGACTTCGCGGGCTCGCTCGCGGTCGACGCGCCACCCCGGCTGTCGGTGCGGTAGAAACCGCTGCCCTTGAACACAATCCCGACCGAGTTGAACAGCTTCCGCAGCTTCCCCGTGCACTGCGGGCATTCCGTCAGTGAATCCTCGGAGAAGGACTGAACGATGTCGAAGCGGTTGTCACACTCGGTGCACGCGTACGAATAAGTTGGCACAGGATCCTCCGCAAGTCTCGTCGATCTAGCACTCTACCGCCGACACTGCCAACCTCGCCAATCGCCGTTTCATTCCGCCGCTCGTGCGCGGGGATCACCCAGCTCGCTCAGGCCCGCCTCGGGCGTCAACGCCCAGCCCATCCGATGGTCGTGCGGTTCCTCGGGCAACTCGACCACCAGTTCGATGTCCCGGACCACCGCGATCAACCGCGCGCCCGCGCTCGCCACGCCGAGGGTGCGGTCGTAGTACCCGGCGCCGCGTCCGAGGCGCACGCCGCGCCGATCGACCGCGAGTGCCGGGACGAGGATCGTGGCGGCCTCGGCGACCACCGGGGGCGGCAAGGTCTCGGTGATCGGTTCGAGCAGGCCGTAGCGCGCGGGGCGCAGCGAATCGGCGCCCGCGTAGTGCGCCCAGCTCAGCGGTCCCGGCTCTCCGGTGACGGGTAGCAACACTGTGGCGCCGCGCTCGCGCAGCGCGTCGAGCATGCGCAGATCGCCCGGCTCGGTCTTCGTCGGCACGTAGGCGCACACCACCTCATCGGCCCCGGCCAACAGGGCCGCGGTGGCCGCGAGGGCACTCGCCTCACGGGCGTGTTCGGCGGGTCCCATGGCGGCCCGGGTGGCCAGGATCTCACGTCGCCACGCATATTTCGTGCGCTCACCGGGCATCTCCACAGCGACCACCCTAAGCTCTTGCCGACGCCGGATCGTCGCGACGGGCGATCGGACGGCACGCTGAATGGATAGGGTATGCGCATGACAGACAAGACTTCCGGTTTCCGCACTGCGGTTGTCCCCGCGGCCGGACTCGGAACGCGGTTTCTGCCTGCGACCAAAACGGTGCCCAAGGAACTGCTGCCGGTAGTCGACACGCCCGGCATCGAACTGGTCGCCGCCGAGGCCGCGGAGTCCGGCGCCGACCGCCTCGTGATCGTCACCTCGCCCGGCAAGGACGGCGTGGTCGCCCACTTCGTCGAGGACCTCGTCCTCGAGAGCACCCTTGCCGAGCGCGGCAAGTTCGCGCTGCTCGAGAAGGTGCGCAAGGCGCCGGGGCTGCTCGACGTCACCTCCGTCGTGCAGGAGGAGCCGCTCGGTCTCGGTCATGCCGTCGCCCAGGCCGAGCCCGTCCTCGACGCCGACGAGGACGCGATCGCGGTGCTGCTGCCCGACGACCTCGTGCTGCCGTGCGGTGTGCTCGAGACGATGAGCCGGGTCCGTCGGGAGCGTGGCGGCACCGTGCTGTGCGCGATCGACGTGCCGAAGTCGCAGGTCAGCGCCTACGGCGTGTTCGACGTGGAAGACCTGGCCGAGGGCGCGGAGGCCGATGTGCTCCGGGTGCGCGGCATGGTCGAGAAGCCCGACCTGGCCGACGCGCCGTCGACGCTGGCCGCCGCCGGCCGCTACCTGCTCGACCGCGCGATCTTCGACGCCCTGCGCCGCATCGAGCCGGGCGCGGGCGGCGAGTTGCAGCTCACCGACGCCATCGCCCTGCTCATCGCCGAGGATCACCCGGTCCATGTGGTCGTCCATCGTGGGTCGCGCCACGATTTGGGCAACCCGGGCGGCTATCTTCGAGCTGCCGTCGATTTCGCCCTCGAGCGGGACGAATACGGGCCGCAACTGCGCGAGTGGCTGAAGTTCCGGCTCAGCCCGGAATGGGACCCGCAAGCGCCGGTCGCGTAAAACGATGGGAACCGGCGAAGCCGTCGCCGATACACACAGGAGCTCGATGCGCTCGGTTGAGGATCAGCTGATCAAGGTCACCGCGGCAGCGGTCGCGCCCCGGCCGGTCCGGGTGGCGATTTCCGAGGCCCAGGGTTTGCTGTGCGCCGAGGACGTGGTCACCGAGCGGCCGTTGCCCGGCTTCGACCAGGCCGCCATCGACGGCTACGCGGTGCGCAGTGTCGATGTGAGCGCCGCCGGTGCCGAGGTGCGCGACGAAGAGGGCGAACTCATCGATCTCACCCTGCCGGTGGTCGGTGAGGTGGTGGCGGGTTCGCGTCAGCCGATCCGTCTGCAACCGAGGCAGACGGTGCGCGTCGACACCGGCGCGCCCATGCCGACCCTGGCCGACGCGGTGCTCCCAGTCGACTTCACCGACGGTGGCCGGGCCAGGATCAAGGTGTTCGAACCCGTCCGCTCCGGTGACTACGTGCGCCGCGTGGGCGACGACGTACAGCCCGGTGACGTGGCGGTTCGCGCGGGAACCATCATCGGCGCGGCCCAGGTCGGCCTGCTCGCCGCCGTCGGTCAGGACAAGGTGCTCGTGCATCCGCGCCCTCGGTTGTCGGTGATCTCCATCGGTGGCGAACTGATCGATATCGACCGCACACCCGGCCCCGGCCAGGTCTACGACGTGAACTCCTACGCGTTGGCCGCCGCCGCACGTGACGCGGGCGCCGACGTGAACCGGGTGGGCATCGTCAGCGCCGACCCACGTCGGCTGCGCGATGTGGTCGAAGGCCAGCTGGTGCGCTCGGAGGTCGTGGTGATCGCGGGCGCGGTCGGCGGCTGGGCCTCGGAGCAGGTGCGCGAGGCGCTCGACGGGCTCGGCGAGCTCGAGGTGGATCGGGTGGCCATGCACCCCGGGTCCGTCCAGGGCTTCGGGCGGCTCGGGCGCGACGAGGTGCCGACCTTCCTGCTGCCGTCGAACCCGGTGAGCGCGCTCGTGGTGTTCGAGGTGATGGTGCGGCCGCTGATCCGCATCGCGCTCGGGCGGCGTCAGCCGATGCGGCGAATCGTCAACGCGCGCACCATCACTCCCGTCACCTCGATGCCGGGCCGCAAGGGCTACCTGCGCGCCCAGCTGCTGCGCGACGAGGCCACCGGCGACTACCTGGTGCAGCCGCTCGGCAACGGCAACGGCGGCTCCTCGCACCTGCTGGCGACGCTGGCCGAGGCGAACAGTCTGATCGTGGTCGAACCCGACGACACCGATTTCCGCACCGGTGACGAGGTGCGGGTCGCGTTCCTGGCGCAGCGCGGCTGAGAAGTGGAGTCCATGAACGTCTTCCGGGCCGGTCAGCATCCCGGGTGGCCTGCTCGTCTCGGTCCGGTGATCGTGGCCGGCGGCCAGGTCACGTTGCGGCCGGTGCGTTTTCGCGACGCCGCCGCCTGGAGCCGGATCCGGCTGCGCGACCGCGACCACCTCGAACCGTGGGAACCGACCGGCCGCGGCAGTTGGGAGGCACGCAACCACGCCTCCAACTGGCCGTCGCTGTGGACGAGCCTGAAGGCCGAGGCGCGACGCGGGGCGATGATCCCGCTGGTCATCGAGGTCGACGGGCAGTTCAGCGGGCAGCTCACCATCGGCAATATCGTGCGCGGGGCGCTGCGGTCGGCCTGGATCGGGTACTGGGTGGCCAAGGATCTCGGCGGCCAAGGGGTGGCGACGGCGGCGCTCGGGCTCGGGCTCGACCACTGCTTCGGGCCCGTCGGCCTGCACCGGGTGGAAGCCACGGTGCGGCCGGAAAACCTTGCCAGCCAAGCCGTTCTGCGCAATGTGGGGTTCCGGGAAGAGGGTTTGCTGCGTCGTTACCTCGACGTCGACGGCGCCTGGCGCGATCACCTGCTGGTGGGCTTGACTGTCGAAGAGGTCATGGGCACGGTCGTGGATCGCCTGGTCAGGGAGGGTCGAGCGGCGCTGCCGTGAAAATTCTGTTACTCATGTGGCAGGTGTGCACGGCGCGCCTGCCACACGGGCGCGCGTGCCCGAATTAACCTACGGACGTCGGTAGTGCGTCCACGGACGGACAACACGTTGGCGGGGACGGGAGGTGATGACCGCGATGCCTAATTCGATCCTGTGGATCGGACTGGTCGTTCTGTGGGTATTCGTCCTGTTCCCGATCCTCGCGGACCGGCATCCCCGGATCCGCCGCACCACCGACGCCGCACTCGCCACGCGCGTGCTGCACCGTGGCGGGGCCGAACGACGGATTCGCATCGGGGCGGCGGGCGGACACGAGAGTGACCCCGACTATCGCCCCCGTGTGCTGACCAAGCGCCCCCACCGTACCGATTCGGAGGATCGGATGACGACCGATGAGCCCGTCACCGAAGGCGATGACGAAAAGCCCACCGTCACAGCAGAACTCGACGACATCGAGCACGGCCCCGATGAAGAACCCGACGACACCGCCGAACTCACCGCCGCCGAGGCCGACGACGCCGCGGCCGAACCGGATTCGGTCGAGGCCGTCGCGGAGGAGCCGCCGGTCTCGGCGCGCATCCCACCCGCACCACCCGCCCGCCTCGACGACCTGCCCGAACCCGCCGCCGTCGACGACGACGAGGACTTCGTGCCGTCGCGGCGCGGACGCGGCGGCTACGACCCCGAGGCCGACGCCATCGCCCGCGCCGCCCGCTACAGCTTCCGCCAGCGCGCGGTGCTCGGCCTCATCATCGCCGTCATCCTGTTCGCGGCCTTCGGTCTGCTGCTGAACTCGATGTTCTGGTGGGCCTGCGGCCTGTCCGCCGCCGTGCTCGCCGGCTACCTGGCGTACCTGCGCAAGCAGGTGCACGTCGAGGAGGAGATCCGGCGCCGCCGCATGGCCCGCCTCGCGCGCGGCCGCACCCGCGAAACCGCCACCGCCACCCCCGAGGCGGCCACCACGCGCCGCACCATGGACCGAGACACCGCCCGCGCCCTGCGCCGCCGCTCCACCCTGCTAGACACCGACGACGAGGATCCGATGTTCGAACACCTCGAAACCTTCGACCCGGCCACCGCCCGAGCCCTACGCCACCGGGTCTCCGACCTCGGTCGAGCCGTCGGCGAATAACCGGCAGAACAGCAGGTCAGCACACCGATTCGGTATCCGGCCGCACCGCCTGATACAGTGTCACAGCGCGGTTCGCCAGAGCCGCACGGGGCTATAGCGCAGTTGGTAGCGCGTCTCGTTCGCATCGAGAAGGTCAGGGGTTCGATTCCCCTTAGCTCCACAGTTGGTACGGCAGAAGGGGTGTCGCGGACTTATTCCGCGACACCCCTTCTGCTGTTTCCGGCAGTCGAATCTCAGCTATTCGGGCACTGCTCCGCCGAGAGCCGCGGCGGCGAAGGCCAGCTTCGCCTCGGCGACGATCATGCGAACGGCCACGATGCGCGAGTCCACGAGTTCGAACGAGAGGACGGCCGCGAGCCGGTCGCCGTCGAAGGCGAGCGCGGCGGGTTCGCCGTTGATCATCGCGGTGTCGACGGTGACCCGCGCGGCCTCGAGGCGACGGCCCGCACCGATCAGATAGCGCAGCACACGCTCACGGCCCAGGATCGGACGACGAGCCGCGGTCGCGCCGCCGCCGTCGGTCCAGGCCACCACATCCTCGGCCAGCAGGCGGTGCAGTCGCGCCGTGTTGCCCGTGGTGGCCGCGGCCAAGAATTCGGTGACCATCCGGCGATGCCGGGACTCGTCGGCGTCGAAACGCTTACGGCTGCCCGCCAGATGCGCCCCGGCGCGGCGGTACAGCTGACGTGAGTGCGCGGCGTCGATCTCGAGAATGTCGGCTATCTCGGCATGCGAATGGCCGAATGCCTCACGCAGCACGAAGACGGCACGTTCGGTGGGAGTGAGTTGTTCCAGCAGCACCAGGAACGCCATGGACACGGACTCACGCTGCTCGACCGTCTCCAGCGGACCGAGTACACCGGAATCGGTGAGCACCGGTTCGGGCAGCCACGGGCCCGGATAGGAATCGCGGCGCGCCCGCGCGGACGTGAGGTGGTTGAGGCACAGATTCGTGACCACCTTGGACAACCAGGCGCCGGGTGTCTCGACCCAGTCGGCGTCGTGCCAGCGCAGATAGGCGCTCTGCACCATGTCCTGGGCGTCCACGGCGGAGCCGAGCAGGCGATACGCCAGGCCGAACAGGCGCGGCCGATGCTCTTCGAAGATCGACGCGCGGCGGGCGTCGACGGTTTCCGGCGTCTCCATCGCTCGCGACACTATTCGAAGCAGGCCGCTCTACTGGACTGCGAGGTGCGTCACAGTCGTGCCTACCTGTCACATTTCAGGGCCGTGCCCGGTTCTGAACCGGTGAACGTGGATCGTCCGCAGGAAGTGAGGTCGAGATGAACACAGTGCTGGTCACCGGTGGCACCGGGAAACTGGGCCGGGCCGTGGTCGAAAGGTTGGCGGATGGGGAACGCGAGATCCGGGTGCTCAGCCGCGCGCCTGGAACGAGGCGTGTGGTCGGGGACCTGCGCACGGGTGCCGGGCTCGCGGACGCCGTCGAGGGTGTGGAGGTGATCGTGCACTGCGCCACCACCTACGGTCGCGATGATGTGGTGGCCGCCCGGTGGCTCGTCGAGGCGATCAGCCGTACCGGGGGCGCACCGCATCTGGTGAATATCTCGATCGTCGGTGTGGACCGGATTCCGTTGCCTTACTACCGCGCCAAACTCGCGGCGGAACAGGTGATTTCGGGGAGCGGGGTGCCGTGGACGAACCTGCGGGCCACCCAGTTCCACGATCTGCTGGCCACCATCTTCGACGTGCAGCGGTGGTTGCCGGTCACCTTCGCTCCCGACAAGTTCCGATTCCAGCCCGTCGACATCGGCACGGTCGCGGACCACCTGGCGGAGCTGGCCATCCACCCACCCGCCGGCCGTGCACCGGATCTGGGCGGGCCGCGGATTCACAGCCTGCGTGAGCTGGCCGGGATCCACCGCTCGGTCGTGCATCGGCGGCGGCCGATTCTGTCGCCTCGGCTGCCGGGCAAGATCGCGCGCGGCTACGCGCAGGGGTGGAATCTCGTCCCCGACAACCCCCGGGGCACCGTCACGTTCGAGAGGTTCCTGCGCGAGCGGGTGTCACGGTGACGGGCGTGCGGGAGCGGGTGGTACGCGGTGGGCTCCTGTTCTTCGCCCTGGTTTCCGCCGGCCTGGGAGTCGTCATCCTGGCCGTCCCCGAATGGTTCTTCTCGCTCTCCTGGGTGAATCTCGGCATGCAATACAACCCGCACCTGTTGCTCGACTACGGGGCCATGAATCTGGCACTGGCCGTTCCGCTCGCGGCATCGGCCGTGGCCGCGACCCCGGCGGCCGTGCGGAGCGGAACTGCCGCGTACGCGGTGTGGTCGGTTGCGCACCTCGTGATCCACCTGCGCTACCGGGCGCACCTCACGGCCCACACCTCGGCTGTGAACGCGAACCTGCTGCTCGTGGTTCTTGCTGTCGGAGTGGTGATCTCGCTGATCCTGTTCCTGCTCAGCTTGCGAGACCGGACGGCCGGGCGAAAGAACCAGCGGGTCAGCGGGTGAGCAGGGCGCGGATCTCCGTGGCGACCAGCGCTGGGTCCTGTTCGGCCATGAAGTGTCCTGCCTCGACCGTGCGATGCCGCAGATCGGGGGCCCATGCTTTCCAGAGGGCGGTGGCGTCGTAGCCGAGGGCGGCACCCCAGTCCTGTTGCAGCACGGTGACCGGCATGGTGAGGGTGTTGCCCGCTGCTAGGTCGGCGCGATCGTGGTCGACGTCGACGGTGGCCGAGGCGCGGTAGTCGGCGACGATGGACGGGACCGCTGCCCGGCACGCGGCGAGGTAGGCGTCGCGGACCTCCGCGGGGAGGGCCTGCGGATCGAGGGTCCAGGCGTCGAGGAAGTAGCCGAAGAACTCGTCGGCCGCGGCCGCGATCATCCGTTCCGGCAGACCCGGCGGCTGCGCCATCAGATATAGGTGGAAGCCGACAGCACCGGCGGTTCCGTGCAGCGCATCCCACATGTCGAGGGTGGGCAGCACGTCCAAGCAGGCGAGGTGGGTGATGACCTCCGGGTGATCCAGTCCGGCCCGGAAGGCCACCAGCGCGCCGCGATCGTGCCCGACCAGTGCGAAGCGATCGTGTCCGAGAGCGCGGGCCAGTGCCACGATGTCGGCGGCCATGACGCGCTTGCTGTAGGTGTCGCCGTCGTCGAGCGGCTTGTCGCTCGCGCCGTAACCACGCAGGTCGGGGCAGATGACGGTGTGTTCGGTCGCGAGGTCGGCGGCGACGTGCCGCCACATCAGACGGGTCTGCGGAAAACCGTGCAGCAGCACGATCGGGCTGCCTGATCCGCCGACGGCCGCCGAGAGTCGCACCCCGTCGGCTACCTCGACGATGTGGGTTTCGAAGTGGGGGAAAGTCATGGTTGCTCCATTCGTTCGGTCCGGTCCAGAGTGCGTGCCGCGAATGAGCAACCGATGAGCGTCGGTACGGTACGTCGGGTGGAGATCGGTGTGTTCGGGGCGGTGCGGGCGCTCGACGAGGCCGGTGCGCCGGTCGCGCTCGGTGGGCCGCGACAACGCGCCGTACTGGCCAGGCTGGTCGCCGCCCACCGCCGGGTGGTGCCGGTCGACGTGCTGGTGGCAGACCTGTGGGACGAACCGCCCCGCGACCCCGTCGGCACGGTGCGTACCTTCGTCGCCGCGTTGCGCCGGGGCCTCGAGCCCGAGCGTGCCCCACGCACCCCGGCACGGGTGCTGGTCACCGAAGGGCCCGGCTACGCAATGCGCCTGCCCGACGACGCGGTGGACGTGTGGCGCTTCGCCCACACGGTCGAAGCGCTCGGTGACGCGCCGCCTGCCCGGGTGGTGACCGGGCTGAGCGAAGCGCTGAGCTGGTGGCGCGGACCCGCTTACGCCGAAGCCGGCGACGCGCCGTGGGCGCTGGCGCCGCGCAGCCGGCTCACCGAACTGCGCTCGCTCGCGGTCGAGCGGCTGGCCGCGGCGCGGATCGAACTCGGTGACACGGCCGCCGCCGTAGCCGACCTGGACGCGCACGTCGTCGAACACCCGTGGCGCGAAGACGCCTGGCACCTACTGGCGCTCGCGTTGTATCGAGCCGGTCGGCAGGCCGACGCGCTCACAGTGCTGCGGCGCGCGGGGGCGATGCTGCGCGACGATCTCGGTCTCGAACCCGGTCCTCGCCTGGCCCGGCTGGAACAAGACGTTCTGCGCCAAGCCGGCTACCTGGATCGCAGCGGTGACGCGGCCCGGCTGTGGGCGCAGGCGACCGCCGCCTACGACAGCACCGTCTCCGACCGTGTTCGGCTCGAATCCACGGTCGGTTTGATGCGCGACCTGGCCGTCACCGGGGGTGCGGGACTCAATGCGGCACAACGGCATCGCGCCGCGGCCGTCACCGCCGCCGAGCAACTCGGCGACCCGATCCTGACCGCGCGCGTGATCGGCGCCTACGACGTCCCCGCCGTGTGGCCCCGCTCCGACGACCCGGCCCGGGCCCGGTCGCTGGTCCGCAGCGCCGAACGCGCGCTCACCGCGATACCGGACGGGCCCGCCGCGCTGCGCTGCCGACTGCTGGCGACGATCGCGGTGGAGTCGCGCGGCATCGACGCCGGAACGCGCGCCGAACGCGCCGCCCGCGAAGCCGAACGGTCGGCGCGCGAAATGGGGGATGCGCCGTTGTTGGCCTATGCCTTGAACGGTGTCTATATGCAGAGCTTCGCCCGTACCGGTCTGGCCGCCGAACGTGCGGTGCTCGGAGAGCGTCTCGTGGCCCTCGGCGAGCAGCACGGCTTGGTGCGCACCGCCGTCCTCGGTCACCTGATCAACTTGCAATCTGCCTGTGCCACAAGTGATCTCACGCTGGCCGACACTCACGCACGGGCGGCCGACGAGCTGTCGGCCCGGCACGACCTGCCGCTGGTCGGTGTCTTCACCACCTGGTATCGAGCCCTACGCACGGCGGTCACCGAGCCTTTCGATCAGGCGCGGTCCGCATACCGGCGCGCCGCCGAACTGCTGCCGGGGTCCGGGATGCCGGGGCTGGCCGACGGACTGCTGCCCTTGGCCTTGCTCGGTCTGCACCTGCAACACCACCGCCCGTTCCGGCCTGAGCCGGGCACGGGGTGGGGCCCGGCGGAGCCGTGGATCCGTCCGCTGCTCCTGGCCGAAGCCGGCGACCTCGCGGCCGCGCGCCTCGCCCTGCGCGGCCTGCCCGATCCACCGAGAGATCCGCACGCCGAAGCACTCTGGTGTGTCCTCGGCCGCGCCGCCCTGCTGGTCGGTGACCAGGACACCATCGCCCGCGCCCACACCGCCCTACTGCCGGCGGCCGCCGAATCCGCGGGCGCGGCAGGCGGATTGTTCACGGCCGGCCCCGTCGCCGATTACCTCGCGGAACTGTCGGCGGCCCGGAACTGACGGCTTCGCGCCGCACCGCGATGGCGCTTGCCCCGCGAAAGTGCGCACTCCTTCGGTTCGCTAGATCACGGCAGTTCGGCGGTCGCGTCGAGGATGTGGTCCGAGTCGTAACCCACAGTGCCGTTCAGAGCAGGCTCGCGACGAGGCGGTGGCTGCGCTCGGTCATCGCCTCGGCGGAGTGCTGTGGGTGCTGTAGCCACCAATCGACCAGGGCCGCCACCACTCCGGTCCACACCGCCACCAGGGCGGATCTGTCATCGGGGTCCGTCTGTCCTCGGTGTGCGAGGAACGCCGAAACGCCCTGCTCGGCTTGGTCGGCGATCCGGGCGCGGGCCGCTCGGGCCGCTTCGGCGGCGGGTCCGCTGTCGGGGTGGGAGCGGTCGAAGACGACTTTCCAGTCGTGGGGGCGAGGTTCGAGGGCGGTGAAGATCGCGGCCAGTGTTCGCTCCGCCATCGCGAGGGTCGGTGTGGTGTCGATCGCCACGTCGATCGCATCGCCGAGGACGGTGCCGGCCCGCTGGACGCACGCCGTGTACAGACCGTCTTTGGATCCGAAATAGGTGTAGACGAGCGGTTTGGATACGTCCGCGCGCGCGGCGACCGTGCCGATCGACAGGCCCGCGTAGCCGACCCGGCCGATCTCCTCGGCCGCGAGGTCGAGGAGCTGGGTCTCACGCTCGGCCCGGGGGACTCCTTTGGTTCCCGCGCTGCTCGTCACGTCCCCTCCTTCGATGACTGTTGACGGCGATATATACAACAAGTAACTTACCATTTGGTCAATTCGCTGGAGAGTCGCTGCGAGGCAGTCGGCCCCACTCACCTCCGAACCAGGGCAGGCGTAATGAACAATCCCGTGACGAAGGTCCTTCTCAATCCCGCACCTTCCGCCAAATCCGTGCTGGGCGCGGCTCTTTCGGGGCCGGTCGACCTCAGCGGGAAAGTTGTCGTGCTGACCGGGGCGTCGTCGGGGATCGGTGAGACCACCGCGCGGCTGTTGGCGAGCCACGGTGCCCAGATCGTCGCCGTGGCCCGCGATCGGGAGCGCCTCGATCAGGTCTGCGCCGACATCGCCGCCGCGGGTGGGCGCGCGCACGCGGTGCCGTGCGATATGACGGACGCCGATCAGGTCGGCGCACTGGCCACCACGGTGCTCGACCTGTTCGGGGTACCGGACATCATCATCAACAACGCGGGACGCTCGATCCGGCGCACGGCGCTCGACGCCGCCGAACGGGCTCATGACTACGAACGGACCATGGCGGTCAACTACTTCGGGCCCGTCCGGTTGACGCTGGCGATGCTTCCCGCGCTGCGCCTGGTGAACCGCGGCCACATCATCAATATCGGTACCTGGGGAACCACCGCCGGGGTGATGCCGAAATTCAGCGCCTACCACGCTTCCAAAGCCGCGCTCGCCGCCTTCGGCCGCAGTGTCGGCGCGGAATGCCACGGCACCGGTATCAAGGTGACCACCATCGGATTCCCGCTCGTGCGCACTCCGATGATCAGTCCCACCGCCGAGTACGACAGCCAAGCGGCCCTTACTCCCGACCAGGCCGCGCAGTGGGTGCTCACCGCTGTCCGAGATCAGCCGGTCGAGCTGTACCCCGTCTACGCCGGAGTGCTGCGACTGATGTCGGCCCTCTCCCCGCGCCTCACCGACGCTGTCGTCCGAGCCGCCGGTATCTGACTCGGGGAACGTGTCAGAAGACGAGATAGCGGAGGGTAAGGAAGCGGGCAAGGCCCACGGCGGCCATGATCGCCAGCATGGCGGCGGCCTGGGTGAGCGCGCCGAGGGTGGGGGCGAAGGATTCGAGGGCGGCCAGGGCGGCTGTGGTGATGGCGAGGCCGATCAGTGCGAGGCCGCCGCCCTGATACTGGGCCGTGAACCAGGGGACGGTGGTGGCGCGAAACGTGAGGCGGCGGTGTAGTTCGTTGGCTATCACCGTGCTCACCACGGAGCCCGCGACGTTGGCGGTGGCCTCGGGGCTGCGGAAGTCCTACGGGGACAAGAAGGTTCTCGACGGGATCGACATCACCGTGGAAGCGGGAAGTATCTTCTCCCTGCTCGGCCCGAACGGCGCGGGCAAGACCACCACCGTCAATGTGCTCACCACGCTGCTTCAGGTCGACGCGGGCACGGCGCGGGTGGCGGGCCACGACCTGATGGCCGAGACCAAGGCGGTCCGCAAGGCCATCGGCGTCACCGGCCAGTTCGCCGCCGTCGACGACCTGCTCACCGGTGCGGAGAACCTGCGGCTGATGGCCGACCTGCACCGCCTGCGTGGGGCGGCGGCCAAGCGGGTGATCGCCGACCTGCTCGAGCGCTTCGATCTGGTCGAGTCGGCGAACAAGCAGGCGGGCAGCTACTCCGGCGGTATGCGCCGCAAGCTCGATCTGGCGATGACGCTGGTGACCAAGCCGCGGATCATCTTCCTCGACGAACCGACCACCGGCCTCGACCCCCGCAGCCGCCGCACGATGTGGGACATGGTGCGCGAACTGACCGGCGAGGGCGTGACGATCTTCCTCACCACCCAGTACCTCGAGGAAGCCGATCAGCTGGCCGACAAGATCGCGGTCCTCGACCAGGGCCGCATCGTCGCCGAAGGCACCGCGAGCGAACTCAAGCGCCGAATGCCCGGCAGCCACATCAAGTTCCGCTTCAGCGGCGCCGCCGAACTCGCCGCCGCCGCCCGTGCCCTGGCCGGCTCCACCCCCGACGAGGACTCGCTCACCCTGAGCGTCCCCGGTGACGGTGGAACGAAAAACCTTCGCGCCCTGATGGACCGGCTCGCCGCCCACGACCTCGAGGCCGACGAGGTCTCCATCCACACCCCCGATCTCGACGACGTTTTCCTCGCCCTCACCGGGCGCGCAACCCAGGAGGCCGAAGCCTGATGAGCACCACCACGTCCAATCCACTGTCCAGCGCGCTGTTCGATTCGTCGGTCATGTTGCGGCGCAACTTCACCCACATCACCCGCAGCCCGGTGACCATCTTCAACGCCGCGCTGATGCCGGTGATGATGATGCTGATCTTCGTCTACGTCTTCGGTGACGCCTTCGATGTCGGCGAGAACTACATCGACTACGCGGTGCCGGGCATGCTCATGCTCGCCATCAGCTACGGCCTGTCCGGCACGGCGGTGTCGGTGAGCTCGGACATGACCAAGGGCGTCATCAACCGGTTCAAGGTGATGGATGTGTCGCGCGGTGCCGTGCTCACCGGGCATGTCGCGGCCAGCATCGTCACCAATGTGATCGCCCTGACGGCCGTGCTCGGCGTCGGTTTCGCGCTCGGTTTCCGGTCACCGGCGAGCGCGGTGCAGTGGCTCGGCGCGCTCGGTGTGTTGCTGGCGACCGCCTTCGCCGCCGCCTGGCTCACCGTCGCTCTCGGCATGGCCGCCAAGACCCCGGAGGCCGCGGGCATGTCGGTGGTTCCGCTGCTCATGCTGCCCTTCCTGAGCAGCGCGATCGTGCCCGCCGAGAAGATGGGCCCCGGTGTGCGGCAGTTCGCCGAGTACCAGCCCTTCACGCCGATCATCGAATCGGTGCGCGGCTTCCTGGCCGGCACGCCGTCGGGCGGCCACACCGCCGCCGCCTTCGCCTGGTGTGCGGGCTTCGCGGTGATCGGCTATGTGTGGTCGCGCTCGACCTTCAGCAAGCGAGTGTGAGCTCGACCAGTTCGGCGACATCCGACGCCGACCCACGAGCCACCGCCTCGGCGAAGCCCGCTTCGCCGAGGCTTCGGCGTGTCCACTCCTCGATGCGGGCGGCGTCGGGCAGCGACAGGTCGGGCACGCCGCGGGTGACGGTGGCGGCACCGAGCAGGCGGGCGGCCTGCTCCGGTTGTCCGGCGCGCAAGGCCAGATCCGCGATTCCGACGAGGATCTGGGCCAGCAGCGCCGCGTGACCGGCGCTCGATGCGGCCTGGAAGGCCGCGCGGTGGCTGGTACGCGCCTCGTCGAGATCGGCGGCGAGATAGCCGCGCAGATCGTGGGCCATGGCGCTGACCACCGGTTGCCCGGCCTCGTCACCGAGCAGTTTCTGTGCCAGTTCCATCTGCTGTTGCGCGAGCACGGGTTCGCCGCTCCACCTGGCCAATTCGGCCCGGACCAGCGCGACCTCGGCCAGCGACGTCGGCCAGCCGGTGCGGTCCGCGCACTCCTGCGCGTGCGCCAGCGCCGCCTCGCTCGCCTCGGTGTCGTCGAGCAGCCAGTACAGCTGGGCCTGGCGTGCGCGCATCCGCACCACGGCCTCGAGCGTGCCGACCTCGGTGACCACCGCGATCGCCTCGTCGAAAAGCGCGCAGGCGGCATCGAATTCGCCGCGCATGGCCGTGCGGTTGGCCAGTTCGGTCAGCGCGAACGACATCCCCCAGCGCTCGCCGATGCCACGGAATTCCGCGAGCGCCTGCTCGAGCAGTTCGTCGGCCGCGCGGCCCGGATGGCCGAGCACGGTGCGCAGCTTGCCCAGTTGCAGCCGGGCCAGTGCGCGCACCCACGGATCATCGTCGGCGAGCAGCGATTCGAACGCGGGCAGATAGTGCTCGGGGCCGGCCAGGATGCGCTCCAGCGCACCGGCGAACCGCAGCGCGGGATGTCCACCCCGGCTGTCGCGGCCGTACCGGTTGGCCTTGCGGATCCACTCACCGACCTCGTGCTCACCACTGCGACCGCCGCTGAGGAAGTGCACGACCAGGGCATACACCGTTGCCCGTGTCTCGTCGTCCACGTCGCCGGACAGTTCGGCGGCGGCCAGGACGAACTCGGTGCCCTCGCCCTTGTGCCCGGCCAGCCACCAGTACCAGCCCGCCGCGGCGGCCAGGCGCATCGCGGCATCGGCGTCGGCGGCGGCGAGGGCCGTGCGCATGGCGACGGCGAGGTTGTCGTGGTCGGCCTCGAGTACAGCGAGCCAGTCGAGCTGCTCGGCGCGGCGCAGGTGCGGTTCGGCGGTGGCCGCCAGGGCGATGAAGTGCGCGATGTGCGCTCGGCGTGCGGATTCGGCGTCACCCGCCTCGTCTAGGCGTTCGGCGGCGTACTGCTTGATGGTCTCGAGCATGCGGTAGCGCGGCTGTGGATTCTCGGACACCGTGAGCAGCGACTTCTCGGTCAGCGTGGTGAGGTGTTCGAGCACTTCCCAGTCCCGCACCGTCGCACCGTCGGCGCAGACCTGTTCGGCCGCTTCGAGACTCGCACCGCCGGAGAACACCGCGAGCCTGCGCAGCACGGTCTTCTCCGCGTCCGACAGCAGCTCCCAGCTCCAGTCGACCACCGCGCGCAGGGTGCGGTGCTGGGCGATCGCGGTGCGGCTGCCGCCGGTGAGCAGGCGGAACCGGTCGTCGAGGCGGTGGGCGAGCTGGTCGAGCGACATGGTGCGCAACCTCGCCGCCGCCAGCTCGATCGCGAGGGGGATACCGTCCAGGGCGCGGCACACCCGGGCCATCGTCGCCAAAGCCGTCGCGTCCGAACCGAGGGCGCCGCGCACCGCGCTCGCGCGGTCGCGCAGCAGGACGACGGCGGGGGAGGACTCGATCGCCTGCGGGTCGGCGTTCTCCCTCGGCACCGTGAGCGGCGCGACCTGCCACAGCGCCTCGCCGGTGATGCCGAGCGGTTCCCGGCTCGTCGCCAGGATGCGCAGACCCGTGCATTCACCGAGGATCCGGTGGGCGAAGGTGGCGGCGGCCTCGATCACGTGCTCGCAGTTGTCGAGGATCAGCAGGGTTTCCCGATCGCCGATGGCGGCGACGAGCCGGTCCAGCGGTTCGGCGTTCGGGGTGTCGCCGATCAGGGCGTCGCGCCGGCCGAGTGCCGCGAAGGCCAGCTGAGCCAGGTCACCGCTCGCGTCGGTGGCGGCGAGTTCCACCAGCCACGCGCCTTCGGGGAGGTCGTCGAGCATGGTGCGGGCGGTTTCCACCGCCAGCCGGGTCTTGCCCGAGCCGCCGGGGCCGGTGATCGTCGTGAGCCGGTGTGTCGCGAGGAGTTCGCGCACCACGGCGATGTCGCCGTGCTTGCCGATATAGCTGGTGAGCTCGGCGCGCAGGTTCGTCGAGCGTTGCGCGGGCCGGGCACCGACCTCGCCGCGCAGCAGCGCGACATGCAGCTCCGACAGCTCCGGTGACGGGTCGACGCCGAGTTCGTCGGCCAGCGCCTCGCGGGTGCGCTGGTACACCACCAGCGCCTCGGCCCCGCGACCCGCCGCGCCGAGCGCCCGCATCAACGCGGCCACCAGCCGCTCCTGAACCGGATGCCGCGCAACGACTTCGGTGAGCTCGGCGAGAACCTCGGGGCCACGACCCAGCCGCACCTCGGCCTCGTACCGGTCCTCCATCGCGGCCAGGCGCAGCCCCTGGAAACGGGTGACCACCGGGTCGAACGGGGCGCTGTCGGCGACATCCTGCAGGGGCTCGCCGCGCCAGAGTTCCAGTGCCTCGCGCAGCAGTTCGGCCTGACGCAGGTCGTCGGTGCCGCGCGCTTCATCGAGCAGCCGTTCGAAGCGCACCGCGTCGACGGCGCCGGGGTCGACGGCGAGACGGTACCCGCCCGCTCGCACCTCGAGTGAACCGTCGGGCAGCAGTCTGCGCAGCCGGGAAACCAGCGCCTGCAAGGCATTCGCGGCGTCGGCCGGAGGTTGTTCGTCCCAGATCAGGTCGACGAGCCGGGATTTGGGGATGGCGCGGCCCGGTTCCAGCGCGAGGGCGATGAGCAGTGCCCGCAGTCGGGCGCCGGGTATCGCTATCGATCCACCGTCTGCTGTCCGGATCTCCAGCGGCCCGAGCATTCCGATCTGCACGTCGCCCATTGTGCACCGGGTGACCGGGCGATGCCCACCACAGCTGGTCGTCTGTCCGGATATGGTGTCCCCGGGTGCGTCAGGGTGGTGTCAGCCTCGTGTCAGCGCCGGTCGCGACAGTATGGTCATCAACCGAACGGATCCACCGAGGAGCACCCGATGTACACCTTCGCCACCACCGCACCGGTCACCGTCAGCGTCGATGTCCTGTCGGCAGGCGTCACCGTCATCGCCTCCGACCGCACCGACGCCGTCGTCACCGTCGCACCGTCCGATCCGGGCAAGAAGGGCGACGTGCGCGTCGCCGAACAGACCGAGGTGAACTTCGCCGACGGCAAGCTCACGGTGGTCACGCCCAAGAGCTGGCGCACCCACAGTCCGTTCGGTGGTAACCCGTCGATCGAGCTGACCATCGAGGTGCCCACCGGCTCGCACCTCACCGGAACGGCCGGGGTCGGGCAGCTGCGCGGCAACGGTGCGCTCGGCGCCTGCGACCTGACGATCTCCCTCGGCGACATCGTCCTCGAACGGCCCGCGGGTCCGGTCACCGCCAAGGTCGCCAAGGGCGACATCCGCATCGGTGAGGTGACCAGCGGCGAGATCCGGGTGGAGACCTCCATGGGTGAACTGGAGGTGGGCGTCCGCCCCGGCACCGCCGTGCAGCTCGAGACCGAGGCGACCGTCGGCGCGGTGCGCAACACGATCGTGCCGGTCGCCCCGAACGGTGAGTCGGTGCGCCTGCACGCGCGGAACACCGTCGGCGACATCATCATCCGTCCCGCGGCCTGACCGGCCGGGACAACGACGAAGCCCCCGTCCACGAGGAACGGGGGCTTCGCGGGGATCAGGTCAGTTCTTGACCAGCTCCGGGGTTTCCTCCTCGGCGTCCCGCACCATCGGGGCGGCGTGTGGGTCGGCCGCCGCGCGAGCCGGCAGCAGCACCGCCATCGCGATGACGATCAGGGCGAGGACGGCGGAGACACCGAAGGCCAGGCGCATACCGTCCAGGCCGGCCGTCGCCGGGTCGGTGCCCGCATCGATGAGCGAGGTACTGCGCGCCGACATCACGGTGACCACCAGCGCGGTACCGAACGCGGCGGCCACCTGCTGCAGGGTGCCGAGCATCGAGCTGCCGTGCGAGTACAGGTTCATCGGCAGGGCGCCGAGGCCGAGGGTGAACACCGGGGTGAACGTGGCCGCCAGCGACACCATCATCAGGATGTGCAGGCCGAGCAGCTGCCAGTAAGGCATATCCGTCGAGATCTGGGTGAAGCCCGCCAGCGAGACAGTGATGCCGATCGAGCCGGGGATCACCAGCACGCGCCCACCGAACCTGTCGAACAGCTTGCCGACGGTCGGCCCGAGCAGACCCATCGCCAGACCACCCGGCATCACCAGCAGACCGGTCTCCAGCGGGCTCAGGTGCCGCAGGTTCTGCAGGTACAGCGGCAGCAGGATCATCGAACCCATCATCGCCAGGAACGCGACCGACATCAGCACGAGTGCCTTGGTGTAGGTGCCCGCGAGCAGCACGCGCAGGTCGAGCAGCGGGGTGCCGGTGCGCTGCAACCGCACCTGACGCAGCGCGAACGCGCCGATCAGGGCCAGGCCGACGGCGACGATCGCGATCGCGGTCGTGTAGTCGTCACCGTGGAACTTGCTGAGCCCGTACACCAGCCCACCGAAACCGAGCGCCGCCAGCGCGACACTGAGCAGGTCGATGGCCCCGGCCGCGGGCTCGCCGACGTTCTCGAGCTGGCGAAGACCCAGCCAGGTGACGATCGCGGTGATCGGCAGCATCACGACGAAAAGCAGTCGCCACGAGTCGATCTGGGGCACGCTCACCTGCAGGATCAGCCCCGAGACCACCGGCCCCATCGCGGGCGCGACCGAGATGGCCAGGGTGACGTTACCCATCACCCGGCCGCGGTCCTTCTCCGCGACGACGGTCATCAGCGTGGTCATCAGCAGCGGCATCATCACCGCGGTGCCACCGGCCTGGATGATCCGGCCGATGAGCAGCACGGCGAAGGTGGGCGCGACGGCCGAGAGCACGGTGCCGGCCATGAAGGTGGCCATCGCCGTGGCGTAGGCCGTCCTGGTCGTGACCCGCTGCAGGAACCAGCCGGTGGTGGGGATGATCGCCGCCATGGTGAGCATGAACGCGGTGGACACCCACTGCGCGGCCACCTCGGTGACCTTCAGATCCTCCATCAGCCGGGGGATCGCGTTGATCATGATGGTCTCGTTGAGGATCACGACGAAGGTCGCGAGCACCAGGACCCGGATGACAGTGGGCGTCCGCTCCTTCGCGGCAGGTGCGGATATGTCGGCTGGCATTCGGGTAAACCTCCGGGGCGGGGAACGGCGGGTGTGCGGGCACCACAAGAAAGAAGACGGGGGCCGTCGGTCCAACTCATCGGGCGCGGGCAAGTATTCCGGTCACCACCGACACAAATCATCTGGTTTTCCGGGCGCCGAGTGCTCGGCTGTCGGCGGAAACAGCAGCTCACCAGCACCTCATAGGTCATACGTCCAGGTCGCAGTGACCCTGGTCACCATCCGGTGGCGGTGTCGGCCGACCGCGTGTGTTTCGGTGTCGAACCCGGGAGCAGGGGGTATACCGGATCGGTGACTACATCGAGGGTGTGGCTTGCGGTGATGTGCGCGATCGTTGCTGTTGTCGGCGGGGGCCGGGCGTCAGCCGATCCGGGGGCTCATGTGACGGGGGAGGTGCCGTTGGGCGGCCGGGCCGCCCAGATCGACGTGTACTCACCCGCGATGGGGCGGGTCGTGCAGAACAAGGTGATCAAGGCGGCGGGCGCGGGTGCGCCGACGCTGTACCTGCTCACGGGTGCGGGCGGTGGCGCCGACGGCATCTCCTGGTGGGACAACACCGATGTGCGGCACTTCTTCGCCGACAAGTTCGTCAATGTGGTGATGCCGGTCGGCGGTGCGTTCACCCTGTACACCGACTGGATCTCCGATGATCCCGCCGTCGGGCGCGTGCGATGGGAGACCTACCTGACCGAGGAACTGCCCGGCGTGATCGACGACGCGCTCGGCACCAACGGCCGCAACGCCATCGCCGGTGTGTCGATGAGCGCGGCGTCGGCGCTGGATCTGGCGATCCAGGGCGGTCCGAGGTTCTCGGCGGTGGCGGCGTTGAGCGGATGCCCGTGGGCGGCCGACCCGATGGGTATCGCGATGGCGAGCGCCCAGGCCGTGCGCGGCGGCGGCAACCCGGGCAACATGTGGGGCGTGCCGGGCGGACCGACCTGGCGCGAGCACGACGTGTTCGCCAATGCCGGTCGGCTCGCGGGCAAGTCGATCTTCCTCGCCGCCGCGACGGGCGCACCGGGCGCCGCCGACCGTGGTCTGCCGATGCCGCCGCTCGAGACCATCGCGGGCGCCTGCACGGCCGCCTTCGCCGGGCGCCTCGCCCAGCTGGGTATCCCGGCAGTGCACGTGCACCGGCCGACCGGTTCGCACACCTGGGGTCAGTTCGAGGCCGACCTGCACGAAGCCTGGCCGCACCTGGCCGCCGCGATCAGCTGACCGCGACGCGGGGGCGCTCGGCGGCCGGCTCCTCGACCGTCGGTTCGTCCGCGCGCCGGTACCACCAGTGCAGCGCCGCGATGCCGAGCACGGCGAGCAGCGCCGCCGTAAGGCTGATCGACAGGCCGGGTGGTCGCCAGGTGATGGTGAGCTGGGCATTGTGCGTGCCGGGCGGAATGTCGACGGCGAGGAAGGTGCCCGCCACCGCGCGGGTCGGTATCTCGCTCGGGCCGAGGGTGGCTGTGTAGCCGGGCCAGGCCAGGCGGGCGAACACGATCCGTCCGCCGGTGCCGGAGGAGACGGTCGCGCGGTTGGTGAGTCCGGCCTCGGGCATCACGGTGGCGTGGACACCGGATTCGTGCGCGATCATGTCGCCGGGGGAGGGCAGCGGATTCACCCGTTCCAGCACCCAGATCTGGTGCTCGTGGCCGGGGTAGCGGACGAACGCCCAGCCCGGCGGTGCGGGCTTCTCGCCCGCGTCCGGGTACTGCGCGCGTTGCAGCACAACGCGATCCAGTCGCATCAGGTCGACGATCGGCGTGTCGGTCGACGGTTCGACGGCGAAGACCCGGCGATAGGCGTCCGGGCAGGTGCCACCGTCCCACGCCATGCACAGCAGTCCCGCGAAGGCGGCGTGCCCGACGGGGGTGTACCCGTTCACGTACTGCAGGCCCATGTTCTTGGCGTAGCTGCCGAGCGCGATCGATCCGTAAGTGCCCGCGAGCGTGCGTTCCTCGTCGCGCACCGCGATGCGGTCCGCCAATTGCAGTGTGCGCCCGCCGAAATCGGGGAAGGCGGCGAGCATCTCCGAGCGCCGCTCCGGGAACCCGTAGGACAGTGGGGTTTCGGGGGCGGCCGCGACCTGTGCGAACGCGATGGGCATGGTCGCGGCGATCATCGCCGTCGCCGCCGCTGCCACGCCACGGTGACGCGCGAGCCACAGCGCGCCGGCGCCCATCGCCACGACCACGACGACCGCGAGCACATGCCGCACGAGGAGTTCCGGTGCGGCCGAGAAGGACCGGATGAACAGCAGCCCGATCAACGCGCCCGCCGCCGCGTACCGCCGCCGCGACGACGCGAACACCCCGTACCTGCTGAGCAGGACACAGACGAGCACGAGCACGGAGATGGCGAGCATCGGCAACACCCGCGCGGGCCAGCGCAGCGGCCCGATCGCGCCCGGTCCCGCCGTCCACATCAGTGTCGCCACTCCGAACAGGGCGATGCCGCTCCACTCGCTCGCCGACTTCGCCGCCGCCTTCCAATCGATGAAGGCGAGCGCCGGAATCACGAACCACGCGATGTAGACCATCGGCAGTGGTTGCACATGCCCCCACCACGCGGTGAACGCCGGAACCGTGCTCGGCAGACTGGCATTGAGCGATTCCGACCACGGCACCGTGAGGAACGGATCGTTGTGGATCGTCGAGACGTCGCCGCGCCAGGTGGCCTGTGACGACAGCAGCAGCGGCAGATTCGCGATCAGCGAGGCGAGCGCGGCGAGACCGGCGGCGGTGAGCATCCGCAGCACCGGCACCCACTTGCGCTGATGCAGGTACTCCCCGGCGGCCACGGCCACGATCATCAGCGCGGCTTCGACCGCCGGGAAGACGTATTGGATCGTCAGCGCCAGGTACAGGAACACGAACAGCGGGATCGGGCCGGATCGTTTGCGTGCGTAGAGCACCGCCGAGGCCCAGGCGTGCACGAGCCACGCGGTGCCGGTCTGCGAGGTGAACCAGCTCGCCTCGTCGAAGAACAGGAACCAGCCGCTGAAGGGGAACGCCACACCGGCCAGCGCCGCCCACGGCGCCCGCGCGCCGTAGGCCAGGCAGATGCGGAACACACCGAGCGCCGCGATCGCGGAGAAGACGAACTTCACGGCCGTCGCGTAGCCGGCCAGATTGTCGAACGAGGGCGCGAGCAGATACACCAGCAGCTGGGCCGGGTTGTAGAGCCCGGCCTCCTCGAGGCTGTAGTTGCCCGCCATCCATTCCCACGGGACCATCGCCGGGAACCGGCCGGCCCGGAGCTCGGTGCCGAGCAGCTGCCACATCGGCACGTACTGCGCCTCGGTATCGTCGGTGTAGAAATGCCGCGCGTCGCCGAGCAACACCGCGATGTACCCCGCCAGGACCGCGACAGCGACAAGTCCTGCCCACCGCATCACTTGTTTTCGCGGTTCGAGCGCCGCGCGTACCCACACGAGCGCGGGAGCTTAGGGCATGGAGGTGAATCGGACAATGCCCCGCGCGGTGATGGACGTTTGACCAGCTCAGCTGTGGTTAGGTGGGGTCGACCGATGTTGATAGCATGGCGCAACCGTGCCGACCTTCGAGAGAGTCATCAATGCAGTTCGAAATCGTCGAGCGGGACGAGACCTGGGTGGCCGGTTTGCCGGTCCGCAGTCCCAAACGCGCACTCGGTAAGCTGCGCGACCACGACCTCGAAGCCGCCTGGTCGGCGGTCCTGCACCAGGATCTCGGCGGGCCTCTGGCCAGCGCCTACACCGATTTCAGCGGTGAGCTGGGCACCTACAACACCCAGATCGTCGGCTATCAGTGCGATTCGCTCGACCAGGTCACCCGTGGCCATCTCGCCGCCCGGCTTCCGCGCGGCGCCTACGCCCGCTTCTCCTCGGTCGGTAACTTTCCCCAGGTGATGACGGATCTGTGGACCCAGATCGCCTACGCCGAAGAACACAACCAGATCAAACGCACCTTCACCGGCGATTTCGAGTGCTACCCGCACGCGTACAAGATCGACCTGTACCTGGCGGTCGATCCGCGATGACCTACACGATCGTGGTCCGCGGCGGGGCGCTCTACGGCGGCCTCGCCGTACCGCGCGTGCATCCCAGTTTCAAGGTCTCCAACAGCGATCTGATCGAGTTCCTCAAGGACCGGCTGCGTGACCGCCCCGGCGGGCGCGAACCGCTGCACACCGTCTACGTGCCGGACCCGGCGGGCAACTGGAACGCCCTGGTCGCCCGCGAATTCGCCGCGCCCGACGAGGTTCCCGTCGGTGACCTCATGGTGAGCGTGCCCAAGGGCATCTACGCCCGCTTCGCGCCCAACGGCGATTACCACGACCCGGTCGAGGACGTGTGGGCCCAGGTCGACGACGCCACCGCCTCCGCCGAGATCTCACGCGCCTACCGCGAGGAGATCGAGGTCTGGCACGGGCCGACCGACGTGGAACTGTTCGTCTCGATCCAAGTTGATAACTGACGGATAGCTGCATTCGGACCGTACGGTCTGCGAAAATTTACTCAGTGCACCCTAACCGCTTCTGACCTGCGGTTATTTCAACTGGCTCAGAAGGTTTCCGGGAAATTAGCCACTTGTCTGGTGGATTCGTAACCGATGACGGATACTGCACCAGTCGGCATCTATGGGACGCCGACCCCTTGCGGGCGTGAAGCATGGAGTAGGAACCCGATGGCTGTCGATGCAGCATGCGGCGAAACGCGGTTGCGGCGGATTCACCGTCACACCACCGCGGTCGCGACGGCACGTTTTCGTGGGGTCGATCGATAGATGAACGAATTTGCACCACAGACGGCGGACTACCGGCCACGTCTGCTCGATCCGCGCGACCCCACCCACCGGGCAACCTTGCGGCAGCTCGCCGAGACCCCCGGTATCCAGACCGTCGACCTGCGCGCCGGACTACGCGCCGAACTCGATCAGCTCACCAGCCCACCGCCGGGGCTCGACCCCGGCGAGGAACGGTGGGTGCACTACCCGTGGCGCAACGCGCTCGTCGCCGTCCTCGGGCCCGACGCCTTCGCAGCGATCCGCTCGGACCGCAACCGCAACAAGCTCACCCGCGACGAACAGCGGCGGCTGCGGGAACTGCGCGTGGGCGTCGTCGGGCAGAGCGTCGGCCATTCGGTGGCCTACACGCTGGCGCTCGAGGGCACCTGCGGGCTGCTGCGCCTGGCCGACTTCGACACCATCGAGCTGTCGAACCTCAACCGGGTCCCGGGCGGGCTGTTCGACGTCGGCGTGAACAAAGCGGTGGTCACCGCCCGCCGCATCGCCGAACTCGACCCCTACCTGCCGGTGGAGATCTGGCAGACCGGTGTGCTCACCGAGACCGCCGACGAATTCCTCGACGGGCTCTCCCTCGTGGTCGAGGAATGCGATTCGCTCGACATCAAATTCGCGGTTCGCGAAGCCGCCCGCCGCAAGCGCATCCCGCTGCTGATGGACACCAACGACCGCGGCCTGTTCGACGTCGAACGCTACGACCTCGAACCCGGCCGCGAACCCTTCCACGGTCTGCTCGGTGCGACCACCGGCGCCCAGCTCGCCGGTCTGGACACCAGGTCCAAGGCGCCACACGTGCTGCGCATCCTCGACCCGGCCCAGCTGTCCGCGCGCATGGCCGCCAGCCTGGCCGAGGTCGGCGAAACCATCACCACCTGGCCGCAATTGGGTGGTGAGGTGCAGCTGGGCGCCGCGATCGTCAGCGCGGCGGTCCGCCGGATCGGGCTCGGGGTGAAGCTGTCGTCGGGCCGAACACGCATCGACCTCGAGGCCGCCCTCGATTCGCTCGCCGAACCCGGCTACCTCGACGACGATGCCGACGACCACGCCACCGAACTCGACGACGAACCACCGCCCGCCGACACCATCGGCGCGATCCTCGCCTGCGCGCAGCGCGCGCCCTCGGGCGGCAATGTGCAGCCGTGGATCCTGCGTGGCGACGACGAGCTCATCGAGATCGCCCTCGATCCGACGGACACGACGGCGATGGACGTCGACCTGCGCGGCAGCGCGGTCGCGGTCGGTGCCGCGCTGTACAACGCCACGGCGGCGGCCGCCGCGCACGGTTTGCTCAGCGACACGCAACTGCTCGTCGACGAGCCGTCGGCGCCCCTGATCGCCCGCCTTCGACTGCGTCCCGGCACCGACGACGAGCTCGCCGCCGACTACCCGCACGCCTGCGCACGCCACACCAACCGGCGCCTCGGCAACGCCGCCGACCTCCCGGATTCGGTGCTGCCCGCCCTCGCGCAAGCAGCGGGCGACCAGGCGATCGTGCATGCGATCACCGGACGCGAACGCCTCGTTGAGGCCGCGGATCTGCTCGGTGCCAGCGATCGCGTCCGCTATCTCACTCCGCAGCTGCACCAGCAGCTCTACGCCGAATTGCGCTGGCCGGGCGAGGATATCCGCACCGGGATCGATGTGCGGACCCTCGACCCGGCACCGGACGAACTGGCGAAACTCCAAGTCGGCAGCCGCAGCGATGTGATGGACCGGTTGCGTGAGTGGTCGGCGGGCACGGCACTCGGCGAATTCACGGTCGATCGGGTGCGGTCGAGTTCCGCACTCGTCGCCGTCGGGTTCCGCAAACGCGGCGGCGGTGCACCGGATCTGGCGGACTACGCGCGGGCCGGTGTCGCGGTCGAAAAGGTCTGGTTGCGGGCGCAACTGCTGGGGCTGGCGGTGCAGCCGGTGTCTCCGGTGTTCTTGTACGCGAACCGGGCCGAGGATTTGCGCCGCGTTTCTCCCGAGTTCACAGATACACTTGCCAGCATTCAGAGGCGTTTCCTGGACATCATGGGGATCTCTGAGGATGAGAACGTGGCATTGGTTCTTCGTCTGAGCTACGCCGCCGCTGCGAGCGTTCGCAGTCGACGGTTGCCGGTGCCTGGCAGTAGGAACGACGGATAGCGCGGATCGGAGACAGCGTGCATCGGCAATCGCTCGACTCACTGGTGACCGAGGTCGCCTCCGAGTTGATGGGTGTCGACGCCACGACCATGGTGGCGGCGAGCGAGCGGGTGCTCGCCGCACTCGTCGAACATTTCGACGTCGATTTCAGCTATCTGCGCCACACCGACCGCACCCGCCGCGCCACCGTGCTCGTCGCCGAATGGCCGCAGCGCGCGGATACCCCGGTGCCCGATCCGTTACGGGTGGTGGAGTTCGACAAAGCCGACTCGGTATTCCGCGCTCTCGAATTCGCCACCGAACCGCTGATCGTTCGACCCGGTAACGACAGCGAGGACTACCAGGAAACGATCCGCAAATCCTCCGGCATCCCGCAGGTCGCCATGGCCTGTGTGCCGCTGGTTTCGCGGGGTGAGTCCACCGGTGTGCTCGGCTTCGTGAAGATGGGCGACCGCACCTGGACCAAGCGCGAACTCAATGTTCTCAAGGCGATCGCCGCCCTGTTCGCGCAACTGCAGGCGCGCGTGGTCGCCGAGGAGAAGCTGCGCTATATCGCCCTGCACGACGATCTCACCGGGCTGGCCAACCGGCGCGCCCTGCTCGAATACATGGAACGCAGACTGGCCCCCGAAAACCCGGGCCCCGTCGCCACCTTCTTTCTGGATCTCGACCGGCTCAAGGCGCTCAACGATTTCCTCGGCCACAGCGCGGGTGACAATTTCATCCGAACTCTCGCCCGCAGACTGAAACAGAACCTCGGGCCCGACGACATGATCGCCCGCCTCGGTGGCGACGAATTCGTGATCGTGCCCGCCGAACCGATGGACGCGGTCGCCGCCGAACTCGAGGCCGCGCGCATTCAGCAACTCATCGGACGCCGGGTCTCGGTGGGCCAGGAGTCGGTGAGCCGTGGTGTGAGCGTCGGTGTGGCACTGGGTATTCCCGGCGAGACTTCGGTATCGGACGTCCTGCGTCGAGCGGATCACGCCCTCCTGTCCGCCAAATCCGGTGGGGGCAACGGCGTCGCGGTGTTCACCGACGCCATGCGCGCGCAGTTCGAACTCCAGGACGACGTGGAGCTGAACCTGCGCAGCGCGGTCTCCGACGGGTCGCTGATCCTGCACTACCAGCCCGAGGTCGACCTGCGCACCGGCCGGATCGTCGCGCTCGAGGCGCTGGTGCGCTGGCAGCATCCCACCCGTGGCCTGTTACCGCCCGGCGCGTTCGTGTCGGTGGCCGAGGCGACCAACCTGGCGGGCGAGCTCGGCCGCTGGGTGATCCGTTCGGCCTGTTCCCAATTCGCCGACTGGCGGCGGCGTGGCTTGGCGGCCAATGTCGTCATCCGGATCAATGTGTCGCCGGTGCAGCTGGTGAGCGCCGATTTCGTCGAGCGGATCGAGGACATCCTCCGCCTGTTCGAGATCGACGGCAGCTCGGTGTGCCTCGAGATCACCGAACACGTTGTCGTGCAAGACCTCGTGCGCACCCGGGTGACCCTGCGCGGGCTGAAGCGGATGGGTGTGCAGATCGCCATCGACGACTTCGGCACCGGCTACAGCTCGCTGTCACATCTGAAGGCCCTGCCGGTGGACGCGGTGAAGATCGACCGGGGTTTCGTGCAGCGCCTCGGCGACAGCAACGACGACCTGGCCATCGTGAAATCCATTATCGGCCTGGCCGGTTCGTTCGGGCTCGGCGTGGTCGGCGAGGGTGTGGAGACCCCCATGGCGGCCCGGACCCTCGTCGGTCTCGGCTGCTACCGCGCCCAGGGATTCCTGATCGCACGACCGATGCCCGCCGAGGAGGTCGAGGTTCAGCTTCGGGAGGGGCGTATTCCGCTCGATCTCGATCTCCCACGTGCCGGACGCGGCGTGGCACCCAGCTGAATGACCGCCGGCGGGTGGTTACTGGTCGAGACCCTCACCGAGGATCTCGAACCGGCTCTTGTCGCCGACGACGCGCGGATCAGGGAATGGATCTCCCCCCAACGCTGGTCACGCGCGATCGGTCCCGCGAAGGCGAAACTGTTGCGCGACGCGGTACGCGGCGGGGAATCCGCGCGGCTGGGCGACACCGTCGTTGTCGTCGAACCCGTGCGGTGCGCACTGGGCGGGACACACGGCGTCCAGGTCTGGATCGGGCCCGCCGACGCGCCCGTGCCGCCACGCCGTCACGTCGCCGCCTGGGATTGGGACGCCCGCACCGAACTCGCCCATCACGGGCCGGGCCTGGAGGAACTGATCTTCGCGCGCGAGCCCGGCGCCGTGCGGGTAGTGCGCACACCGCCCGAGGCGTTCGGACGCATGGTCCGTTTCGACGGCCGGGTCGACTATTTCGCGATGGCGAGCACCCTCGAGCCCGGTGGGCGCTGGCAGGGAGTGGTCGACGTGCTCGGCGACGACGAACAGGTCCGCCGGTTCCAGATGGTGGCGCGGGCCCGGCCGGAGCTGCGCCGGGTGAGCGGATTGATGCACGCTGTCCCCGAACTCGGCGGCGAAACGGTCGACCTCGAGGTCGCGATGCTGCGCGCGGTCTCCAAGGGAGTGGATGTCGGCGCCGGGCTGATCCTGCTCGCCAGCGGCGTCATCTATGAATGGGTGGCTGATCCACCGCCGCCGCTGGATCGCTGGGCCGTCGAACGACCGACCATCGAGCCCGCCGATCTGACCGCGTTGCGTGCCGCCTGTGCCGAGCTGGTGCACGCTCCGGACACGACGCGGCGGCTCACGCTGCGGGTGCGCTTCGCCGAGGGCGAGTGGATCCGCGCGCACGCCGAGCTGGCGACGGTCACCACGGCCGCCACCGGGCACGGATTGCTCCGGGTCCGGCCCTCCGCCGCCGGCGAACCTGGTTAAGCGGCTCTTTCACGGGTGTTCACTTGCCATTCCACGGGCAGGAGCCGCGAGTAACCCGGGCGGCTGGACCATCGGCATGTGCGCATCGTGCAGCTAGCGAATTTCTACGGCCCACGATCCGGTGGGTTGCGCACCGCGCTGCACCACCTGGGGGAAGGGTATGTGGCCGCCGGGCACGAGGTGGTGCTGATCGTGCCGGGTCCGCGCCGCAGCGAGGAAGTGCTGTCCACCGGGGCTTTGCGAATCACATTGCCCGCATTCGGCATTCCGTTCACCGGCGGGTACCGCGCGGCCGACCCGCGGGCGGTGGCCGACGTACTCGCCGGGCTGCGGCCCGATGTGCTCGAGGTGTCCGACCGGCTCACCCTGCGCGGTTTCGGACGGTGGGCCGGGCGGCGCGGCGTGACCAGTGTGATGATCTCGCACGAACGGCTCGACCGGCTGCTCGGCCAGGTGCTCCCGGGGCCCGCCGCCCGGCGTTGCGCCGACGTCGCCAACCGGCGCACCGCCGACGACTACGACATGGTCGTGTGCACCACCGATTTCGCCCGCGAGGAGTTCCTGCGGATCGGTGCCCCCAATGTCGAACTCGTCCCGCTCGGTGTCGACCTCGACCTGTTCAGCCCGCGCAGGCGCGACCGGCAGCTCCGTGCCGACCTCGGTGTGGACGGCTATCCGCTGCTCGTGCACTGCGGGCGGCTGTCGGTGGAGAAACGGGTGGACCGCAGCATCGAGGCGATCGGCGCCCTGCACCGTGCGGGCATGCCGACCCGCCTGGTCGTCGCGGGCGACGGCCCCCGCCGCGAATCCCTCGAACGCCGCGCCCGCACCCTGCCGCCCTTACCCGGCGGCGAACCAGCCGTGCACTTCACCGGTTTCATCAGCGACCGCACCGAGGTGGCGACCCTGCTCGCCACCGCCGATGTCTCCCTGGCCCCCGGCCCTCACGAAACCTTCGGTCTGGCAGCGCTCGAGGCCCTCGCCGCGGGCACCCCCGTGGTGGCCAGCCGCTCCTCGGCCCTGGCCGACATCATCACCACCGAATGCGGCGCCGTGGCCGCCGACCGCCCCCGAGCCTTCGCCCGAGCCGTCACCGACGTCCTCGCCATGCCGACCACCGACCGTCGCCAAGCCGCCCGCCATCGCGCCGAACAATTCACCTGGCCCCGTGCGGTGGCAGGCATGCTCGCGGTCCTGAACCGCTGACCGCTTTCGTCCTCACTCGGCCGAGCGGGCGGCGAGCACGGCGTCGTAGAGTTCGCGGCGGGAGGCGCCTCGGCCTGCCGATACTTCCGCGCAGGCGTCTTTGAGGCGCATGCCGCTCGCGACGAGGGTTTCGACTTCGTCGACGAGTTGGGCCGGTTCGGCCGAAACCGGTTGGGCGCCTTGGAGAACCACGGTGATCTCGCCGCGCGCGCCGTCTACCGCCCATTCGGCGAGTTCGCCGAGGGTGCCGCGGACGACCTCTTCGTAGGTTTTGGTGAGTTCGCGGCAGACGGCGGCGCGGCGGTCGGGGCCCAGGACGGTGACGGCGTCGGCGAGGCAGTCGGCGAGGCGGTGGGGTGCTTCGAAGAAGACGCACGCGCGTTGTTCGGAAGCCAAGGTGCGCAACCACTCCCGGCGCTGACCGCCTTTGCGCGGTGCGAAACCGTCGAAGCAGAAACGTTCGACCGGCAGACCCGACAGGGCGAGCGCGGTGGTGACGGCCGACGGGCCGGGCAGGCAGGTGACGGGCAGGTCGCGTTCCACGGCGGCGGCCACCAGCCGATAGCCGGGGTCGCTCACCGACGGCATGCCCGCGTCGGTCACCAGGAGCACGGTGAGCCCGCTCGCGATGTCGTCGAGCAGGGCGGGGATGCGGGCGGTCTCGACATGGTCGTAGAAGCTCACGACGCGGCCGGTGATCTCCACCCCGAGCGCCTTGGCGAGCGATTTGGTGCGTCGGGTGTCCTCGGCGGCGACCACATCGGCCGTGCCGAGCGCGTCGCGCAGACGCTGCGACGCATCGCCGATATCGCCCATCGGGGTTGCCGCTAGGACCAACACGGTGGGGTTCCGCCTCTCCGGGAGTTCGGCCGCAGGCGGTGCGTGCGGCGCGCGGTGCCAGTGGATGGCGCGACGTCCATTCTGTCAGGTGACCCGGTCCCGACCGGTGTCGGCTCGGCCCGAGTCGGTGGCACCGCCTACGATCGGGGCGTGATCCCGGTGACCGAAGCCCGTTCGACGCGCCCGGTGTCGGCCGTGGTGAGCCCGGTGCCGCTGCGACCCGCCCCCGATTTCGGGCCGCTCGACACCGCGCGTGGCTGGGCGGTCACCCTGGTGCTCACGGTGATCGCGGGCATCACCCGCTTCCTGAACCTGAACTATCCGACCGACGCGCGCACACCGGTTTTCGACGAGAAGCATTACGCCCCGCAGGCCTGGCAGATGGTCACCGGCGGCGGAGTCGAGGACAATCCCGCCTACGGCCTGGTCGTGCACCCCCCGGTCGGCAAACAGTTCATCGCCGTCAGCGAGGCCCTGTTCGGTTACAACGCCTGGGGCTGGCGCGGCACCGCCGCCCTGGCGGGCACCGTGCTGGTGCTGCTGGTGATCCGCATCGTGCGCCGGATGTCGCGCTCCACACTGATCGGCGCGTTCGCCGGCATCCTGCTCATCGCCGACGGCCTGACCTTCGTGTCCTCGCGCATCGGCATGCTCGACATCTTCATGGCGTTGCTGGTCACCGCCGCGTTCGGCTGCCTGATCGTCGATCGCGACGAGGTGCGCGAGCGAATGGCCGCCGCCGACCTGGCCGGTCGCGTCGGACTCACCGACTGGGGACCCCGGCTAGGGGTGCGCTGGTGGCGTTTCGGCGCCGGTGTGCTGCTCGGTCTGGCCTGTGGAACCAAATGGTCGGGCATCTACTTCATCATGTTCTTCGGGCTGATGAGCGTGGCGTTCGACGTGAGCGCCCGGCGCGCGTACGGGGTGCGCAAGCCGTGGGTCGGCGCGCTGGTGCGCGATGTGGGGCCCGCGCTGTACGCACTGGTCGTCATTCCGCTCGTGGTGTACCTGTCGTCGTATTGGGCGTGGTTCGCCAGCGAGACCGGGACCTACCGGCACGCGGTCGGCAATCAGATCGGCACCGGTGGGGCGTTCGCGTTCCTGCCCGACGCCCTGCGCTCGCTCTGGTACTACCAGGGCGAAACCCTGGACTTCCATTCGACTCTCACCAATTCGGCGGGCAATCACCACCCGTGGGAATCCAAGCCGTGGACCTGGCCGATGGGTCTGCGCCCGATGCTCTACTACTACGCCGACGGCACCGTCACCGGCTGCGGCGAGGCGCAGTGCGTGAAGGCCGTGATGGCCATCGGCACCCCCGCACTGTGGTGGCTCGCGCTGCCTGCGCTGGGCTGGATGATCTGGCGCAGCGTCACCCGGCGGGACTGGCGCTATGCGGCGGTGCTCGTCGGCTACGGTGCCGGTCTGCTGCCCTGGTTTCTCACCCTCGACCGGCAGATGTACTTCTTCTACGCCGTCGTGCTCGCCCCGTTCCTCGTGATGGGTGTCGCGCTGGTCCTCGGCGACATCCTCGGTTCGTCGCGGCCGGTGGGCATACCGCGCAGCCCGACGGGCACCTACCTGCCCGCCCCGGTCGACGAGCGCTACGCCCTCGGGCTGCTGATCGTCTCCATCTACCTGGGCCTGGTTGTCGCGAATTTCGTCTGGCTGTGGCCCATTCTCACCGGGATGCCGATCAGCCCCGCCACCTGGCAGGACCACCTCTGGTTACCGAGCTGGCGCTGACACCTCAGCCGAGCGCACGGTGGACGAAGTCGATGGCGTCGCTGTCGGTGAGGCCGAGCCTGCGGATGGTCGTCACGTATTCGACGGCGGCGCGGCCGGCGATATCGCGGGTCGGGTCGCCCGACGAGGCGATGAAAGAGCCCTGGCGACCACGGGTTTCGAGTACACCCTCGGCCTCGAGTTCGCGGTAGGCGCGGGCGACGGTGTTCGGTGCGATACCGAGGTCGGCGGCCAGCGCCCGCACGGTGGGGATCTTGGTGCCCGCCGTGAGCGTGCCCGCGCGGACCTGTTCGATCACCGCCATGCGCAACTGTTCGTAGGGCGGCTGGGTGGAATCGGCGGACAGCTCGACGTGGAACATCACACCTCGTCTCGGGACAGCGGGCAGGACATGCATCGGGGTCCGCCGCGCCCGGACCCCAGCTCCGAACCCTGGATGGTGAGCACCTCGATCCCCGCGTCGGTCAGGCGGGAGTTGGTCATCTCGTTGCGTTCGTAGGCCACCACGACGCCGGGGGCGAGCGCGAGCGTGTTGTTGCCGTCGTCCCACTGCTCGCGTTCGGCGGCGGGTCCGTCGCGGCCGGTGTCGATCACCCGCAGGGTCGGGATACCCATCGCGGCGGCAGCGGCGGGCAGGAACGGTTCGGGGCCGCTGATGCTGATGCGTTCGGTGTCACCACGCCCGGCGAAACCGTCCTCGCGGCGAATAGTGAACGCCTGCAAGGTCTCCCGGACACCGGGGTACATCACCACCGCATCGGTGTCGACCATCGTGCACACGGTGTCCAGGTGCATGGTCGCGCGGTTCTGGGCGATCGGTACCACCAGCACGGTGTGGGCGAGATCGTCGTCGAAAAGGCTGCGCGCCAACGCTTCCGCCCCGGCCGGGGTGGTTCGCTCGCCCACGCCCACCGCGACGACGCCGGGCGCGAGCAACAGCACATCACCGCCTTCGATAGGGGCCGTGTGCGATTCGTAGGCCCGGCGCACGCCGAGGAAACGAGGGTGGAAGGCGTAGACGAGGTCGGTGATGGAGGTTTCGCGACCGCGCGCGGGCAGGGCGAGGGAGGTGATCGCCACCTTGGGACCGACCCAGAACGACGAGTCGCGGGTGAACAGCAGGTTGGGCAGCGGGTCGATGACGAAATCGGCACCGTGATGCATCCGCCGCACCAGCGACGTGGAGTCGGGACCGAACGGCAGTTCGTCGAAAGTCATTCCGGCCATGAGGATGTCGGCCAGTTCGGGTGCCTCCACCTTGCGGAGTTCGGCGGCGAGCTGGTCGGCGAGATCGTGGCCGAGTCTGCGTGCGTCGACGGCGGCGGAGATGCCCTGGATGCGGGCGGCGCCGCTGGTCGCGAGGGTTTCGGTGAGCAGGTCGGCGAGCAGCAGCACCTCCACGCCGCGCCCGCGCAGGACGGCGGCGAAGGCGTCGTGTTCCTCCTGAGCGCGTTCCACCCAGGGGATGCCGTCGAAGAGCAGCTGATCGTTGTTGCTCGGGGTGAGCCTGCGCAGCTCATCGCCGGGCCGGTGCAGCAGCACCGTGCGCAATGTGCCGACCTCGGAGGTGACAGCCAGGCGCGAGTCCGTTCCCATGCCGAAACCGTAATGCGAGCGGAGCGCGCCTGCCAGGAAGACCCGCACCGAGTCACCCCGTTTTCGTACACCACACAAGTACCTCAAGTATGGTTGAGGTGAAAGCGGGAGGAGACAGGAAATGACGACGGCCGATTGGCAAACGAAGGAGCTGACCCCCGGGCAGCTCTCCGAGCGTAGTGGAGTTGCAGTGTCCGCGTTGCACTTCTACGAACGCGAAGGTCTCATAACGAGTCGTCGAACCAGTGGCAATCAACGCCGCTACGCACGCGAGACGCTGCGACGGGTCGCGTTCATCCGCATCTCCCAGCGCGTCGGCATCCCGCTCAGCGACATCCGCTCCGCGCTCGACCGGCTGCCCGAGGGCCGCACCCCGACCCGACGCGATTGGGAGGCCGTGTCGACCACCTGGCGTGCGGACCTCGACGAACGAATCACCCAGCTCACCCGCCTGCGCGACAATCTCACCGGTTGCATCGGCTGCGGCTGCCTGTCGCTTGGTTCGTGCAAGCTCGTCAACGAACACGACCGGCTCGGCGCGGAGGGGCCGGGCGCGCGCGTGCTCGACGTACACCTGAACTGCCCACCGAAAAGTGGCTGCGCCTAGCCACTGTCGCGTGGCTGGGGCATCATCGCGGTATGACTTCACTCGAGACCCGCGCCAAGTCCCTGCTCGCCCTGCACCGTCCCGGCGACCCGGTCGTCCTGCCGACGGTGTGGGACGCCTGGTCGGCGAATGTCGCTGTGAGTGTGGGTTTTTCGGGACTCACGATGGGCAGTCATCCGGTCGCGGACTCGATCGGGCGCCCCGACGGTGAGGGGATGAGCTTCGACGAACTGCTCGCGCGTGTCGCGCAGGTGACCGCCTCGGTGGAGGTGCCGGTGTCGGTCGACATCGAATCCGGGTACGGCCTCGAACCGTTGCAGCTCATCGACGGCCTGCTCGCGGCGGGTGCGGTCGGCCTCAACATCGAGGACACCGTGCACAGTGAGGGCAAGCGGCTGCGCGAGGCCCAGGAGCACGCCGACCTGGTGCGCGGCCTGCGCGAGGCCGCCGACGCCACCGGCGTGCACGTGGTCGTCAATGCCCGCACCGACCTGTTCCTGCGTCAGGACGGCGAGGAAGCCGACCGCGTCGACCGCGCCGTCGCCCGCCTGACCCTCGCCGCCGAAGCGGGCGCCGATGTGCTCTACCCCGTCGGCCGCCACAGCGACGAAACCCTGCGCCGCCTGACCAGCGAACTGCCGCGCCCGGTCAACGCGATCGGCCAGCCCGGCACTCCCGCCAAGTCCTATTTCGCCGACCTCGGGGTAGCCCGGATCAGCTTCGGACCCTTCCTCCAGGCGGCGCTCGCGACTGAAGCGACCCGCCTGCTCGAGACCTGGAAGTAGGTTGCGAATTCTTCGAATCACCGTCAGAACAGATTCCGCTGCCCGCCGAGGTGTACGAGGTCTTGGGTAAAGTGGTCGGCGCCATGCGGAAACGCCGGGCCGTCACCATCGCGCCGGTAGAGCAGCGCCTGACCACTCAGCAGGCCGCGGATCTGCTCGGGATCAGCCGCCCGACGCTGATCAAGTTGCTGGAAGCGGGAAAGCTGCCTTGCGACAAGCCGTCCGGCAGGCGACACCGGCGACTGCTGCTCAGCGATGTGCTCGAGTACCAGCAAGGGCGAGCCGAACGCAGCGGTGTGCTCGACCAGTTGGTCAGCGACGCCGAGGACGACGGCCTCTACCATCCGCCTCCGGAGGACTATCAAGCACTTGGGCGCTAGACCTCGCGAACGCTCCTCGATTCGTCCGCGAGATCCGCTCGATCCTCGACGAGGGCATCTGACGTTCTGCCCTCAGGTTTCATCTACTCCTTCGGCTCCACGTACCGGGGGAACACCGGTTCCGGGGCCGGGAGGTCGGTGCCGGGGACGAGGGGGGTGGGGATGTCGGCGAAGGTGCGGGCCTCTTGGCCGAGGAGGTCGAGGATCTTCGCGGCGGAGCCGGGCATCACCGGCTGGACCAGGATCGCGACGATGCGGACCACCTCGAGGGTGACGTAGAGGACCGTCGCCATGCGGGCCAGGTCTTCCTCGGTGCCCGACTTGCGCAGCGCCCAGGGGGCATTGGCGGAGAAGTAGCGGTTGGTCTCGCCGAGGGTGAGCCAGACGGCTTCCAGGGCCAGGTGCATCTGCTGGGCGTCGAATTCGGTGCGGCACTTGTCGAGCAGGCCCGCCGCGCGGTCGAGCAGGGCGCGGTCCTCGGCGGTGAATTCGCCCGGCGTGGGGACCTTGGCGTCGCAGTTCTTGTTGACCATGGTCAGGCTGCGCTGCACCAGGTTGCCGAATTCGTTGGCCAGGTCGCTGTTGATGCGGCCCGCGATGGCCTCGTTGCTGTAGCTGCCGTCCTGGCCGTAGGAGATCTCGCGCAGCAGGAAGAAGCGCACCTGGTCGAGACCGTAGGTGGCGACCAGTTCGAGCGGGTCGACGATATTGCCTGTCGACTTCGACATCTTCTCGCCCTTGTTGTACAGGAACCCGTGCACGAACACGCGTTCCGGCAGTTCGATGCCCGCCGACATCAGGAACGCGGGCCAGTACACCGTGTGGAAGCGGGTGATGTCCTTGCCGATGATGTGCACGTTCGCCGGCCAGAACTTGCGGAACCGCTCGGACTCGGTATCCGGGAAGCCGACACCGGTCAGGTAATTGGTGAGCGCGTCGACCCACACGTACATCACGTGATCGGGATGACCGGGCACCGGAACACCCCAGTCGAAGGTGGTGCGCGAGATCGACAGATCCTTCAGCCCGGCCTTGACGTAGCTCACGATCTCGTTGCGCCGGGTGGCCGGGGCGATGAATTCGGGGCGCGTCTCGTAGAGCTCGAGCAGTTTGTCCTGGTACTGCGAGAGCTTGAAGAAGTAGTTCGACTCCTCGGTCCAGGTCACCGGGGTCTGCGTCTCGGTGGACACGCGGGTGCCGTCGTCGAGGAGGGTGGTCTCCTCCTCGGTGTAGAACGCCTCGTCGCGCACCGAGTACCAGCCGGAGTAGTTGTCGAGGTAGATGTCGCCGTTGGCGAGCATGCGCTCCCAGATGGCGACGCTCGCGGCCTTGTGGTCCTCGTCGGTGGTGCGGATGAAGCGGTCGAAGGAGACGTCGAGGGCCTTGTCCATGGCCTCGAACACGTCGGAGTTGCGTGCGGCGAGTTCCTGTACCGGAACGCCTTCGGCGGTGGCGGTCTGCTGCATCTTCTGGCCGTGCACGTCGGTGCCGGTCATGAAGAACACGTCGTAGCCGTCGAGACGCTTGAAGCGGGCAAGCGCGTCGGTGGAGATGTACTCGTACGCGTGCCCCATATGCGGTGCACCGTTCGGGTAGGCGATGGCCGTGGTGATGTAGAAGGCCGGCTGCTGCTCGCTTCGCTCGCTCATGATGGCAACTACTGTAATCCGCGTGGCAAACCAGAATCGTCCGGCTCCGCCTCCTCCGGCACCGCTCGCGCCGCTGATCGACGCGCACACCCACCTCGACGCCTGCGGTGCGACCGATGCCGCCTCGACCACCGCGATCGTCGACCGGGCCGCCGCCGTCGGTGTGGGCCATGTGGTGACGGTCGCCGACGACCTCGCCGCCGCGCAGTGGGCGGTCCGGGCCGCGCACTGGGACCCGCGCGTGTACGCGGCCGTCGCGCTGCACCCCACCCGCGCCAACGCCCTCGACGACAAGGCTATGGCCGAGTTGGAGAACCTCGCCACCGATCCCCGCGTCGTCGCGATCGGTGAGACCGGCCTCGACTACTACTGGCCGGGCAAACTCGACGGCTGCGCCGACATCGAGACCCAGATCGAGGGCTTCCGCTGGCACATCGACCTGGCCAAGCGGGTGCGCAAGCCGCTGATGATCCACAACCGCGAGGCCGACCACGACCTGCTCACGGTGCTGCTCGACGAAGGCGCCCCCGACACCGTGATCTTCCACTGCTTCTCCTCGGACGCGAACATGGCGCAGGCGTGTGTGGCCGAGGGGTATGTGCTCAGTTTCTCGGGCACGGTGAGTTTCAAGAACGCGCACGAATTGCGTGAGGCGGCCGCGCTGGTGCCCGACGATCAGATCCTGGTCGAAACCGACGCGCCGTATCTGACGCCGCATCCGTATCGCGGGGCGCCGAACGAGTCGTACTGCCTGCCGTACACGGTGCGCGCGCTGGCCGAGATCCGCGAACAGGACCCGGTCGAATTGGCGGAGACCACCACGGCCAACGCCCGAAGGCTCTATCGCATCCGCTGAGTCCGTTCACCCTGTTGTCAGGGGGCTGGACGATAAACGTGTTTCGGCTCACATTTCCGTGTCGAAGCCGTTATCTACCTGCGATGTCTATATCGAATCGTGATGTGTGGTCCCGCTGATCGGGCGGCACCCTGTTGTCCCATGTCGACATGCTCGTTATCGTTCCGTAACCATGTCGGCTTTCGCACGGATCAACTCGTCCCGCTCGCCGCTGCTGTACGCGGCGGCGGCGGCCCTGTTGCTGGTGTTGCTCGTCGGCGCCTCGATGGCCATCGTCAACCACAAGACCGTGGCGATCGTGGTTGACGGAGAACGCGTCGAGCTCACCACGATGTCGCGCGATGTGCGCGCGATCCTCGACGACGCGGGTTACGAACTCACCGAACACGACGACGTCCGACCGGCGGCGGGCACGAAGGTGTCCGACGGCGCGACCATCACCCTCAACCGCGGCCGTGAGATCACGGTGATCGTCGACGGCGCCGAACGCAAGGTGTGGACCACCGGCATCACCGCCGGTGAGGCGCTCGCGCAGATGCAGATCCCGGCCGACACCCACGTGGTGCCCACCCGCACCGAGAAGCTGCCGCTGGCCGGTGCCGCGCTGAGCGTGTACACCCCGCGCACCGTCACCGTCGTCGACGGTGGTGGCGAACCGGTCGACGTGCGCCTGGCCGCCCCGACCGTCGGCGATTTCCTCACCGCCGCGGGCATCCCGCTCAAAGACCAGGACTTCGCCGAGCCCGCCGCGAGCACCCCGCTCACCGGCGATATGAAGGTCACCGTCACCCGTCAGCGCATCGAGGAGCGCACCGAGACCCTGCCGCTGGAACCCACCGAGCAGGTGATCGAGGACGTCACGATGAACATGAGCCGCACCGTCGTGGAGAACCCCGGTGCGCCCGGTCTGCACGAGGCGACCTTCGCGGTGACCATGATCAACGGTGTGGAAGCCCATCGCGTGCAGACCAATTCGAAGGTCATCACCCCCGCCCAGCCCAAGACCATCCGTAAGGGCGCCAAGCCGGGCACCGAGGTGCCGCCGGTTCGCGACGGCGACATCTGGGATGCGCTGGCCAAGTGCGAGTCGACCGGCAACTGGTCGATCAACACCGGCAACGGCTACTACGGCGGCATCCAGTTCGACCAGAGCACCTGGGAACGCCAGGGCGGCCTCAAGTACGCACCCCGCGCCGACCTGGCCACCCGCGAGGAACAGATCGCCATCGCCGAAGTGACCCGCGCCCGCCAGGGCTGGGGCGCCTGGCCCGCCTGCACCGGCCGCCTCGGCCTCAGCTGATCAGGTAAGTCGCTGTCACGGCGGGGGATTGCCGTGGGGTAGCGTGCTCTCGTTTCGCCGGGTCTGCTGTGCTCGTGCGGTGGGGTCGGCTTCGGACGAGTCGACGGGTGGTTGAGATGCGCGGTGATTCGGCGTTGCGATGCGCGGCTGCGGCGGTGGCTGTTGCGGTGGGACTCGGAATCTGTGCGCCGGGTGCGCGCGCGGAGTCGCCCGGGGAAGTGCTCGCGGTGATGCCCGCGGTGCTGCGCGGGCTGGACGCCGAGATCATCGACTACTCGACCAGGGGAGTCGGCGGGGCGACCCAGCCGGCCAGCGGCGTGCTGTATCTGCCCGACGGCGCCGCGCCCGAGGGTGGCTGGCCGATCGTCGCCTACGACCACGGCACCACCGGGCTCGGTTCCGGTTGCGGTGGGCAATCGGATCCGGCGGGGGCGCCGTGGCCGGAATCGCAAGTGGGGCAAGACCAATTCATTCGGCACGTGGTGTCGCGTGGGTTCGCGGTGGTTGCGCCGGATTATCTGGGACTCGGGCGGTTCGACACCGGGCCGCATCCGTACCTCGACATCGATACCGAGGCGACCGCCACGCTCGATCTGCTGCGCGCCGCCCGGTCGGTGCATCCGGAACTCTCGCCGGTGTGGCTGGCATCGGGGATGTCGCAGGGTGGGCATGCCGCGCTCGCCACCGCCCACCGGCAGGCGAGCTACGCACCGGAGCTGGATTTCCGTGGCACCATCGCCGTCGATCCGGCCTCGGATGTGGAGAAGGTCGCCCCGCTGCTCGGCCCGGGTAACCCGGACCGCGTGAGCGGCGGCACCCTCGGCTTCTCGGCGAGCATTCTCGCCGGCTTGCGTGCCGCCCGGCCGGAGGCGCAGGTCGACAGCTACCTCAGCCCGCTCGGTCGGCAGGTGCTCGACGAGATCGGCACACTGTGCCAGGACGCCATCGACGACCGCGTCGCCGATCTCTATCTCGGCGACTTGCTCTCGCGCTCGCTCGGCGAGGAACCGCTGCGCTCGGTGATGACCGATTACATGGCCGTGCCGACCAGCGGTTACGACGCGCCGATCCTGCTGCTGGTGAACGCCACCGACCGGACGGTGCCGTCCCCGCTGCACGCGGCGCTCGCGGCGCAATTCGCCGCCGGTGGAGTCGCGTTCGAGACGGTGGTCGGCGCCGGCAGCCACACGCAGCTGAATCCGGCGATGTGGACCGCGATCGACGCGTTTCTCCAGCGTGCCACCGAATAGCTGAAAGACTCACAACCTTCTGGACATGATGTGTTACTCCAGGTGTTAGGCATTATCGGCGCGATTGCTGACAAGTCGCGGATACCTGTCGGGTGATCTACCTACTGTACGTTTGTCCAGTACTCCGCCGATCGGTCCGAAAGGTAGTTCCCGAAGATGCCGAAGACTCTGAGCCGCGCTGCGATCGCAGCCGCTGTCACCGCAGCCGCCCTGGTGGCCGCCACGTACGCACCCGCGGGCGCGGATCCCGGTGAGGTGATCGCCACCGAGACCAGGCCGTCGGGCTGGCACGGCATGGCAAACGGCGGCTCGGTCGTGGAGTACACGACGCTGGATTCGGCAGGTGTGGAGCGCCCCGCCAGCGGCGCGCTGTTCCTGCCCAGCGGTGACGCGCCCGCTACCGGCTGGCCGATCGTGGCCTACGACCACGGCACCTCCGGTTCCGGCGTGAGCTGCGGTGGCCAGGCCGACCCGGATCTCGCGCCGATACCGGCGAACCGCGCGGCCGAGGACCGGCTGATCAAGCGGTTTGTCGACCAGGGCTTCGCCGTCGTCGCCCCCGACTATCTCGGCCTTGGCCGCTTCGACACCGGTCCGCACCCGTACCTCGAGGTGCGCACCGAGGCGACCGCCACCATCGACCTGATCCGTGCCGCCCGCGCCGCCGACCCTGCACTGTCCCGGACGTGGAGTGTCGTCGGCACCTCGCAGGGCGGGCACGCGGCCCTGAGTTCGGCGCACGTGCAGGCCTCCTACGCCCCCGAACTCGACTTCCGTGGCACCGTAGCCATCGACGCAGCCTCCGATGTCGAGAAGGTGCTGCCGTTCATCGGCCCGCAGGTGTCGGGCCCCGCGGGCAGCACGATCTTCCTGGTGAGCATCCTCGCCGGGCTGCGCGGCGCCCACCCGGAACTCGACGTGGACTCCTACCTCACTCCGCGCGGCAAGGAGCTCGTCGACGCGGGCGCCACCCAGTGCATCGACGAGATCGTCGCCGCGACCAAGGGCATCACGGCCACCGACATGCTCGCCCGCCCGCTCGAGCCGCTGCGCGGGCCGCTCGCGGCCTACATGGCCCTGCCGACCAGTGGCTACGACGCCCCGATCCTGCTGACGATGAACGTCACCGACACCATCGTCCCGTCGCCGTTGCACGCCGCGCTGGTCGCCCAGTTCGCCGCCAACGGTGTCGACTACGAGGTGCTCCCCGGTACCGGCCCGCACGGCTCGGTCACACCGGCCCAGCTCGATGCCATCGACGCCTTCCTCGCCCGTGTCAACGCCGCCCCGCCACAGCGCTGAGCTGCCCGACCGGCGAGGTTGGTAAGTTCTAGCAGTGCCCGAACCCGATAATTCCGCTCGTGGTCCCGCCGCGCTGCTCGGCCCCGCCGAGGTGCGTACGCTGGCCGAACGCTTCGGCGTGCGACCGACCAAACAGCTCGGGCAGAACTTCGTCCACGACGCGAACACGGTGCGGCGCATCGTGTCCGCGGCGGGTGTCGGACGCGGCGACACGGTGCTCGAGGTGGGCCCCGGTCTCGGCTCGCTGACGCTTGCCCTGCTCGATGTGGTCGACCAGGTGGTCGCCGTGGAGATCGACCCGGTGCTCGCGAACTACCTGCCCGAAACCGTCACCGATCGCGCTCCCGGCCTGGTCGCGAACCTGCGGGTGGTCGAGGCCGACGCGCTGCGTGTGCGCGCCGACCAGCTGCCCGCCGAACCGACCGCGCTGGTGGCGAACCTGCCGTACAACGTGGCCGTGCCGGTGCTGCTGCACCTGCTCGCCGAGTTGCCGAGCATCAAGGTTTCGCTGGTGATGGTGCAGGCCGAGGTGGCCGACCGGCTCGCCGCCGAACCGGGCAACCGGGTGTACGGGGTGCCGAGCGTCAAGGCGGGTTTCTTCGGCAAGGTCCGGCGCGCCGGTCATGTGGGTACGCAGGTGTTCTGGCCGGTGCCGCGGGTGGAATCGGGCCTGGTCCGCATCGATCGGTATGCCGAGCCGCCGTGGCCGATGGACGACGCGCATCGCAGGCGGGTGTTCGAGGTGATCGACTCGGCCTTCGCTCAGCGGCGAAAGACCTTGCGGGCGGCGCTGTCCGGCTGGGCGGGTTCGCCCGCCGAGGCCGAGCGCAGGCTGGTCGCCGCGGGTATCGATCCGACGGCGCGTGGCGAGACTCTCGAGACCGCCGCGTTCGTGAAACTGGCTGCTCAGGGCTGAGCCCTTGTGGCCCGCACCCCGTCGGTGCGGGCCACAGCAGGATCAGCGGGCGAGTTCGTAGCCCGCCTCGTCGACAGCGGCGGCCACCTCGGCCTCGGACACCTCGTTCGCGCTGTCGACGCGCACGAGCCCGCTGGCCAGGTCGACGTCGACGCTGGTGACGCCGTCGATCTTGCCGATCTCCTGCTTGACCGAGCTCACGCAGTGTCCGCAGGTCATCCCCGTGACGGTGTAAGTGGTGGTGGCCATGGCCGACTCCTTCGCTCGAATATACGGTCCCGGGGTATGCCCCCGACACGAACGAACATACCCCCCAAGGGTACTGGGCGCAAGCCCTCGGTTCGTCCATCGCGGATACCCACCGACCGGTCGGCCGTTTCGGCACACATACTCGTCGGTACTACCGGTTACGCTTGGTGATCGTGCTGTCAGTTGTGCCCAGCCCGGTCGTCGTGCGCGCTCCTTCGAAGGTGAATCTGCATCTCGGAGTCGGTGATCTGCGCGCCGACGGGTATCACGACCTGACCACGGTCTTCCAGGCCTTATCCCTGTCCGACGACCTACGGTTGGCCCCCGCCGCCTCGCTCACCGTCCGGGTGACGGGCGAGGGTGCGGCACAGGTCCCCACCGACCGGACCAACCTCGTCTGGCAGGCCGCCGTCGCGCTGGCCCACCTGGCCGGGCGCGCGCCACTGGTGGAGATCGCCATCGCCAAAGGCATCCCGGTGGCCGGTGGCATGGCAGGCGGCAGCGCCGACGCGGCCGCCGCGCTCGTCGGGCTCAACGAGCTGTGGGACCTCGGCCTCGGCCGCGACGAACTGGCCTCGGTCGCCGCCGAACTCGGCAGCGACGTGCCGTTCGCCCTGCACGGTGGCACCGCACTGGGCACCGGCCGCGGTGAACAGCTGCTGCCGGTGCTGTCGCGCAACACCTTTCACTGGGTACTCGCCCTCGCCAAGGACGGGCTGTCCACCCCGTCGGTCTTCCGTGAACTCGACCGTCTGCGCGCGGAAGGCGACCCCCCACGCCTCGGCGACCCGCAGAAACTGCTGCAGGCCCTGGCCGCAGGCGACCCACACGCCCTCGCCCCGCTACTCGGCAACGACCTGCAGGCAGCCGCCCTCTCCCTGAAACCGGAACTGCGCCGCACCTTGCGCGCCGGGATCGGAGCCGGTGCGCTGGCCGGGCTGGTGTCAGGGTCCGGGCCGACCTGCGCGTTCCTGTGCGAGACGGAGGAAGCGGCCATCGCGGTGGCCGCCGAGCTGGCCGGTGCGGGGGTGTGCCGCAGCGTGCGCACGGCGAGTGGTCCGGTACCGGGCGCGCGGGTGCTCGACCACGAGGCGCACTGAACGCGGCGGGCCATGAGTGGGTGAGTAGGCTCGGCCCAGCCGGATAGTCACGCGGAAGGCGGGCGAAGAACACCTATGTCCAACCTGATCAACCTCGAACAAGTCTCCAAGAGCTTCGGCATCAAGCCGCTGTTGGACGACGTCTCCCTCGGCATCCACGCCGGGGAACGAATCGGGGTGGTCGGTCTCAACGGTGGCGGGAAGACCACGCTGCTCGAGGTGCTGACGGGTCTCGAACCGCCCGACAGCGGCCGGGTGAGCCGGGTCGGTGGGCTGCGGATGGCCGTGGTCACCCAGCGCGGTGTGCTGCCCGAGGGGGCGACGATCGGGTCGGTCGTGCTCGCGGGGCTGTCCGACGACCTGTCGACCGTCGACATCGCCGAACACGAGTGGGCCGCCGACGCGCGCATCCGCACGGTGCTCGAGGGCATCGGCATCGCCGACCTCGGCCTCGACACCCCGGTGACCAACCTGTCCGGTGGCGAACGCCGCCGCGTCGCGCTGGCCGCCGCCCTCGTGCGCGACCTCGACCTGCTGGTGCTCGACGAGCCGACCAACCACCTCGACATCGAGGGTGTGCAGTGGCTGGCCCAGCACCTGATCGCCCGTCGTACCGCGCTGGTGGTCGTCACCCACGATCGCTGGTTCCTCGACACCGTCGCCACCCGCACCTGGGAGGTCGTCGGCGGCAAGGTGGAGACCTACGAGGGCGGCTACGGCGACTGGATCTACGCCCGCGCCGAACGCGCCCGCCAGGCCGACGCCTCCGAGGCGCGCCGCGCCAACCTGGCCCGCAAGGAACTGGCCTGGCTGCGCCGGGGTGCCAAGGCGCGCACCTCCAAGCCGCGCTACCGCGTCGAGGCCGCCGAGGCGCTGATCGCCGATGTGCCGCCGCCGCGCGACTCCGTCTCGCTGGCCGCCTTCGCCCGCAAACGCCTCGGACGCGTGGTGATCGAGCTCGAAGACGCCACCCTCACCACCCCCGACGGCCGCGAGCTGGTCAGTGACCTCACCTGGCGGCTCGCACCCGGCGAACGGGTCGGTCTCGTCGGTGTGAACGGTTCGGGCAAGACGACGCTGCTGCGCGCCCTGGCCGGCGACGCGGAACCGGCCGCGGGCAAGCGGATCCAGGGTCAGACCGTGCAGATCGGCTGGCTGCGTCAGGAACTCGACGACCTGCCGACCGATATGCGTGTGCTGGAGGCCGTGCAGCAGATCGCGCAGCGAATCATGCTGGGCGACAAGGAGATCTCGGCCGGGCAGCTCGCCGAGCGGCTGGGGTTCACGCCCGCCCGGCAGCGCACCCCGGTCGGTGACCTCTCCGGTGGTGAACGCCGCCGCCTGCAGCTCACCCGCATCCTGATGGCCGAACCGAACGTGCTGCTGCTCGACGAGCCGACCAACGACCTCGATATCGACACCCTGCAGCAGCTCGAAGACCTGCTCGACAACTGGGCGGGCACCCTCGTGGTCATCAGTCACGACCGCTACCTGGTCGAACGCATCTGTGACTCCACTTGGGCCCTGTTCGGCGACGGCAAACTCACCAATCTGCCCGGCGGTATCGACCAGTACCTCACGCGCCGCGCCGCGCAGACCGACGCCGCCAAGCCGATCAACACCAAGTCGACCGCCACGTCGACGGATTCGGCCGACCGCCGTGCCGCGCGCAAGGAACTCTCGCGTCTGGAACGTTCCATCGGCAAGCTCGACGAGCGCGAGCAGAAACTCCACGCCGCTCTCGCCGACGCCGCCACCGACCCGGACAAACTCGTCAAGCTCAACACCGAGCTCAAAGAGGTCGTCGCGGAGAAGGAAGCGGCGGAAGAGCGTTGGCTCGAGCTCGCCGAAGACCACTGATTTCGCGAGAACATGGGTAACTCACCGGGTACGGGCTAACCCACCGAACTCGATGAGTCTTGCCGCGTCTTCTACCGGTCGCGCGCCTGAGGCTGGCCTGAAATCTCGGAGAGGCGGGACAGCAGACAGGTCTGCACGAAGTCGGCGCCGAACTCGGTGAGCACGATGCTGCGGTAGCTCACCTTGGTGCCGAAACTGGCGCGCTTCAACGCCTCGCGCACCTGTTCCTGCGCCTCGATGAGCTGGTAGCGGCTCGGGTTGCCCACCGGCTCACGGGTGGACTCGATGAGTCCGAGCCTGCGCAGGTTCGGCAGGTACTGCGGCACCCGGTTCGGAAAGCGCAGACCCGCATGCTCACCGAGCATGGTGAGCCCGCTGATGAGGCGTTCGCCGCCGAACGCCCGCTGACGCCCGGTGCGCACGTCGATCGACGGCTGCGGTCCGTCCACGTGCAGAAACCGCAGGATGCGCGCCTCGTCGGGGGTGATCTCGGCGAGGATCCCCGGGTAGGCCGGATGCGAATCCGGTGCCACCGCATGGGTACTCGCCGACAGGCGGAGCAGTTCGGCGCCCTGTTCGCGCAGCGTCGGCATGCCGGGACCACCGTGCTGTTCCCCGCTCTGGGGAAGGCCGAGGGCGTTGCGCAGCCGGTCGCGTACTTCGGTCTGCGCGTCGGCGAGCACCTCGGCGGGCGGCGTACCCGCGATACTGCCGCGCAGCACCGTGACCGTGACACCGAGGGCGGTGTCGAGGGTCCACATCGTCATCCCCGACGCGGCGGTGATCGCCACGCGCGCAACACCGGTCGCCGCGCGGGCGGTGCGCACCGGTGATACCGGGAGCACGCCGCGGCGGGCATCGGGCGACGGCACCGACCGTCGCACCAGTTCGGTGGACGGAGGTCCGTCGTCTACATCCATGTCGTCGCTACTCCTGTTCCGAAGACCAGGATGTGAGCGTATCCGGCAATGAGCCCGAGCGCGCCGCCATGGACGAAAAGCAACCATTCGTCCTGTTTGATCGCCGAACGCAGCATGTCCACGAAGTCGTGCGGCGAAAGCGCGGACATTTGCCGGGCGATGAATTCGTTGACCTGGCGGCCCTGCTGGACATTGAACGCGGGGTCGGCGAAGGCCATGGGCGCGATCGTCATGGCCTCGGCGGTGAGGGTGGACTGCAGCGAGTCGTATTCGCGGCTGCCGAGCATGAACTTCACCGCGGGCCTGGCCGGGCCGAGGGCGCGATCGGCGGCCGGGCGCAGCGTGTCCTCGAGCATCTGCAGCGTGCGGTCCGAGCGCGGGCCGTTGAGCAGTTCGTCACCGATGTTGGCGACGGTGAGCACCTCGGTCGACACCAAAGCCGCGTAGCCGGAAGTGATTTCGGGCTGACGCTTGATGAGCAGGCCCTGCCGCCACGGGCACCACCACTTGGGTTCGGCGGGCGCGAAGATCATGTTCAGACCCACCCAGTTCACCACCCAGCCGATCACGATGCCGCCGATCGGCAGCACGATCAGGGGCGAGAGCGAAGTGGTGTGCAGTGCCAGCACGAGCAGCAGACCGCAGGGCGCGCCGAAATAGAAACCGAAATTCTGCATGAACCGGAGTTCTTTGGCGCCGAGCACCTGGAACAACTGGTTGAGCAATTGCGGGCGTGCCTGGAAATAGCGGATCACCATCTGCTTCACATCGAGCAGCTGATCGATATTGGTGCCGAGTTCCATGGTGAGTTCGCGCAGGATCTCCGGCAGTTGCGACCGCACCCGCTGGTGGATCATCTCCCTGACCTGAGTGGGCAGGTTGTACCAGAGCTGCGGATGCTCACGGCGCAAGATCACCTCGACGATGTCGCGAATCTGCGCGTCGGCCACCTCGGCCAGGTGCTCGGCGAGTTTGTCCGGCTCGAGTTCGCGGTAGAAGTCGGAGACGCTGCCCAGTTTCGACAGCCCCTTGTCGACCGCGATGCTCGCCATTTTGTCGGCCCGCGAGGGGACGATGCCCTGCCAGCCGATGCGGCCGTCGTAACTCAGCAGCGGCAGCACCTGAATTCGCTTGGGCAGGTAGGGAAACACCGTGCGCAGGCCGGGCAGCTTGACGCCGTGGAACTCGAGCGGCCGGAACAGCATGAGAATGCCGGTCCAGTTGGTGATGTAACCGATGACGCCTGTGAACAACGGGATGGTCAGAATTTCGAGCAGGAGCGTCGGATGTATACCGAACACACTTTCCAACACTGACGACACCCTCCTGCCGATACCCGGTGACCACCGCCTTCACCGGCGTTCAAAAACTAGCACCCCCGCAGCGAGGTGACCCTACTGTGAGGTACGGAACCGGGTCCATTCGCCGTGCTCCAGGCCACAGGGTAGTGTCTGAGACATCAGTCACAGAACCTGTCGCGGATGCCGCACTCGGCCCACCGAGTCGGAACAATGACCATCACCACATTTCGTGACAGGCCACAATCGAGGCGCGGACAGGGGCGCGCGGTAGATCGCACTGTGCCTGGAGCATGGTCGGGCAATAATCTGGTGGGCGATCGTTGTCCACGGCGAGACTTCGGAGTAGGACGTTGACAGACGACAGGACCGGACAGGACCTGGCCCGTGCCGGTACCCGCGCCGTCGAGCGCAGCTCGGATGTCGAGCAGCGACAGATCAGTAACGAAGCCCGCCTGATCCGCGGCGTGTTCCGGGCGGCCGGACTGGCCGCGGGCACCGCCGTGCGCGGCAGCCAGTGGGCCGTCGGCACCACCTACGAGGTCACCAAGGAGCTGGCGCAGGCCGCGCTCGACGGTGAGTCGTCCGCCGATATCGCCGAGCGCACCGGCAACGCGCTGCGCTCGATCGCCCGCAGTGCCCTCGGCGTCACCGAGGGTTCGGTGCGCGAGATCGTCAGCTATGTGCCGACCACCAACGGTTCGGGCCAGCAGTCCCTCGCGGTCGGCCCGTACCTGCGCTCCACCACCACCGAGGAACTGCGCCGCCGCGGCGATGCGCTGCTGGCCCGCTCGGCCGACGTGTACTTCACCGAGGACGTGCACCCCGCCTACGACCGCATCCTCGACGAGATCGCCCCCGACGAGGCCCGCATCCTGCGGTTCATGGCCCTCAACGGACCCCAGCCCGCCGTCGACGTGCGGACCAACCGCCCGCTCGGCATCGGCTCGGAACTGGTGCAGGGCGACCTCACCTCCGTGCCCGAACAGGCAGGCGTGCGCTATCCCGACCGGGCCCGCTCCTACCTCATCAACCTCAACCGCCTCGGCCTCACCCTCACCTCCGACGACCCGGTGGTGCTGAGCCGCTACATGGTGCTCGAGGTGCAGCCGGTGGTCGAGGAGGCGCTCAAGAAGGCCGGGCGCGCGCCGAAGATCGTGCGCAAGAGCCTTCGCCTCTCGGAGTTCGGTGAGGACTTCTGCCGCACCTGCTTCACCATCGGCTAGCCCAGACAGTCTCCTGCCCGAGCGGCCGCAGGTCACACTCCGGTTTCGACAGGGGTAGCGATCGGGTACAGATCCGCCTCGTGTGGGCCATCCGGTGGGATCGTGGAGGCATGGAGCAAGGGCCCGGGTCTGTGAACGCGCGCGTCGAGGAGGTCGATGTGCGTCGTGAACGCTCGGGGCCGCTGTTACCCGGGGCGGAGGAGCCGTTGGTCGCCGGGCACGGAATGGACAGTGTGATCGCCGACGACGAACAGCCCGCCGCCGCGCCCCCCGAGCAACCGAAGCCACGCCCACCCGAGCACCCCGACGACGTCACCGCGATCAGCAGACTCAAATTCCGCTACCTGCGCACGCTGGACACCAAGTCCTGGGACGAGTTCGCCGACACCCTCGTGCCCGAGGCCACGGCGACCTACAGCGAATACCTGCAGTTCGAGTCGCGCGAGGCCTTCCTCGCCTTCCTGCGCAACACCCTCGGCCCGCACGTCATCACCGAGCACCGGTGCGACCACCCGGAGATCGACGTCGACGGCGACACCGCCACCGGCACCTGGTATCTCGCCGACACCGTACTCATCCCCGAACACAACATGTGTCTGCACGGCGCCGCGTTCTACACCGACCGCTATGTGCGCTGCGACGACGGTTACTGGCGCATCGCGCACACCGGTTACCAACGCACCTACGAGGTGGTCCTCTCGCTCAGCGACCTGCCGAGCCTGCGGCTCACCGCGAGCCGCTGGGGCATGATCTCCCAGGACGTTTCCCGGGTGGAACGCGAACCGGAGGAGTAGACCTCCCGACCCAGACAGCTAGTCGGCGGTGGCCACCAGCGGCTCGAGGGTGAGATCCGGGTGTTCCTTCTCGATGTACTGCAGCCGCCACTTGTCGCTGAACAGGGCCAGGATCGCGCCGTCGGTGCGGGTGAACACCTCGACCCCGCGCTGGCGGTCCAGCTCCGGCGCCGACTCGGCATCGGTGCGCCTGGCCAGGGTGTAGGCGAGGAAGTCGAGCTGGGTCTCGACATTGAACTCGGCCTGCATACGGGCGGTGACCACCTCGAACTGCATGGGCCCGACGGCGGCGAGCACGGGCGAGGCGTCGCCGCGCGCGTCGTTGCGCAGCACCTGGACGACGCCCTCGGAATCGAGCTGGTCGATGGCCTTGCGGAACTGCTTGTACTTGCCCGCGCTCTGGGCGCGCAGCGTCGCGAAGTGCTCGGGCGCGAAGCTGGGGATCGGCGGGAATTCGACCTTCTTGTCCACGAACAGGGTGTGTCCCGGTGCCAGCGCGGTCGCGTTCACCAGGCCGACCACATCGCCGGGGTAGGCGGTGTCGACGGTGGTGCGTTCGCGGCCGAACACCGTGAGCGCGTACTTGGTCGCGAAGGGGCGACCGGTCTGGGCGTGCGTCACGACCATGCCGCGTTCGAACTCACCCGAGACGATGCGCATGAAGGCCAACCGGTCGCGGTGGGCGGTGTCCATGCCGGCCTGGACCTTGAACACCACCGCGCTGAACGGGTCACCGGTCTCGCGGGGTTTGCCGTTCACATCGGCGCGCGGACCGGGTGCCGGCGCCAGCGCGACGAGGGTCTCGAGCAGCTGGCGCACACCGAAATTCAGCATCGCCGAGGCGTAGATGACCGGCGAGGTCTGCCCGGCGAGGAACAGTTCCTGATCGTGGTCCTGTCCGGTGGCCGAGAGCAGTTCGCTCTCCTCGGCGGCGGTGGTCCACGCCTCGCCCTCGCGCGCCTCGGCCTCGGCGGGCGTCAGCGATTCCTCGGGGGCGATCGTCGCGCCACCGGCGGTGCGGGTGAAGTGGATGTATTCGGTCGCCTCGCCCTCGGGCCCGCGGCGCAGCAGCCCGCGGAAGTCGCCCGCGATACCCACCGGGAGGAACAGGGGAGTCGGGGTGAGGCCGATACGCTCGCTGATCTCGTCGAGCAGTTCCAGCGGTGCCTGGCCCGGACGGTCCCATTTGTTGATCACCGTGATCACCGGGATGCCACGGTGCCGGCACACCTGGAACAGCTTGAGCGTCTGCGGCTCGAGGCCCTTGGCGGCGTCGATCAGCATCACCGCGGCGTCGACGGCGGTGAGCACCCGGTAGGTGTCCTCGGAGAAATCGGAGTGACCCGGCGTATCGACGAGATTGACGACACTGTCGACATCCGAACCGGCCGCGCGGTAATTGAACTGCAGCGCGGTCGAACTCACGGAGATGCCGCGCGCCTTCTCCATTTCCATCCAGTCCGACACGGTCGACTTGCGACCGGCCTTGCCGTGGATGGCGCCCGCCTCGGAAATCATCTTCGCGTGCAGCGCCAGCGCCTCGGTGAGCGTCGACTTACCCGCGTCGGGGTGCGAGATCACGGCGAACGTGCGGCGACGGGCCACCTCGGCGGGCAATCCGCGCGGAGTGGGGACGGCGCTCTCTCCGGACTCGGTCAACACAGAACCTCTCGCAGTGGTCGGCAACCAATCGAGTTTATTGGAGCGTCTACGCGCTAGAGGTCGCGGCCCCTCCTCGAGGTCGGGGCGTGGGGGCTGGGAGTTCGAAGCCGGAGCGGTTTCAGGTCGGCCGATCGGGTGCGGTATGGTGGTCGGGTTGTCTCGGCGAGGGTGAGTCGCACCCCGTGTGCTCACCGTGATCGACGCGGCTCGGCCTTCCCGGTCGTCCTCGTTCGTTCTTCGTCCGACGAGCAGACCACCCGACCCCGGTAGATGGGTCGCCCTTGACCAGCCCGGAAGAGCCGTAGGAGCGCATCAGTCATGTCCGACGTGAACCAGATCGAAGCCGCCGTCCGTACCGAATTCGGTAAGGGCGCCGCTCGCCGTACCCGTCGCGACGGCAACGTGCCCGCCGTGCTGTACGGCCACCAGTCCGAGCCGCAGCACCTGTCGCTGGACGCCAAGGCCTTCGCCGCCATCCTGCGTCTGCACGGCACCAACGCCATCCTGAGCCTGAAGATCGACGGCAAGGAGCAGCTGGCGATGACCAAGTCGGTCGTCGTCCACCCGATCCGCCGCTACATCGAGCACGCCGACCTGCTGATCGTCAAGCGTGGCGAGCGCGTCGTCGCCGACGTCCCGGTCGTCGTCACCGGCGATGCCGCCGCGGGCACCCTGGTCACCCAGGAACTCAACAGCCTGTCGATCGAGGCCGACGCGATGAACCTGCCCGAGAGCATCGAGGTCTCGGTCGAGGGCGTCGAGGCGGGCACCCAGATCCAGGCCGCCGACATCACGCTGCCCAAGGGCGTCACCCTGGCCGGTGAGCCGGAGATCCTGGTCGTCAACGTGATCCCGGCGCCGTCGGCCGCTCAGCTCGACGACGAGGGTGAAGGCGCCGCCGAGGCGGGCGACACCCCCGAAGAGACCGAGTAAGACGCTCCACGGTTCGGCCGATGACCGAATCCTCCGGGCCCGCACTCGTGGTGGGGCTGGGTAACCCCGGCCCCGAATACGAGCGCACCCGCCACAATGTGGGCTTCCTGGTCGCCGACGTGCTCGCCGAGCGCGTCGGCGGCCGTTTTGCCGTGCACAAGAAATCCGGTGCCGATCTGCTACAGGCCCGCCTCGACGGTCGCCAGGTCCTCATCGCCAAACCGCGCACCTATATGAATCTGTCCGGGCGTCCGGTGGCGGCGCTGGCGAAGTTCTTCTCGGTGCCCGTCGATCAGGTGATCGTGGTGCACGACGAATTGGATCTGCCGTTCGGGACGATCCGGCTCAAGCAGGGCGGCGGCGAAGGCGGCCACAACGGCCTGCGCTCCATTTCCCAGGCCCTCACCACCAAGGACTACCTGCGCACCCGGATCGGCATCAGCCGACCGCCCGGTCGTCAGGATCCGGCTGACTATGTGCTCAAGCCGTTCTCGGCCCCCGAGCGTAAAGAGGTGCCGGTGATCGTGGAGCAGGCTGCCGATGCGGTGGAGCTGTTGCTGAAGGCCGGTTTGGAAACAGCCCAGAACCAGCTGCACTAGCGAACTTCCGGCAACGAGCCCTCCCCGGTTTCGGGAAGGGCTCGTTGCTCTCAGCGGAGGTGGGCCGCCGTGGCTGTGCGGCGGAGCTTTCCCGAAGAGGTCTTCGGGAGGGCACCGGGGCCGAGAATGGCTACGGTGCGGGGGCGGGCGCCTACCTCGGCGAAGACCTCGTGGACGATCTCGCGTTCGATGCGTTTCACCTCGTCGGGGACCTGATAGTCGTTGGATTCGACTACCACGGCGAAGCTTTCGCGCTTCTCGCCCGCGTCGAGACGTACAGCCACGGCGTTGCCGGGGCGAACTCCCTGCACGCGCAGGGCGGCGCGTTCGATGTCGGTGGGGTAGATGTTGCGGCCGCCCATGATGATGACGTCCTTCATGCGGCCGCACACCACGATGAGGCCGTCGTCGGTGAAGTAGCCGATGTCGCCGGTGTCGAGCCAACCGTCGGCGTCCTGGGCGGGGCGGAACCCGTCGACGGTGACGTAGCCCGAAGTGACGGCGGGGCCACGCAATTCGATGACGCCCACCGAGCGCACCGGCAGCGGCTGACGTTCGTCGTCGACCACCCGGCCCTCGAGATCGTCGACCAGGTGGCCGAGGGTCGGCAGTTTGCGCGGCGTGCCGTGATGGCCGTCCTCTGCGACCGGCACCGCCTTGCCGACGGCCTCGAGCAGATCCGCGTCGACGACATCGAGCACCATGCCGTGACCGGGATCGGGAATCGACACGGCGAGGGTGGTTTCGGCCATGCCGTAGACGGGGGTGAGGGCGGACGGGTTGAGGCCGAACTGTTTTCCGGCCTCGGCCAGGGCCGTCATGGTGTCGGGGTCGACCGGTTCGGCGCCGTTCCACATGTAGCGCACGCTCGACAGGTCCATGCTGCCCGGCTCGGCCTGCCGCAGCCGGCGCGCCAGCAGCGAATACGCGAAGTTCGGTGCGGCCGTGACGGTCCCGCGATACTTGGCGATGAGTTCGGCCCACAGCAGCGGCCTGGCCAGGAAGTCGAGCGGGGTCACGCACACCACTTCGGCGCCGAACTGCATGGGCACACTGAGGAATCCGACCATGCCCATGTCGTGGAACAGCGGCAGCCAGCTGACCATCACGTCGTCGTCGGTCTGGAACTTGACGCGATTGAACATCGCGTAGGCGTTGACGTAGAAGTTTCCGTGGGTGATGCGCACGGCCTTCGGCGAGCCCGTCGACCCGGAGGTCAACTGCTGCAGGGCGATATCGGCCTCGGTGGTCGGTACCGGGTCGGAGTCGGCGCCCTCGGCCAGCTCCGCCACCCGGACCACGGTGATCCCGCGCTCCCGCAGCACCGGTTCGGCGGCGGCGAACGGCTCACCGAGCACGACGGCCTTCGCTTCGATCATGTTCAGGACGGTCTCGGTGTCGCGTACCCAGACCGCGAGGTCGGTGCGCGGTGTCGGCTGGTGCAGCATCGTGATCGAGGCGCCACGCATCCAGATCCCTTGGCACACAGGGGCGATGTCGACCGGTAGCCCGGCGAGCACACCCACGGCATCGCCGTGCCCGATCCCGGCGGCCGCGAGACCGCCCGCCATCCGCCGCGCCTGGCGATGGATTTCCCCCCAGGTCTGCCGAAGCGATGCCTCGGGTTCTCCGGTGACCAGCCCACGCGGGCTGGACAGCGCTGTGGCAAACATTTCGTCGGTGAACCTGCTCAACGTCGGACTCCCTTTACGCCAACGATCGGTTACGGCCGTGCTCCCAACAGATCCCGCCCCGTGATTCCGGTGTTAACCCCAATTGCCCCCGGGCACCCCTGTGTGAACACGATAGCCGCTGCCTCCGACTGCTCTGGCCACACCGGGGCAATTGCCTGCCGGAGGCAGCGGACCGAACGCGTGATCCGCCGGTCAGCGCTGTGTCAGGGTTGCCAAGGTCGCGACGAAACGGTCGAGATCGGAGCGGCTGACGAAGTAGTGCGGTGAGGCGCGCAGGATGGCGGGCAGCGCGCGTTCGGTCATGTCCAGCAGCGCCGAGGTGGCGCGACTGACGGTGACGGTGACGGCGTGTTCGGCGAGCCGGTCACGCAGCTGGTCCGGATCGTGGCCGTCGACGGTGAACGAGACGATGCCGCTGTGCTCGGTCCCCAGATCGCGCACGGTCACACCGGGCAGGTCGGCCATGGCTTCGCGCAGGTATGCCGCGCCGGCGGCCACCGCCGCGTAGGCCTCGTCGGGGCCGAGTTCGAGCAGGTAGTCCACGGCGGCGCCGAGGCCGAGGCGGGCGGCCACATCGCACTCCCAGAACTCGAAGCGCTGGGCGCCGTCGGCGAGGCGGTAGTCGGTGGGGCCGGTCCAGGTGGCGCTGTGCAGGTCGAGGCGGGCGGGCTCCATCGTGTGCGCCAGTTCGTCACGCACGTAAAGGAATCCGGTGCCGCGCGGGCCACGCAGCCACTTACGCCCGGTGGCGGACAGGGCGTCGACGCCGAGTTCGATCACATCGATCGGCAGTTGACCGATCGATTGGCAGGCATCGAGCAGCACGATCGCACCGGCTTGTTTCGCGATGCGGGTGGCCTCGGCGACCGGGTTCACCAGGCCGCCGTTGGTCGGCGCGTGCTGCAGCGAGACCAGGCGGACGCGCTCGTCGAGCATGTTCGCCAGGGCGGCGGTGTCGAGGCGGCCGGTGTCGTCGCTGGGAATGCGCTCGACCACCGCGCCGGTGGCGGCGGCGCGCTGCAGCGCGGCGATGGCATTGCTGGCGTAGTCGGCGCCGGAGATCAGCACGCGGTCGCCGGGGCGCAGCGGCACCGAGTAGGCGAAATCGGCCCATGACCTGGTGGCACTGTCGCTGAGCGCGATGGTGTCGGTGGTGGCGCCGATCAGGGTGGCGATGGAGGTCTTCACGGCGGCGAGGTCGTCGAGTCGTTCGTTTGCCGCGCGGTAGCCACCGATGTCGGCTTCGCGACGAAGGTGGGCGATCACGGTGTCGGTGACGATACGCGGGGGCAGGGACGAGCCCGCGCTGTCGAGGAAGACCTTGCCGTCGGCAAGGCCCGGCGTGGCGGCGGTAATGGTGGCGAAATCCAGCATGGCGACGACCCTAGCGCCGATCGGTGTTCGGCTTCTCGACACTTTTTCTGTCGGTGCCGCTCGCTACCCTGGAATGAACGACATGCGCCGAGCCCCGGCGGCGCTCACCACGTGGAGGTTGGCATGGCGGTCACCCTGGAACGCTCCTCATGGCCGGATTCCGCCTGCGACCAGGGCGAATTGTCGTCGCGGGCGGCGGCTGAGGCCTATGTGGGCGGGGTCTGTTTCAAGCTCGGGCCACCCACGCTGATCGGTGCCGAACTCGAATGGCTCACCGCCGGACCCACCGGCGCCCGACCCTCGCTCGACCAGCTCTCCTCGGCCCTCGGGCCACATGCTCCGACCTCCCTCGCCCCTGCCTCACGCGCGCTTCCCCTGCCCGGTGGCAGCGCGGTGACCATCGAACCCGGTGGTCAGATCGAACTCTCCAGCGCGCCTTTCGCCGATCCGGCGGAGCTCACGCGGCATCTGCGGGCAGATGCGGCCCGTTTGCGGGACTTGCTCGCCACCAGGGAAATCACCGTCACCGCCGCGTCCGCCGACGCGCACCGCCCGGCCGAGCGGCTGCTCCGGTTGCCCCGATACGCGGCGATGGAACGCGCGTTCGCCGGCATCGGCCCCTTCGGCGGCCTGATGATGTGCAATACCGCCGCCACCCAGGTCAGCGTCGACGCCGGTGCCGACCCGGCCGAGGTGCGCGCCCGCTGGACCGCGCTCTACGTGCTCGGGCCCGCACTGATCGCGGCATTCGCCTGCTCGCCGACCCTGCACGGAATACCGTGCGGGGATTGGGTTTCCCAGCGTATGCGCACCTGGTTGCGCCTCGACCCGGCTCGCACCAGGCCACCGGTATCCGACTGGGCCGACCCGATCGCCGCCTACGCGCGCTGGGCGCTCGACGTTCCGCTGCTGTGCGTGCGCTGCACCGAACCCGACGCCGACTGGTCGCCCCCACCGGGTGCGACCTTCGCCGACTGGCTCTCGGGCGCACTCGACGACGAGGTCGGCCGCCGCCCCACCCGCGCCGACCTCGACTACCACCTCACCACCCTGTTCCCGCCGGTCCGCGCCTCCGGACACCTCGAGGTGCGCTACCTCGACACCCAGCCCGGCGATACCTGGACCACCCCGATCCACCTGTTCGACGCCCTGCTCTCGACACCCGAAGTGGTCGCCGAGGCAACAGCTCTCGCCGCACCGGCCGCGGGGGAGTGGACCACGGCCGCGCGCTGCGGACTACTCGATTCGCAGTTCCGCCGGGTAGCGGTCGACGTTCTCGAGCTGGCCGCCGCCCATGCCCGAACACCCGCCGCCGCAGGAGAACTGGCCGATGCGGCGCGTCGATGTCGCCACGCCCGGAGTCCTCTCGATCACCTGAACGGCTCGAGCGGGGCGTCATGAATCTCAGTCCCCGCCCCGATGGTCCGGTTCCGCTCGGATTCGCGCCGATCACCTGGACCCAGACGTTTTCGGAGAACTTCTCGTGACTCTTTCCGTATCTGCCGACCATGCCGATCGTGAGCGGGCGCGGGCCAGGATCGCCGACGTGCTCGCCCGGGCACGGCGTCGCACCGCACTGCTCACCGACAGTGTCGACGAGGCCGATCTCGTCGCGCAGCATTCACCGCTGATGTCACCGCTGGTCTGGGATCTCGCCCACATCGGCAACCAGGAGGAACTCTGGCTGGTGCGCGATGTCGGCGGCCGCGAGCCGGTGCGCAGCGATATCGACGAACTGTACGACGCTTTCAAGCACGCCAGGGCGAACCGGCCCGCGCTGCCGCTGCTGAATCCGGAGCAGGCGCGTGACTATGTGGGCACCGTGCGCGAGAAGGTCTTCGACGTCCTCGAATCCAGTCCGTTGCTGGGAAACCCACTGGTGGACAATGGTTTCGCGTTCGGGATGATCGCTCAGCACGAACAGCAACACGACGAGACCATGCTGGCCACTCACCAGTTGCGCCTGGGCGCACCGGTGCTGTCGGCGCCACCCGCGCCGTCCGCGCGGGTCCCCGTTGGCGGTGAAGTGGTTGTTCCCGCAGGCGAGTTCATGATGGGTACGTCAGCCGATCCCTGGGCGCTGGACAATGAACGGCCTGCGCATCCGGTGTCTGTCGAGGGTTTCGCCATCGATGTCGCCCCGTTGACCAACGAGCAGTACCTGGCGTTCATCGACGACGGCGGATACGAGCGCCGTGAGCTGTGGTCGGAGCGCGGGTGGGCGCACCGGCAGGAGGCGGGGCTGGTCGCGCCGCAGTTCTGGGAGCGCGAGGGGAATCAGTGGTATCGAAGGGTTTTCGGGGTGCGTACCGCGCTGCGGCCGCGTCAGCCGGTGGTGCACGTGTGCTGGTTCGAGGCGGAGGCCTATGCGCGGTGGGCGGGTAAGCGGTTGCCCACCGAGGCGGAGTGGGAGAAGGCGGCACGGTTCGACCCGGCCACCGGAGCGTCGCGGCGCTATCCGTGGGGTGCGGACGAGCCGAGTGAGCGCACCGCCAACCTGGGCCAGCGTCATCTGGAACCGGCCGAGGTCGGCGCGTATCCGGCCGGTGCGTCGGCAACCGGGGTGCACCAGTTGATCGGTGACGTCTGGGAGTGGTGTTCCTCCGGCTTCGAGGCCTACCCAGGGTTCCGTGCGTTCCCGTACCGGGAGTACTCGGAGGTCTTCTTCGGTGGGGACTACCGAATCCTGCGCGGCGGTTCGTTCGGCACCGACGAGGTGGCCTGCCGCGGCACCTTCCGCAATTGGGACCACCCCATCCGCAGGCAGATCTTCGCCGGGTTCCGGCTGGCCCGCGACCTGCGTGAGGACGAACGCTGATGTGCAGACACCTCGGCTATGTCGGCCCACCGGTCGCGGTCGGTGAATTGGTGTCGCGCGGCTCGCATTCGCTCTACGCCCAGTCCTGGGCGCCGCTCGATATGCGTGCGGGAGGCACGATCAACGCCGACGGTTTCGGCGTCGCCTGGTGGCGCCGCGCGGAGGTCGGCATGGACGGTGCCCGCGACGCGGTGACCCGCTACCGCAACCCCGCCCCCATCTGGACCGATCCGGCCGTCGCCGAGGTCCTCGGGCAACTCGAGTCCCGAGCGGTGCTCGCGGCCGTCCGCTCGGCCACCGTCGGCATGCCGATCGAACGCTCCGCCTGCGCCCCCTTCACCGACGACCACTGGGCCTTCAGCCACAACGGTGTCGTGCAGGAGTGGCGAACCACCCTGCCCGCCGTCCTCACCGACTTGGCGCCTCTTCTCGACCCGTCCGCCTCGGCCTCGATGTTCCTGCACGCCGAGGCACTCACCGACGCGGCGGCACTGTGGGTCGTGCTGCGCGCCCTGCTCGCCGCCATCGATCCCGACGGACCGGTCGCGTCGCCTGCCGACGCGCTGCGACTACTGGTGAGCACCGTGCTGCGTCATCAGCCCAACGCCCGGGTGAATCTGTTGCTCGGCAACGGTTCCGAACTCTGGGCCACCACCTGCTGGCATGCCTTGTCGGTGCTGGTCACCGACGACTACGCCGTGCTGTCCTCGGAACCGTACGACGACGATCCACGGTGGCGACCGATCGCGGATCGTCAGCTGGTAACCGCCTCGCCCGGCCACTGCACCATCACCGCTCTGGAATTCCCCGCCACCGAAAGGGTCCGTTCATGACCGCGCCGCTGCTGGACATCCACCTCACCGACGCCGATCTCACCGAGGCCCTGCGAGCCGATGCCCGCGCCGGACTCACCGCCGACCCGAAGTCGCTGCCGCCCAAGTGGTTCTACGATGCGCGCGGCAGTGAATTGTTCGAGGCGATCACCGAGCTGCCCGAGTACTACCCCACCCGCACCGAACGAGCGCTGCTGCGCGATGTGGTCGACGAGATCGCGGCCGCCGCTCGCGCCGACGTACTGGTGGAACTCGGCGCCGGTTCGGCGGCCAAGACCCGGCTGCTCCTCGACGCGCTCACGGCCGTGGGTTCGCTGAAAACCTATGTGCCACAGGATGTATCCGCGTCCGCCCTACGTGGTGCGGCCACCGAATTGGCCGCCGAGTATCCGAATCTGTCCGTGCACGGTGTGGTCAGCGATTTCACCGATACCCTGCACAACCTGCCGAGGGGAGGGCGCCGGATGATCGCCTTCCTCGGCGGAACCATCGGTAACCTGGTGCCCGCCGAGCGCGCCGAATTCCTGGCCGGCATCAACGAGGTTCTCGAACCCGGGGAACTGCTGCTGCTCGGCGCGGGCCTCGTGGTCGCCCCCGAGATCGTCGTTCCCGCCTACGACGACGCCGCGGGTGTCACCGCCGAGTTCAACCGCAATGTCCTGCACGTCCTCAACAACCGGCTGTCCGCCGATTTCGAGCCGGACAAGTTCGAGCACATCGCGCTCTGGGATCCCACGAACGAGTGGATCGAGATGCGCCTGCGCGCCACCGAAGCCATGACCGCGACCGTCACCGATCTGGGCCTCACCGTCGACTTCGCGGCGGGCGAGGAGATGCGCACCGAGATCTCGGCCAAGTTCCGCCCCGAAGCCCTCAGCGCCGAACTGGACACCGCGGGCTTCGCACCCACCCACACCTGGACCGACCCGGAGAACCGTTTCACCCTCGTCCTGGCCGAGCGTCGTTGACCGCAGCTACGACGGAACTGCCGCGGTCGGCGGGATGTCGCCCGAGCAGGTCGTCAAGGCATGGCGGCTCTAGAGGTCGAGTTCGTCGGCGACCCCTTCGCCGCTGATCAGGTTCTCGTCCCCGTCGAGGTCGGCGTTGTCGAGGGAGTCCTCGTCGAAAGCGCGGACGGCGACCTCTTCGGCGGGGCGCTCGTCTTCTTCCATCTCCTCGTGGCGCTCGCCGCTCTCGGTCCACTCCTCCGACAGTTCCTCGCCGATACCGAGGAACCCGTCGGCCTCGGCTTCGCGGTTGCGGATCACGTAGTCCGCCGGCGGGTCTTCGATGGTGCGTTCGTATTCGATGATGTCGTCGGCCTGATCGTCGTCGCCCATGTCCATGTCCAGCGGTTCACGGCTCATGGTGCCAGTATCGGCCTGTGCGCCGACCGGTGCCAGGAAGGCACGCCCGCGCGGATCAGTCGACGCCTTCGAGGACGGCGGCCAGCCATTCGATGAGCGGACGTAGCTCGTTCCAGGCCCGGCGGACCTCGGTGACGCCTGCGGGGGTCTCGAGCCAGTCGGGTGCGCCGTAGTCGCGGCGAACGATCAGCGACTTGTGGCGGAGCAGTCCGATGCGCGGATGGTCGGCGGGGTAGCCCTTGGGGCGGGTCTTGAGCTGTTCGCCGCCGAGTTCGAAACCGGCGGCCGTGATCGCGGCCAGGATGCCCTCCAGCTCGCGGCCGCGCACGTCGTCGTCGATGGTGGCGCGCAGGACAGCCAGGGCACTCGGCGCGGGCCGGAAACAGCCGCCACCGACGGCCAACCCGGCCGCGCTGATCTGCACATACCAGCCCACACCGGGGGCGAGGTGGACCACCGCGCCCTGGTGAGTCTTGTAGGGCGTCTTGTCGGCGGAGAATCGCACGTCACGGTAGGGCCGGAAAACCCTGGCGTCCCCGAATTCCGCCGAGAGTTCGGCGGTGAGCGCGACCATCGGCGCCCGCACCGCCTCGTCGTAGGTGTGTTTGTGCGCGGTCCAGAAGGCCTTGGAGTTGTCGGCCTCGAGGTCCTCGTAGAAGTCCAGGCCGGCCAGGGGGAAACCGGTGAAAGCGTTCATCGTGCGTGCGGTTCTCAGTTCTGTGACGGGATGATGTCGGCGTCGAAGAAGAACATCCGGATCGCCGGCCCCGCGAGCAACGCGAACAGCGCCGCCACGGCCGACCAGTTGCCGAGCGGTTCACCCTTCTCGCTCCCGTACAGCCCCGCCGCGATCCCGAGCGAACACGAACGCCACTGTCGACCAGGTCTTACCCGCGGGCGCCTCGACATCACCATCGGAGTCGTCGACGGGCAACCCACCGTAAGACACCTCGGGCCTGCCGGGATACTTGGCCTCGTGCGCGCCATGGGATGGCTCGACCGCCTCGTCCGACAGCGAATACGACGCCTCGGGCCGCTCCGGCTTGGCATGCCGCGGCCGGTACTCGCCCTCCCCGGATCCGGATTCCTGCGGTGTGCTCATCGAGACTCCCAGGTCGGGCTATCGCGGGGCTACCGTCTCCAGTATCGCCCCACGGACCCTCGGCACCACGCGGCCGACACACGAACGGCCCTCGGCGCGATGCCGAGGGCCGTCGGTGAGCAAACTCAGGCGTTGCCGTTGAAGAGGCCCGTTACCGAGCCGTTCTCGAAGACCTCGCGGATGGTGCGGGCCAGCAGCGGCGCGATAGACAGCACCGTCAGCGTCGGGAACTTCTTCTCCTCGCTGATCGGCAGGGTGTTCGTGATGACCACTTCCTTGGCACCACAGTTCGCCAGCCGCTCGGCCGCCGGGTCGCTGAGCACACCGTGGGTGGCCGCGATGATGACATCGCCCGCGCCCGCTTCCTTGAGTACCTTCACCGCGCCGGCGATGGTGCCACCGGTGTCGATCATGTCGTCGATCAGCACGCAGGTGCGGCCTTCGACGTCACCGACGACGCGGTTGGACTTCACCTGGTTGGGGACCAGCGGGTCGCGGGTCTTGTGGATGAACGACAGCGGGGTGCCACCGAGCGCGTCGGCCCACTTCTCGGCGACCTTCACGCGACCGGCATCGGGGGAGACCACGGCCAGGTTGTCGGTGGAGTAGTTGGTGCGGATGTAGTCCGACAGCTGCACCAGCGCGTGCATGTGATCGACGGGGCCGTCGAAGAAGCCCTGGATCTGGTCGGTGTGCAGGTCGACGCTGATGATGCGGTCGGCACCGGCGGTCTTGAGCAGGTCGGCGACCAGGCGGGCGGAGATGGGCTCACGGCCGCGGTGCTTCTTGTCCTGGCGGGCGTAGGGGTAGAACGGCAGCACGGCGGTGATCCGCTTGGCCGAACCGCGCTTGAGCGCGTCGATCATGATGAGCTGTTCCATCAGCCACTGGTTCAGCGGGGCGGGGAAGCTCTGCAGCACGAAGGCGTCGGAACCGCGCACCGACTCCTCGAACCGGACGAAGATCTCACCGTTGGCGAACTCACGCGCGGTCTGCGGGGTGATGTCGACATCGAGTTCCTTGGCGACCTGCTCGGCAAGCTCAGGATGTGACCGGCCGGCGAAGAGCATCAAGTTCTTCTGATTGTCGATCGAGAACGCGGTCACTGCTGGTTGCCATCCTTTTGCTCGATTGCCTTGTTCGACGTCTCGTCTGCCGCGATGGCTTCCGCCGCCGCGCGTGCCGCAGCGGTTCCGGGACGGTAGCGCTGCACCCAGTTCTCAATGGTGCGTTGTGGCCCACCCGACACGGCAAGTGCCCCGGGTGGAACGCTCCTGCGCAGTACAGTACCCGCACCCGTATAGGCGCCGTCACCCACGGTTACCGGAGCGATGAACATGGTGTCGCTGCCGGTGCGCACATGGGAACCGACCACAGTGTGGTGCTTGTTCACCCCGTCGTAGTTCACGAAAACACTGGACGCGCCGATGTTGCTGTGCTCGCCGATCGTCGCGTCGCCGACGTAGGTGAGGTGCGGAACCTTGGAGTGCGCGCCGACCGTCGCGTTCTTGGTCTCGACGAACGCGCCGAGCTTGCCGTGCTCACCGAGCACGGTGCCGGGGCGCAGGTAGCTGAACGGTCCGACGTTGGCGTTCTCGCCGATCTCGGCCTGTTCACCGTGGGTGCGCACCACCTTGGCGCCCGCGCCGACGATCACATCGGTGAGGGTGGTGTCGGGCCCGATCTCGGCGTCCTCCCCGATGTGGGTCTCGCCGAACAGCTGGGTGCCGGGGCGAAGGACCGCGTCGCGCCCGATCCGCACACTCGCGTCCACCCAGGTGGTGGCCGGATCGATGACGGTGACGCCCGCGCGCATGTGCCGCTCGAGGATGTACCGGTTGAGTGTGGCACCGGCCTGCGACAACTGCACCCGGTCGTTGACCCCGGTGACCTTGTTCGAGTCGACCAGTCGCGCGCCGTGTACGGGATGCCCGGCCTCGCGGGCGAGACGCAGCACGTCGGTGAGGTAGAGCTCGTGCTGGGCATTGGCCGTGGACAGCCGCCCGATCATGGTGCGCAGCACGGCGGCGTCGAAGGCGTAGACGCCGGAATTGACCTCTTTGATCTTGGCCTGGGCCGGCGTCGCGTCGGCGTGCTCCACGATCTCGGCGACCTGACCGTCGTCGTCGCGCACGATCCGGCCGTAACCGTTGGGATCGTCGGGGACGAAGGTGAGCACGGTGACGGCCGGTCGTTCGGCGTAGCTGCGGTGCTCGTCGAGCAGGGCGCCGAGAGTGTGCCCGTCGAGCAGCGGCACATCGGCGGAGGTGACGAGCAGGTCACCGGTGAAATCGGCGGGCACGGCCTCGAGCGCGCACTGCACGGCGTGGCCGGTGCCGAGCTGCTGTTCCTGTACCGCACAGACGATTTCGCGTCCGAGCTCCTTGCCGACCTCGGCGACGGCGGCGCCGACCTTGTCGCGGTCGTGCCCGACGACGGTGATCAGATGGGTGGGGTCGATCTCCGCCGCGGCGTGCAGCGCGTGCGAGAGCATCGAGCGTCCCGCGAGCGGATGCAGCACCTTCGGAGTCTTCGACCGCATTCGCGTCCCAGCCCCGGCTGCGAGAACGACGACGGCGGTCTGCGGTGGCATGGATCTCCCTCGGCTGCCGGTCAGCGAGTGTGCTGTGGCGGGTTCGGTCGGTCGGTGATGGGGTGCGGGCCGACGATACGTCACTGTGCCCGTGTGTGCTCCGCCGCCAGGACTCGAACCTGAACTATCTGAACCAAAATCAGAGGTGCTGCCATTACACTACGGCGGATCGCCACACCAGTGGGCTGTCAGAGCCCACCACTGTGCTACGGCACGGCCATGATCCTCGCATAGATCGCGCCTCGCGGAAAATCTTGGCTCGCCCACATCCCCGACAATTTTGACCATCATGGGGTCTGAGACAGTTGACGCGGTGGGTCCGGCAGGTGGTGGAGAGGCAGGGAAGTTGTCTTCTAGTGATCCGGGTCGGGTGTCCAGGCCGAGGATGACCGGTACGCAGCGGCGCCAGCAGTTGATCGAGATCGGTCGCGCGTTGTTCGCCGAGCGGGGGTACGACGCCACATCGATCGAGGAGATCGCGCAGCGTGCGCAGGTGTCCAAGCCGGTGGTCTACGAGCATTTCGGGGGTAAGGAAGGGCTCTACGCGGTGGTCGTCGACCGCGAGATGTCGATGCTGCTGGACATGGTCACCTCTTCGCTCACCCAGAACCGGTCGCGGTTGCGGCTCGAGCAGGTGGCGCTGGCGCTGCTCACCTACATCGAGGAACGCACCGACGGGTTCCGCATCCTGGTGCGCGACCAGCCGGCTCCCAACGCCGACGGCCGGTACTCGAGCCTGCTCAACGAGGCTGTCAACCAGGTGGCGCACATTCTGGCGGGCGACTTCGCCCGTCGCGATCTCGACACCAGTCTGGCCCCGCTCTACGCCCAGGCGCTCGTCGGCATGGTGTCGACGGCGGCCACCTGGTGGCTCGACGAGCGCACACCGCCGAAGGAAGTGGTCGCGGCGCATCTGGTGAACCTGTGCTGGAACGGTTTGAGCCACTTGGAAGCCGAGCCGGGTCTCAGCTCCGAATGGAATACGAACATCGCGGGGCCCAAGCCGGGGTAACCGGTCGATAGCGCCCGTGCCGGAAGCGAATCCAGGATCCGGGTGCCCCGGGAACGTCTGGTGGTACGGTTCACCCATCCTTTTGGGTGCTGCCGGGCGGTATGTCGATCAACTTCGGGATGTCGGTCTACTTCAGGATGGCTGGATTATTGGATGACAGGCGGATCTGATGGCTAGGCAAGCGCGCGCGGAGATCACCCGCGACTCCGTCCTTGCTGGCGCTGCCGATGTCTTTCTCCGTTTGGGCTACGCCAACGCGAGCCTCAGCGAAATCATCGCGCAGTCCAATGTGACCAAGGGCGCCTTGTACTTTCACTTCGGCTCCAAGGAGGAGCTGGCACGGGCGGTGGTCGATCAGGGCAACGAACGGCTCATCGGGTCGTGTCAGGGTTTCTTCGATTCCCGGGTGCCCGCGCTCGAGGCGTGCATCGGCATCACCTATGTGGTCGCCGATCTGTCGATGAACGATCCGATGGTCGGTGCGATGCTCAAGCTCACTCACCAGATCGGTGACTATCGCGGCGCCCAGGGCGACAACATCGCCAAGACCTGGGGTGAGACGTACCGGGTGCTGTCGGAGCGCGCGATCTCCCAGGGCGACCTGCTCGCCGATCTCGACGCCGAGGTGGTGGGGCTGCTCCTGCAGGAACTCACCGCCGGCGTGCACATCGTCGCGGTGGGTACCGAGTCGATGGACCAGATGGCCACCCGGATGGAACGGGCCTGGTATTTCCTGCTGCCCTCGCTCGTTCCGCCCGAGAAGCTGTCGTATTTCCGGGAGTTCGCGGCGCGCCGGTTGCGTCGCTACGTGGTCTAGACGCTGCGGTCGGTGGCGAGCACGGCCCGCACGTCCGCGTCGGGTCCGCTCGCCTCGATCCGCACCTCGTCGCGGCCGAAGGCGTGCAGCAGCAGTTCCGACGGCGGGCCGGTGAGCACCACCGCGTCGCCGGTGCCCGCGTGGGCGGTGATCCGTTCCCCGCCCGGGGTGGCCAGCACCAGCGGCGCGGGTGACTTGCGGTAGTTCGCCCGGGCGATCGCCCGCAGCGCCCGCCACAGCCGCTGCTCGTCGGCATCGGCCAATTGCCTTGGCTCCCATCCTGGTTCGCCGCGGCGGATATCTTCGTGGTGGATGAACATCTCGGTCAGGTTCACCACCGCGTCGACCGGGCGCAGCGGTGACCACAGCGGTGGCCCGGTGCGGATCTGCTCGGCGAGTACCGGAAACGGGCGCTGCCGGATCTTGGCCTGCTGCTTGTCGAGATAGCCGGACAGGGGCTTCAGCAGGATGCCGAGCGCGGCGTCGGGCCTGCGTTCCCGGACCACCAGGTGGGCGGCGAGGTCGTAGACGGTCCAGGTGCCGCACAGCGTCGGTGCTTGGGCACCCGCCGAGAGCGCCGACTGAACAAGGGCGTGGCGTTCACGTTGAGCCAGACTCACGCTTGCGACCATACGCCGCGTGGCCCGTGCCTCGCCCAGCCCGGGGAGGTGTCGGAGGCGGTGACTAGACTTTACCAAGTCCTCCTCGACCATCCCGTCTGCGTATTCAGGAGCGTTCATGTCCTCCCTTCGTCCCCCGCTCGCCGGTCTGGCCGAGGCGGCTGGGGGTGATGCCGCGCTGCGGACGGTGGCCGATCTGGTCGGCAAGTCCGGGGTGGAGCTGGTCGCCCCCTCGGCGGTGCGCGCGTTCGTCGCGAGCACCGTGGCCGCTCAGCGTCCGCTGGTCGTCGTCACGGCCACCGGCCGCGAGGCCGACGACCTGACCGTCGAGCTGGCCGAGATGCTCGGCGACTCGGTGGCGATGTTCCCGTCCTGGGAGACGCTGCCGCACGAACGCCTCTCACCCGGCGCCGACACGGTCGGGCGCAGGCTCGAGGTGCTGCGCAGGCTCGCGCACCCCGACGACCCGGTGTACCCGGAACCGCTGCGTGTGGTGGTCACCACGGTGCGGTCGCTGATGCAGCCGATGACGGCCGGGCTCGGCGATATCGAGCCCATCGTGTTGCGCGTCGGCGAGGACCACGACTTCGACGCCCTGCTCGCGCGCCTGGTCGAATTCGCCTACACCCGCGTCGACATGGTCGGCAAGCGTGGCGAGTTCGCGGTGCGCGGCGGCATTCTCGACCTCTTTCCGCCGACGGCGGACCACCCTGTGCGCGTGGAGTTCTGGGGTGACGAGGTCACCGAGCTCCGCCCGTTCGCGGTGGCCGATCAGCGCTCCATCGACGATCTGAGCGTCGAGGTGGTCGTGGCCCAGCCGTGCCGCGAGCTGTTGCTCACCGAGCCGGTGCGCGAACGCGCCGCCGCCGTGGCGGCCGACAACGCCGCCGACGCCGCGCTCGTCGAAATGCTCGACAAGATCGCCGAGGGCATCCCGGTCGACGGCATGGAGGCGCTGCTTCCCGTCCTGGCGCCCGGCAAGCTGAGCCTGCTCACCGAGGCGCTGCCCGAGGGCACCCACCTGCTGCTGTGCGACCCGGAGAAGATCCGTACCCGCGCGGCCGACCTGGTACGTACCGGGGAGGAATTCCTCGAGGCCTCCTGGACGGCCGCCTCGTTCGGCAGCGATGCCCCGCTGGGCGCGCACGGTCTCGACCTGGCCGCCTCCGGTTACCGTTCGCTGCCCGAATTGCACGGCAGCGCAGACCAACTCGGCCTGCCTTGGTGGACGTTGAGCCCGCTGAGTTCCGGCGATCCGGTCGAGGTGAACCTGCCGGTGCTCGCGGGCCCGACCGCCCGCGGGTCCGAGGAGTTGGTCGCGACCATCTTCGCCTCGCTGCGCGCGCACGTGGCGACCGGCGGGCGCGCCGTCGTCGTGGTCACCGGGCACGGCACCGCCCAGCGCGTGCTGGAACGGCTCGGTGAGGCCGAGGTGCCCGCCGCACTGCTCCCGGCGGGGGCGGTTCCGGAGCCGGGCGTGGTCGGTGTGCTGTGCGGTTCGTTGCACGACGGGCTGATCTTCGACGACGCGGGCCTGGTCGTCGTCGCCGAATCCGATCTCACCGGCAACCGGGTCACCGCGCCGAGCGAGGGCAAGCGGCTGCCCGCCAAGCGCCGCAACCAGGTGGATCCACTCGCCCTGTCGGCAGGCGACATGGTGGTCCACGACCAGCACGGCATCGGCCGCTTCGTCGAGATGATCGAACGCACCGTCGGCGGGGCGCGCCGCGAATACCTGGTGATCGAGTACGCCCCGAGTAAGCGCGGCCAGCCCGGCGACCGGTTGTTCGTGCCGATGGAGTCGCTCGATCAGCTCTCCCGCTACGTCGGCGGTGAGCTGCCGAGTCTGTCCAAGCTGGGCGGTTCGGACTGGGCGAACACCAAACGCAAGGCGCGCAAGGCCGTTCGCGAGATCGCCGGCGAGCTGGTGCAGCTCTACGCCGCCCGCCAGGCCGCGCCGGGACACGCCTTCGGGCCGGACACCCCGTGGCAGCAGGAGATGGAAGACGCGTTCGCGTTCACCGAGACCGTCGACCAGATGACCGCCATCACCGACGTGAAGGCCGATATGGAGAAGCCGGTCCCGATGGACCGGGTGGTCTGCGGCGACGTCGGCTACGGCAAGACCGAGATCGCCGTGCGCGCGGCGTTCAAGGCGGTGCAGGACGGCAAGCAGGTGGTGGTGCTCGTCCCGACCACACTGCTGGCCCAGCAGCACCTGCAGACCTTCACCGAGCGGGTGGCGGGCTTCCCGGTGACGGTGAAGGGCCTGTCGCGCTTCACCGACGCCTCCGATTCCAAGGAGATCCTGGCCGGGATGGCCGACGGATCCGTCGACATCGTGGTCGGCACCCACCGGTTGCTGCAGACCGGGGTCCGCTGGAAGGACCTCGGTCTGGTGATCGTCGACGAGGAACAGCGCTTCGGTGTGGAACACAAGGAGCACATCAAGGCGCTGCGCACCCACGTCGACGTGCTCACCATGTCGGCCACCCCGATCCCGCGCACCCTGGAGATGAGCCTGGCGGGCATCCGCGAGATGTCGACCATCCTCACCCCGCCCGAGGAACGTCATCCGGTGCTCACCTATGTGGGCGCCTACAACGACAAACAGGTCACCGCCGCCATCCGCCGCGAGCTGATGCGCGACGGTCAGGTGTTCTACGTGCACAACCGGGTGTCCTCGATCGACAAGGCCGCCAAGAAGATTCGCGACCTGGTGCCCGAGGCGCGGGTGGTGGTGGCGCACGGGCAGATGAACGAGGACCAGCTCGAGCGCACGGTACAGGGCTTCTGGGAGCGCGAATACGACGTGCTGGTGTGCACCACGATCATCGAGACCGGCCTCGACATCTCCAATGCCAACACCCTGATCGTGGAACGCGCCGACTCCCTCGGCCTCTCACAGCTGCACCAGTTGCGCGGCCGGGTCGGTCGTTCGCGCGAGCGCGGCTACGCCTACTTCCTGTACCCGCCGGAGAAGCCGCTCACCGAAACGGCCTACGACCGCTTGGCGACCATCGCCCAGAACTCCGACCTCGGCGCCGGTATGGCGGTCGCGATGAAGGACCTCGAGATCCGTGGCGCGGGCAATGTGCTCGGCGCCGAACAGTCCGGGCACGTGGCGGGCGTGGGTTTCGACCTGTACGTGCGGCTGGTCGGTGAGGCGGTGGAGGCCTACCGGGCCGCCGCCGACGGCAAACCGATCGTCACCGAGGAGATCAAGGAGGTGCGGATCGACCTGCCTGTCGACGCGCACATCCCGCCCGATTACATCGCCAGCGACCGGCTGCGGCTCGAGGCGTACCGCAAACTCGCCTCCGCGCAGGACGATTCGGCGCTGGCCGCTGTCGTCGAGGAGCTCGTCGACCGGTACGGCCCGGTGCCGGTGGAGGTCGGCAGGCTGGTGTCGGTGGCGAAGCTGCGACTGCTGGCGCGCGAGTACGACGTGTCCGAGATCGTGGTCACCGGCTCGACGTTGAAGATCGCCCCGCTGAACCTGCCCGACTCGAAACAGCTGCGGCTCAAGCGGATCTACCCCAGCGCCACCTACCGGGCGGCCAGCGGAATGGTGCAGTTGCCGCTGCCGCGCGTCACCGACAGTGTCGGCGCCGATCGGGTCCGCGATGTCGCGGTGCTGCAATTCGTCGCCGACCTGCTGCTGGTGCTCGACGGCAAACCGCAAAGGATGGTCGATCTTTCGGTGCCCGCCGAGGCGAGCGTATGAGCGAGGCGCAGGAGGCGGCCGATACCGCCGTCGTCGCGGCGGGCCTGGCCGACGCCGTGCGGGTGATGGACCGGCTGTGGCATTTCGGCGGCTGGGAAACCACCCAGACCCACGATTCGCTGCGCCCCTACCTGCTCGAGGAAACCTACGAACTGCTCGACGCCATCGGCTCCGGCGACTACGCGACCATCAAGGAGGAACTCGGCGACCTGCTGCTGCAGGTGCTGTTCCACTCCCGGATCGCCGAGGCCGCAGGCGAATTCACCGTCGACGATGTGGCGGCGGCACTGGTCGGCAAGCTCGTCCACCGCAGCCCGCACCTGATCGAGGCCGACTTGCCGCCCGGCATCTCGGTGGCCGAGAAGATCGCCGCGCAGGAAGAGGCCTGGGAGGAGCGCAAGTCGGCCGAGAAGGCCCGCCGCTCCTGCCTCGACGGCATCGCCATGGCCCAGCCCGCGCTCGCGCTCGCCGAAAAGGTCCGGTCCCGCAGCGCCCGCGCCGGCCTGCCCGACGATCTGGTCCCCGCCGCCCTGCGCACGGTCGAGCTGGGTGGCCCGGACTCCGCCGAGGAGCGCCTGCGCAAGGCCACTCTCGATTTCGCCTCGGCCATCCGTGCGGCCGAGGACGCGGCGGAATCGGCGCGCGGGGAGCGGTTACCGCTCACCGCCAAGGACTGGCGCGCCTACTGGCCGCGCTGACCACGCGCGATACCGCGAGATCGGTTCCGGTCGAACGCGAGTGCGGTACACAGCTACCCGACGGCTAACGATCTTGGTCGGGTGAATGCCCGGCGATCGCTGCCGAGACGTTAGCGGCAAGTGGCACAGCGCTTTAGACTCGGTGGCGAGCTCGCTGTTCGCGGCGGGCTGGGGTGTCCGACGATCGTCGAGGTGAGGTAGATGGCAACAGAAGTCGATCCGGTAGAGCACGGCGAGTTGACAGATCATCCCGAACTCGACGTGTTGCCGGTGTGGCCACAGGAAACCATCGCGGTACTGGTCACCACCGATCCCGCCCCGCACGCCATTCCTGTTTCCTGGCCGGTGCGCGCGGGCGACCGGCGCATCCTCATCAGCCTGCGCACCAATCGTGGGTCGCTCGCCCGGTTGCGGGAGCGGCCCGAGGTGGCGTTGCTGATCCTTGGTGGCGGCAATGTGGCGCTGTCGGCCCGTGGCCGGGCGACCGTGATCGCCGAGCAGATGCCCGAGGCCGAGGACTACGCCGCCGTGCGGATCGACGTCGATGTGATCGACGACCACCGTCAGTCGGCTTTCGCGGTGGACCGGGGTATCCAGCGAACGGTTCTCGACGACACCGAACTGCGCGCCCTGGAAGGCCGGGTCGAGACCCTGCGCACCTGGGCCGAGCAGCAGCACTGAACACGATCAGGACAGAAGGGTTTCATGAGCGTCTCACTCGCCAAGGGCGGCAATGTCTCGCTGTCGAAGCAGACCGACAATCTCACCAAGGTGGCCGTCGGCCTCGGCTGGGATGTCCGCACCACCACCGGCGCCGATCACGATCTCGACGCCAGTGCGCTGGCTACGGGTGCCAACCTGAAGGTGCTGTCGGACCAGCATTTCGTGTTCTACAACAACCTGCGTTCGCCCGAGGGAACCATCGAGCACACCGGCGACAACCTGACCGGTGAGGGCGACGGTGACGACGAGGTGATCAATGTCGACCTGGCCGCCACGCCGCCGTCGATCACCAACATCTTCTTCCCCGTGTCGATCCACGACGCGCAGGCGCGGGGGCAGTCCTTCGGACAGATCCGCAATGCCTACATCCGGGTGACCGATGCGAACACCGGTGTGGAGCTGGCTCGCTACGACCTGTCCGAGGACGCGTCGACCGAGACCGCGATGGTGTTCGGTGAGCTGTACCGGCACAACAACGAGTGGAAGTTCCGCGCCATCGGCCAGGGATACGCGTCCGGTCTCGCGGGGATCGCCCGCGACTACGGCGTCAACATCTGACGAACCGCGCGAGGAAACGGGCGGCGGTCCTGGTGACCGCCGCCCGTCATCCTGCCTGGGTCGCGGGGATGCGTGGGAGTGGAGTCGTACTCGCCTGGTCGAGCAGGCTGAAGTACTTGCGGAGCATCAGGGCGGCCGTGGTGGCCAGGCCCGCCGTGAGGCCCCACCAGACGCCCGCCGCCCCGAGATGCAGCGGGAACGCGAACAGCAGGGCGGCCGGGATTCCGACACCCCAGTAGCCGACGAGCGAGAGCCGGAAGCCCGCCGAGGTTTCCTTCAGCCCGCGCAGCAGACCCGTCCCGATGTTCTGGGCGGCGTCGAAGAACTGCAGCACGATGCCGATGAGCAACAGCGTGTGGGCGATGTCCACGGTCGCGGTGTCGGAGGTGTCGAGGAACGGCGCGAGCACCACGTCGGGAGCAAGGACATAGACCGCCCCCGTGACGACGGCGAGCACGCCCGCATGGCGCAGGGCGAGCCAGGCCAGCGACTTGGCGTGGCTGTACTCGTCGCGGCCCACGGCATGGCTGACCAGGATCGACGCACCGTGCGACAGGCCGATCGCGACCTGGAAGACGATGTAGATGATCTGGTACACCACGTTGTGCGCGGCCAGGGCGGCCGGCCCGAAACTTCCCATCACCAGCGCGAGCACCGAGAACATGCCCGCCTCGGAACCGTAGGTCAGCGCGATGGGGGTGCCGAGGCGAAGTTCCTCGCGCACGGTCGCCCAGCGCACCGGCCACGGTGTCCGCGGCAGGGTGGCGCCGAGCTGTTCGTCCCGGCGCACCATCGCCCAGAACACCCCGAAGGTGATCAGGAAGACCAGTGAGGTGGCGATGCCGACGCCGGTCAGACCGGAGGCGGGGATGCCCGCCCAGCCGTGGATGAAGGCGAGCGCGAGCACCAGGTTCAGCACGACCGAACCGAGCGTCACCATCAACAGCGCCTGGGGACGCTGCATGCCCACGGTGTACTGGCGCAACACCTGGAACCACAGACACGGCAGCAGGCCGGGGGCCAGCGCGATCATCATCGGGCGGGCCAGGTCGAGAACGGCGGCGTCCTGCCCGAGCCACGACAGTGCCCAGCCGAGACCGATCAGCAACGCGCCACCGAGCAGGCCCGCGATCGTGGCGATGACGAATGCCGCCCGGACCACCGCGCGCACCTCGCCGTCGGCCGACTCGCCACGCTTGCCCGCCGCGCCGAGCGCACCCGCGATCTGATTACCGGTCCCGGTGATCAGGCCGACACACATGGTCCGGATCTGGTTGAACAACACCAGCGCCAGACCGCCCGCCGCGACCTCCGCGACACCGAGCGTGCCCATCAGCACGAGATTGGTGGTCGACACCGCGATCTGGGCCAGCTGGGTCAACGCGATCGGCGTCGCCAGCTTGGCCAGTGCGCTGGTGTCGGTGTTCTTGCCGCTCACCAGCGCTCCCCGGTCTCCGTTTCGCGCGCGATCGCGCTCACCTGACCTCCATCAGTTCGTCGTGGCGCCGCAGCGGTGAGTACCGGCGCAGCAGTGTGGTGACCTCGCATTCGGCGGCTGGGTCGAGCAGCTCGCGCGCGCTCATCCAGTCGTCGTCGAACACGGTGTCCAAATACTTCTCGCCACCGTCGCACACGATGGTGACCACGGTGGAACCGGCCGGAAATTCCTCGAGCCGGGCCAGAGCATTGTGCACCGAACCGCCCGCGGAACCACCGATCAGCAGACCGTGTGTCCTGGCGACGGCGCGGGCGGTGGCGAACGCGTCGACATCGCTCACCTTCACACCCTCGTCGAGCAGGCTGTAGTCGACCGCGGTGCCGATGGTCGCGCCCGGCGGGGTGCCGGTGCCCGACTGCCAGTACGGGCCGCCCTCGCCGCCGAAGGCGATGGACCCGACCGGCTCCACCCCGATCACCTTCGGCACGCAGCCGAGTTCGCGCAGACGGGTGGCGGTGCCGAACAGCGACCCGCCGGTGCCGACCGCCGACAGCAGGATGTCGACCCGTTCCACCTCGGCCAGCAATTCCTCGGCGACCGCGTAGTAACCGACGGCGTTGGCGTCGTTGTTGTGCTGTTCGGTGAAGTAGGCGTCGTCGCGGGCGGCGGCCATCGCCTCGGCGAGGTCTTCCCGTGCCGAGGTGGCCAGTTCGTCGTCACCGTCGTCGGCGACGAACACCAGGTCGGTGCCCATGGCCTTCATCGCGCGCAGTTTGTCCTTACAGGCGTGGTTGTCGACCACGGCGGTGAATCGATAGCCACGTTCGGCCGCGACCACCGCCAAGCCGAGCCCGGTATTGCCGGACGTAGATTCGATGATATGCCCGCCATCGCGCAGCAAACCGCGCCGCTCGGCATCGTCGACCATCGAGCGGGCCATGCGGATCTTGGCGGCGCCGGTGGGGTTGAACTGTTCGAGCTTGAGCAGCAGGCGGGTGCCGCTGTCGGTGACGGCCAGCTCGAACAGGGGAGTGCGGCCGATCAGATCCGTCACGCGCGTGACGAGAGCCATGGGGTTTCCTCCATCGGGAGTGGATCAGCGGGAAGTGGTGTCGAGGCTCCAGCGCAGCCGGCCGGCGCGCTCACGCAGCACGACCTTGGGCGGCAGGGGGAGTTCGTGGAACGGTGACTCGTTGGAATCCATCTGATACCCGGCGGTGTTCGGGTAGATCAGCAGGTCGCCGACGCGAGCGCGGCGGGGCAGCGGGATTCGCCGCCTGCTGAGGAGGTCGGATTCCAGGCAGGTGGTCGCGCCGACGCAGGCGGGGGTGGTGGCGCCGGGTCGCTGCGGCCACAGCACCGGGTCGGGCAGGTATTCGCTGGCGAACCACTGTTCGGACAAGCTCAGGCTGGTACCGTCGACGGTGAGGATGTCGTACTGGTGACCCTGTGTCGCCCGGGTTTTCACGCCTTGCACGCGGAAGACGGAACTGCCCGCGCGATCGAGCAGAGCCCGTCCCGGCTCGACAGCCAGTCGTATGCTGTTGTCACGCAGCCTTTTCGCGAGACCGTTGTGCGTGAGGACGGCGCTGAGCATGTCGGCACCCGGTGACGGGAAATGATAGGGGTAGTAATCCCCCGCAGGCGCGCTGCCGTGAAACCAGTTGTCGCTGAGCGTTTCCTGGAAACGAGACCACGAATCGGCATCGAGGTAGCCCACGCCGAAGCCGCCGCCGATCGAGATGATGTCGGCGGGATGACCCTCGGAACGTGCCCGCAGGCAGTGGTCGACCAGGGCCGTGGCTTGTTCGGCGCGGGCGGTGGCGTCGTAGCCCGACAGGTGGAAACTGAAGCCGGCCAAGCTGATCGGCCCGCCGAGGGTCATCGCTCCGATCGCCTGTTCGAGTTCCCGGGGATCCAGACCGAACCGGCTCGTCGAGCCCTCCGGCAGCACACGAAGCACGATCCGGGCAGGCAGGCCGAGCGCGGCGAGCCGGTCGAGTTCGTCCACGGCATCGATCGCGATGAGCGCGCCATGACGTGCGGCCAGCCACAGCAGATCGTCGGACTTGGCGGGCCCGGTGATCATCAGATCCTCGCCACGCACGCCCTGGGCCAGCGCAGCCACGAGCTCGCCGGTACTGGCCACATCCACTCCGGCGCCGGATTCCGCGCACGCGCGGACCACACAGGCCGCCTTGTTCGCCTTCTTCCCGAAGTAGACGAACCCGTCGACCCCCGCGTCGGTGAACGCCGACCGGAAAGCCTCGACGTTCACCGCGACCCGCTCCGGAAACAGCACGTGGAACGGTCCGCCGATCGCTTCGGCGATGTCGCCGAGCAGCAGTGGATCATCGAGCAGACGTTGCTCCACCGCATCGATGTAGGCGGGCATCGGCGGTGCGCAGTGGGACAGGTCATCGGCTGTGCTGGACCGGAATTCGTCGACGACCTGGGCGGAGTCGGCTCCGGCTAATCCCACAGCGGCACCTCCGTGCCTCGCCCCTCGGCGATCGCACGCGCCGCCAGCGCATGCGCGACCGCGATATCGGTGAGCACCAGCCCGCTGTTGTAGACGAAGATCTTCTCGTCGTCGGAGCGACGAGCCGTGGCCGCGCGGGTGAGGATCTGGGGGAGTTCGGCGTCGACCGAGCGCAGCGTGCCGTCGGGGCCCGCCATGTCGGTGCCGGTCAGGGCCATCTGTGCGGCACTGGTCGCCACCACCCGATCGGCGTCGACCAGCGTCGACGGTGCCAGCCCGTATCCCACGAGCACCGCGACGGAACCCGGTGCCAGGTGCGCGGATTCGAGCGCGACCTCGGTGCCTGGACCGGCGGTCGCCAGCACCACATCGGCGGTGGGTGCCGCCGCGTACGGATCGTCCACCTGTTCCAGTACCGCGTGCGGCACCTCGGCGGCCAGCTGCGCGTGCACCGCCGCCAGACCCTCGGCGTGCGTGCCGTACACCATCAGCTTGCGTAGCTGCGGATTCGCCGCGAGCAGGTGTGGCAGCGCGTTGCGCCCCTGGGTCCCGGTACCGATGAGCAACGCGCTCTCCGCACCACGGCGAACCGTCTCGCGCACCAGCAGTGCCGACACCGCCGGAGTGCGCAACGCGCCCACCCGGGCGCAGTCCATCATCGCGATAGGGGCGCCGGTGGTGTCGTCGTAGAGGGTGATGGTGGTGTAGTACCGCTTGGTGCTGCGGTCGTGTCCCGGGTCGAACTTGTAGGAGGTCTTCATCGCCACCACGCGGCGGCGGCCGTCGCGGCCGAGCATCGCGTAGGACACCGACGAGCCACCCGGATCGGCGACGCTCAGCTTGCGCGGGTTGTCGGATTCGCCCGCGGCGAAGGCGAGATAGGCCTCCTCGACGGCCCGTACCACCTCGGCGGGCGTGATCGGCACATCGGCCAGATCGCTGCGCGAGAGCACTCGGAGCCCGACGCTGCGGTCACGGTTGTTCAACGGATCCTCGTTCATCTGCACTGTCCTGCCCTGCCGTCCGATCGGTGCGCGCCCGATACGGCGCGATCACCTCTTGCCCGTACCCATTCTCGGACGCTTCCTCGCCCCGCCGACGACGTTCCGGCAGGCGGATATTGACGCGCTTGAGCCACCGATCGGTGCCGTCGTAGCGGGCGCGGAACGGTACCCGGCCGTGCACGGCCACATCGTTGTCGACGAGCAGGAGCTCGCCGGGGGCAAGCGCCGGAGCGTGACAGACTCGCGCGAGTTCGGCGGTGAGCCGGGCGTAGGCCGCGCGGAACGCCGGGTCGGCGTCGTCGAGCGGGGTATAGGCCGGGTCGTATCTGATGGTGTCGCAACCGTTTTCGTCCACCCAGACGGTAGGCAGCGGTGGTGCGAACGATCCGAAGTCGGTGCCGTAGGAGACGTCGGGCAGGATCGGCACCGTCGGGGTGGCCAGGATGCGGCGATCCTCGTCGCCGAGTTCGACCTCGCGGATCGAGGACACGGTGGTAGCCACGCGATCCGGGTTGCGCACGCACGCCAGCATCAGCAGATTGGCGCGTTCGGCGTGGAAGGCGTCCTCGGAGTGCGGGCTCAGCAGTGTCGCGCTGCTGGCACCGGACTGTTCGTGTTCGTGTCCGGCGGCGGGCACGATGTTGTTGACCAGCCGCCCGTTCTGCTGACCGAGCCAGCCGAACAGGTCACCCGCACACCGGGCGAGCAGCAGCAGGACGATGTCGAGTTCCAGCGAACCGAGGTGGGTCGAATCGCCCGCCGAGACGGCCGCACGCTGCCAATCGGCAGGCGTCGGACCGAATTCGGCGTCGCTCACCCGCAGTCCCCGCACCACGGTCGCGCCCGCCGCGGTGGCGGGTGGGCGGACGGCGTGTCGCACGGATGCCGGGAGTTCGCCGGCACGCCGATCGATCTCGGCCAGCAGGGCGGGGTCGTGCAGGGTCTCGGTATGCGGTAGGTCACTCAGTTGATGTCGGATCTCGGCGGCGAGGTGGCGAACGGCCTGGGCGGCGTCCGGCTCGAACTCGCGGTACTCGATGTCGTGCAGGTGAATCGTTTTACGTTCGGAGAGAACGCTTTTCACCGGCCTTCCCTTCTTCGCATCGGTCGAACGCGGGTGGTGGAGACTCGATGAGCGAAGGTAGTGCCTGGCAATGGATTAGGCAAGACTTACCTAACATGCTCTCATGGCAAATAGCTTATGGGTATGAGCCTGATTTCTACCCGAAGTCGCTGGCAGTCGCCGAATCGGGGGCCGTGGGCGGCGTGGCGGAACGGTCTCGGTCGAAAGGAAGACCACCACCGGGCCACTGTTTTAGGCTAGCCTCGCCTAGTTTGCGGCGCCCGGTGAAGGGGTTCGGCGCCCGCCGCTCGAGGAGGAACACCATGGGTTTCACACGCAGGCAGTTGCTGCAATCCGGCATCGGTCTCACCGCAGTGCTGCTGGCCGCGGCGTGCGCCAGCGGCGAGGAGTCGAACGGAACCGTCAAGCCGGGCGGCACGCTGCGCGTCGGCGCGCTCGGCACCGCCGCGCGCAGTGAACGCGATCCGCACGCCAATCTCAGCAACGAGAGCGACTTCCTGATCGCCTCGCTCGTCTACGACGCACTGACCGTGCCCGGCGACAACCCGAATGTCGTCGGGCGCCTGGCCTCGCGCTGGGAGGCCGACGCCGAGAACCGCCGCTGGACCTTCACCATCGCCGAGGGCGCCAAGTTCCACAACGGCGCGCCGGTCACCGCAGAGGACGTGGTGTGGTCGATGCGGCGGCTGCGGTCGGTGGGCGGGGCGTCGAAGATGCCGGTCGCCGAGAACGACATCGTCGCCGACGGACCGAACCGTGTGGTGTTCACCGTGCCCGCACCCAATACCCAACTGCCGCTGCTGCTCCGGCTGATGACCTTCACCGTCCCGCAGGGCACCACCGACTTCGCCGCCGCCGTCGGCTCCGGTCCGTTCCGGCTCGAGTCCTACCAGAACGGCAACGCCCGCCTGGTGCGCAACGAGAACTGGCACGGCACCCCGCCGTCGCTGGATGCCATCGAGGTGACCATGTTCGACAGCGTCACCGCGCTGGGCAACGCGGTGCTCGGTGGACAGATCGACCTGGCCTCCAATGTGGGCGCCATCGCGGGCCGCACCGCCGCCGGTCGCGGCGACCTGCAGGTGATCCGCCGCCCGGACGACACCATGCTCGGTGTCGCGATGCGCGCCGCCGACGGGCCGTTCGCCGACGCGCGGGTGCGCACCGCGTTGCGGCTCGGCGTGGACCGGGAGGCGCTGGTCAACCAGGTGCACTCCGGGTTCGGCACGGTCGCCGCCGATGTGCTCGGCACCGCCGACCCGCTCTACGACACCTCGCTGCGCCGCGGGCGCGATATCGAGCGGGCGAAGACCCTGCTGCGCGAGGCGAATTTCGACACCGGACGCAGCTACCCGTTCGTCACCAAGGCCGAGGTGCCCGGTGAGGTCGAGTCGGCGAAGGTGATCGCGTCCCAGCTCGCCGAAATCGGAGTCCGCCTCGACGTGCAGGTGGTCGAGTCGGCCGCGTTCTACGACCAGACCTGGTTGAACGCCCCGCTCTACACCGTGTCCTGGGGCACCAACGATTCGGTGCTTTTCCTGGCCGACAAGCTGATGACCTCCGGCTCCAACCGCAACGAAACCGCCTTCCGCGACCCGGAATTCGACGCCGCCAACGCCAAGGCGCTCGCCGCGACGGGCGACGAGTACGGCCGTGCGGTGCGTGAGTTGCAGCGCATCCAGTTCGAGCGCGGTGGCTACCTGGTGTGGGGCATGGCCGACGGTGTCGACATCGCCGCCGCGTCGGTGCGCGGGCTGCCGACCCTCGGCGGTTTCGCCCGCGTCCAGCTGGAACGTGCCTGGTTGGCGTGAGTGCCGTGAAAGCGTTCGCCCTGCCCGCGCTGCGCCGGGTCGTGCTGCTGGTGACCCTGCTGGCCATCGTGTTCGTCGCGGTGGATCTGCTGCCGGGCAGCGCGGCCCGCTCGGTGCTGGGCAGGGAGGCCGGTGCGGCCGAACTCGCGGCCAAGGAACACGAGCTGGGTCTGGATCGCGCCCTGCCGGTGCAGTTCTGGCACTGGATCACCGGTGTGCTGACCGGTGATTTCGGCCGGACCGCACGCGGTAACCCGATCGGCGCCATGCTCGCCGACAAGTTCCCGCAGACGCTGCTGCTCGGCGGGATCGCCCTGCTGCTCACGGTGGTGTGCTCGCTCGCCCTCGGCTGCTGGTGGGCGATGCGGCCGAAAGCTCTGGGTTCGCGAATCCTGCAGCCGACCACCACCATTGCCGTCGCCGTCCCCGAATTCGTCTGCGGCACCGTGCTGATCCTGGTGTTCTCCCTGGCCACCGGCTGGTTGCCCGCCGTGACGATCACCGACCGCTCCGGATTCCCGGCGGGCCCCGAGATGCTGGTGCTTCCGGTGCTTGCGCTCGCGATTCCCCAGATCGGCTGGAACACGCGGGTGGTGCGGTCGGCGCTCCTCGACGTCGCCGCCGCACCTCATGTGGAAAGCGCTGTCCTGGACGGCATTCCGCGCCACACCATTCTGCTCCGGCACATGCTGCCCTTCGCCGCTCCCACGATCGTCGCCGGGTACGCGACCTCCGTCGGCATGCTCTTCGGTGGCGCCCTGGTCGTCGAAACCCTCTTCAACTACCCCGGCGTGGGTGCCATGCTCGCGGGCTCGGTGGCCGACCGCGACACCGCGACCGTCGCCGCCGTGGTCGCCCTCACCGCCATCGTCATCATGGTCCTCCTCGCGTGCGCGGACTTCGTCCGCACCTGGTCCACCCGGGGCGCCCGATGACCGGCGATCAAGATCACTACGCGTTGGTGGCGGTGGCGGCTCGGTCGTTGCTCACGCCCGATCGTGGTGCTCGGGTGTCCATGTCCTGCGGGTCAGGTGTGGACGGGTTGGTTCGGTGCACGAGCCGGAGTTTCGGGAAATCCGCGGAGGTGGCGTGATGGGTGCGGAAAAGTGGGGGCGCGGCCGGCGTTCATCGCGCGCGGCGTGGGGCTTCGGGGGAGCTGTGCGTTCGTGGCGGTGGGGTGCGGGTTTCGGGGTGGGGCTGGTGGTGTTGTGTGCGCTGGTCGGGCCGTTGTTCGCGCCGCACGGGGCCCAAGAGGCGGTGGGGATTCCGTTCGCGGAGCCGGGTGGGGGCGCGGTGCTCGGCACCGACCGGCTCGGACGCGATGTGTTCAGTCACTTGCTGACCGGAGGAACGCAGCTGCTCGTGGTCTCGGCGGTGATCGCGGTGGCGGTGACCGTGCTGTCGGCGGTGCTCGGGGCGGTCGCCGCGGTGCGGCCGCGGGCGGGCTCGGTGATCGAACTCGCGGGTGATCTCGTCATTCTCCTGCCCGCCGTGCTCGGCATCCTGCTCGTGCTCACCGCCTGGCCGCAGGGTGGCGTAGCGGCGTTGATCGTGGTGTCGCTGGTGTTCGGTGTGCCGTACTGCGCGCGGATCTTCGCCGCCTCGGCCGCGAGCATCGCCGCAACCGGCTATGTCGAGGCAGCCGTCGCCAGCGGAGAATCGCTGGCCTACTTGGCCTTCCGTGAGATCCTGCCCAACCTCCGCTCGGTCTTCACCACCCAGCTCGGCCTGCGCTTCGTCGTGGCGATCTACCTGGTGAGTACCGTCTCCTTCCTCGGTGTGCCCGCGCTCGGGGCCGACAACTGGGCGGTCATGGTCCGCGACAACGCCTCCGGCATCCTCCTCAACCCCTGGGCGGTGCTGGCACCCAGCGCCGCCATCGCGGTTGTCGCCGTCGGCGTGAACCTGGTGGTCACCGCCGGGGCCGCGCGTAGAACCCGACGCCCGCGGACTCCTGATGAGTCGGCATCTCCCACCGGTGCGGGGTATGTCGTGGCGCCGAAGGCGGCGGCCGACGGGCCGGTGTCCGCAGGGCGGCCGAACGGACGACCCGCACTGATGGGCGCCGAAGCGGCGGATGGGCGCGCGTCAGGACCGCGTTCCTCGGAGCGACGCCCGGCTTCGGCCGTGGCCACTGGCCGGGGGTCTCATCCGGTGCCCGACGCGGAAGATGTGGCGGTGGTCGAGGGGCTGACGGTGGCGAGCGAGACCGGGGCGGTGCTGCTCGCGCCGTTGTCCTTCCGGTTGACGGCAGGGACCGTGACGGCGCTGACGGGGGCCTCCGGGGCGGGGAAGTCGACGGCGATGCGTGCTCTGCTCGGGCACGTGCCCGTCGGGATGCGGTGTGCGGGGACGGTGCTGGTGGCCGGGCAGGATGTCTTCGGGCTCGATCCCCGTGCGCTGCGGATGTTCCGGCGAGAGCGCATCGCCTATGTCGGCCAGGATCCCGGGTCCGAGCTGAACCCCCTGCTGCGGGTCCGTGCGCTCCTCGCCGAAGCCGCACCCACCAACTCCGAGGCCGAACGGCAAGCCATGCTCGATCGTGTCGGACTGGACGAGACGTTCCTGCGGCGCCGCGTCGGTCGCCTGTCCGGCGGCCAGCAACGCCGGGTTGCCCTGGCCCGTGCCCTCCTCCGCCGCCCTACCGTCCTCATCCTCGACGAACCCCTTGCCGGCCTGCACGGTGCCCTGCGTACGGAAATAGCCCGGCTCATAGCTGATCTCGCCGTCACCGATTCCACCGCCGTCCTGCTTTCCGGCCACGACACCACCACCGTCCACGCCATCGCCGACACGGTGATCGAAGTCCACCCACCCAGCGCCGTACCCACGGCCGACCGGTCGAGCGCGATGCCCGAAGAGGTGCATGCTGGAGGCGGTGGTCCCTCGGCGGCTGGTCGCGGCACCGCTGGGCCGACGAATGGTGCCGCTGCGTCCGGTGACGAGGTGCTTCGAGGCGAGATCACGGTTGCCGAGGGCTTCACCGCACCTGCGGATGCCACAACAATCGGGACCGGTGTACCAGGTATCGCGCTGTCCGCCAGGGGAATCAGCGCCACCGTCGACAACCACCGAATTCTCCGTGCGATCGATCTGGAGGTGCGGGCGGGGGCGGCCTTGGCGGTCGTCGGGCCTTCGGGGGCAGGCAAGACCACGTTGGCGCGGGTGATCGCGGGGTTGCAGATCGCGGAGGCAGGGGTTGTCGAGGCAGGCGGGATGCGGGCGCCGGTCGAGAAACGGCGACGGATCAAGGTGGGGGCCAACGGTATTCAGCTCGTGACGCAGAACCCGTTGGCCGCGTTGAATCCTCGCCGAACTGTCGAACAGACGCTGGCCCGGCCGCTGCGCCGGATCGCACGCGTGCCGAAACCGGATGTGCGTGAGCGGGTCGAGGCCCTGCTCGCCGATGTGGATCTGCCTGCCGACCTCGCGGGCAGACGACCGCACGAACTGTCGGGCGGACAACGTCAGCGCGTGGCGCTGGCCCGAGCTCTCGCCGCCGATCCGGCCGTCCTGATCTGCGACGAGATCACCACGGCCCTCGACCAGCACACGGCGGCGGGCGTCATGACCCTGCTCGACCGCCTGCGCACCGAGCACGGCACCGCCGTCCTGCTCATCAGCCACGACATGGCCCTGGTTGCCAGGCACTGCACCGACCTGTTGGTCCTAGACCACGGCGAGGTCGTCGAAAGAGGTGATCCCGCAATCGTTCTCGCCGCTCCGGCGCACCGCGCCACCGCGGAGCTGCTGGTGTAACGGCGCGGCGACAGGAGTCGATCTCATCGGGTTGTCCCCCAAGCGTTTTCAAGGAGACGAACCCCGATGATCCACCCTGCCCCTCCGCCTGAGGGCGCTGTGCCGCCGAACCCGCCGCCGTCGACCGACATTCCGGTGGTGCGGCCGTGGGGCGAATCGTCTCCGAACCCCGCGCCGGAACCGACCCCAGCGCGCCGTAGATCCCTGGTGATGCTCGCGATCGTCGCCATCGTCGTATTGCTCACCGCCGCCGGGGCAGTCACGGGCTACCTCCTCACCCGGCCCGGCGAACCACGCATGGCCGTCGGTGATTGCGTGAGCCGAGACGAACTGCCCGTCGAATACGCCTGCGCCGACGACCTCGCCGTATACCGGGTGCTCGCCAGGGAACCGATGCAGCACCCGTTCGCCCTGGCCTGCATGAAATTCGAGAAGGCGACCCGCGCGGTGGCCGACCCGAGCCCCACCGACGGCGAAACCGTGCTGTGCCTCGAACCGACCGCGAAGAACGCGACCGACGCGGGCGGCCTTCGCCCCGGCGACTGCATCGATGTGCGCAAGTCCGGGGGCGAAATCGAACGCAGCACATGCGGTTTCACCGGCGGACCCCACGTGGTGATCGCCACCGAGCTGCACGTCAAGGTCCCGGTCACCGATCGGGCCTGCGAATCCCACCCGGAAACCCGCGAAGCCTACGCCCAATCGTCCCTGGGTGGCCGTGCCGTGGTGGTCTGCACGAGGCCCGCCGAGGACTCCGACTCGATGGCGGGCGCCTTTGTGGGCGAATGCGCCTCGAATGTGTCGATGAAGACGATCGCGTGCGCGCACCGGTCCGCCACGCACCGGGTGCTCTCGGTGCGCACCCAGTACACCGAACCGGCCGACCCGAAATGCGCGGAGGTCACCAACGCCAACGCGGCATCGGTCTCGCTCAACGCCAACACCGACCTGCGCGTCGTCGTCTGCCTCGGCCCGATCGACCAGAACCACCTCGGCTACGCCCGGCCCGGCGACTGCGTCACCGGTTACGCAGGCACCGCGGGCCTGCCGAGGCTGGTGAGCTGTGACGACAGCAGTGCCGACGGTCGCGTCACGTCCGTGTACGACGAAGCGAACATCGGTTGTTCGGCCGGCGAGGCGCGAATGTCACGCGAGGCGGGCGTTTCCCACGGCTCGACCATCTGCCTCGTCGCGACCTGAGAACTCTGAGAAGTCACTGTGAGATGTGCATGGCGGCCCGCTGATCTGGATGATTGGTTGAGTGTCTGTGCAGAAAGCCGGCGTCATCGTCGCCGTGGCGGTGGCCGCGTTGCTCACGGGGTGTAGTTCGCTCGCGTCGATTCCCGGTGACATGCCTCCAGGCCCCGGCGTGGCCTTACCCGTCATCGATATCGATGCGCCGGGTCGCGCCGCCACGCAATTGCGCGGCTGGGCCGACGAGCAGTCCGACGCGCTCGGCATCGCACCGGTGGCACTCGAGGCCTACGGCTACGCCGCTGCCGTGCTCGCCAGGTCGGCGCCCGAGTGCGGCATCGCCTGGACGACGATCGCGGGCATCGCCAGCGTGGAGAGCGGGCACGGCACCCACCGCGGCGCCGACGTGGACGCCGACGGAACCGTTCGCCCGCCGATCATCGGCGTCGCCCTCGACGGAACCAAGGGCAATGCCGTCATCCGCGACACCGACGGCGGCCGCCTCGACGGCGACACCACCTACGACCGGGCGGTCGGGCCGCTGCAGTTCATCCCCGAGACATGGCAGCGCTGGGCCGTCGACGCCAACGGCGACGGCGTCCTCGATCCCCAGAACATCGACGACGCCGCCCTCACCGCCGCCCGCTACCTCTGCACCCGCGGCGGCAACCTGACCTCGGCCGACGGCTGGCAGCGTGCCCTGTTCGCCTACAACCAGTCGAACAAGTACATGCTGGTCGTGCGGGATCGGGCCGCCGCCTACAGCATCGGGCGCCGCGCCTAGTCGCCACCTGCCCGGAGCGCCGGTTACTGCCCGCCACCGCGAGACGATAGGCTCGGCTGCGCACGGACCATCCCGTGAGACCTACCGTGCCTTTCCGTCGTAAGGAGTCGTTTTCGTGGCCATCATCGAACAGGTCGGAGCTCGCGAGATTCTGGATTCGCGCGGCAATCCCACTGTCGAGGTCGAGATCGCCCTCGACGACGGCACCCTGACCAGGGCAGACGTGCCGTCCGGCGCGTCCACCGGTGAGCACGAGGCCGTTGAGCTGCGCGACGGTGGCGACCGCTACAACGGCAAGGGCGTCACCAAGGCCGTCGAGGGTGTCCTCGACGAGATCGCGCCCGCCATCATCGGCCTCGACGCCGTCGAGCAGCGCACCGTCGACCAGGTCCTGCTGGATCTGGACGGCACCCCCGACAAGTCCCGCCTCGGCGCCAACGCCCTGCTCGGCGTCTCGCTGGCCGTGGCCCGCGGTGCCGCCGAGTCCTCGGGGCTCGAGCTGTTCCGCTACCTTGGCGGCCCGAACGCCCACGTGCTGCCCGTGCCGATGATGAACATCCTCAACGGTGGCGCGCACGCCGACACCGGCGTGGACGTGCAGGAATTCATGGTCGCCCCGATCGGCGCGCCCACCTTCCGCGAGGCGCTGCGCTGGGGCACCGAGGTGTACCACTCGCTCAAGGCCGTGCTCAAGGAGAAGGGCCTGTCCACCGGCCTGGGTGACGAGGGTGGCTTCGCCCCCGATGTCGCGGGCACCAAGGAAGCGCTCGACCTGATCAGCCTGGCCATCCAGAAGGCGGGCTACAAGCTCGGCACCGATGTCGCGCTCGCGCTCGACGTGGCCGCCACCGAGTTCTACACCCCCGGTGAGGGTTACAAGTTCGAGGGCAAGGTCCGCTCGGCCGAGGAGATGGGCCAGTTCTACGAGGAGCTGCTCACCCAGTACCCGCTGGTCTCCATCGAGGACCCGCTGTCGGAGGACGACTGGGACGGCTGGGTCGCGCTCACCGACGCCATCGGCGACAAGGTGCAGCTCGTCGGCGACGACCTGTTCGTCACCAACCCGGAGCGCCTGGAAGAGGGCATCGCCAAGGGCGCGGCCAACGCGCTGCTGGTGAAGGTCAACCAGATCGGCACCCTCACCGAGACCCTCGACGCGGTCGACCTGGCCCACCGCAACGGCTACAAGACCATGATGTCGCACCGTTCGGGCGAGACCGAGGACACCACCATCGCCGACCTCGCGGTCGCCGTCGGTTCCGGCCAGATCAAGACCGGCGCGCCCGCGCGTTCGGAGCGGGTCGCCAAGTACAACCAGCTGCTGCGTATCGAGGACGCCCTCGGTGATTCGGCACGCTACGCCGGCGACGTGGCCTTCCCGCGTTTCACCGGCGAGTTCTGAACAAGAAGTACCGCGGGACCTGGAGATGATGGGGTAGAGCGCCAATGACCGAGCGACGTGCGCGGGGGACCAGTCCGGGTGGACGAGGCGACCGGCGCACGTCGCGGGCCGCGCGCTCACGCCCCAGTCCGCTCGACACACCCGGCCGTCCGACCGCCGCCAAACGCACCACCCGGCGGCGGCCGGAAACGGCCACCCGCAAGCCGAGCGGCAAGCTGGAACGCACCGAGCACACCATCCTGGGCCTGTCCACCGGCAAGGCGGTGATCCTGGCGGCCGTGTTGTGCGGGCTGGCGCTCACCCTGGCCGTGCCGACGCGCACGTACTTCAGTCAGCGTGCCGAGGCGGCCGCGCTGGCCGAGGAACGCGCGGAACTCGACGCCGACCTGGCCGCCCTGCGCGATCGTCGTGCGCAGCAACAGGACCCGGCCTACATCCGCACCGAGGCCCGGGAACGGCTGCGGCTGGTGATGCCGGGCGAAACCCCTTACATCGTGCAGGTTCCCGGCATCGAGGCGCCCGCACCGCCGCCGATGAGTACCCGAACAGCGGAGCCCGACCCCTGGTACACCGACCTGTGGCGCAGCATCTCCGAACCAGCACCGGAAGGACCGTAGGTGACCGCACCGAACGACCGCGACCTCGAGATCATCGCCCGGCAACTGGGCCGCGAGCCGCGCGGAGTCCTCGCGATCGCCTACCGCACCCCGGACGGTCTGCCCGCCGTGGTGAAGACCGCGCCGCGCCTGCCCGACGGCACCCCGTTCCCCACCCTCTACTACCTCACCGACCCGCGCTTGACCGCGGAGGCGAGCAGGCAGGAATCGGCCGGGGTGATGCGCGAGATGACCGAACGCCTCGCCCACGACCCCGAGCTGGCCGCCGCCTACCGCGCCGCGCACGAGAGCTACCTGGCCGAGCGCAACGAGATCGAGTCGCTCGGAACGGATTTCACCGGCGGCGGCATGCCCGACCGGGTCAAGTGCCTGCACGTGCTGATCGCGCATTCCCTGGCCAAGGGGCCGGGCGTGAACCCGCTCGGTGACGAGTCCGTGGCCTTGGCCGCTGACGCCGGGCTGCGCGGGACCGCCATTCCGGCCGACTGGCCCGCTGCCCGCGAGTCCGACGAATCCGCTTGATCCCTCGATCGGGGCGCGCGCATGGGCGAACAGGCATAATCGCGGACAGCAACCGGTCGAGACCTGGAGGAACACTCATGAGTGAGCGCATCGCCGCAGTGGACTGCGGAACCAACTCGATCCGACTGCTGATCTCCGAAGTCGGCGCCGACAAGGTGCTGACCGATGTGCACCGCGAGATGCGCATCGTGCGACTCGGCCAAGGTGTCGACGCGACCGGACGGCTCGCCCCCGAGGCGATCGAACGGACCCGCGCCGCGCTGGCCGATTACGTCGATGTGATGCTGGCGCAAGGTGTTTCGCGCGTGCGGATGGTAGCCACCTCGGCCACCCGCGACGCCGCCAACCGGGACGACTTCTTCTCCATGACCCGCACCGAGTTGGGCCGCGTGGTCGAGGGTGCCGTCGCCGAAGTCATCACCGGTGACGAGGAAGCTCGCCTGTCCTTCGCCGGCGCGGTCGGTGAATTGTCCGCCGACGCCGGGCCTTTCGTCGTGGTCGACCTCGGTGGCGGCTCCACCGAACTCGTCGTCGGTGACGAGAAGGGTGTGCAAGCCGCCTATTCCGCCGATATCGGCTGCGTGCGCATCACCGAACGTTGCCTGCCCGGCAATCCGCCCACGGGTGAACAGGTCGCGGCGGCAAAAGAATTCGCGCAGGAAAGGCTCGACGAAGCGTTCGCGAAGGTCCCTGTCGACAAGGTCAACACCTGGGTCGGTGTCGCGGGCACCATGACCACGATCACCGCCGTCGCCCTCGACCTGCCCGAATACGATTCGGAGCGGGTACATCTCACCCGCCTGACCCTCGACGAGGTGCACCAGGTGTGTGACCGCCTCGTCGCCATGAACCACGACGAGCGCGCCGCCCTCGGCCCCATGCATCCCGGCCGCGTCGATGTGATCGGCGGCGGCGCGGTGATCACCGAGGTCCTGGCCGACGAACTCGCCGCCCGAGCCGGGGTCACCGAACTGATCGTCAGCGAACACGACATCCTCGACGGCATCGCCATGTCGATCCTCGATCGAGGCTGAACCCCCGATCGCGCGGTGGGCGGCCACGGAGGTGGCCGAACCGGCGCGGCGACTCAGCGAATGGTGATCACCCGGCTGTGTTGTCCGGTTGCGCCGTCGGGGAACGGTGTCGTCCGCTCGTCGGTCTGGACGTAGCCGGTGGCGTCGGTGGCGCGCACGCGCAGGGAGTGGGTACCGGGTGAGGCGTCCCAGCGCCACGTCCATTGCCGCCAGGTATCGAGGGAGTACGCCTCGGCCAGCGTGGCCCGCTGCCAGTCGCCGTCGTCGACCTGGACTTCGACGGCGGCGATGCCGCGACCCTGTGCCCAGGCGACGCCCGCGACCACGACCTGGCCCGCGGGCAGGGTCGCGAACGCCGCGGGGACGTCGATCCGGGAGGCCGTTTTGATCGGTGCCCGCGGTGCCCATCCGCGCCGCGTCCAGTAGGCCTCGGCCCGATCGAAGCGGGTGACTTCGAGGTCGACGACCCACTTGGTGGCCGAGACGTACCCGTAGAGGCCGGGGACGATCATTCGCGCGGGATAGCCGTGCCGTACCGGCAACGCCTCGCCGTTCATCGCCACCGCGAGCAGGGCGTCCTGGTTACCGGTGAGCGTGGCCAGTGGTGTGCTGGCGGTGAAACCGTCGATACTGCGGGACAGCACCATGTCGGCGTCGGGGGAGGGGCCGGCCTCGGCGAGCAGGTCGGCCAGCCGGTAGCCCGTCCAGCGGGCCGTGCCGAGCAGGTCACCGCCGACCTCGTTCGAGACACAGGTGAGCGTGATGACCGATTCCACGGCTTCGCGTGCGGTGAGCTCGTCGTAGTCCAGCCGGATCTCGCGCTCGACCATGCCGTGAATGCGCAAGCGCCATTCGGCGCGGGTCAGGGACGGCAATTGCAGCGCGGTGTCGACCCGGTAGAACTCGTCGGCGTCGGTGACGAACGGGGTGATCCCCCGCACCGGCAGATCCATCTCCGCCGACACCGGCGGTGCGGGTTTCGCGACCCTCGGCAGCAGGAACGCGGCCCGGTCGGCGGCGATATCGCGCAAACGGGTGGCGAGGTAGCGCCCGGCCACGCCCGCCGCGAGGACGCCCGCGGTGACCCCGGCCAGAGCCAGCACGAAACCGCGACGGCTCGCCCCGGCCGTGCCCGGCGACGGCTCCGAACCCGAGAAACTCACGAACAACACGGCCAGCGCGGCCACACCGGCGAGGGTGCCGACGAGTGCGGGCACCGCGAACCAGAACGTGGCGGACGGTCGCCGCAGCGCCAGCAAGGCGACGATCGAGCCGAGCGCGGTGAGCAGGGCCGCCGCGAGGACGAGGCGGCGGCGGGCGAGCTCACCGAGCAGGCTCGCCGCGATCACCATCACCGCGAGCATCGAGACAGCCAGCGCCAGCTTGTCGTTGGCGCCGAACCACCGAATCGCACTCTCTTTCAACCACTTCGGGGTGTTGTCGACCACGGTGGCGCCGAGCACGAAGAACGGTGAGGCCGCAGGAGCCAGGAGCACCGCGACGAGATGACCGACGGCGAGCACGGTGGCCGCGGCAGCCGTGGCGGCCGCCGCGGCCGCGAGATGCCCCAGCCGCCGGGGTGCGCGGTGAATCATGCTGACCTCCTGAGGATATGACCGCCGGTACCCCGGTCGATCAGCCGACTTTCACACCGGCGATCACCGGTGGCGTCGGCGTCGGTGACCCACCGGCCGGCTCGACCGTCACGGCGAGAGTGTCGGCCGCCTGGACCGTGGTCACGATCATGGGTTGCCCGGCCAGCACGGCCACCGATTCCGGTTCCCCCGCGGGCGGTACCCGCCACAGCTGATAGGAACGATCCGCGGGCAGGGTGGGCAGATCGTGGAATGCCACCGCCGCCGCGCCGAGTTCCTTCGACAGGTGCACCGTCATCTCGCCGCCGCCGGCGACCCGCGCCGAACTTTCCCGGCTGTCGGGTTGGTCGAGCACCTGCTGGGCGGTGATCGTGCCCGGTGCGTCGTTCGCCCGCTCGACCACGACCGTGATGCCCACCGCGGCTCCGGCGACCACCACTGCCGCCGCCGCGGCCGCGAGCCACCGTGCGGGGCGTCGCCGCGCCCGCGAAACCGTACGCAGCCCACGCGTCTCGCGCCGGTCGAGCGCTTCCATCAACGCGGCCTCGAGCCGGGCAGGCGGTGCGACCACGTCCATACTGGTCAGCGCCGCGAGGGTCTCCTGGATGCGCCGGACATTCGTGTGGAAGTCGGCTGTCACCGTCGGGCCCGCGGCGTGTAGCCGCTCGTCGATCTCGGTGCGCTCCCGGGCGTCGAGGGCGTCCAGTGCGTAGGGATAGGCGTCCTCGAACCACGACCAGGGGGTCCGCCGATCTGTCTCGTTCATCGGGAAGTCCCTCCGGTCAAACAATTCTCGAGCCTTTTCAAACCGTCCCGAATCCGGCTCTTCACCGTCGGCAACGGCACCGCCAAGGTCTCGGAGACCTCGACATAGGTGCGTCCGCTGTAGTAGGCGAGCGCGACCGCCTCGCGTTGCAGCGTGGTCATCGTCTCCAGGCAATCCAGCACCGACTGCTCGTCGAGTCGCTGGGTGACCTCCTCGGACACCACGTCGTGATCGCGGCCCAGATGGCAATGGCCGAACACGAGGTCGCGGCTGGTGGCCGACTGCTCGGCGCGCACCCGGTCGACCGCGCGCCGATGCGTGAGCATCATCAGCCAGCCGATCGGGCTCGCCCTGTCCGGGTCGTACTCCGCGGCCAACGACCACACCTGCAGAAATACTTCCTGCGCGATCTCCTCGGCGAGGGCGTGACTGCGCACGACCCGCAACGCCAGCCCGAAGACCCGCGGACTGGTGGTGCGATAGAACTCGGTGAACGCTGGTCTGCTGCCCGCGGCCACGTCGTAGAGCAAGCTGACCAGCCGAGCCTGGACGGCCCGCTCCGCCCCGCGGTCCGCAGGGCAGGCGGGCGGTGGGTCGGTCGGCACCGATCGCAGGCGGATCGGCGAGGATCCCGGGCCATTCGTCATCGTCGGACCCCTGTTTCCATGCGCATGGGAGGGATTTCGGCTCACCCGTGCCGCCGGATGGGTGTCATGACGAAATTCTTCACCCCAGCGAGCAGTCCGCGCCAGTGCCGGTGCGTTCACGCCGGTGGCATGAGCACGGTGTCGATCATGTACACCGTGGCGTTGGCGGTCTGCACCCCGCCGCACAGCACCTTCGCGTCGTTGACCGTCAGGTTGTCGCCGGAACCGCCGACCTTCACCTCGGCGCCCTGCACCGTCGCATGCGTGCCGGGGATCTGCGCGGGCTCGATCCGGCCGGGCACCACGTGGTAGGTCAGGATGCTGGTCAGGGTGGCCGAGTCGGTCTTCAACGACTCGACGGTGGCGGGATCGATCTTGCCGAACGCGGAGTCGACCGGCGCGAACACGGTGAACTGACCGCCGTTGAGCGTGTCGACGAGGTTCACATTCGGGTTGAGTTTGCCCGACACCGCCGACACCAGCGTGGTCAACATCGGGTTGTTGGACGCGGCAACGGCGACCGGGTCCTGGGCCATCCCCGCCACCGACCCCGGTCCGGCGGGAACCTGGGCCGCGTACTCGGCGCATCCTGGCCCGACCGGGCCCGAGGCCGCCGGGGTACCCATCGCCGCCGACGTGGCCGAGGTGCTCGAAGCCGCGGAGGAATCCGCGTTGTCGTCCTGGGAACAGGCCGTCATGCCGACCACCGAGCCGAGCAACAGGGCCGCCATCAAGGAATTTCGTACAGATCGCATCGTCTTCATCACTTCCGTCCAGGCGGTCGCTGCCGCACAAGCTTTTGACGGAAGGATTTCGGCCAGCCACCCTGCCCGGATGGGCGCTATCTGCCGGTGCGTTCCCGATGCCGACAGCCCGGCCAGCAGCACGGCCGCCGCTGACCCTCTTCCAGTTCCTCTTGGGTCCGCCGAATCCGCCGCTCCCGCGTCGCCGCCTGCTTGGCGTCCTCGACCCAGCAGATGAATTCGTTGCGTGCCAGCGGGGTGATGTCCCGCCACGCCGCGAGCGCCACCGCGTTCGCACTCAACGCGGCCCGCAGATCGGCGGGCAACTCGTGCAGCACACCCCCTGGCACCGTCCGCTCACTCATAACCCCAGGTTAACCGCTGTCTCGGGGGCGTTCGCTACGCCGTGGTGAAGACGTAATCGGACAGGTCGAAATGACCGCTGCGCCAAGCCGCTTCCAGTGTGGACGACGGTCGCAGCGGCACATCACCGTGTTTGTCGAAGTAGTAGCTGTTGGCCTCGGCGCAGCTGTCCTGCCAGAACACCTGCCCACCGCGCCGCGCGAGTACTTCGCGGAAGAACCGGTCGTTGGCCTCGCGGCGGACCTCCACCCTGGTGGCGCCGGTCCTGCGGGCCCGGCGCAGGCAGCGCAGGATATGGCGGGTCTGATTCTCGATGAGCGTGAAATACGAGGCGCCGTTGTAGCCGTAGGGGCCCATGATGGAGAAATAGTTGGGGAAGCCCGGCACGCTGACGCCCTCGTAGGCCTGCAGCCGGTTCTCGTCCCACCATTTCTCCAGGTCGAGGCCGTCGACGCCGTGCAGGTCGTAGGTCGGCATATTGCCCGACTCCATCACCTTGAAGCCGGTCGCGAGAATCAGCACGTCGGCCGGATGTTCGGTGCCCGAGGTGCGCACGCCGGTCGCGGTGATCTCGGTGATGGGTGCGGTTTCCAGCGTGACATTCGCGCGGTTGTAGGTGGCCAGGTAGTCGTTGGAGAAGCTCGGCCGTTTGCAGCCGAGGGCGTAGTCGGGGGTCAGTTTCGCGCGCACGACCGGGTCCTTCACCTGGCGGCGCAGGTGGGCCAGCCCGGCGCGCTCGCCGATCGCGGCGGTGGGCAGCGAGCGGTGGTAGTGGGCGGCCAGCGGGAAGGTCACCTCGACGTAGGTCTGGCTGATCAGCCGGGTGAGTGTGCGGCCGCCGGGCAGGCGAAGCGCCCAGCGCGCGGGTGGCGGCACGGGCAGGTCGGGCCGGGGCAGGCACCAGATCGGGGTGCGCTGGAAGACCGTGAGGTGCTCGACCAGCGGCGCGATCTCCGGGATCACCTGCACCGCCGACGCCCCGGTCCCGATGATCGCGACCCGCTTGCCGCGCAGGTCCAGGCCGTGATCCCAGCGCGCGGTGTGCACGGTGGTCCCGGCGAAGGTCTCGATCCCGGGGATGTCGGGCAGTTTCGGGCGGGTGAGCACACCGGTCGCGCTGAGTACGAACCGGGCGGTGAGCTCGGCGCCGTCGGCGGTGCGCAACACCCAGCGGTCGGCGTCGGCGTCGAAGTCGGCGGCGACCACGGTGGTACCGAACCGGATGCGCGGGCGCAGACCGTACTTGTCCACGCAGGATTCGGCATAGGCCTTGAGTTCGCGACCCGGCGCGTACACGCGCGACCACTCGGTCCGCTGGTCGAAGGAGAACTGGTAGCTGAACGACGGGATATCCACGGCCACACCGGGATAGGTGTTCCAGTGCCAGGTGCCCCCGACCCCGTCGGCGTCGTCGACCATCAGGAAGTCCTCGAAACCGGCCTCGCGCAGCGCGATCGCGGCCCCGATGCCGGAGAAGCCCGCGCCGACGATGATGATCTCGTGATCGATGGTGTTCATGCCGCTGCCTCACCGAGATTCGGCCGCGCCGTCCGTACGGTACGGGGACAGGTGATTCGCTCGCTCACGCTGATTCCTTTCTGTCGGCCGCTTTGTCGGCCGTGCCGACCCTGACGGCTGTCGCGGGCAGATGGGAGCCGCGACCGATGGTGCGCACGACGTGGTGGGAGTCGTCGGCGAAGACGATGGTGTCGACCCGGTGTTCGATCCCGTCGACGGTGCGCACGCCGAGCGGAGCGAGCCGTGCGATCGGCCAGGTGACCAACCGGCAGTGCGGTTGCCGCAGCGTGCGGTAGTAGCTGTCGTGTACCGCGACGCCCGCGTCGTCGTCGGGCGTGAGCCGGTACCGCAGCCACGAATCACGCACTTGCCAAGCAAGATTGGCGCGCGCGACGAGCCGCACCAGACGATCAGGCGCGTGCCGGAGGGCACCGGACGGCAGGGGTGCGCGTGGCACGATCCAGACGGCCTCGGTCTGGAACACCGTCACCCGCGCCGCCTCGGCCGCGATGCCGGGCAGTAGTCGTGCCGCCGCCGCGCCGGAACCGATGATCGCCACCCGCTCGCCGGTGAACTCCCCGCGCGGGCGGAATTCGCGGTGGTGCACGATCCGGCCGTCGAAACTGCCGGGGATCCCGGTCATTTCGCGACCGGATCGTAGGTGAGCTCGCGGACCCACGACGGACGATGACCGAGCACCCGGACCGGGAACCTGTCGATACAGGCACTGGACACATCGGCGAGCAACTGGAAAGGCTGACGGTGGTCGATCGTCGCCTTCGCGTGCAAGCGCACCACGTGATAGAGCGGCAGTCGCCGGATCCGCGGGCTGCGCTCGCCGACGGTCTCGTAGCGCCGCACCGCGTTCCACAGCTTTTCCTCGTCCAGACCGAGCGCCACGATATTGGCTGCCATCCGCGACAACAGTGGCGCGTAGAGCAGTGCGCCGAGCACGAACGACGGGCGCGCCGCGAAACCCGCTGTCTCGATGGCGATCTTGCGCAGCGGTCCCGCGCCGAGCTGCTCGAGTACCTGGAAGCCGACGGCCAGGTGCCGGGATTCGTCGCTGTTGATGTGCCGGAACACCTCGTGGCACACCGGGTCGTCGACCTCGTCGAGCAGGAACTTCACCAGCGCGCCGTCCAACGCTGTCTCCAAGGACGGGATGACGGTGCCGAGTACGGGCAGGGTCATGTGTTCGGCATAGCGATCGAGCCAGCTGATCACGAGGCGAATGTTCTTGTTGGGCACCGGCATCGCGTCGTCGTCGAGCATGCCCCAGCGGCGCATCAGCGCCAGCTCGGCATTGGCGTGCTTCTGTTCCTCGGCGTGGAAGTGCCGGTAGATCTCGCGCAGCGCGCCCGGTGGCGCCTGCTGGACCAGCGCGGCGAAGCCACGGGCGCCGACGTGTTCGATCCACACCAGATCCGACATGAACGCGGCGAGTCGTGGCCGCTGCTCGTCGGTGACCAGCTCGGCACCCGGTGCGTCCCAGTCGATATCGGCCAGGGCCCATTGCTTGGCCCGCACGGTGGCGAGCATGTCGGGATAGGCGAACGTCATTGTCCGTCTCCTCTCGGTCGGTTCAGCGCACGACCCGCTCGAGCAGGCCCGCCGAACGGGTGTAGGTGGCGGGCATCCAGCGTTTGGCCTGCCACAGCACTTTGGCTTCCAGTTGTGGGACCACGTAGAGATCGCCGCGGTCGACGGCGTCGAGGGTGGTTTTCGCGATGCTCGCGGGTGAGCGGCCGGTCCATCGCAGAAGCGAGCCGCCGAGGCGTTCGGCGGTGTCGTCCAGTGGCGAATCCGACCGCAGGATCCCGGTTTTCACGGCCGTGGGACACAGCACCGTCACGCCGACGCCGGTCCCGGCCAGCTCGGCCGCCATGGTCTCCGACAGCGCGAGCACTCCCGCCTTGCTCACGTTGTAGGCAGCCATCCGTGGTGCCGCGCCGAAGGCGGCGGCGGAGGCGACATTGACCACCGTTCCCCGCCCCGCCGCGCGCAGGATCGGTGTGAAGACGTGACAGCCGTTGATGACTCCCCACAGGTTCACCGCGAGGGTGCGTTCCCAGTCGTCGAGGGTGAACTCGCCGACCGGCGGCCCGCCCGCGCCGATCCCGGCATTGTTGACCACCAGACTCGGCGCGTCACCGAACCAGTCCTGCGCCAGTGTGGCCAGTGCGGTGACCTCGTCGATCGCGGTGACGTCGCAGCGGGCGCCGACGGCCTTGCCGCCCGCGTTCTCGACCAGCACGGCGGTCTCGGCGGCCCGCTCGGCGTCGATATCGGAGCACACCACCCGCCCGCCGCGCCTGCCCAGTTCCACGGCGAAGGCGCGGCCGATGCCGCTGCCCGCACCGGTGACCACCGCATCGGCGTGCTCGGTTCGACGACGACGAAACAGGCGCATGGCGACTCCCTGGTTCAACCGGTCCGGTCCGAACTGGTGTCGTCTGCCACCATTGGCCGCACCTGACACCAATTAGGCGCGTGACGGAGTACTTTGTCAACCATGGATGTGCGCGCACCGGCCCGGACCTGGGGCGGCCGCACCGCCGAAGAGCGCAGGGCGCAGCGCCGCGCCGACCTGATCGCGGCGGCGCTCGAGATCTGGCTCGACAGCGGATGGGCCGCGGTGACGATGCGCGGTGTCTGCCAGCGGGCCGCGCTCAACGACCGGTACTTCTACGAGAACTTCACCGACCGCGACGACCTGCTCGCCGTGGTCTGGGACGAGGTGTGCGCGGAGGTCTTCGCCGATCTGGCCACCATCCTGGCCGCCAACGCCGACCGCGCCCCCCTGGAAATCCTGCGCGCCGCCATCGCCCGCGCCGTCGAACTGCAGACCGACCTGCGTGGCCGGGCCCGCATCCTGCTCGCCGACCACGCGGGCAGCGCCGTCCTCGAGCAACGCCGCAAAGCCATGCTCACCGACGCCACCGACCTCCTGATCGCCGCCGCCTGGCCTCACCTGCGCCCCGACGCCGACGAAACAGCCGTGCGCATGAGCACCCTGGCAGGCATCGGCGGCTTCATCGAACTACTCACCGCCTGGCGCACCGGCACCATCGACGTCGACGCCGCCCGCCTCGTCGAACACACCTACGCGATCGCCACCCAACTCGGCGCGATGTTCCTGCCCGCGGACATCATCGGCGGTTGAAAATCCGTTGGCGAACGACGGCGCCCACTGCTACCTTTCACGAATTCCGTGACAGTGGACGAGGAGGTGATACCCGTGAACGCAGTATCGACATGGGTGCTCTCCGCTGGAGTCACGGTCGGGCGATAGGTCGTCCGGGAGCGCCGATCAACAGCACTCCCGAAAGGCACGACCGTGCGATTCATCACCGAACAACGCCTCGACGACGACATCCTCGAACGCGAATTCCTCCTCGGCGACATCCCCGGAATTCTGTGGACGCCCGTATCTGTTTCCGAACCGATGCCGCTGATCCTGGCCGGACCCCCTCCGCTCGGGCTCCACAGGGCGTACCCGCGACTGTTGGACCGGGTCCGGCCTTGCGTCACCGAGGGCTACGCGGTGGCAACCATCGAGCTGCCCGGCAGCGGAGAGCGGCCCCGTTCGGCCGGCGCCGATCAGGCCCTCGCCGACCTGCGGCGGGCGCTGGCGGCGGGCGGGCCGGTCGCCGACGAAATCGTCGACAAGCTCATCCTCCCGCTGGTCGACCAGGCGGTCCCGGAGTGGCGGGCAGCCCTGGACGACCTCCTCGCCCTGCCCGAGATCGGCGGCCCGGTCGGTTATTCGGGCGGGGTGATCTCCATCGGCACACGGCTGGCGGCGGTCGACCCACGCATCACCGCCGCCGTCCTGTTCGCCGGAAGTTTCGTCCCCCGCGCCATTATCGAGGAAGCCCGCCACGTCACCATTCCGGTGCACGTCCTGCTGCAATGGGACGACGAAGGAAACGACCGGCAGATGGCCCTCGACTTGTTCGACGCCTTCGGCTCGGAAGAGAAGACGCTGCACGCCAATATGGGCGGGCACACCGGCGTCCCGCCGTACGCCGGGGCGGAGGCAGGCCGGTTCTTCACCCGGCATTTGAAGTGAGGTCGGCTGTCAAGGGCATGCGCGGCATGAGGGTGCTCGAGTAGCCCGTCCGTGGGGAAGTGTCTCCGCCGATCTGGTGTCGGCGGAGACACGAGCGCGAGCTCGGTGCCGCCCGCCGTGCCACAGTGGTCGTATCCAAGCGGCGAGCGGGACAGTGGTGCGAACAGTTAGTTGGCGACGCTGCTGAGGGGCGCACGGTGCGCTGTCGACAGATTAATCCAGCACCGCCCCAGAAGGCGTTTGACGCCACGACCGGCCATCGCTGAACCGGACGGTGGCAACTGCGTCATCCTTGCGGGCGAGCAACGTCCAGCCATTCGCGAATTTGACACGGAGCGTCCCGGACTTGAATCCGACCGAGGAAATAATGCGAGCGCAGACCACTTCCTCGACCACAGAGGCATCCCATGTGATCAATGGCCTACGGTCAGGGTCGCTCTTGGTTGCGTGCCCGGGTGAAAGCAGTGCTGCCGTACCCACGGTAATCACGCTACCTTCGTTGGTAGCCAATTCAATGGCATTGTTCCGCCATGTGGTCGACATAACCGCCTGGTCGCGAAGTGGCAGTATCCAGCGGTCCTCGAGTTCGGTCAATATGGAATCCTCTTCGATATTGGAACGCATGGCCAATTATTCTTCGGGTAGGAAGTCTGTGATATTTCCGATGCTATCCTCTGATACCGTACCATCGGCATTTTTCGGATACGCCTCACCGGTCTTGGTGTCGATCACCACGTCGGGATTCTTAGCGGCACCGTTGCCGCGCCACGCCGCCCCTGCTTTCACCTTGTGAATTGCTTCTCTAATTTCACGTTCGGTTACATCGTATTCCTTTGCCAACTTCCCAACGCTGGTTGTCATCGAGCCAACCGTGAAGGCCCCCGCGCCGCCATTGATATCATCGGAGACTTCGAGTAGAAATACCTTTGTTGTGATGATAGTCGCCAGTGAAGTAATTACTGTGCCAGTGTCTGGCACCCCGTCAAAAGCGGTAATTACGCCGACCGTGCTACCGAACGCGGCCGAGAATCCGAGAATCCTCAGAAGCTTCTGGGCGTTCAACGCAGTCCGAATCGCCGATGTCGCCTGAGTGGCGGCCAGAGCGGCGGTGTCGGCGCCGACTGCGACAGATCCACCCAGGGAGAAGAGCGCTCCAACAACGGCGACGCCGACAGAGAGCGCAACTGCCCACTCAAACGATACGATAGCGCTACGCACAGCTTGGTTGGCATCGACGATGCTAGTCTTGAATTCTCCTAATGGTGCTGCGATGTTGCTGGCGGCCAACGTGATCGTATCGGCCGACGTCCCGATCGTGTTGAGGTGCTGCTGTATCAGGGCTCGGTTCTCGACGGCATCGAGGTTGTCGAATCGCTGTGAGATCGCTTCAATCCGGGATTTCAGGCCCGCTAACGCCTCGCTGTTCGCGAACGCGCTCCATGTCGAGGAAACCTCACCAAGTGCGTCAACATCGGCGTTGGGAAGCTTCTTGAATTCGTTAGTAATATTCTCCATGAACCGGTCGAAGAATTCTCCGCCGTCATCGTCACGCTGGACGCCGTTTCCAGAAATTTCCGTCGTAGCCGACGGGAGATTGACCTTGTACTCGGTCATCGAAACGATCGTCGGACGTGGTGGTGCAGGGTTGCTGTTGTTGCTGATCCCATAGTTATAGCCGGATGCAAACAGGATATTTCCGAAGTTCGTCAGCGCATCGGCCAGGTTTGTGCACGCTTGCAAACTATTACGGGCGCGGTCGTCATATGCCCTTGCCCATTCCGCGCAACCGGGCGCGTCTCCCGCCATGCCAGCGCCCTTGGATTGCATGCAATCGTGAACTGGTTTATCAGCTACCCGCAACGCTGTCGCTAAGTCGTGGCACTCCTTGCCGGCTGCGTAATAGGATACCCAATCGACGTACATCGCTCACTCACCTGAAAGCATGCGACGGTTGGCATCGATCGCTGCAGAATATTGAGTATGGGCAGATTTAGCTGCCATACTCATAACGCGAATCCCGTCCGCGAATTCACGTGCACCAGTTGCCCATTGCTGGTGTGCGACTTGATATGCATCCGCGGCGACGCCTTCCCACCCGGTGCCGGCGAGTGTGGCAACTCGGTCGTCGATCTCATCGAGGTGGTCTGCGACAAAGCTGGCGAGTCCAGCCACCTTGGCGACGATGTCTTCGAGATGGTCGAGGTCGACCGTGAATTCCGACCCCATCACAGACCGGGCAGATCTAGACTGAATGTGCCGAGGCCTGCGCTGAACGATTGATCCGCCTGACTATACGTATCGGCGGATACGCCTAGCTTTTCAGCCATTTCTGTAAGAGCGCTGATGATGGCGACGCCACCCGAACGAGTCTCGGACCAAGCGGTTGCAAAAGACTCAGCGTAGTCGCCGGTCCAGCTGCCTCCGGCGCAAGCATCTACCTCGCGAGATGCAGTGTCGAGCGCCTGGCGTAGTACATCAGCGAGGCCATACACGAAGTTTCCTACGTCGCGGACTTTTTCGGGAACAACCGTCAGCGACTGGCCGTCCCCCCCGAGGGTGCTCATGGTCGCGATGCTAGTACAGGTTCGGGCCTTTGCTGGCGTTGTCGTTGGTCAGAACCAGTTGGGCGCGGCCGCCTACACGGTGTTTGCTACTGACGTCGACGGCGATACCGACCTGTTCGCAGACCGATCTCGCTGGGGCGGTGAGCACGTCGATGTGTCAGATGGTCTCCCGCCTTCGCTCGCGAAGCACCTTGATACTGTCCGGACAGACTTGTTGAACGTCAGCTCAGTCACGTTAGGCAGTGAGCGAGGTCACTGAAAGGGTGAGCCCATCACCGCCGGGCATCGAGGGCCGCGGAGGGTGTGCGACTAGTCTTGATTCGAGACGGCGTTGCCTCGATGAATGTTTCGCGGTCGTGGGTCGACGATCGTGAAATCGCCGGGCTGGAAATACGCTACATGGAGTTCCATACGGCTCCGAGTGTGCCGATCCGGTCCGTAGTGCACGTCCGCCGCACCAAGGAACGCGAGGGTGGCAAGTGGTGTCCAGCCAACCAAAGCCCGAGCGTAGCAAGCGTTCTGTGCCACCCCGCCCTGACTGCGGCACGGATGCACGCCTACCTGTTCGGTGAATACGCCATGTACCCGCGCTCTGCGGAGCCCACCGCACCGTGGTGGCTGTCGCGGGTGAAGGGTGGAGGCTACCGCGTAGCGGACGAGCGATACGCGGTACCGTTCGACTGGTCGCAGCCGATGGCAATGGGCACCTTCTACGACACGATTTTCAAAGCCCTTGCTGCCCGCCACCACGCCTGTACCGGCCACGCGCGGCGTACGTCTGCACGACCTGCGGCATGCCTTCGCGGTGATGCAGCTGATGGCCGGTACACATTTCATGCAGATGCCCAGTGGCTAGGGCAGTACGCTCGTCCTCCCTTAACACCTACGCGACTGGATCCCAGAAGAGGACGGCGGCGCGGACGAGCAGCGTGGCAAGTTCTCGCCTGCGCGGCCGAACACCGAGAACTCGCAGGTCATGTGCTATCCGATTCCGCTTCCACGACCGGGGATTCGTCGTAGCCAGCTGGACCAGGGCGGCCGGAGCCTAGGGGAAGCGCTGCGATCACGGAGCGTGTGGACGCTCCGGCATCGCGCACGCCAGGCCGTCTGCCATCCCGGTCGGCTGCACCCCGAGACCTTGATTGAGGCGGGCCCGCTGGTTCTCCCACGCGATGGTCGCCGCGAGTTCGGTCAGCTGTGCTTTCGTCAGATGAGCGAGCAGGGCGACGCGAAGTTCGTCGATATCCACCGCGGGCGTCACCGTCATCGCCTCGGCGAACGCGATCACCAGCTTCTCCAACTCGCTGTAGGCGTCACTCGTGCGATAGCGAGGCAGATCCGTGATCTGCCGCTCGCTCAGCCCACTCGTATGTGCCAGCGCCGACCCGATATCGAGACAGAACTGACAGGCCACCAGCCCCGCCGTCTTGAGCTCGGCGAGCTCTTTGAGCCGAGGATCGAGCTTGTTGCTGAACAACAACGCCGTCTCGTATCCCGCGGTCGCCACCCCGATCTGCGGTCGCCGCCCCAGCCACCCCACCAGATCCCCCCGGTGCCGGCGAGCGCGCCGAACCACCGTGGCATACCCCCGAATCCGCCCGACCACCCGCATCGTCAACACCCCTTCGTGCCCCGCGATTCGCCTACGCACGAAGCTACGCCGCAGACCCACCGAATCCCAGCGTGATCCCCAGCACCCCTTCCCTCTCAGAGCGCGGTGCCAGCGACACGTCCGACGACTGCTTCCTGGATCGAGGCGGCGCAGGTCCGCTCTGAACCAGCACCGAAGTGCCCCCACTGGGACTCGAACCCAGACTCGACGGATTTTAAGTCCGCTGCCTCTGCCAATTGGGCTATAGGGGCGTCCGCCGACAGCCTAGCGACTCGTACGGGTGTACCGGAATTTTGGCGGTAGACCCGGTCGGATCGGCGTGTCGCGGGGGAGCGCGCCGATCCGGTCCGGGGAGCTATCGTCGCTGGTCAGTCTTTGGCCAACGCCTCCTTCTTGCCGAGCAGGGAGTGGTGACGGCTGTAGGCGAAGTAGATCACGAAGCCGAGCAGCATCCAGACCAGGAAGCGCAGCCAGGTTTCCACCGACAGGTTCACCATCAGCCACAGGCAGGCCGCCACGGCCAGGATCGGGATGAGGGGGACGAGGGGGACGCGGAAGCCGCGGGGCAGGTCGGGGCGGGTGCGGCGCAGGATGAGCACGCCGACCGACACCAGCACGAAGGCGAACAGGGTGCCGATGTTGACCATTTCCTCCAGCGTGCCGAATTCGACGAAACCGGCGAGCACGCAGCAGACGATGCCGACGATGACGGTCAGACGCACGGGGGTGCCGCGCTTGCCGGTGTGGGCCAGCCAGCGGGGCAGCAGGCCGTCGCGGGCCATGGCGAACAGCACGCGGGTCTGGCCGAGGAACAGCACCATCACCACGGTGGTGAGGCCGGCCAGGGCGCCGATGGAGATGACGGTCTTGGCCCAGTCGACGCCGTGGATGGCGAATGCCGTTGCCAGCGTGGCGTTCTCACCGGCGAGCTCGGTGTAGGGCACCATGCCGGTGAGCACCAGGGTGACGGCGACATAGAGCACGGTGACGATGAGCAGCGAACCGAGGATGCCGCGCGGCACCGCCTTCTGCGGGTTCTTGGTCTCCTCGGCGGCGGTGGCGACGACGTCGAAACCGATGAACGCGAAGAACACCAGGCTGGCCGCGGCGAGCAGGCCGTACCAGCCGAAGCTGCTGTCGCCGGCGCCGGTGACGAACGAGAACAGCGACTGATGCAGGCCGCTCGCACCGTCGTCGGCGGGCTGTGACGGCGGGATGTAGGGGCTGAGGTTCGAGGCCTTGAAGTAGGTGATGCCGAGGACGAGAACAAGGGCGATCACACCGAGCTTGATGGCCACCGCGATCGCGGACACCCGCGAGGACACCTTGGTGCCCACCGCGAGCAGCACGCCGAGCACGATCAGCAGCGTCACCGCGCCCCAGTCGAAGGTGATCGACCCCAATTTCACCGTGGCCGACTCGAATCCGAAGACGGTGCCGAGGTATTGCGACCACCCCTTGGCCACCACCGACGCGGCGAGCGCGAACTCGAGAATCAGGTCCCAGCCGATGATCCAGGCGACCAGTTCACCGAAGGTGGCATAGGAGTAGGTGTAGGCGCTGCCCGCCACCGGGACGGTGGAGGCGAACTCGGCGTAGCAGACCGCGGTGAGGCCGCAGGCGATGGCGGCGAACACGAACGCCAGCGACACCGACGGTCCGGCGACATTGCCCGCGGTGCGGGCGGTGAGGGTGAAGATGCCCGCGCCGACGACGACGGCGACACCGAAGATCGTGAGATCCCAGGCCGTCAGGTCCTTGCGGAGTTTGGAGTCGGGTTCGTCGGTGTCGAGGATCGACTGCTCGACCGATTTGGTGCGGAACATGCCGCCCCATCGGCTCGGTGTCTCTGCCGGTGTCGGCACGTTGTTCTCCTTCTGCATGCGAACGTTGTGAGAAGAGTTACCCCGGCGGGTCAGTGCACACCCTGCATGTGCCGTTTGATCCACGGCGCGCAGGCCACGACGACGAGTCCGGCCGCGATGGCGGCCGCACCGCTGATCCCGAAGTACATGCCTTCGCTGTCGGGGCTGTAGTAACGGGCCAGCGTGCCCGCCATCGACGTGCCGATGCCGACCGAGAAGAAGTACAGCGCCATCATCTGGGAGCGGAACGCGGCAGGCGCGAGGTGCGTGGTGACCGCGAGGCCGATCGGAGAGAGCAGCAGTTCCGAGACGGCGAAACCGCCGAGGATGGCGAACACGGCGAGCACCGGAACGGTTTTGCCCTCGAATCCCGACAGCAGCGCGAACAACCAGAACGCGATACCCATGCCGATGACGCCGAACGCGAATTTGATCGGTGTACTCGGAGCCCGGTTGCCGAGCTTGGTCCACAGCAGCGCGAACAGCGGCGAGAGCGCGATGATCCACACCGGTTCCACCGAGCCGATCCAGCTGGCCGGTGCCTCCCAGCCGAAGATGCGCCAGTCGACGCGCTCGTCGGAGTACACCGCGAGCATGGTGAACATCTGCTGGAACAGCGACCAGAACACCGCGTTGGCCAGGAACAGCGGGATGAACGCCACCACCCGGGTGCGTTCGACCGGCTCCACCTTCGCGCTCGTGAGCATCACTGTGAAATAGGCGATGGACGCGATGACGATGACGCCGGTGGTGACATCGGAGAGATTGTCGAGGGTGATCCACCCGGCCCAGATCGCCAGGCCCGCTACCACGGCGGCGACGGCCACGCCGGTCAGCACCGGCCGCAGGTCGGCGCGGGTCACCGGGTTGGGGACCTCACGCCCGTGCGTACCGAGGTTGCGCCGGAAGATCACGTACTGGGTCAGGCCCAGCGCCATACCGACCGCGGCCGCACCGAAGCCGACGTGGAATCCCCATTCGCGCTGCAGCAGCCCCGTGAGCAGCGGACCGGTGAAGGCACCGATGTTGATGCCGAGATAGAAGAGGGTGAAGCCGCCGTCCACACGCGCGTCCGAGGGTGCGTAGAGGGTGCCGAGCAGCGAGGAGGCATTGGCCTTCAACGCGCCGCTGCCCAGGGCCACGAGCACCAAACCCACACCGACACCGGCCAATCCGGGCAACACAGCCAGCGCGAGATGGCCCGCCATCACCACGACACCGCCGTAGAACACGGTGCGTTCCATGCCCAGCACCCGGTCGGCAATCCATCCGCCGAGGACCGTGGAGAGGTATACCAGTCCGCCGTAGGCGCCGACGATGCCGAGCGCCGTGCTCTGCGCGATCCCGAGTCCGCCGTCCGCGGCGGTGTAGTACAGGTAGTAGCCGAGGATCGTCAGCATGCCGTAGAAGGAGAAACGCTCCCACAGCTCGACGCCGAACAGATTCGTCAGTCCGATCGGGTGCCCGAACAGGGTGTGTTCGAGCGCCGGGTCGGCGGGCCCGGGCTGGTCGCCGAGCCGGGTGTGTTGCGTGGACATAAGGGAACGATCCCACGTCGAAACGATGTACAGCAATTTTCCCGCATCTGTCTTGCTTCGGCGTGCCGCGGGCCGAAGCCCGCGTTGCCGCGCCGACCGGGCGGGCGGGAATTACGCTGGTCTGGTGCTGACTGCCCAGGTGACCGTGCCGGTGGCGTGCGAGGTCGCGTTCGCGACGCTGTCCGACGGCTGGCTCTACGCCAGCTGGGTGGTCGGTGCCTCGAACATCCGCGAAGTCGACCCCGAGTGGCCCGCCGTCGGCAGCCGTATCCACTACCGCTTCGGCCTGTGGCCGGTACTGATCGGCGACACCACCGAAGTGCGAACGGTCGAGCCGCCACACTGTCTGGAATTGGAGGCGCGACTGTGGTCGATCGGGTCGGCCTGGATCCGAATCACCCTCGCCGAGGCCGAGCCGGGGCGCACCACGATCCGGATGACCGAACGTGCCGCGCGCGGCCCGGCGAGCTTGATCCCCGGACTCGCCCAGGACGTGGCCTTCGCCGCGCGCAATCAGGAATCTCTGGAGCGGTTGGCAGCCTTGATCCGCGCGCGAGCACGGTAGCTCGCGCGCGGATTCGGGCTAGCTGGGTTGCGGGAGTTCGCAGTCGTCGACCTTCGGGTTGACGCCCATGTAGTTGAGCGGGCCCGCGATCATGGTGACCACGATGGTGCCCAGCGAAGCGCAGTTCTGGTCGCGCTCGGTGTAGTAGCCGCGTTGACCTGCGGCAAGGACACCGATCAGTAACCAGACCAGCACAACGATCGAAGCGATGCGCGGTGTATTCGCCATGACGTGTCCTTTCCGATGGCAGGCCCAGCTCAGTAGTAATGCCTGCGACCGGCGACCGGACGCCCGATGCTGCCCGCGATGAGTAGCGCGAGGCCGATGACGAGCACGATCACACCAACGGTGTTGAGAATCGGGATGCCGAAGACGAGGCCGGCGATGAGAAGAATTGCACCGAGAAGAATCATGTGGAGCTCACCTGTTCGGGTAACGATCGGACGCACCGGGTGGCGCGTCTCGTGGGGCGTATGCCCGGTTCGGTGCAGAGGAAACAGGTTCGGTTGCGCCGGAATGGATTCGCGGCGCGATCGGTGCCGTTCCGAGTGCGGCGCGTCACCTTTTCGAGATGACGCGCCGCGCGAATCAGCCTGCGGAGCCCGGCATTACGGCCGAGCCCGAGGGCGGGGGCGGGGTGGGCGCGCTCGAGCCGAAGTCGGCGTCGACCGAACCGGTCGGCAGGCCGATGTCGACCGAGCCCGCGCTGCCGGTCGGCGGGCCGATCACCACCGAGCCGGATGGGAGCAGATCCCAATCGGCGCTGCCGACGGCGTTGGCGGTGCCGCCCGCGGTGAGCAAGGCGGTGGCGGCCAGCGCGGTCAGAACGCCCGCGCGGGTGAGGGTGGGGGACAGGGACACGGTGATACCTCCGAGCACTTCACTGTGATGGCGCCCATACGGTATCTGAAATACGAGTGTTTCAGGAGCTTCTTCCGACTTCCATCTGCACCCGGTACCGATCGGAGCGATACCAGCTGTGGGTGTGCTCGATCGGCATGTCGGCGCTGAAGGACACCCGGTCGAAATGCAGAACGGGTGCGCCCTTGCGGACGCCGAGCAGCGCGGCGATCCCCGTGTCGGCGGCTTGGGCGTCGACCGTCTGCTCGGCACGTTCGATCGGCCTGCCGTAGCGGTCGGCGGCGAGGCGATACAGCGAACCGGTGAGGTCGTGGGCGATGAGATCGGGCACGAGTTCCGGGTTGAACCACGCGTCATCGACGCTCACCGCGTCGTCGTCGGCCAGGCGCAACCGGCGCACGTGGTAGGCACGCGCGCCCTGCGGTAGCCGCAGCGCGCGGGCCGTCGGCTCGGGCGCGGTGGCCTCCTCGGCGACCAGCACCAGGGTGCTCGGCTGATGGCCGAGAGCGCGCATCTCCTCGGTGAAGGAGGCCAGATGCAACCGCGACTGCACCGGCCGGTGGGCGACGAACGTGCCCTTGCCACGCACCCGCACCAGATAGCCTTCGTTCACCAGCTGACCGACCGCCTCACGCACGGTGATCCGGCTGACGCCGTAGTCCTGCATCAGGTTTCGCTCGCTGGTGAGCAGATCGCCGGGTTGGAGTTCGCGCGTGCATTTCTGCAGCAGGATCGCGCGCAACTGTTCATGCTTGGGCACTGCGCTGTCTCGCAGCGGTGCTGGCATGGGGCTGGCTCCTCTCGGGCGAACCGGTCCCTACTGGTCCTGTCCGGTCGTTGTCGAGGATACGCCAGCCCTCAGCGGATGCCGGGGGTGCGCGGGTCGGGGCCGATGCAGCCGAGCACCACGCACCCCGGCGGGGTGTCGGCGAACGGGGCTTTCGGTGTCTCGCCGAGACATTCGACGAAACCGCAGCCCGGATAGGCGTAGGGGCCGAGGCCGAAGGTGCCGAACACCGGGTCGGGCCGGGCGATCATCGGATCGGTGACGCTCACGTCCGGCTTCTCCCGGTACGGTCCCGGATCCGGAACCGCCACATCGCGGAACGACGAGACCAGCTTGCGCATCACATCATGGGTGTAGGTCGTCGAGATTCCAGGGGTGGCGACGCCGGTCCAGTTCAGTACCAGGCCGAGGCTCGGCACGATATAGCTGTCGTTGCGCAGCATTCCCGACATCTTCACGGCATCGTCGGGCAGGCCGGGGAATTCGAGGCGGCAGGGCGCGCCGTTGATGACGAAGAGGAAGCCGTAACACGGCATGGCCCGCGACGGTGACAACGCCTCGCGCAGGTAGGCGTCCGAGATCACCTGCTGCTCGTTCCATCGGCCCCGATTGCCCACGAGCAGACCGAGTTTCGCGAAGTCGTCCGGCGGGAGCAGCAGATGCGCGTGGCCGTAGGTGTTTCCGGCCCGATCGCGGGCCCAGTAGTAGTCCGTGCGTTCGATGCCCAACGGGTCGAACAGCTTTCGCTGGGCGAAGTCCTGAAAGTCCGCGCCGACGGCCTGCGCGATGACGTAGACGAGCAGGTCGACCGCGCGCTGGCTGTAGCGGAACTGGGTGCCCTGCGGGCGTTCGATCGGCATCGCGAGTGCCTGGGCGACGACGTTCGGGTCCAGCTGGGCCAATCCGGTCGCGCCCTCGGCGGCGATGGCCACCTCCATTCCGGAGGATTCGGTGAGCAGGTTGCGCACGGTGATCGCGCGGTGCCCCTCGTCGCCGAGCCCCTCGGGCAGGTAGCGGCCGATCGGCGCGTCGACGTCGAGGCGGCCCTCGTCGACCGCCGCACCCGCGACCAGCGCGACGACGCTCTTGGTCCCGCTCCACAGATTCCACGGCACCCCACCGGATTCGGCGTTGCGTGGGCCCGCCGCCACCAGGCAGTTGTTGCGGTAGAGCTGGATGTTGAAGCGGGTGGGGTCGACGGCCAGGCGCATGGCCTCGGCGACTCGATCGGGGTCGAGGGCTACCTCGGCGGGGGACGCCGCCTGCGGTGTGCGTCCGGAGCTGACCTCGCAGTGCCGCGCGATCGGCGGGTCGGCCGCCGCGACGGGCAGCAGTGCCGCCGAGGTCAGCGACAATGCGGTAACCGCGATCGCCGCACCATATTTCAGGAACCCACGCACGCAACCCCTCCGATGACTGGTCTCGGAGGGGCAATCGCGAACGGTGATGTTCCTGTTACGTGCCTAGCGGCCGTAGGGCTTGCAGACCTCGATCGCCGCGTCCTTGGACGCGTTGAACTGATCGATCACACCGTTGAGTTCGTCGGTGGGCGCACGGCGCTCGAGGGTGTCGGCGAGCAGGTTGGTCTTGTCCCGGTAGGTGCGCAGCGGTTCGGCCAGCTCTCCGATGACATCGGTGGTGACCTTGCGATCGAGGTCCTTGGCGTTGTTGCGCAGCACCGGAACCGCCTCGTTGGCCTTGGCGTCGGTATCGGGGGCGCGGTTGTTGCTCGCCTCGATATAGGCGTTGAACGAGGCGACCGAGCTCTTGTTGGCCGCGCGCAGCCCGTCGCAGGCCGAGTCGTTGGCCGCCTTCACCTTCGCGGTCGAGGAGGCCGCGACTTCGGAGGTGTAGGAGGCGAGATCGGTGAGGTTGGCCTCGGCGGTACCGGGTACCTGATTGGTGCAGGCGGCCAGCGTGAGCGCGCCCGCTACGACAACCAGCGCGGTGCCGAGCCCCATTCGTTCCCGTACCAGCATCTGTCTCTCCTCCCTCGCCGGAGCGTCGGTCACCGTCGCGGTGGCCGAACACATCGACCGTACTGGCTTCGGGACGATCAGGTGGCGCCACGCCGGGTCCGGCGCGGCGCCACCCCGGGTCAGCCCTGTCCGAGCAGGCCGCGCATGGTCGCGATCTCACCCTCCTGATCGGCGACGATCTTGGTGGCGAGCTGCTTGGCCTCCGGGTTGGTTCCCTCCGCCAGTTCGGTCTTGGCCATGGCGACCGCGCCCTGGTGGTGCTCGATCATCATCTGCAGCCACTGCCGGTCGAACTCGGCGCCGTTCGCCGCTGCCAGCGCGCTCATCTGTTCCTCGGTCATCATCCCCGCCATGCCGTGGCCGCCGTGGCCCTCGGCGCTCGGTGCGGGCTTGCCGAAGCTGGTCAGCAGGTCGGTGATCTGGCGCATCTCCGGTGCCTGCGCCTGCTCGATCTGGGCGGCCAGTGCGATGAGCTGCTGGTTCTGGGTCCGGCTCGGCACCATCTTCGACATCTCGACCGCCTGCGCGTGATGCGGGTACATCATCTGCAGGAAGGTCACGTCGGCGTCGTCGAAGTCGGTGCGGGCCGTGGCGCTCGTCGTGCTCGCCGTGCTCGTCGAGGAGTGCTCGGTGGTGTGCGTGGTCGAGTCGTCGCCGCACCCGGCGGCGACCACGGCGACAGCGGCGAGGGCGAGAACGGTACGGGTGATGGACATGGGTGATCCTCCTGGGGATTCGGGTGTGGGGTGTCGGACAGTGGCCGCGTGGGCCGACCTGTCAGATCCGCAGAATCGCCAGTTGGGAAAGGGAGAGGACGGTCCAGGGAGGTGGTCGTTCGCGGCGGCCACGCCAGGTTCTCGTCGCCCGGCGGATGGCGTCGCCGTCCTCGGTGAGCCGCGACAGCAGCATCCAGCCGAGCAGCACGGACAGGGCGACGAGGACGAACACGCATCCGTGGACGGCCGCGTGCTGGCCGCAACCGTCGCTGCCGCAGCCGTGATCCGGCTCGGGGACGTCCTGGGGCGCGACCGCTTCGATGTGTTCACCCGCATGGGCATGAGCGGGGGTGATGAAAACCGCCGAGTGCATCGCTACGATCCCGGCCAGCAGCAGCATCACGGCGAGAGCCCTGACGAAGCGCGCAGGCGAAGGCTGGACGGTCACGGCGACGAGTCTAACCAGTGCTCAGCGACGCTACGCAATACCCGCACGTGGTAGGGGTAGAACTAGTCGTTCGCGATGTCCACGACGAGGCGCGGTGGGTCGGCGAGGGTGCTCACGGTGAAACCTGGACGGTCGGCGTCGAGCCCGATGAACGACTGGGTGACGCCTTCGTAGACCACCGACTTGTAGACGCCGGTGATGCGCGGCGTACTGGGATCGGTGACCGGATCGGGCCCGGCGAACGGGGGAACGGGGGAGTCGAACGGGTAGGCCGACCCGAGGATGCGCACTTCCAGGATCGAGCTGCCCGCCACGTTCACGGCCTTGCCGCTGGCGTCCTGCACGGCGTTGTCGGTGTAGGCCACCTGCCAGCCGGGGGTGCCGGTGCCGCCGAGGGTGTAGACGACCCGGTCGTAGCCGGGGTGGTGGCCGAGGCGGACATCGGTGACGGTGAGGGCGGCGCCGTCGCTCGCCTCGCCCGACTTCGCGTCGTTGTCGCGCGGACCGGTGGCGTCGGCGAACGTGCTCGCGGTGCTCGTTGTCGTCGTCGAGGGAGTCGCGGCGGGCGCGTCGTCGGAACCGCAGCTCGGCAGGACCAGAGCCGCGGTGGCGATCAGCACGAACACGGGGGCGTTGCGCATGTGACCGATGGTACTCAGGTGAACTCGGGGGTTGCGGGAATCAGCCGGGCGCGTGTCCAGGCTGTGAGTTTGCTGGGCGCGTGCACCGTGGGATCAGCGCGGTCGGCACGCATCGCTGTAACCCGTTCGCCGTCAGTCTTTTCCATGCTCGGTACGCATATGTGGGCCTCGGTTCCGCTGTGCCGCAGGGGCGGATGTGACGATGGGGCAACGATCTAGCACACTTGTCGCGTGGACAGTGTCGAGGACGTATTCACCCGGCTGCGCCGGTATCCGGACGTGGAGGCGCCGAACCTCTATGCCGTCGACGCCGCGGATCGGTTGATTCTCGATACCGCCGCCGACGCGCTCGCGGGCGCGGGCAGCGGCGAGGTGGCGGTGATCGGCGACGCCTACGGCGCGCTGACCCTCGGGGTCGCGGTACGGCACGGGCACACCGGGATCCGGGTGCACCAGGACCTGCTCACCGGCGAACTCGCCCTGGCGGGTAATGCCAAGAACCTCGGTCTCGCCGACCGCTTCACCGTGCACGGGCTCGACGCGGACCTGCTCACCGGCGCCCGCGTGGTCGTGATGCGGTTGCCGAGAATGCTCGCCGGGCTCGCCGAGATCGCCGAGGCCATCGCCCGTTACGCCGCCGACGACGTGGTCGTCTACGCCGGTGGCCGCGACAAATACCTCACCCCGACCATGAACGAGGTGTTCGCCGAAACGTTCCGCCAGGTGCGGGCGGGCCGGGGCAGGCAGAAGTCGCGGGTGCTCGTCGTCAGCGAACCGCTACCCGTCGGCGAACCACGATTCCCGGTGCGCGAGAACATCATCGAGATCGACGGTGACGTGGTCGCCTACGGTGCCGCGTTCTCCGGCCCACGCCTCGACATCGGCACCCGGTTCCTGCTCGAACATCTGGACCGGATGAAGCCCGACGCCCGCGAGGCCATCGACCTCGGTTGCGGCACCGGCATTCTCGCGGTGGCCCTGGCCAAGTCGCGTCCGCGTATCCGGGTGGTCGGCACCGATCAGTCCTGTGCCGCCGTCGCCTCGGCCCGGGCCACCGCCGCCGTCAACGGTGTCGACGACCGCGTCACGGTGGTGCGCGACGACGCCATGTCCTCGGCCGCCGACAACAGCGCCGACCTGGTGCTGTGCAATCCGCCGTTCCATGTGGGCGCGGCCGTGCACACCGGTTCGGCCATCAAGATGTTCGCCGAGACCGGCCGGGTGCTCCGTCCCGGCGGCGAGCTGTGGACGGTGTACAACTCGCACCTGAACTATCGGGGCGTGGTGGAACGGATGGTCGGGCGGACCGACGTGATCGACCGGAACCAGAAATTCACGGTGACGCGGTCTGTCCGTGGCCTGCGCGACGTACAACGATAGGGGCGCTCCGACGGGGTAGAGTCCGATTTGTCCGAACGGACGGTGGTGCGATCAATGATCGAGCCGCCGGGAACTTTGTTCGTTCGCGACACGTTGAACAGGGCAGTTGGAGCTGTACGACGTTTCATCACTCCAGGAAAGGCGCACGGTGCGTACCTCATCGAATCCGGTGTTCAAGAACTTACCTCGCCAAGAGGGAGTCGGCGGTTACGCGAACTTCGGTTCGGGCGTGACCGGCGCGGGCCAGCTGGGCAACCAGTACGGCGAATACGGTCAGCAGTACGGGCAGCAGTACCAGCAGGCACCCGCCACCCGTGCCATGACCATCGACGACGTGGTCACCAAGACCGGCATCACCCTCGCGGTGCTCACCGTCTCGGCGATCATCTCCTTCGCGCTGTCCTCGGCGAACCCGTCGCTGGCGCCGCTGTTCGTCATCGGCGGCGGCCTGATCGGCTTCGTGCTGGTCATGATCGCCAGCTTCGGCAACAAGATGGACAACCCGGCGCTCGTGCTGTCGTACGCGGCGTTCGAGGGTCTGTTCCTCGGCGCGCTGTCGCTGATGTTCACCGATGTCACCTTCGGCGGTGTGGGCGGTAGCGCCCTGATCGGCCAGGCGGTGCTCGGCACGTTCGGCGTGTTCTTCGGCATGCTCGTGGTCTACAAGACCGGCGCGATCCGGGTCACCCCGCGATTCACCCGCATGCTGCTCGGCGCCATGGTCGGTGTGCTGGTCCTGATGCTCGGCAACCTGATCGCCAGCTTCTTCACCGACGGCGGCTTCGGTCTGCGCGACGGTGGCCCGCTGGCCATCGTGTTCAGCCTGGTCTGCATCGCCATCGCCGCGTTCAGCTTCCTGCTGGACTTCGACTCCGCCGACCAGCTGATCCGCGCCCAGGCCCCCGAGAAGGCCGCCTGGGGTGTCGCCCTCGGCCTGACCGTCACCCTGGTCTGGCTCTACGTGGAGATCCTCCGCCTGCTGAGCTACTTCCAGCGGGACTGAGACAGTCGGTAACTATTGCTGCGGCCCCATACCATAGGTGTGGGGCCGCAGCGCTTGTCGCATCTCCATCTACGCGAAAACGGTAACGACATCGACAGAGGGATAGCGAGCGGCGAACTTGCGGTCGAGGGTCGCTACTGAGGCGTTGCTCGCTTGCGCGAAGGCGGCCAGGTAGTCATCGGTCCAAAGTTTGTGACTGTGGTCGTTGCGTGCCGACAACGCGCGAAACACTGGTTCCAGGGCGGCCGGTTCGTCTGCCCACTGCACTCGTTCGTCGGCCGCCAACTGATCGAGGACGCGCCAGGCTTCGCTACGCGACAGCACCTCGGTATCCATCACCGCCGGGTTGGACAGCAACCGAAGGAGACCTGTCTGGGTCATCCGGCACAAGACCAAGCCGCCGCTCTGGCCTTCGAACCACTTCACCGCTGCGCCGTGATGGACATGCCTGCCATAGACGGCTGCCAGCCACAGGCCGACATCGACGAGCGTCATCGCCCGTACCGGTCGGCATCCTCAGCGGCGAAAATATCGGCTATGTCGGCGTTGGTGATCTCACGCGGTGGGCGACTGTCATCTGCGGCCCCGACCAGCGGGAACGCGACCCGGCCGACTTGTGGCGAGGCGGACGCACCCACCTCGCGCGCGAGTGCCTTGGTGAACAGCTCCTTGAGGCTGATCCCACGTGCGGCAGCTGCCAGCTTCGCGGCCTGCATGAGGCCGGGAGAAAGGTCAACCGTTGTGCGCATAAAAGCATATTAGCACGGTGGGGTCGTCAATGGTCCTGAATCGGCGACGGCCCGGGGCTGGTGCTCCGGGCCGCCGCCTCGTGGAGGGGATCAGCTGAGGCGTTCGATGACCATGGCCATGCCCTGGCCGCCGCCGACGCACATCGTTTCCACGCCGAACTGCTTGTCGTAGGTCTGCAGGTTGTTCAGCAGGGTGGCGGTGATGCGGGCGCCGGTCATGCCGAACGGGTGTCCGAGGGCGATGGCGCCGCCGGAGACGTTGAGCTTGTCCTCGTCGATCTTCAGCTCACGCGCCGAGCCGAGCACCTGCACGGCGAAGGCCTCGTTGATCTCGAACAGGTCGATGTCGGCGACCGACTTGCCCGCCAGGGCGAGCGCCTTCTTGACGGCCTCGATCGGGCCGAGGCCCATGATCTCCGGGGACAGGCCCGAGACACCGGTGGACACGATGCGCGCCAGCGGGGTGAGACCGAGCTCCTTGGCCTTGGTGTCGCTCATGATCACCAGCGCCGCCGCGCCGTCGTTGAGCGGACAACAGTTGCCCGCGGTGACGGTGCCGTCGGGGCGGAACACCGGCTTGAGCTGGCTGACGGCCTCGTAGGTGACGCCGGCGCGCGGGCCGTCGTCCTTGCTGACGACGGTGCCGTCGGGCAGGGTCACCGGGGTGATCTCCCGTTCGAAGAAGCCGTTCTTGATGGCTTCCTCGGCGCGGTTCTGCGAGCGCACGCCCCAGTGGTCCTGGTCCTCGCGGCTGATGCCGGTGAGGGAGGCGACGTTCTCGGCGGTCTGGCCCATCGCGATGTAGGCGTCGGGCAGCAGGCCGTCCTCGCGCGGGTCGTGCCACGCGCCCGCGCCGCCCTCTGCGGTCTTGGCGGTGCGGGCCTCGGCCTCGGCGAACTCGGGGTTCTTGGTGTCGGGCGAGCTGTCGGCCGAGCCCTTGGCATAGCGGGACACGGTCTCCACACCGGCGGAGATGAACACGTCGCCCTCGCCTGCCTTGATCGCGTGGAAGGCCATCCGGGTGGTCTGCAGCGACGAGGCGCAGTAGCGGTGCACGGTGGTGCCGGGGACCACGTCGAGGCCGAGCTTCACCGCGACGATGCGCCCCTGATTGAAGCCACCCTCACCGGCGGGGGAGCCGGTGCCGAGGATGATGTCGTCGACCTGGGTGGGGTCGAGGGCAGGGACCTTGGCCAGCGCGGCCTGGACCATCTGCGCGGTCAGGTCGTCCGGGCGCATCCCGGCCAGGGACCCCTTGACGGCACGGCCGATCGGGGAGCGGGCGATGGAAACGATGACGGCCTCGGGCATGAGGACTCCTTTTCGGAAGGCTGGCGCGAACGGCTGTTGTACATACCGCTCATTCGTGAATGTACGTCTCGCTCTGAGCGACAGGAAGACCAGGGCGGCCACGCACCGCGGAGACGAGCACCGGCAACAACTGGGCGGCCGCGAGTTCGTAACCGGCTGCGGAAGGATGGAAGCCGTCGGTCGCGAAGAGGATCTCGGGAGCCGCCCGGAACTCCGAGGCCACCAGTGGCGAGCCCATCGGCACCGCGATTCCCCCGGCCAGCGTGGTCGCCACCGTCTGTGCCTTGCCGAGCCGCACACTCCAGTTCGCCACCACCGTGCGCAACGGCTGCGGGATGGCGGTGACGGTACCGAGGTTGGGACACGTGCCGACGACGACCAGCGCGTCGGCCTCGCGCAACCGCGATACCGCCTGCGCGAGCCTGCGGGCCGAGGCACGGATCGAATGCTTCTTGGTGATGTCGTTGGCACCGACGAGGATCACCGCGGCGTCCGGCGGCGGTCCGGCGATGAACATCGCGTCGACCTGTCCGGCCAGGCCCTTGGAGGTGGCGCCGGAGATCGCCTTGGTACTCAACCGGATCCGCATACCGGTGGCCTCGGCCAGGCCGCGGGCCAGGCGCACACCCGGCACGTCGGCGGCGCCGAGGCAGCCGAGACCGGCGGCGGTGGAGTCGCCGAAGATCATCAGGTGCAGGTCGAACGGAACGTTCTTGCGCCACGGCTCGGGCAGGGTGGCACCGGGGGCGTACACGCCGTCGGCCTCGGGCGGCTTGGAAGTATCGCGGCCGATCACCGCACGCGCGGCGCCTGCCTGGGTCATCAGCAACCGGTAGGTGGCCCAGGAGACGGTGCCCGCGCCCGACCCGGCGAGGACGGTCGTGGCGCCGGTGACCGCGGCCGTGCGCCAGCTGATTCGAGGTGCGCTCACATCCGAAAATTCTACGGCGGATCCGCCTCCCCGCGTCTTTTGGCCGGACTCAGGTGCGGAGCGAGTTCGGGGCGCGGCAAGCTCTTGTGAGCGGGGTGAGTTAGCCGGTTCCCGGTGAGTTACCCATGTCCTGGCGAGATCAGTTGTTGCGCGTCGAAACCGCTCGCCGATGCGCTGACCGCGCGGCGCTGGACTATGGTGCGGGAGTGGGTAAGGCGCCCGAGCTGTTGCGACTCGGCGAACCGGCCGGGCGACGGCTGCTCGCCGCCACCGTGCTCGGCTCGGGGATGGGTTTTCTCGACGGCACCATCGTCAATGTCGCGCTCCCCCGCATCGGATCCGAGCTGCACGCCGACCTCGCCGCGCTGCAATGGGTGATCAACGGCTACACCCTGGCGCTCGCCGCGCTGATCCTCGTCGGCGGCGCGCTGGGTGACCGGTTCGGTCGCAAACGGATGTTCGCCTGGGGTGTCGGCGCGTTCGCCGTCACCTCCGCGCTGTGCGCGCTGGCGCCGACGATCGAGACGCTGATCGCGGCGCGACTGTTGCAGGGCGTCGCCGCGGCCCTGTTGACCCCCGGCAGTCTGGCGCTGGTCGAGTCGTCGTTCGTCCACGGCGACCGGATGCGGGCCATCGGCGCCTGGACCGGCATGCTCGGCGTAGCCACGGCAGGCGGTCCGGTGCTCGGAGGCTGGCTGGTCGGGCTGTCGTGGCGGTGGGCCTTCGCGATCAATCTGCCGCTGGCCGTACTCACTCTGGTGCTGTTGCGTGGTGCGCCCGAGTCCCGCGACGAACGCGCCGACGGCAAGCACTTCGACCTGCCCGGCATCGTGCTCGCCCCGGTGGCGCTGGCCGGGGTCACGTGGGCGCTGACCGAGTGGCCCGACACCGGCGCCACTCCCGCCACGGTCGGTGCCGCGGCGACGGGAGTGGTGGCCGCCGCGGCCTTCGTCGTCGTCGAGCGGCGCGCTCGGTATCCGATGGTGCCGCCCGAGATGTTCGCCGACCGTGTCTTCACCCTCATCAACGTGGTGACGCTGCTCGTCTACGCCGCGCTGTCCGGGTCGATGGTGTTCATCGCCCTGTTCCTCCAGATCGGCGCAGGCTGGTCGCCGTTGGCGGCCGGGGCGGCGAGCGTGCCGATCAGCTTGCTGATGTTCCTGCTCGCGGCACGTTTCGGCGCGGTCGCCACCCGGTTCGGACCGCGCAGGCCGATGGTGATCGGCGCGTTGATCCTGGCCGGCGGGCTGGCGCTGCTGGCGGGCGCGCCGCGCGAGCCGGACTTCGCCACCGACATCCTGCCCGGCATGCTCGCCATGGGGCTCGGTCTCTCGATGCTCGTCGCCCCGCTGACCGGCACCGTCCTCGCCGCCGCACCGGCCGGCCGGGCGGGGGTCGCCAGCGGCATCAACAACGCGGTCTCGCGCACGGCCGGATTGCTCGCGGTCGCCGCGCTGCCGCTGCTGGTCGGGCTTTCCGGGCACGCCTACGCCGACGCGGACGCCGTCACCGCGGCCTATCGCGGCGCGCTGTGGTGGTGCGTGGGCTTGGTGCTCGCCGGGGCAGCCGTCACCGCTGTCGGCCTGTCGGGGCGTCGCGCCGCCGGGTGATGGACCGGTGTGCCGGCACACACTGTCGGACCAGGTCGCGACCTGCGCGCGGGGTTCTGCAACTATGGAGCTCATGCGCATCGCGGATCATGTCGTCGACCTCATCGGCAACACCCCACTGGTTCGGCTGAACTCGGTGGTCGGCCCGAACGCGGGCCTGGTCGCCGCGAAGATCGAATACCTCAACCCGGGCGGCAGCTCCAAGGACCGCATCGCGGTCAAGATGATCGATGCCGCCGAGGAAGAGGGCCTGCTGAAGCCGGGCGGCACGATCGTCGAGCCCACCTCGGGCAACACCGGTGTCGGTCTGGCCCTGGTCGCCCAGCAGCGCGGGTACAAGTGCGTGTTCGTCTGCCCCGACAAGGTGAGCGAGGACAAGCGCAACGTGCTGCGCGCCTACGGCGCCGAGGTCGTGGTCTGCCCGACCGCCGTGCCCCCGGAGCACCCCGACAGCTACTACAACGTCTCCGATCGCCTGGTCCGCGAGATCGACGGCGCCTGGAAGCCCAACCAGTACTCGAACCCGGGCGGTCCGGAAAGCCACTACGAGACGACCGGCCCCGAGATCTGGGCCGACACCGAAGGCAAGGTCACCCACTTCGTCGCGGGCGTCGGCACCGGCGGCACCATCACCGGCACCGGCCGCTACCTCAAGGAGGTTTCGGGCGGGAAGGTGAAGATCATCGGCGCCGACCCCGAGGGCTCGGTGTACTCCGGCGGCACCGGCCGCCCCTACCTCGTCGAGGGCGTCGGTGAGGACTTCTGGCCCACCGCCTACGACCCGGCCGTGCCCGACGAGATCATCGCCGTCTCCGACGCCGATTCCTTCGAGATGACCCGTCGCCTGGCCCGGGAAGAGGGCCTGCTCGTCGGCGGCTCGTGCGGCATGGCCGTCGTCGCCGCGATCGAGGTGGCCCGGCGCGACCCCGACGCCGTCGTCGTGGTGCTGCTGCCCGACGGTGGCCGCGGCTACCTGTCGAAGATCTTCAACGACAAGTGGATGAGCTCCTACGGCTTCCTCACCACCCCGCTCGAGTCGGGCCCGGAACCGCTGGTCGGTGACGTGCTGCGCGGCAAGTCGGGCGAGCTGCCCGACCTGGTGCACACCCACCCGTCGGAGACCCTGCGCGACGCCATCGAGATCCTGCGCGAATACGGTGTCTCGCAGATGCCGGTCGTCGGCGCGGAACCGCCGGTGATGGCGGGCGAGGTGGCGGGCAGTGTCACCGAACGCGATCTGCTCTCGGCCGTCTTCGAGGGCCGCGCCCAGCTCACCGACTCGGTGGCCCAGCACATGAGCCCGTCCTTCCCCCTGATCGGCTCGGGCGAACCCCTCTCGACCGCGACCAAGGCCCTGTCCGACACCGATGCGCTGATGGTCGTCGAAGACGGCAAGCCCGTCGGCGTCATCACCCGCCACGACCTGCTCGGCTTCCTGAGCACCGGCTCGATCTGAGCGTCCAGCGCCGTCGTCTTCGTCAGGGCGGCCTCGAACCGCTTGCCTAGCGATAGCACAGGGTGCACGGCCGTCCCCGGTGTCGCTCGGTGAGCGGCACCGGGAACTTCGGCTACCCGATGAGGGCCGAGTGCAGAGCCACCCATTGGTGGGGGTGGACATCGGCGACCACGGTGTCGTCGGCGATGTCCGCCGCGCGCAGTGCCCTGTCGACGCCCGGGTAGCGGGTGTGGAGGGAGGCGCGCAGCGTGCCGCCGATACCGGTGAATCCGGCGCGGACGAGTGCGGTGTAGCTGGCCCGCGTGTCTACCAGGGGTACCCGGCGGCGGGCGATGCGCAGGATGGCGGCGTCGACCGAAGGAATCGGGCGGAAACTCGTGCGGGGGATGTGGCCGCGTAGTTGCCAGTCGAACCATGGCCAGGTCAGGACGGTTGTCAGACTCCATCTTCCGTAGTCGCCGGTGTGTTTGCGGGCGTACTCGCGTTGGGTGAGCAGGGTCGCCGAGGTGAGGGCCGGTGTGCGCAGGCACCAGTCCACGATCCGTGCGGTGGCCGAGAACGGGATGTTGCCGACCACCGCGAACTCGGTGCGTGGCGCCTTGGCGTTGGTGAAATCACCTCGGATCACCTGGATTCCGTGCTCGCCTCTGATCTGGGCCGAGAGTTTGGCCGCCAGCAGCGGATCGATTTCGTAGGCGGTGACTTCGGCCCCGCGCCGGGCGAGTGCTCGGGTGAGCACGCCATCGCCCGCCCCGGGTTCGAGCACTGTACCGGCGGGATCGGCGACGGTCATCAGCAGTTCGACCGCGTGTGGATCGACCAGAAAGTTCTGTGACAGCGTCCTTCTGTTCGAGTCACGCGTCGTACGGTGTCCCCCACGCGCGGTGATCTTGCGCTGGGTGTGTGAATAGTTCTTGTGTGAATGGTCCTGCGCCACGGCAGTTGCCCCTTCGGGTCATCGAGTCGGAAGAGTCTCGATGGGCCCTGGGCGCGCCGGTGGACGCGAGAGAGGAGATCCGCGTCCGCTAGCGGGCCAGAGCCCGGGCGTGGCGGATACGGATGAATACGGTGCACGACATGCGGATCACGCTAGAACTCGGCTATTCGGTGCGCAACCGAATTTCGGCCCCGCTGATCGTTCGTGTGCGCAGGGCGGCCACCGCGGACTCGGCGGCGATCAACGCGCTGTTGATGGAGATCTCGCCACGCATGCCGGGGGCGGCGACCATGTCACCGGCCAGGTAGACCCCGTCGCCCCGGTCGATGGCGGGGCGATCGCGCCAGGTGGTGCCGGGGAGATCGAGGGCGCCGGTGCGGTTCTTGGCGGTCGACTTGCGGTGAAAGGTCTTGCGGGAACGCCAGTCCGGGATGGTGGCATCGGCCAAGGCCTCGAGGCGGTGGTGGGCGGCGTCACGGGATTCGCCTGCGCGGATGGGCATCTGGAGCTGGTAGAGAGATTCGCCCGCGGGAGCGATGGTGTCGTCCTGCATGGTGTAGCACTCGTGGAAACCGGCTTCGTCCAGATCGAAGACGATGGTGCGGTCGTGCCGCCCCTTCGTCACGGCGATGTCGAGTAGAGCGGCGAAACCGCCGGTGCCGTGCAGGGTTTCGTCGCCGAGCAGACGGCGCGCGGAGTCCAGATCGGTGGCGACGATGACCGGCCCACCGGTGGGCAGTTCGACCACCCGCGCACCGGTTTCGATCGTCACGCCGAGGTCGGTTGCGCGCGTGACCATCCGGTCGATCGTGCGCTGCCAGCCGCCGCGCACCCAGCGCACCGCCGGAATCTTCGCGCCGAGCGCGCGCTGGAAGAGGTCCCAGACGAAGGCAGCCGAGAGGCGGCCGGTGTCGGCGTCGTAGGTGACCACGCTGATCGCGTTGGCCAGCCGGATAGCCGTGCGATCGTCCCAGCGTCGCGCTGCCCAGCTGTGGAAGTCGAGGTCGACCGGGGCGTGCAACCACCCGCTCGCTTGCGCGCGCAGCATGCCGAGTGGGGGCACCCGTCGCAGCTTCCCGCCCACGCGAAAGGCGATCTTCGCCGCGTCGACGGGGGCGGGCCAGCCGAGGCCGTCGACGAAGCCACGCTTCTTCAACCAGGTGTAATGCGGTCCGTCGGCGTAGAACACGTGCGCGCCTTCGTGGGCCACATGCGGCGGCTCGGTGGCGCGCCCACGACCACCGAGCGTGCTGTGCGCCTCGTACAGCCGCACGGTCGCACCGGTTTCCGCGACCGCGATGGCTGCCGTGAGCCCGGCCAGGCCACCGCCGATCACCGTGACAGGTGTGTTCATTGTTGCTCCTCCTCGTTGCCCACCCATTCGAGCCGGGCGGCGATCATTTCCGCGGTTGCTCTCAGATAGCCTTCGGCCTCGACATTCGCCGGATGGTCGCCGTCGAAGATGTCGCGGATCAGCCAGAAGTGCGCGATAGCGCCGACGAGTACGGCGGCGGTGGCCTCCCAGTCCTGGTCGCGCTCAGGGGTTCCGGCCAGCTCGGCGAGTCCTCGGGTGACCACCGGCATGACGACGCCGTACTCCTGCTGCCGGAAGACCTCGAGCATGTCGGCGGGAACCGAGTTGTCGCGCATCAGAATCCGGTTCACATCGCGGTCGTGGTCGATCCGGTCCAGGCCGATCCGGCACAGCGCCGTCAGCTTGTCGACCAGTGAACCGGCGGGGGCGAGCGCGGCGGTGATCGAGAAGTCCGGCGCCATGAGCAGCTCCAACGCACCGCGTTCGGACAGCCGCGACGACACCGCCTCGACCAGCAGTTCGTCCTTGGACCGGAAATGCCGGTACAGCCCGCCGGCCCCGCTGGACAATCCCGCGGCCCGCTCGATCTGAGCTACCGAGGTCTTGGCGAACCCCTGCTCACCGAACAACCGCAGCGCCTCGGTCATGATCCGCTCGCGCGTCGACGGCGTCACCGCACCTCCTGCTGTAAGTAACCACTTACTTACAGAGTGAGCGGCGATCGCGCCGCGCGCAAGAGGCGGATCGTGTGGCTCGTCCCACGTGCGAGAAAGTAGGCAACTTTCTCGCAACCGGCTGGTTCGGACCGATCAAGGGGGGTAAGCCTCCGATGACACTCTCGGCAAATCGGGCGGGAAGAGCGAAAGGAAGTGCTGTGGACAACTCCGTCGTCGCGATCGACTTCCAGCAAGGCTTCAATGACGCTTGGAGTTCGGTAGCGCAATTCGTGCCGAAATTGGTTGCCTTCATCGCCATCCTGCTGATCGGCTGGATCATCGCGAAAGTAGTGGCGAAGGTGGTGAACGCGGTGCTCGAACGGGTCGGTTTCGACCGGCTGGTCGAGCGCGGCCAGATCAAGAAGATGATGGCCAAGAGCAAGTACGACGCCTCTGATCTGCTGGCCAAACTGGCCTACTACGCGATCCTGCTGATCGCGCTGCAGATCGGTTTCGGTGTGTTCGGCCCCAACCCGGTCAGTGACCTGCTCACCGGCATCGTGGCCTGGCTGCCCAAGGCGGCGGTGGCGATCGTGATCGTGGTGATCGCGGGTGCGGTCGCGCACGCGGTCGGCGAACTGGTCACCAACGCGCTCGGCGGGCTGTCCTACGGTTCGCTGCTCGGAAAGATCGCCTCGGTGTTCATCTGGGCGATCGGCATCATCGCCGCCCTGAACCAGATCGGTGTCGCCACCACGGTGACCACCCCGATCCTGATCGCCGTGCTCGCCACGATCGGCGGCATCCTCGTCGTCGGCGTGGGCGGTGGCCTGGTTCGTCCCATGGAGCAGCGCTGGAGCAGCTGGCTCGGCAACATCGAATCGGAGATGCCCGCGCTCAAGGGTGAGGCGCAGGCCTACCAGCGCGGTCGTGAGGACGTGTCGCGCGAGGGTCAGCGGGTGCCGGGTTCGCACACCCAGCAGACCCAGCAGGAATGGGCGACTCCCGGTGCGGGCGGCAGCCCGCAGGCCGGTGGCTACCCGCAGACGGGCCAGCAGCCCGGCTGGGGCGGGGAAACCGCGAGGTAGGAACCAACCGGCGCCGGCGTTCCGTCACCGCATCGGTGGCGGGGCGCCGATTCCGGTTTCAGGCGCCGGCGTGGTGGCAGACGGCGGCCAGCCGGTACTGCAACCAGTCGGCGTCGTGCCAGGTCTGCGGTGCCACCCCGGCGAACACGCCGGCCCGCTCGGCGACGACCTGATCGAGCAGGCCGCGCACGTAGCCGGCCAGCAGGATGGCGAGCGGGAGCCGCGCCGACTCCTCGACCCCGTACTCGAGAATGTCGCGGACGGCGGCGGCGTGCTGGTCCAGCTGCGCGAGCACCCCTGGGTGCCGCGCCGCGGCGGCGGCCGCGGGGACGCCGTATTCGATGTTCAACTGTCGCAGATGTCGCCGTGCCGAAATTTCGAGCAGTGCGGGGCCGAGCGAAAACACCACCAGATGGTAGCGAACCCGTCATCGACCGGCGAACGCGGCGCAACTTTACGATCCTGTGCACAGACTTGCGGGAAGCACCGCCCCGATGGATTCTGGGCGGGTATAACCGATTCGGGAGAACTTTCGGCAAACCAGCTCGGCGAGCGAAAGGATCTACGGTGCACGTCACCGATTCGGCGGTTCAGCTGCTGTGGGCGAACCCTGTCGTCGCGGCGGGTGCGGGTTACTCGGCGCGCTCCGGTGTCACGGGGTTGCTGCGTCACCGCCCCTACGCCCGGGTGCTCGGCCGGTTCGTGGCGGCCTTCGTCTGGGGTAGCGGTGGCGTCGCCGCGCTCACCGCCCTGGGCGTCCCGCTCGAGGTCACCCTGCCGATCGCCCTCACGGTCCTCACCGTCGTCGCCCTCACCCTGACCCTGGTCTTCGCCGGTGGGATGATTCGCCCCGCGGCTGTCGTCGATTCGACGGACTGATCCCGCTCGCGGCCGTCGATCGATGGACTGATCTGGCCCGCAGCCCTCGCAGCGGACGGCCGCCGGCCCCGCCGCTGAACCTCGAAACCGCCCGCGCGCGACCTACCGGAAGGCGTTCGCGTCGGTGAGCGCCTTGCCGAGCACCAGTTGATGCACCTCGGCCGTGCCCTCGTAGGTCAGCACCGACTCCAGGTTGTTCGCGTGCCGCAGCACCGGGTAGTCGAGGGTGATCCCGTTGGCGCCGAGAATCGTGCGGCATTCGCGGGCGATGCGGATCGCCTCACGCGTGCTGTTGAGCTTGCCCGCGCTGATCTGTTCGCTCGTGATCTCGTGCCGGTCCTTCAACCGGCCCAGGTGCAGGGCCAACAGCTGGCCCTTGCCGAGCTCGAGCGCCATATCGGCCAGCTTGGCCTGGGTGAGCTGGTAGCCGGCCAGCGGCTTGTCGAACACCTCGCGGGTGCGGGCGTAGTCGACGGCGGCGGCCAGGCAGTCGCGGGCGGCGCCCAGCGCACCGAAGACGATGCCGAACCGCGCCTCGCTCAAGCACGCCAGCGGCGAACTCAACCCGCGTGACCCGGGAAGTACCGCGTCGGCGGGCAGGCGTACGTCATCGAAATCCAGTGCGGCGGTGAGGGATGCGCGCAGCGACAATTTCCGGTGGATCTCCCGGGCGGTGAATCCGGGGGTGCCTGCCGGTACGAGGAACCCACGCACCCGTGGCTTGTCGTCGCCGGGCTCCTCGGCATAGGCCCACACCACGGCGATGTCGGCGACCGAGCCGTTGGTGATCCACATCTTCGACCCGTTGAGCACCCAGTCGTCACCGTCGCGGCGCGCGCGGGTGCGCATGCCGCCGGGGTTGGAGCCGTAGTCGGGTTCGGTGAGCCCGAAGCAACCGATCAGTTCACCGGCCGCCATGGCGGGCAGGTACTGCTGCTTCTGCTCCTCGGACCCGAAGAAGTGGATGGCCGCCATGGCGAGCGAGCCCTGCACCGACACCATGCTGCGCACCCCGGAGTCCACCGCCTCGAGTTCCTGACAGGCCAGCCCGTAGGCGGTGGCCGACGCACCCGCACAGCCGTACCCCTCGAGGTGCATGCCGAGCAGCCCGAGCTTGCCGAGCTCGGGAGCGATCTCGCGCGCCGGGAAGGTGCCAGCCTCGAACCACTCCGCGATGTGCGGACGCAGGCGTTTCTCGCCGAATCGGACGACGGTATCCCGGATCTCACGCTCCTCCGGGGACAGCAACGCATCGATCGCGAACAACTCTTCCACGGTCACCATGGCGTCAGCTTAACCGCGGCGCCGCCGCCGAATCGGGCACTTCGTGCAGGCGTGATACCCGTGCGCGACCAGCCGGATCCGGGCAACTAGTCTGAGCCCATGAGTGAGCTGGGATTCTCGACCAGGGCCGTGCACGCCGGATATGAACCCGATCCTCAGACCGGTGCGGTGAACGTCCCCATCTACGCGAGCTCCACCTTCGCCCAGGACGGCGTCGGCGGCATGCGTGGTGGTTACGAGTACGCGCGCACCGGCAATCCGACCCGCACGGCACTGGAAGCCAACCTCGCCGCCCTCGAATCGGGCAGCTACGGTCGCGCCTTCGCCTCGGGTATGGCCGCGACCGACTGCGCGTTGCGCGCGGTGCTGCGCCCCGGTGACCACATCGTCATCCCCGACGACGCCTACGGCGGCACCTTCCGGCTCATCGACAAGGTGTTCAGCCAGTGGGGGATCGAGCACTCGCCCGCCCACATCGCGAACCTCGACGAGGTGCGCGCGGCCATCCGCCCGAACACCAAACTGGTGTGGATCGAGACGCCGACCAACCCGCTGCTCAGCATCGGTGACATTCCCGCCCTCGCCGACATCGCGCACGCGGCGGGTGCCAAGCTCGTCGTCGACAACACCTTCGCCACCCCGTACCTGCAGCAGCCGCTGCTGCTCGGCGCCGACATCGTCGTGCACTCGACCACCAAGTACCTCGGCGGTCACTCCGATGTGGTCGGCGGCGCGCTCATTACGAACGACGAGGAACTCGACAAGGCGTTCGCGTTCCTGCAGAACGGCGCGGGCGCGGTGCCCGGCCCGTTCGACGCCTTCCTCACCCTGCGCGGCATCAAGACCCTCGCCGTCCGCATGGAGAAGCACTGCGACAACGCCGAGGTGATCGCGGAGTTCCTGTCGAACCATCCGGCCATCTCCAAGGTGATCTACCCGGGCATGCCGACGCACCCCGGCTACGAGGTCGCGCAGAAGCAGATGCGCCGCAGCGGCGGCATGATCTCGGTTCGCCTGGCCGGTGGCCGGGAGGCGGCACTGAAGTTCTGCTCGCGCACCACGATCTTCACCCTCGCCGAATCCCTGGGTGGCATCGAGTCGCTCATCGAGCACCCGGGGGCCATGACCCACGCCAGCACCGAGGGCTCGGCCCTGGAGGTGCCCGCGGACCTGGTCCGGCTGTCGGTGGGTATCGAGGACATCAGCGACCTGCTCGCCGACATCGAACAAGCGTTGAGCTGAGCGGGGAACCAGAAATGACGAAGCGGCCGCATCCGGTATCCGGGTGCGGCCGCTTGCGTTCGGGTTCTATTTCACGGGGCTCGAGGCGGCCGTGTTCAGCCGTGGTAGGGCTCCGCGCTGACCAGGGTCACCTTCATGGTGTTGCCGTTGGGCAGCGTGTATTCGCGGGTCTCGCCCACCTTGGCGTCGATCAGCGCGCCGCCGAGCGGGGAGTTCGGCGAGTAGGTCTCGAGATCGGTGGCGCCGAGGCCCTCTTCGCGGGTGGCGATCAGGAAGGTCTCGGTGTCGCTCTCGTCGCCGTCGTAGTAGACGGTGACGACCGAACCGGGCAGTGCCACACCGGACTTGGTGGGTGCCACGCCGACCTTGGCGTTGTTGAGCAGTTCCTGCAGCTGGCGGATACGCGCCTCCTGCTGACCCTGCTCCTCACGCGCGGCGTGGTAGCCACCGTTCTCCTTGAGGTCGCCTTCTTCGCGACGCTCGTTGATCTCGGCGGCAATGACCGGACGATTGGCAATGAGCGAGTCCAGCTCACTCTTGAGCCTGTCGTGCGACTCCTGGGTAAGCCAGGTCACATTCTCGGTCATCTCGATCACTCCCTAGTAGTTGTTCCCGGCGCACCGGGATTCCCTGAAACCGGCGCCACGCCCCCGGTAGGAGGACATGCACCAGCCCGACGGCTGGAGCGATCCTGGGGGTGAACCCGTAACCCGGAAACAGCATCGCTGGCCGCCAATGCAGCAAACACGGCTCCGAGCCCCGGAACCGTGTATCCAGCTATTTTAGCATGTCTCACAAAGATGCAGGTCAGGGCCGATCGCGCGGTGTCAGCGCAGCCGGAGATAGCTGGGCACGTCCTCGGTGCAGCCGTAGATGTCGCCCGCCGAGGGGCGGCTGGACGCCTTGACCGTGGTGCTCACCTGCACGCTGGTCGCCTCCGAGCCGGGCACGAGGATCTCGCGCCTGCCCACTTCGGCGCCGTCACGGTCCATTGCCCGCACGAAGCACACCACGGCGTTGCGCGGCTCGTCGCGGGTCACCTTCACCCGCATCTCCAGCGTCGAGTCGTCGACGACCACGTAACCGAGCTGCTCGGTCTCGATCGGCTTCGGGCCGTACTTCTGGAAACCGAGATAAGCGACGACGAAGCCGGCGACCACAACGCCGACACCGAGCAAAGCGAGCACCCAGGGGCGACGCACCGGTGGTTTTGTGCCATACCGTTCGGCGTGTCGCGCTGCTGAGGCGGCCGAGCTCGCGGCGGAGTGCGGTGCGGGCTCGGTCATCGGTTCTCGCTCCCGGGGGTGGTCGGAACAAAAGTGGGGTCGGATGGAACTATAGGGACTGTAGTTCTGACACCCGCGAGCGAGAGCGATGGTGAACGAGACGTGAGTGGCCTTCGCCTCATGGCGGTGCACGCCCACCCCGACGACGAATCGAGCAAGGGCGCCGCGACCACGGCCAGGTACGCGGCCGAGGGCGTCGACGTCCTGGTCGTCACCCTGACCGGTGGCGAACGCGGCAGCATCCTGAACCCGGCCATGGACACCCCGGGTGTCCTCGACCGGATCGAGGAGATCCGGCGCGAGGAGATGGCCGCGGCCGCCCATGCGCTCGGTGTGCGCCAGCAGTGGCTCGGTTTCGTCGACTCCGGTCTGCCCGAGGGCGACCCGCTGCCGCCGCTGCCCGAGGGTTGCTTCGCGCTGGTCCCGCTCGAGGAGGCCACCGAGGCATTGGTGAAGGTGGTGCGCGAGTTCAAACCGCACGTGATCACCACCTACGACGAGACCGGTGGCTACCCGCACCCCGACCACATCCGCTGCCACGAGGTGTCGGTGGCCGCGTTCGACGCGGCGGGCGACCCGGAGGCGTTCCCCGACGCGGGCGAACCGTGGACCCCGCTGAAGCTGTACTACGACCACGGCTTCAGCCAGAAGCGGCTGGAAACCTTCGCCGCCGAGTTCGAGCGTGAGGGCAAGCCGTTCCCGCTGCAGGAATGGCTGGACCGGATGCGTCAGTACGCGGCGGCGCGCGGCGACATCATGGCCCGGGTCACCACGCAGATCGAGTGCTCGAAATACTTCCCCCAGCGTGACGACGCCCTGCGCGCGCACGCGACCCAGATCGATCCCAACGGCGCGTTCTTCGCGATCCCGTTGGAGATGCAGCAGCGGCTGTGGCCGACCGAGGAGTTCGAATTGGCCAAGACCAGAGTATCCACCGCCATCCCGGAGACCGACCTGTTCGCCGGTATCGAGGACGCCGACCGGTGATTCTGGCTCTCCTCGCACAAGACCCCGGCACCCCGACCGGCCCGGAGTTCGGCAAGGCCTCCCCGCTCGGCCTGCTGATCGTGTTGATCCTGCTGGCGGGCACCGTCCTGCTGGTTCGTTCGATGAACAAACACCTCAAGGGCCTGCCGGAGACGTTCGAACCCGAACATCCCGAGCCCGATCAGAAGGCCGACGACGGCACCGACCCGGGCGCGATCCCGGAGACCGGCGACGGCGCGGCGCCGCCGAAACCGGCGCCCTAGCGGGCCAGATCGGCCACCAGTTCACCGATCAGATCGCGGGCGGCCTCGGCGTGTTCGGCCACCTGCCGTGGCGCGCCGCTCGCACTGAGCTCGATGGCCTTGTTGATCAATCCGAACGCGATGATCAGCTGCCGCAGAGCAGCCCGGCGCTCGGACGGTGTCATGTCGGAAGTCGTCGGCTGGGTCATCGTCACAGCTAAGGGATCGCCGCAGGTGGCGGGTTCGTTTCGCCTGAGACGCAATCGTTGCCGCGGCGATCACCAGTCGATGAGGTCGAGTTCGTGCAGGCGGCGGAACACCATCATCGAACCGGGCGCGACCTGGGTCATGCCTGCGTATTCGCTGACCGTGAAGTACCGGAATTCGGCGATTTCCCCGGTGGCCTGCGGTTCGCCGGTGAGATCGGCCAGGAAACACGTCATGTGCAGCGGGGTGTTGCGGCCGTGACCGAACGCTTCGGCCTCGAAGACGCCGAGTTCGGACACCCCGTCCAGACCCACGCCGAGCTCCTCCTCGATCTCGCGATGGAGAGCTTGTAAAGGGGTCTCGCCGGGATCGATCTTGCCGCCCGCCATGTAGAAGACGTCCTTGCCTTCCGGGCGCGTCTGGATCAGCCTGCGGTCGCGAACATGGGCGAGGGCGGCGGTGCGGATCATAGGTTTCACTCTATGGAGCGATCGGGTCCGATTCACAGCGAACCGTCGGTGAGGAGCGTCGCACCCGCCCCGGCCCGCGGGTGCGACGCCGTCCGTCACCCGGTGACGCCGGCTTTCCCGGTTTCGATGTGGCCCCGGAATTCCCGCACGAAGGTGGGGTCGCTGCTCACCGTGGCGGTCAGGTCGTACCAGCGTTTCCCGTACCAACCGGCATGGAAGATGTCGCGGGTCTGCGCGCCCGGGTCGACCTTGTACGTCCACGGACCGTCGGTGCGGTAGCGATTGGCTTTCACGGTGAAAGTGACCGCGGTGGTTCCCTTGTTGCTGAACGTCAGCCAGAGGACACCGTCCTCGTCGGCCGCTACCTGGGAGGTCACGTCGACGGTGGCGGCGGGACCGCCGAGGTTGCCCGCAGCGCGGCGGGCGAAGCCGTTGGGGCCGTAGCAGGTGAGGTCGTATTGTCCGCCGCCGTAGGTGATCACGTCGAAGTCGTCGGTCACCGACCGCCCAGGGGCGACATCGAAGTGCCACGGCCCGTCGGTGCGCTTCGCGTTGACGAACACGGCGTAGTGCGTAGTCTTCGTGCCGCCGTTGCGCATCGTGAACCGGACCTTGCCGAGGTCTTTGTGCTGGGTGGCATCGGCATCGGCCTGATAGGGAAGTGGCCGTGCGGGTTTGGTGCCGGATTCCTGCGCGGGCAACGCTTGTGGTTGCGGTGGTGCGGGTTTCGTCGGCCCGCTACCGGCGGTGGGGGTGGGCCGCGCGAACGTCGGGTAGGCGTTGGCGGTCGTGGTGTCGAGTGCGGCGGTGAGGTCACCGCAGACCGATCGTCGCCAGTTGCTGATATTGGTTTCCTCGACGCCGGTGACCCGCTCGAGGAACTGCAGGACCGAGGTGTGGTCGAAGAGCTGCGAGCACACGTTGCCGCCGCGGCTCCACGGTGAGACGACGGTCATCGGGACCCGCGCGCCGAGACCGATCGGCACCCCGTTGACGTACTCGCTGGTTTCCGAGGCAGGCGGAATCGGTGGGGGGACGTGGTCGAAGTAACCGTCGTTCTCGTCGTAATTGAGCAGGAAGACCGTCTTGTTCCAGACGGATTCGTTGGAGGCGAGGGCATCGAGAACCTGCCAGACCAGTTCCGAGCCGGTGCTCGGTCCGTCCGACGCCGGGTGCTCGCATTGGCTCGTCGGTGCCAGAATCCACGAGACCTTCGGCAGGGCGCCCGCGGTGACCGCGGCGCGGAAACTGGCGGCGACCTGACCGGCGTCGACCCGGTCGAGGCCGCGGTCGAACAGCGCGCGATCAGCGGTGGAGAGCTTGGCCACTTCGGCCTTCATGGCGTTGAGCAACGTGGTCCGCTCCGCGCTCGTGGCACCGCGAACCTTCCCGTAGAACGAATTCATGCTCTGGAAGCCGAGCGGCCCGACGACCTTGCGCGCGACCGCCTTGAACGTGGCGAAGAACTCGACGTTGTTGTTCTGGAAGTTGTCCCACTCCTGGAAGACCCGCCACGACACGCCCGCAGCTTGTAATCGTTCGGGGTAGGTCGTCCACGTGTAGCCGGAATGGGTGTCCTCGGAGTACGCGGCGTTGCCGATCGCCCGAGTGCCGTCCGGCTCGTTGCCGATCATTCCGCTGATGTGATAGCTGCGGTTCGGTGACGTCGAACCGATCACCGAGCTGTGATAGGCGTCGCAGACGGTGAAGGCGTCGGCCAGCTGGTAGTAGAAGGGGATGTCGTTGCGGTTGTAGTGGCACATGGTGTGTGCGCCCTTGGCCGGAACCCAGTTGTCCCATTTTCCCTTGTTCCACGCCTGATGTCCGTCGTTCCAATAGTGCGGCGTGCCCGCCAGTTTGTGGCTGTCGGTCTTATAGGGCAACACGAAGCCACCGGAACCGTCCGGCTGATGGAACACCGACTTCCCGTTGACCTGCAGCTGGATCGCATTCGGGTCCGCGAACCCGCGCACGCCTTTCGAGGCGCCGAAGTAGTGATCGAAGGAGCGATTCTCCTGCATGAAGATCACCACGTGTTGCACGACTTCGAGCCCACCGGTGGGGGCCGGCGCGGCGAGTGCTCGCATGATGCTCGGGGGCAACAGCGAGAACGCGGCGGCGGCTCCGCCGATGGTGGCGGCCGAGGACAGGAATTTGCGACGGTCCATGCTGGTCCTTCTGCGCGGGATGCGCGGGGGTATCGATTGCGGGGAATTCGCGCGGTGCGCGGCAGGGACGCGACGTTAGGCACGGCGCATGACGCGTCCAGGGACGCGTGATGAACGAAATATGTCCAACAATGGTGTTATTCGTCCCGCGCATGACGGGCAGAAGCACTGTGCGACAGCACATCGACGTCGCGGCGACAGCACGGCAACGGGTGGGCCCGGGGTTCGGGGCCCACCCGACGCTCACCCGAAAACGAGGTCTTGCTGGTCCGGGATCACGCTGCCGTCCGCCCGGCGCAACGGCGCGCCCGCCCCCGACGAAGTGATGAAACCGGCTGTCGCGCACGGGTAGGGCTCGGACTTTCTCGGCTTGGGGCCGAGGAACATCGGGTTCACCACCCACTTGCCGTCATCCGAGCCGTAGGCGTTGCACATCAATTCGGTCTTGTTGCGGTTGATGACCAGGCGCAGGCCGGTCGCGTCGCCGAGGAACACCACGTCGGTGTCGGAATCGCCGGCGGCGAAGACGGCGCGCCGGTCGGCGGGCTGCTGTTGGAAGGCCGCCGCGCCCCGGACGCCGAACACCTGCTCGTTGATCCGGCACCGCTTGCCGTCGATGTAGGTGATCACCTGATCGATCCCCCCATCGCCGCAGCCGGGCAAGTGCCCGGTGTAGACCCCGTTGTCGGCCAGCAGGGGAACGCCCATCACCCGGTCACCGGGGATGTCCAGTTCCTCGGCCCAGACCTTGACCACCGGTTCGGCCGAGGCCGAGATGATGCGCACGTCGAAACCGTTGTCCCGCAACACCCGGGTCAGGTCGGTCATCTGGGGGTAGTAGCGCACCCAGCCGTCCACCTTCGTGGTGCCGATGGTCTGCTTGGTACCTTCGGGCGCGGCGAGGTTCTGGGCACGGGCTGCCCGGGCGAAGTCGGTGATCTGCGCCTCGGTGTAGCCACGCATCAGCTGGACCACGAAGGCGTAGCCGGGTTCGGTGCGGCGGTGGTCGTACTCGCCGAAGGCGGCTTTGCCCGAAGTGGTCTTTCCGCTGTCGGCTACCGCGACCAGTTCGTCGGCGCAGGCCGTGTTCGTGGCGGTGGGCAGCGGGGTGTTCGGTTCGGCGGTACCACATGCCGCGGCGAGGGCGTTCGCGGCGTCGGAGGTCAGATGCGCGCCGACGGTGGTCCAGTTCCGGTCGAGTGGCTGTAAGACCTTGTCGTTGGCCAGCATCCAGTAGAACGTGGCGACACCGACATCGTTCTTCACGACCGTGTTGTCCCAATCGAACAGCGCCAGCGGCGCCGCACCGGCATCGGCGGCACCGCACCGGCCGGTCTCCTCGATGAACCGGGCGACGCGCTCCCGGTTGTTCCCGTACCAGACCTGGCCCGCGTCGAGGGTCGAACAGCCCTCGGACGCCGAGCGTGGTTCGTCGGTTCCGCAGGCGGTCGAGGCCATCAGGGCAGCCGTCATCGCCACCGCCGCGAGGGCGGAGATCTTCTTCATGTCAGTGGTCCTGGTTCTCCAGCGCCGCAGCGGTGGTCGAGATGTCGGCGCCGAGACTGTCGGCACGTGAGGTGTCCTTGAGGTCGACGCCGGAGCGGCCGAGCGCACGCGCGCCCGCGACCAGAGTCGCGACCACACGGGCGGCGTCGGCGTAGGTGAGGCCGTCGGGTGGGTGGATATTGGAGATGCAGTTGCGCTCGGCGTCGGCACGGCCGGGGCGCGGCAGATGCGTCAGGTACACGCCGAGGCTGTCGGCGACGGACAGGCCGGGGCGCTCGCCGATGATCACCAGGACGGTGCGCACCCCCATGGCCTCGGCGATGTGGTCGCCCAGCGCCACCCGGGCCTGGGTGGCGATCACCGGTGTGGCCAGGGTGTAGCGATCGGACAGTTCCTCGGCCAGCGCGGTCAAGAGCCCGGCGCCGTGGTCGGTCAGCGCGCGCGAGGACAAGCCGTCGGCGAGCACGAAACCGATGTCCGCGCCGGTGTTCTCGACGGCGGACAGGTCGGCGGGCAGCCGCCCGAGATCGGGTCGGCGCAGGTACTCGGCACGATCGCCCGCCCGGCTGCGCACCGTCACGGGATCGCCCAAGCCCACGCTCGCGATCCGGGCGGCGAATTCGTCCGTCGCCAGCGGGACGTGCACCGCGTCGCGGGCGACGGCGTGCGCGGCCCGCAGCGCGAGAACATCGGTGGTCGGCAACGCGTCACCGGTGCGGCCCAACCCGATCCTGGCCTGGGTGCTGCGCCGCAGCTCACGCCAGAACTCCTGGGCCACCGCCGCGCGCTGGTCCGGTGTCGGTTCGCCCACTGCGTGTCCTCTCGGGTCGGGGGTCGATCGCACGATGCGCAGAACTGGTTTCGTGGCGGTGGGTTTCATCGATTCGCCGCCAGGGCTCGCAGCGGCGAGGACAGCGGTTCCACCTGCCGGATCCGGCCCTTGGCGTCGAGCATGCCGAGTCCGGCCAGCCACGCCTCGAATTCGGGCGCGGGACGCAGATCCAGCACCTGGCGCGCGTACAGGGCGTCGTGGAAGGCCAGGCTCTGGTATCCGAGCATCACGTCGTCGGCGCCGGGCACCGCGATGACGAAGGCGCAGCCTGCCGCGCCCAGCAGCGTGAGCAGGGTGTCCATGTCGTCCTGGTCGGCCTCGGCGTGATTGGTGTAGCAGACGTCGACACCCATCGGCAGGCCGAGCAGTTTGCCACAGAAGTGGTCCTCCAATCCGGCCCGGATGATCTGTTTGCCGTCGTAGAGGTATTCGGGCCCGATGAATCCGACCACCGTGTTCACCAGCAGCGGACGCAGGTCGCGCGCCACGGCGTAGGCGCGGGTTTCCAGCGTCTGCTGGTCCACGGGTCGATCGCCCACGCCGAGATGGGCGTTCGCGCTCAACGCCGAACCCTGGCCGGTCTCCAGATACATCACGTTGTCGCCGACGGTGCCGCGTCCGAGGGAGCGGCCGGCCTCGTTGCCCTCACGCAGCAGCGAAAGATTCACGCCGAAACCGGCATTGGCGCCCTCGGTGCCCGCCACCGACTGGAACACCAGGTCCACCGGTGCGCCCGCCTCGATCAGGCCGATGGTGGTGGTCACGTGGGAGAGCACACACGACTGGGTCGGGATGTCGAAACGCACGCGCACTTCGTCGAGCAGGTGCAGCAGATCCGAGGTGGCCTGCGGGGAATCGGTGGCGGGATTGATGCCGATCACGGCGTCACCGCAGCCGAGCAGGAGGCCGTCGAGGGTCGCGGCCGCGATCCCGCGCGGATCGTCGGTCGGATGGTTGGGTTGCAGACGCGTACTCAATCGGCCCGGCAGACCGATGGTGGTGCGGAATCCGGCGGTCACCACGGCCGCCTTGGCGACCGCGATCAGATCCTGGTTCCGCATGATCTTGCTGACCGCCGCCACCATTTCCGGGGTCAGCCCGGGCGCGACGGCGGCCAGCGTGTCCGCGGCGTCGTCGGTGGCGGCGACGGCGAGCAACCAGTCGCGCAGCCCGCCGACCGTGAGGTGCGCGATCGGGGCGAAGGCGGTGCGGTCGTGGCTGTCGATGATCAGCCGGGTGACCTCGTCGGTCTCATACGGAACGACTACCTCGTCGAGGAAGGTGGTCAGCGACACCTCGGCCAGCGCCCACTGCGCCGCCGCTCGTTCGGCATCGGTTGCCGCGGCACAGCCGGCCAGTTGATCGCCACTGCGCTCGGGAGTGGCCTTGGCCAGCAGATCGATCAGGCCGTCGAAGATATAGGTCGTGGCGCCGACAGAGCTGCGATACACGGTCATCGGGTGCAGCCTCCTTTTCGCGGATCGGGGTCGGGCGGCACCCGGCAGCATGCGATCGCTGCCGGGTGCCGCGGACGGTGGATCTATTCCAGCTCTTGCTCGGCTTCGGCCAGTGCCGCGAATTCCTCGTCGGGCGACTTGGCGACCAGGTGGTGGCGGCTGTAGAGGCCGAAGTAGGCCATGAAGGCGCAGAACACGCCGAGGGTGAACAGCGCCGCCTTCGGGTCGACCAGGAAGGTCGCCGCCACCGAGGCGGCCGCGATCACCAGCGCGAACGACGTGGTGGCGATGCCGCCGGGGGTCCGGTAGGGGCGGGGCATGTTCGGCTCACGGACACGGAGCACGATGTGGCTCACCATCATCAGCACGTAGCTCACGGCCGCGCCGAACACGGCCATGTTGAGCAGCATGGCTCCCTCGCCGGTGAGGGAGAGGGCGAAGCCGATGATGCCGGGCACGACGAGCGCGAGCACCGGCGCCTTGCGGGAGTTGGTCACCGACAGGCTGGTGGGCAGGTATCCGGCGCGGGAGAGCGCGAAGGTCTGGCGCGAGTACGCGTAGACGATGGAGAAGAAGCTGGCAACGAGTCCGGCCAGGCCGATGTAGTTGACGACCTTCGCCGCCGGGCTGTCCCCGAGCGCCTCGACCAGCGGGTTGCCCGAGGCGGAGGCGTCTTGGGCGCCGAGCGCACCGGTCACCAGGAACAGCACCACCGCGCCGGTGACCATCAGCATCAGCATCGCCACGATGATGCCCTTCGGCACGTTCTTCTCCGGTTCGCGGGCCTCCTCGGCGGCCAGCGGCACGCCTTCGACGGCGAGGAAGAACCAGATGGCGAACGGGATCGCCGCCCAGATCCCCAGGTAACCGAACGGGAGGAACGCCGAGGAGCCGGTGGCCGCCGCGTCGGGCGCGATGTCGGTCAGGTTGGCGGCATCGAACCGGCCGACCGCCGCGATCGCGAACACGACCAGGCCGACCAGTGCGATCGCGGTGATCACGAACATCGCCTTGAGCGCCTCACCGGCGCCACCGAGATGAATGCCGATGAACAGCGCGTACACCGCCAGGTACACCCACCAGCCGTCGGTGATCCCGAACAGGTTGAGCGATTCCACATAGGCGCCGATGAAGGTGGCGATGGCGGCGGGCGCGATCGCGTACTCGATGAGAACTGCTGTGCCCGTGGCGAATCCACCCCAGGGCCCGAGTGCGCGCCGGGCGAAGGTGTAGCCACCGCCCGCGGCGGGCAGCGCCGAGGACAGCTCGGCCATGCCGAGGACCATCGCCAGGTACATGCCGGCGATGATCACCGAGGCGATCAGCAGGCCACCGAAGCCACCTTCGGCCAGGCCGAAGTTCCAGCCGGAATAGTCGCCGGAGATCACGTAACTCACGCCGAGACCGGCCAGCAGCACCCAGCCCGCGGTGCCGGACCGGAGAGTGCGTTTGGCCAGATAGTCGTCGACGGGTGGTTGGGCGGTGCGTTTGGCGAGGTAACCGTCGGCGGGTGGGTCGGCGGTTGGCGCGGGAACGGCGTCGGTACTCACAGGTAAAGCTCCTCATCAACAAGCAAGCGCGTAGCGACGGCAACGATGATCGTCGAGGGTTGAAGAATGGTTGACGACTGTTACGGCCGTGGATCCCACAGATCAGCGGCGCGTATCGCGCGCCGCCGACCTGCGAAAACAGTGTGATAGTTGGTGTTTCACATTACGGTGAAACGGTGTCACCGGTGGGTGGCGGCGGCTGGGAATCCAGTTCGGCCACCTCCTCGTCGGTGAGCAGGCGTGAACGGATCAGGAACCGCACGCCCTCGGGGGCTTCCAGCGAGAAACCGCTGCCCCGGCCCGGCACCACGTCGACGGTGAGATGGGTGTGTTTCCAGTACTCGAACTGGTCCGCACTCATCCAGAACGGGATGTCACCGGGCAGATATCCCAGCAGCACGTCCGAGCGGCCCACGCGGAATTCACCGCGTGGGTAGCACATGGGGGAACTGCCGTCGCAGCAGCCGCCGGACTGGTGGAACATGACCGGGCCGTGCAGCCCGGTCAGGTCCCGGAGCAGCGTCGCCGCCTTGTCGGTGAGGTCGACGCGGCGCACCATCAGAAGAAGCCGAGCTTCTGCGGCGAGTAGCTCACCAGCAGGTTCTTGGTCTGCTGATAGTGCTCGAGCATCATCTTGTGGTTCTCGCGGCCGATGCCGGACTTCTTGTAGCCGCCGAACGCCGCGTGCGCCGGGTAGGCGTGGTAGCAGTTGGTCCACACCCGACCCGCCTTGATCCCGCGGCCCAGCCGGTAGGCGGTGTTCATGTCCCGCGTCCACACGCCGGCGCCGAGGCCGTAGAGGGTGTCGTTGGCGATCTTCAGCGCCTCGTCGGTGGAGTCGAAGGTGGTCACCGCGACGACCGGGCCGAAGATCTCCTCCTGGAACACGCGCATGTCGTTGCTGCCCTTGAAGATCGTCGGCTCGATGTAGAAGCCGCCGTCCAGCCCGTCGACAGCGCGGACCGCGCCACCGGTGAGTACCTCGGCGCCCTCCTTCTTACCGATGTCGATGTAGGACAGGATCTTCTCGAACTGGTCGTTGCTGGCCTGCGCGCCGATCATGGTCGCCTCGTCGAGCGGGTTGCCGCTGACGATGGCCTTGGTGCGCTCCACGCAGCGCTGCATGAACTCGTCGTAGATCGACGACGCGATCAGCGCGCGCGACGGACAGGTGCACACCTCGCCCTGGTTCAGCGCGAACATCACGAAACCCTCGACGGCCTTGTCGAGGAAGTCGTCGTCGGCCGCCATCACATCGGGCAGGAAGACGTTGGGGCTCTTGCCACCCAGCTCCAAGGTGACCGGAATGATGTTCTCGCTGGCGTACTGCATGATGAGGCGGCCGGTGGTGGTCTCGCCGGTGAACGCCACCTTCGCCACCCGCGGGCTCGACGCGAGCGGTTTGCCCGCCTCCACACCGAAGCCGTTGACCACGTTGAGAACCCCCGGCGGCAGCAGGTCCGCCACCAGCTCCACGACCTTCATGATCGAGGCCGGTGTCTGCTCGGCGGGCTTGAGCACCACCGCGTTACCGGCGGCCAGCGCGGGCGCCAGCTTCCAGGTGGCCATCAGGATCGGGAAGTTCCACGGAATGATCTGGGCGACAACGCCGAGCGGCTCGTGGAAGTGGTAGGCGATGGTGTCACCGTCGACCTCGCTGATCCCGCCCTCCTGCGCGCGCAGCACCCCGGCGAAGTAGCGGAAGTGGTCCACCGCCAGCGGCAGGTCGGCGGCGAGGGTTTCGCGAACCGGTTTGCCGTTGTCCCAGGTCTCGGCGACAGCGAGGGCCTCGAGATTCGACTCGATGCGGTCGGCGATCTTGTTGAGGATATTGGCGCGCTCGGCGGCGGAGGTGGCACCCCAGGCGTCGGCGGCACGGTGCGCGGCATCGAGAGCCAACTCGATATCGGCGGCGGTGGAACGGGCGATCTCGCAGAACGGCTGACCGTCCACCGGGGAGGTGTTCTCGAAGTACCGGCCTTCGACCGGCGGAACCCACTTGCCGTCGATGAAGTTGTCGTACCTGGGGGCGTAGCTGACGATGCTGCCCTCGGCGCCCGGCTTGGCGTAGATCATGTGCGGAAACTCCTCGCTGGTTCCGGTTGTGCGTGACGCCCATCACTATCCACCCCGAGGGTTGATGAAACGTTGAGAGAAAGATCCATGGCACGCGGGGTGGGTGTTCCCGGCCCGGAAAATTGCCTCTTGCGCTGCGGTGCGCTATGCCCTCTGCGCGCTGTGCAGACGAGCGGTGGCTACGGCTCGGCGGGCGTCGCGGGCGGGGAGCAGGGCGAGGGCGTGTTCGTGGACGGCGATGTCGTCGGGGGCCGCTTCACCATAGGTGAGGGCGTGGTGGGGATCGGGGCTGGCCAGGACCGCGTTGCGCATGGCGACGGCGAGGTAGTCGCGCCATTCGGTGATGCCGGGGGTTTCCGAATCCGGTAGCAGCGGACCGTGATACAGCCGGACGGCGGTGTCCAGGTCGCCGGATTCCAGGGCACGCAGCACGTCGAGCGCGTCGCAGGACAGGGGAGTGGTGAAGCGGTAGACGCGGTTGGTGATGTCGCCGCCGGTGGCGCGGCGCAGATACGACATCTCCGATTTCAGGGTGCTCGCGCCGACCGCGCGGTCACCGTAGACGGCGTAGTGCAGGCGTTCGTGGCTGTAGCCGTCGTCGCTGAGCGCGAGCAGGGTGAGGATCTCCAGCTGACGTGGGCGCAACCGGATCGGAGTGCCGTCGCGCAGCAACCGGCCCGTGCCGAGGCAGGTCAGCCGCATGCCAGCTGGTGCCGGTGTGGCCGCGTGCAGTTTGGCCTCGATGGCACTGGTCATGGTGCGCACCGTGGCCATGGCCAGCGGGTGGGAGCGCTTCCAGGTGGTCGACAGGTCGAGCACGCCGAGCAGTGTGCCGTCGGCGGCGCGGATCGGCGCGCAGTAGCAGACCCAGCCGTGCAGGGCGGCGACCAGATGTTCGGCCGAGAACACGGTGTGCGGTCGATCGGTGCGCAACGCCAGCGACAGCGCGTTCGTCCCCATGTGCGCCTCGTCCCACCGCCCGCCCGGCGCGAAGTTCACCTGCTCGGCCCGCCGCCGCATGACCGGCCCGCCGTAGGTCCACAGAATCGTCCCCGAAGCATCGGTCACCGCCGCCACGTACCCCGCGTCGTCGGCCACGCTGTGCAACTGGTCCTTCAACTCGCTCAGCGGCCCACGCAGCGGCGATTCGGCCCACTTCGGCCCGATATCGGTCTCGCTCTCGGGCGCGCAATCGCGCCCCGGATCGACCGTCCGCAACGACCGCAACCACGACTGCGCCACCTCGGCCCGCACCCCGGAACTCCGCCCGAGCGCCGATTCCCCCGCGGGCACCCACTGCGCCCACTCCCGCTCCAGCGCAGCCCGCTGCGCGGAGAGCGTCAGCTGCGGTGGCATGGGGTTCCTGTTCGGTCGCTATCAGGGTCTTCGCCCCCAATAATGCCCCACCTATGCCCCGCCCAACAGCCGTTTCGGGGTGGTGCCAGGGATCGGCCCAACCACTGTCCGTCGGTCGCGTCGGGCTTCGGCGGCGGTCGAGTAGGCGGGGCGGCAGCCGACCGGCAGAATGATCGGGTCAGAATCAACGACCTGCCGGGGGGCATTCACAGTGGAACGGTCATTCCAGGTAGATCTGCGTGGCATCGTCGATCTGCTCAGCCATCACCTCTATTCGAGTCCGCAGGTGTTTCTGCGGGAGGTGCTGCAGAACGGTGTCGACGCGATCGCGGCTCGGCAGGGGCTCCACCCGCAGTGGCCGGGCCGGATCGACATCGAGACGATCGAGCACACCGGTGACGGCACCCTACGGATCCACGACAACGGCATCGGGCTGACCGAAGACGAGGTGCACACCTTCCTCGTCACCATCGGCAACAGCTCCAAGCGCGACGAGCTCGGGTTCACCCGTCAGGAGTTCCTCGGCCAGTTCGGTATCGGACTGCTGTCGTGCTTCCTGGTCTCCGATCACGTGCGGGTGCTGACCAGGTCGGCACGCGGTGGACCGACGCTCGAATGGCTCGGCCGGTCCTCGGGCCAGTACTCCGTCACCCGCGCGGCGGTCGAACGCCCGGAACCCGGTACCACCGTGGTGCTTTCACCGCGGCCCGACCACGGCCGCTGGTTCGAGTACGCGACCGTCCTCGAGCTCGCGCGGAAATTCGGTGGGCTGGTTCCTGTTCCAATGGCGGTCGCCGGTACACCGGTGAGCACTGGGACGTTGCCGTGGCAGGTTCCTTACCCTACGGCCGCCGAGCGAACGGCGGCGCTGTACGACTACGCCGAACAGACCTTCGGCTTCCGGCCGCTGGACTGCCTCGACCTCGCGGTGGCCGAGGTCGGGCTGACAGGCGTGGCATTTATCCTGCCGATGTCCGCCAATCCCGCTGGGCGCGGCGGACATCGTGTCTATCTGCGGCGAATGCTGCTCGGTGACGAGGTGGCCGACCTGTTGCCGGAGTGGGCATTTTTTGCGCGCTGCGTCGTCGACACCGCCGAACTGCGTCCGACCGCCAGTCGCGAATCCCTGTACGCCGACGACCTGCTCGACGCCACCCGTCGCGCCCTCGACAGCCGGATCCGTGACTGGCTGGTGACGTTGTCGGTGACCGACCCGGCCACGCTGCACGCCTTCCTCTCCGTCCACCATCTCGGCGTGAAAGCCCTTGCCCTGCACGACGACGCGATGTTGCGGTTGGTCTTCGACTGGTGGCCGATGGAGACTGGTTGGGGACCGCTGACGCTGGCGGAGTTCTGTCGCCGCAGTCCGGTTGTCCGATACACCACCACCGCCGACGAATTCCGCGAATTGGCCTCCGTCGCCGCCGCTCAGGGCATCGGCCTGATCAATGGCGGTTACACCTACGACGCGGCACTCATGAACCGGCTGACCAATCTCGACCCGGCACTCGTCGTCCGCGGTCTCGATCCCGCCGAGCTCGCCACCCGGTTCGACGCGGCGCCCGAGGACGATCCGCGCGTGGCGTACATCCTCGGTCATGCGCGTCGAACTCTCGCACCGCTGGACTGTGTTCCCGTCGCCAAATCCTTCGATCCGGCGCAACTTCCCGCGCTGTTCCTTGCTGACCGGGAGGTATATCGCTCGCGGGAGCGCGGCGAGACGAGGGCACGGACCGACGGTCTGTGGGCCGATGTCCTGGCGGTTGTCGAACCGGCCGATCCACCCGACGGTACCCACCAACTGGTTCTGAATCTGCGCAATCCCATCGTGATGACACTGCTCGCGCTCACCGACCCCCGATTGATCGGCCTCGCGATCGAGTCGTTGTTCGCGCAGGCGTTGCTGCAGGGCAGACATCCGCTCGGAGCCACTGAGAGTGCGCTGATGAATCGCTCGTTCAGCGGCCTGCTGCAGTGGGCGATGCGTGGACAGGACGCGATCCGATGAGCTATAGCGAAGCTGAACTGCAAACCCGCTATCGCGCGCTGGATTCGGGCTGGCATCAGGCCGCATTGGACGAATTGACGGAGATCATCGCGCACGCCGAAGCGGGCGGCTACCACCGATTGGCCTTCCGTGCGCGGCGTGACCTCGCCGATCGTCATTGCGTATCGGGGCAGTGGGAGAAGGGTTTTCCGTTGTTCGCCCGGTGCCTGGCCGACTTCGACAGCCGCCCGGCGGATTTCGGCCCACACGAGGAGTACTCGCTGCGCTCGTGGTACGTGCGCACGGTGACCACCATGGCGGAGTATCCCGAGATCAGCGTCGAGCAGGTAACCGGGCTGCATGCCGATATGCGTCGCCGGTTCGCCGCGCACGGGCACAGCCTGGCTGGATTGCACACGGCCGAACGGTGGTTGGCTTTCGTGCGCGGCGATTGGGTCGCCGAGGAGAACGCCTATCGGCAATGGCACCTGGCCGGTGGTCCACGACCGAACGACATGTGGGACTTCGAGAACGAGATCGAACGGCTGGTTCATCGCGGTGACCCCGCCTCGATCGAGCGGGCGCTCGCCCTCGCCGAGCCGGTGCTCGACGGCCGGCTGACCTTCGCCGTGACATCCGCGCCGATCGAAGCGCACATGCTCCCATTCTGGGCCACCCGGTTGCCTCCGGAACGGGTCGCCGAGATATTCCAGCGCATGGATCGTGGGTTCGACGACGGCGGCCCGTGGCGTTACGAGTACCCGAGCAAGATCATCGAATTCCTCGCGCTGACAGGCAACGAGGAGGAAGCTTTCGATCGCTACCAGCGGCGCATGTGCCACTTCACGACGTTGAGCCGTCCGTACGGCCGAATGGAATTCGCGACCAGCAGCGCGGTGGCCCTCGGGCGCCTGGTGAGCCTCGGTCGCGGACCCGAGGCCGTACCGTGCCGTGGTTGCGCAGGCAAGAAACACCCGACGAAAACGCTGTCGGAAAGGTATTTCGAGCTGCGCACCGAGGCGCTGGCACTGGCCGCGAAGTTCGACGCGCGCAATGGAACGAGGTGGCAGACCGAGCAGGTCACGCGCAGACTGTCGGCCGCTCCGATCCTCGAATTCCTGCCGTTGCGGCCCGGCGCGCGACCGGTCCTGCACCGGGTGTCGCCGATCGGGTGCCCACCCGACGTCGCCGTGCACGCCGCGCGCTGGCTTTTCGAGCGGGGGTTCGTGCACGAGGCGGATGAATACGTCGAGTTGGTCGGGGAGTCGACCGACGCGGCCGTCGCCGCGGGCATCCTCGAACTGAAGGCGCGCCGCGCCGGTGACGCCACGACCCTACCTCGGCTCCGCGAAGCCGCCGCGGCGTTCACGGCGGCGGGCGAACTCCTGCGCGGCGACCTGTGCCTGGTGGTCGCGGCCAACCGGTTGCGAGTCGAAAAGCGTTGGGCCGAGGCACTGGAGGAGCTGTCCGCGCCGTTGGAACGGCTTCGCGACCGAGCTGATCCGGTATCCATCGGTCACGCGGAGGTGATCATGGCCGCGTTGCAGTTCCAGCTCGAGCGCGATGGCAGCGGGTATCCGCTGCTCGAGGACGTCGTTCGCCGCGCGGAGGTGATCGGCGATCCGCGGCTGCTCGGAGAGGCGCGCTATCAATTGGCCGGTATGCGGAAGTGGCGCGATGACGGCGCGCAATCGGTTGCCGCCGAGTACATTGCCGCGGTCTGCGCGCTGGCTGCGGGTGGCGCTGATTTCCGTGCCAGGGAGGTACTGAACAAGCTCGGCGATTTCTTCGGTAGAACCAAGGACTGGCCGGCGTTGCTCGAGAGTCTCGACCGGTGCGAGGCTGCGTTACCGCCGCATGCCGGACGACTGGTGATCGCTGGGTTGCGGCGGCTGCGCGGTGAGACGTTGCACAGCGCTGGGCGCGACAAGGAGGCGCTCGTCGAATTATCCTTCGCCGCATATGAACACGACGCGCTCGATATTCATGGCATGTCGAAGCGGGCCGACTGGGTGAAGCTCGCCGAAGTGTGCGCCGCGATGGGCGACTGGGAACAAGCCAACCGGCACAGCGAATACGTGTGCGCGTGGGCCGATCGTGCCCGCCGAAACGGTCCGCTCCATGATGCCGCCACGATGGTGACCGGTCGCAGCGTCCTGGCTGACTCGTTACGCGAACTCGGCCGCCTCGATGGTGCCGTCAGCGAATACCACACCCTCGTGGACGAGGCGCTGGCCGCCGATCGACGCCCCAGCGCGCTGTACGCGCACAGCCAGGCGGGCGAACTGCTCCTGCGGCTCGGCCGCCCGGGCGCGGCAGCCACCGACTTCCGCGCGGCGGCGGAGCTGAGCGCAGAGGTGCCGCAGACCCCGCGCGTGCTGCGCACTCTTCGGATGAAGGAGGTGATAGCCCACGTGCGGGCCGGCGCGGTGGACGCGGCGGAGGTGGCCCTGGAGCGCGCACGGGCGGTCGAGGCCACCGACCCCGACCATGCCGCGCGTCTCGACCTGGCCGCCGCGCATGTGCTCTTCGCGCGTGGGCACACCGCCGCGGCACTCGAACAGACGGTGCGTGCGCAGGAGACCCTGCATTCCGCCGGCTATCACGCAGTAGCGGGCATGGCGTCCCTGTTCCTGGCTCAGCAACATCTGGCCGCCGCGCGAGCGGACCTCGCGGCGACGGTGTTGCGGTCGTCGATCGCCCGTCTCTCCCGACACGAGCCCGTGGTCACGGAACTGTCCGCATTGCTCACCAGCATCGAAGCCAAGCGTCGCCCACAGCCGAAGGAGGAGTGACCTGTTGACACGGCCTGGTGCCGCAGCCGAATAGTTGTCAATACCGCTGCGGTACAACAATTCGACCGGACTGTGGAGTGATGTGTGGCCGGGTTATGGCGGGCACGGTGGTCGTGTGCCTTGCACCGACGACGTCATCTCCCCGAATCGAGCCGATGTGACGCGCTCGCCGAGCGGGTCGAAGGTAGGGGCCGCGCTCGGTGTCTACGCGGTGACCACTCTCGGCGCTTCGGTGATCTTCCCTGCGATGCAACCCCTTTCGAAAATCACCCCCGCGGTGCTGTCGCTGGTGCAGTTCGCCCCTACGGTCGGTGCGCTGGTGACATGGCTGATGTTTCGCAGGACCGTCGCCGGGGTGCATCCCGCTGCGCTCTCCGGGCGGCGGCTGGCGGGCAATGTCGCGGCGATGGTCGTGGTGTGTGTCGGGTATTGGTCGCTGGTTATGGCGGCGGCGGTGGTGTCGGGGACGGCCACGGTCGGGCCCGCCGCCGTGGGAGGCGTGCCCTTTGTCGTGTTTCTCGTGGTGCAGTTGGTCGGGGCAGGCGGCGAGGAGATCGGGTGGCGTGGCGTGATGCAGCCGCTGCTGGAATTTCGGATGGCCCGGTTCTGGGCGGTGGCGGTGACCGGGGTGGTGTGGGCGCTGTGGCATGTCCAGGCCTTCACGGCCGGGCCGGTGGTCGCGGGCTGCTTCTTCGTGGCGACGATGGCGTTCGCGATGGTGCTCGGCTATCTGGGCACGGGGAGTCTCGGCCAGCGTGTGCTGGTCGCCTCGATCGGGCACTGGCTGATCAATATCGCTGGGTATCTGCTGGCCGGCGACGCGACGACGGATCGGCCGCAGATCGTTTTCGTCGCGGTGGCCGCCGTGCTGGTCGCCGTGGCCACCATGACGGTTCGCGCAATGGGAACCCGCCGCTGATGGTTGTCGGCACTGTCTCGGCACGTGTGGCACGCTGGCAGCGTGAACCGGTTGGGTAGCGCGACTTCGCCGTATCTGCGTCAGCACGCCGACAATCCGGTGCATTGGCGGGAGTGGGATGCCGATGCACTGGCCGAGGCGGCCGAGCGGGATGTGCCGATCCTGCTCTCGGTCGGGTACGCGTCGTGTCACTGGTGCCATGTGATGGCGCACGAGTCGTTCGAGGACGCGGCGACGGCCGAGCAGATGAACGCCGACTTCGTGTGCGTGAAGGTCGACCGGGAGGAACGCCCCGACCTGGACGCGGTGTACATGACCGCGACCGTCGCCATGACGGGGCAGGGCGGGTGGCCGATGACCTGCTTCCTCACCCCCGACGGTGCGCCGTTCTACTGCGGCACCTACTACCCCAAGCAGCCACGCGGCGGGATGCCGTCGTTCACCCAGTTGCTCACGGCCATCACCGAGACGTGGCGCAACCGCCGCGACGAGGTGGACAAGGCCGCCGACCAGGTCACCGAGGCCCTGCGGGCGCAGGCGACCGGCCTGCCCGACGGCGAGATCGCCCTCACCGCGGAGCTGCTCGACAAGGCCGTCCTCGCCGTCGCCGCCGACGAGGATCGAGTACACGGCGGATTCGGTGGGGCACCGAAGTTTCCGCCGTCGGCGATGCTCGAGGGTCTGCTGCGGCACTGGGAACGCACCGGCGACCAGGCCGTGTTCGACCTGGTGGAGCGCACCGCGGAGGCGATGGCGCGCGGCGGTATCTACGACCAGTTGCGCGGCGGGTTCGCCAGATACGCGGTCGACGCGAACTGGCTCGTGCCGCACTTCGAGAAGATGCTCTACGACAACGCACTGCTGCTGCGCACCTATGCGCACCTGGCCAGACGCGCGCCGAGAACCCCACTGGAATCGCTGCCGCACAGGGTTTCCCGCGAGACGGTCGAATTCCTGCTCGCCGACCTCGGTACCGCCGAGGGCGGTTTCGCCTCCGCGCTCGACGCCGACACCCAGCTCGAGCCGGGCGGCCCGGGTGTGGAGGGCGCCACCTATGTGTGGACGCCCGCCGAGCTGGTCGGCGAACTCGGCCCGCTCGACGGCATGTGGGCCGCCGACGCGTTCGGTGTCACCACGGCGGGCAATTTCGAACAGGGCACCTCCGTGCTCACCCGCCACAGCGACCCGGTCGACGCCGAACAGTCGGCTCGTTTCGATCGGTTGCGCGCCAAGCTGTTCCAGGTCCGCACCGAGCGTCCTCAACCGGCGCGCGACGACAAAGTGGTCACCGCCTGGAACGGCATGGCCATCACCGCGCTCGCGGAAGCCGGTGCGGCACTGGAGGAACCGTCCTGGGTGGCGGCGGCCGTGCGGTGCGCGCGTTTCCTGCTCGACGTGCACCTCGTCGACGGACGCCTGCGCCGCGCCTCTCTCGACGGTGTCGCGGGCGCCCCACCCGCTGTGCTCGAGGACTACGCCTGGCTCACCACCGGCCTGCTCGCCCTGTACCAGGCCACCGGCGAACCCGATTGGCTCGCCGCCGCCCAGGTGATCCTCGACTCGGCGATCGAGCATTTCGCCGACCCCGACCGTCCCGGCAGCTGGTTCGACACCGCCGACGACGCCGAAACCCTGGTGACCCGCCCCCGCGACCCCATCGACGGCGCCACCCCCTCGGGCACCTCCGCCCTCGCCGAGGCCCTGCTCACCGCCTCGGCCGTCGCCGGCCCCGACCGCGCCGTGCACTACCGCGAGCTGGCCGAGCACACCCTCGCCCGAGGCGCGCTCCTGCTCGATCGCGCCCCACGCACCGCGGGCCATTGGCTCGCCGTCGCCGAAGCCGCCGTCCGCGGCCCGTTCCAGGTGGCCATCGCCGCGACCGAAAAGACCTCGGCCACAATGGAACTCCTCGCCGCCGCCCGCACGGCCGCACCGGGCGGCTCGATCGTGCTCGCCGCACCCCCGGACGCCGCCCCACTGCTCACCGACCGCCCCCTCGTCGACGGCCACCCCGCCGCCTACGTCTGCCGAGGCACGATCTGCGACCTCCCCGTCACCGACCCCGCGGACCTGACTCTGGCTCTGCGCACCTGACAGGGGCCTCGGTCGCAGCGGCCTGGTCTTGTCGGCGAGTGGGCTGGACCGTCGCCCCGCGCCCTTGTGGCACACGCGAATTCGAGTCGCAGCGGGCCGGCCGGCAGGTGCCGCCGATCAGCGGGTCGGTGGGATATCGGTCCAGGTCCGGGTGCGCCCGGGGATGCCGCGCAGGCGAAGGTCCTTGTGCCGCTTCCATTTGGCGCGTTCGGCGGGTGCGGACGCCTGCACGACGTCATCGCTGACCAGCACCCGCCGCGTCACTTCCTTGGCGACGGTGGTGAGTCGGGCCGCCTCGTTGACGGCGTCGCCGATGACGGTGAACTCGAGGCGGGTATCGGAGCCGACGTCGCCCGCGAACACCTTGCCCCTCGCCACGCCGATACCGATGTCGAGTTCCCCGGTGGCCACCACTTCGTCGCGGATGCGGCGGGCGGCGCGCAGGGCCGGGGTGGCGTTGTCGCGCAGCGCCGAGGGCGCGCCGAAGATGCACAGGGCGGCGTCGCCCTGGAATTTGTTGACCAGGCCGCCGTTGTCCTCGGTGGCCGCGACCACGGTGGCCAGCAAACGGTTGAGCTTGTGCACGAACTCCACCGGCTCCATCTCGGCCGACAGCCGCACCGAACCGGTGACGTCGATGAACAGCGCCGAGACCACTCGCACGTCACCGGTGAGGTCGGCGCTGCCCGCCAGGGCGCGCTCGGCGACTGTCGAGCCGACGTGCTTGCCGAACACGTCCTCCATGTGCGCCTGTTCGCGCAGGGTGGTGGCCAGTTCGTTCACCGAGTGTTCGAGCCGCCCGATCTCGCTGGCGCTGCCGACCGACACCCGCACATCGAGTTCCCCACGGGTGATCCGGTCCAGCGCCCGGTACATGGCGCGCATGGGGGTGGCGACCGAGCGTGCGAGCAGCGCGGTGGCGAGCGCGCCGACGGCCACGGAGACGATCGAGAACATCCACGCCGCCCGCACCCGGTCGGCGGCGGGGGTGGTGTGGTCGCTGAGCACCACGATGACGATGAGCCCCGGCAGCGCACCGGACACCGCCCAGGTGACGAGCACGCGCACCAGCACCGTGGCACTCGGATGCACGGTGGGCCCGAGGACGGCGGCGACGATGGGGACGGTCGGGCGGATCAGCCGGTCCAGGATCAGGTAGATCACGCCCGCCGATTCGAGGGCGCCGAGGACGAACCCCGCCCCGATCACGATGGTGTTGTGGTAGTCGGTGAACCGGTCGACCAGCCACACGGTGAGGATGATGCCGGGCAGCCAGATCACCACGGCGCGCACGGTGATCGCGGCCGGCAGCCGGATCAGCTGGCGAGCTTCGTCCGGTGTCGGTTTGCGTCCCTCGTCGAGCCAGCGCAGGTGTTTTCGGCGGTCGTAGATCGCGAGGCCGATACCGACGGTGAACCCGAAGGCCGGGTAGATCGCGATGAGCCAGGCCGCGTCGTGCCAATCGTCGCCGACCCGGCTGAACACGCCACCGGCCCAGGAGATGAGGAAGATGGCGCCGACGCCGACGAAGTTGGCGGTGATGACCACGAGGGCGAGCCCCCAGTGTGACCGCAGTAGCCAGCGGACCAGCCGGTTCACCGCGCACACCCGTCTACCGCACCCCGTGAGGGGGACGGGGCGGGGCGAGCCGCGCGAATGATCGACACAACTGTCCAGCATAGAAGGCACGGCCGAGGACACCGCGCACGCACGCCGCTCAGCCCAGCACGACGAGCCAGATCGCGATGTAGTGGCACAGCGCCGCGACGACGGTCGCCGCGTGGAAGAACTCGTGGTGCCCGAAGTCCGGCCACGGATTGGGCCACTTCGTCGCGTACAGCACGGCCCCCACGCTGTAGATCACCCCGCCGATGGCGAGCAGCACCAGCGGCAGCACCCCCACGTTGTGCAGGAGAGTCGGCGCCACCGGCACCACGGCCCACCCGAGCAGCAGATACAACGGCACGCCGACCCACCTGGGCGCGGTCGGCCACAGCACTTTGAGGGCGACCCCCGCCAGTGCCCCGACCCACACCACGATCAGCAAGGTCCGCCCGGTGCTGTCGGGCAGGCCGAGCACCGCGAACGGGGTGTAACTGCCCGCGATGAACACGAAGATCATCGAGTGATCCAGCCGCTTCATCCGCACCCGGGTCCGCACGCTGGCCCAGGTGACCCGGTGGTACACCGCGCTCACGCCGAACAGCCCGCACACCGCGACCCCGTAGACCACGGTCGCCCACCCGGCCGTGCCCGAGCGCATGAACCCGGCCACCGCGAGCGCCGCCACCGCGACCACGGCCACGGCGAACGCCCAGGTGTGAATCCACCCGCGAAACCGCGGCTTCACCAGCGCGACAGGCACCCCTGAATCGCTACCGACCGCCTCCACGACACCTCCCAGTCAAAACCTACGGAACCGTAAGTTACGCCTCAACGGTACGGGAGCCCCCCGCTCACCACCGCCGAAGGTGCCGACAACCACACAAAGAGAATCCGGCCTCGTTCCCACCGGTGCGGCTGTCATTCCGCCGCGCGTCGCAGGGGTGGTCAGGCGAAGCGGACCTCGGGAATGGTGGCCATCAACTCGGCCCACTCCGGGTACATCGCGGCCTTACGTTCGTGCATGGCCCTGATCTCGGCGCCGAGCTCGGGATCCATGTCGTCGGACAGGTCGGGGCCGATGACGAGTTCGGCGAAATGCGGTGCGATGAGTGGATCGCCTGCCAGGTGGACCGGATCGTGCATGTAGCGCTCGAGGGCGTCGAGGTCCTCGATGCCCACGCAGTAAGCGTGGGTGAGGCCTTCGGCGGGATTGCCGAGGTTCTGGCCGACGGTCGCGAAGCTCACCGATTCGACCGCGGCGGTGCGGCGCATGGCGGCGAGCACTTCGTCGCGTTGTTCCTCGGTGGTCTCGTCGCGGAACCGGAATCGAAGCACGTGGACAAGCATGAATCCTCCTGAAATGAACTTGACAGTTCAATTTAGAGTACTTACTGGTAAGACAGCAAGGCTGAACCGGTGGGCTAATCCGTGGCGGTAGGCTTGACGAGTGGCAGCACCGGCGCGGGGTCGTATCGACAAGCGGCAGCAGATTCTGGCGGCCGCGTTCGCGGTCTTCGCGCGGCGCGGGTACGCCCAGACCTGTGTCCAGGAGATCGCCGACGAGGCCGGTGTCGCGAAGCCGACCGTGTACAACCACCTCACCGACAAGGGCACCCTGTTCCGGGAGGCGCTGCTGACGGCGGCCGATGTGGTGAGCGCGGAAACCCTTGCGGCCGTGGACACCCTGCGCGACATCGGTGACGATCCGCGGCAGGCGTTCCTCGACTCGGCGTACCGGCTGCTGCAGGTGTGCGCGAGTGAGCGCGGCCGATCCCTGCACCGGCTGGCCTACGCCCGAGCCGAGGACTTCGCCGACCTGGCCCTGCAGGTGCAGCAGCGCACCTCGGTCCGGTTGCGCGAAGCCCTGGCCGACCGACTGGCCCGGCTGGCGCTGGCGGGCCGATTGCGTGCCTGCGACCCGGACACGGCCGCCGAGCAGTACCTGGCACTGCTCACCGGCCCCCTCGAGGCCCGCTCACACATGGGCGCGCGCAAGATCCCGGCCACCGAACTACGCGCCGTCGCCGAAGCCGCGACCGACACCTTCCTACGCGCCTACCTCACAGATCCCGAAAAAGCCGCCCCCTGATCTCGCAAGAACATGGGTAACTTCCCAGCCACCCCAAAACCGGAGCACCTCCTCACCGCCGGCCCGGCAGGCCTCTCACCCCGCACCCACGACCGGCAAAAGTCACGGGGAGGCGGCCCAGGCGTAGGGTGCGGGCGTGGAGTTTTTCGGTCGGGTGCGAGGGTTGCCGTACCGCGTCTATGAAGCCAGGCTGTCCAAGCAGCTGGCCGACAAGCAGCACCCCCGCCACGTGGCGGTGATGTGCGACGGGAATCGACGCTGGGCGCGTGAGAACGGGTTCACCGATGTCAGCCACGGTCATCGGGTCGGTGCGCTGAAGATCGCCGAGCTGGTCGGCTGGTGTGCCGCCGAGGGCATCGAGATGGTGACCGTCTACCTGCTGTCGACGGAGAACCTGCGCCGCGATCCCGAGGAGCTCGAGACGCTGTTCGAGGTGATCACCGATGTGGTCGAGGAGTTGTCGGCGCCGGAGCAGAACTGGAGTGTGCGGATCGTCGGTTCGCTCGCCGGTTTCCCCGAGTTGATCGCCAAGCGGCTGCGGGTGGCGGCCGAGCGCACGAGCGGGCGCGACGGTGTGCACGTGAATGTGGCTGTGGGGTACGGGGGTCGGCAGGAGATCACCGACGCGGTGCGCTCGCTGGTGCGTCAGGAGATCGCGGCGGGGGAGTCGGGTGAGGATCTGGTGCAGTCGATCACGGTCGACGCGATCGGCCAGCATCTGTACACCTCGGGTCAGCCCGACCCGGATCTGGTGATCAGAACCTCTGGGGAGCAGCGGCTTTCGGGTTTCCTGTTGTGGCAGAGCGCGTACTCGGAGATCTGGTTCACCGAGGCGTACTGGCCCGAGTTCCGGCGGGTCGATTTTCTTCGCGCGCTGCGTGATTACGCGGCGCGGCACCGTCGCTTCGGGGTCTGAGGCGTAGTCCTCGCGTACTGTCGCGTTCGTGGAACCTGATGAGGCGTCTTACATCAGCTATGAGGAGTTCGGCAGGCGTTTTCTCGAGTACGCCGTCTCCGAGCAGCGCATCGCGGACGCGTTCGGTGAGCTCACCGGTGCCGCTTTCGATTTCGGCCCGATCGGAGTGGGGCCGGGCCGGTTGGCGAAGGTCACCGCGCAGGTGGAGCTGGGTCAGCCGCGCATTCTGCGTTTCGTCGACGCCTTCATCTCCTTCGAGCTGACGATCCCGTTGCATGTGGATCTGGTGGTCGACCTCGCGGTCGACAGGTCGCGGTTCCGGGTGGACGGCACCGTGCACCTGCATCTGACGGCACGCACGGCCGACCCGCTGCGGGTGGTCATCGACATCGCCGAACCGCGTCCGGGAGATGTGCGGGTGAACGTGGCCAGTTCCACCAAGCGCGGGCAATTGCTGCGGGTGCTCGCCAGTGTCGATCACGAGATCCGCCGGTTCGTGGCCCGGTACATGTCCGAGGAGATCCGCAAGCCCGAGATCGCCGCGGTGCGCAATATCGATGTGGCGACCAGGTTGGACGCGGCCTGGAAGTTGTGACGAGTCGCCCCGGTTCCGGTGGTGCGCGGGCTAGGCTGCTGCCCGGAACGGACCCGTCGACACAGGTAGGGGACAGCGGTGGGAGTTGCGCGTGCAGGTGCGTGGATCGCGGCGCTCGGTGCGGTCGGTCTGGTAGCCGGGTGTGGGGTCGAGGGCACGCCAGCGCCGGTCATCACCCCGAACCAGCAGCCGGATCGTTCCGGGGTGTTCGCGTATCGAACCGAAGGTGAGCTGGTTGTCGTTCGCGGCGCCGAAACACTGCGTGCGTCGGGCAATTTCGGCTATTCGGCGGCGCCGGTGACTTTCACCCGCGATGGTGCGTTCGCGTTCGCGGTGGAGACGGCGTCCAAGACACTCGTCGCGCTGAGTGTGGACAACGGTTCCGTGACGCGCACCGAATGCGACTGCACCGACGCGGTCGCCCTGCGCGACGCGGTGGTCGGCTGGTGGCGTGAGCCCGGCCAGATCATGAGCCAGGACCTCGCGGGCACCACCCCCGCCGAGCCCGAACGCGACATCGTGCTCCCGGATTCGCCGAGCCCGCTCTCGGGTGGCAACTGGGACGGCGCCCGCCTGGTCGCGGCCACCGACGAGTACGTGCTGCTGGCACGGTCGGAGTCCCGCGGGCTGTGGTGGGAGAAGAACCACCTCTACGCGATCGGCTCGGACGCCATCCTGCCGCTGGGCCGGGTGCCCGGCATCGATTCCGAGCTCTCGGCCGCCGCCGGACCCGACGGGCACACCTTCGTGCTCGCGGGCACCACCGCGCGCAGTTCCTCCTGCGGCATCGGTTTCGTCGCGACCATCGACGTGCGAAGCAACGCCGTCTCGGACCTGCCCTCGGTCCCCGGCGAGTGCTCGACGGTCTACAACCCGCGCTGGAGCGGCGACAACGTCATCAGCGTCGCGGTGCGCAAATGGGCCGATGTGGCCGGGGCGACCAGCACGGTCGACCGATTGCGTTCGGCCGCCCAGGGCTGGGCGCCGGTCGCCGAGCAACCGGTGATCGACATGCTCGCCCGCTCCGAGCAGACCGTCATCCAGGTGGTCGGCGGTGAGCCGCTCGCGGCGCGGGATACCCCGCAGGGCGTGCTCGTCGTCGAAAAGGGCGGTGCGCGTTCGGAACTGGCGACCGAAGTGGTCTCGCTCGGGTCGCCGATCTAGAGCTTGCGCAGGCGCAGCCGGTTGATGGTGTGGTCGGAGTCCTTGCGCAGCACCAGGGTAGCGCGCGGGCGGGTCGGCAGGATGTTGTCGACGAGGTTGGGTCGGTTGGTGGAGTTCCAGATGTCGCGCGCGGCCGCGGTGGCCTGCTCGTCGCCCAAGCCCGCGTAGTGGTGGAAGTGGGCGTTCGGGTCGGCGAAGCCGGTCTTGCGCAGGGCCAGAAAGCGCTGCACGTACCAGTTCTCGATGTCCTCGATGCGCGCGTCGACGTAGATGGAGAAGTCGAACAGGTCCGACACCATCAGGCGCGGGCCGGTCTGCAGCACGTTGAGGCCCTCGACGATGAGGATGTCGGGCTGGCGCACACAGTGTTTCTCGTCGGGGACGATGTCGTAGGAGATGTGCGAGTACACCGGCGCGCACACCTCTTCGGCGCCCGATTTCACCTCGGTGACGAAGCGCAGCAGTTTGCGCCGGTCGTAGCTCTCCGGGAAACCCTTGCGGTGCATGATGCCGCGGCGGGTGAGTTCGGCTGTGGGATAGAGGAATCCGTCGGTGGTCACCAGGTCGACGCGCGGGTGGTGATCCCAGCGCGACAGCAACGCCTGCAGCACGCGCGCGGTGGTCGACTTGCCGACCGCCACGCTGCCTGCGACCCCGATCACGAACGGCACCTGCTTGTCGGGGTGCTTCTCGCCGAGGAACGTCGCGGTGGCGGCGAACAGTCGCTGACGTGCGGCGACCTGCAGGTGGATCAGGCGGGCGAGCGGCAGGTACACCTCGGCGACTTCCTCGAGGTCGATCTGCTCGCCGAGGCCGCGTAGTCCGGTCAATTCCTCCTCGGTCAAGACCAGGGGAGTCGACTTGCGCAGAGTGCGCCACTGCTTCCGGTCGAACTCCACGTACGGGCTCGGCTCGCTCATCCGTGCCACTTACCCGACGCTCCGTTCGGGCAAACACGCACAGCTGGGCTGCCCGTTCGGTGAGATCCGGGATAACTCTGACCGCATGCGGCGATTGTGCTCCGTGCCGGTCGTCCGTGCGCAACGGGGGGTTTGGCTACCCGTCGGTAACTAGTAACAACCACGAGGTAGGGCCCGCTTTTCGAATTCACCACGTAAGGTCGGGCGCATGGGGTCTCATCCGTTCGTCACCGAATACCTGCGGCTCGGACTGGCTTTCGATCGGCTCGAATCCGGCTTCGTCGACGCTTATACCGGCGATCCGGCGCTGCGCCGCGAGATCGACAACGCCGCCGCGCCCGTACCCGCCGACCTGGTCCGGCGCGCCGTCGACCTGCGCGCGGCCTTGCCCGACGCCGGGCTCTCACCTGAGCGCACCGAGTTCCTCGACGCCCACCTGGTGGCGATGGAATGTTCGGCGCGCAAGTTCGCGGGTGAGGAGATCGGTTTCGTCGACGAGGTCCGCGCGTACTTCGACGTCGACATCACACCGGGCGACCCCGACGACTACCGCGAGGCGCATCGCCTGATGGACGAGGTACTCGGCGGCGACGGACCGCTGGCCGAGCGGGTCGCCGCCTACCGGCGCGGTGACGAGATCCCGCCCGAACGGCTGCCCGAATGCGTGGAAGCGTTCTCCAGCGCCCTGCGCGAACGGGTCCGCGCGCGGTACCCGCTGCCCGACCACGAACACGTCACCTACGAGGTGGTCGGCGACAAACCGTGGTCCGGTTTCAACTACTACCTGGGCAACTACCGCTCGACGGTGGCCATCAACTCCGACCTCAAACAGCACATGGCGCACCTGCCCGCCCTCATCGCCCACGAGTCCTACCCCGGGCATCACACCGAGCACTGCCGCAAGGAGGCCGGACTGGTCGCGGCGGGCGAGGACGAGCAGACGCTGTTCCTGGTCAACACACCGCAGTGCCTGATGGCCGAGGGCCTGGCCGACCTCGCGCTGCAGTCGATCGTCGGGCCCGGCTGGGGTGTGTGGGCGCAGGAGATCTACGCCGACCTGGGGCTGCGTTTCGACGGCGAACGCGCCGAACGGTTCTCGGCAGCGTCGGCGAAACTGCTCAGTGTGCGCCAGGACGCGGCGTTGCTGCTGCACGACAAGCACCGCAGTCACGACGAGGTGGCACAGTTCCTGCAGCGCTGGAGTCTCGCGACGCCGGAGCGGGCCCGTCAGTCGCTGCGGTTCCTGTCCTCCCCGCTGTGGCGCGCCTACATCAGCACCTATGTGGAGGGCTACCGCCTGCTCGGCGGCTGGCTCGACGGGGCGGTCGACGCCCAGGACCGCATCGAACGGTTCGGGCGCCTGCTGGACGAACCACTCACACCGGGGGCGATCCGGCGCCTACTGGATGACGGCGCAACCGCCGGGGTTCATCAGTGAGCAGATGAGGTAGCCCAGGTGCAGCAGCAGCGCCTCGATCGGGTTCGACGGAGCGACGGCAGGGGTGATGACGGGCAGCGTGTTCACACCTGTGTCATCGGTCACCCGGGGGCCGCACGTTACCGGTGAAAACCCTGTTCCACGGCTGTCGAACCTGGTCAGGACGGTGTGAGCCGCGTCTCCCGGGTGGCGGGCGCGGCGCCGTTGCGCTATCCCCGTGCCGGGGCGTGCGTACCCGGCCCATAGACTGAGGGTCGTGACGCAGACGACCGCTTCGGTGAATACCCAGTCTCTCGGTGAGCTCGATCCCGAGTTGGCCGCCGCGATGGCGGGCGAGCTCGCCCGCGAACGCGACACCCTCGAGATGATCGCCTCGGAGAACTTCGTGCCGCGCGCGGTCCTGCAGGCGCAGGGTTCCGTGCTCACCAACAAGTACGCCGAGGGTTATCCGGGCCGCCGCTACTACGGTGGCTGCGAGGCCGTCGACGTGGTGGAGACCCTGGCTCGCGACCGCGCCAAGGAACTCTTCGGCGCCGAGTTCGCCAACGTGCAGCCGCATTCCGGCGCTCAGGCCAACGCCGCGGTGCTGATGGCGCTGATGAACCCGGGCGAGACCCTGCTCGGCCTCGATCTCGCGCACGGCGGTCACCTCACCCACGGCATGCGCCTGAACTTCTCGGGCAAGCTCTACGACGTCCATTCCTACGGTGTGTCGAAGGAAGACCACCGCATCGACATGGACGAGGTCCGCGACATCGCCAAGGCCGCCAAGCCGAAGGTGATCGTGGCCGGCTGGTCGGCCTACCCGCGTCACCAGGACTTCGCGAAGTTCCGCGAGATCGCCGACGAGGTCGGCGCCTACCTGTGGGTCGACATGGCGCACTTCGCCGGTCTGGTTGCCGCCGGTCTGCACCCCTCGCCGGTGCCCTACGCCGACGTGGTGTCCTCCACCGTGCACAAGACCCTCGGCGGCCCCCGCTCCGGCCTGATCCTGGCCAAGCAGGAGTTCGCCAAGAAGCTCAACTCCGCGGTGTTCCCCGGTCAGCAGGGCGGCCCGCTCATGCACGTGATCGCCGCCAAGGCCGCCGCGTTCAAGATCGCCGCGACCGAGGAGTTCAAGGACCGCCAGGTCCGCACCCTCTCCGGTGCCCGCATCCTCGCCGAACGTCTCACCGGCGCCGACGTCAAGGACAAGGGCGTCTCGGTCCTCACCGGCGGCACCGATGTGCACCTGGTCCTGGTCGACCTGCGCAACTCCGAACTCGACGGCCAGCAGGCCGAGGACCTCTTGCACGAGGTCGGCATCACCGTCAACCGCAACGCGGTCCCCTTCGACCCGCGCCCCCCGATGGTCACCTCCGGCCTGCGCATCGGCACCGCCGCCCTGGCCACCCGCGGCTTCGGCGACACCGAGTTCACCGAGGTAGCCGACATCATCGCCGCCGCCCTCGCCGGCACCTCCGACACCGAGACCCTGCGTGGTCGCGTCTCGAAGCTCGCCCAGAGCGTCCCGCTCTACCAGGGCCTGGAAGACTGGCGCCTCCTCGGCTGATCGACGGATACTCTCGAACGCCCTCGCAGACTCCGGGTCTGCGAGGGCGTTCGTCTTTCACAACGCGAGCACGACGCCCGGGTCCAGGATTTCCACGGTGGTGTCGGGGGCGATATCGCGTGCCGCGGCGCGGAAGACCTCCGGATCCCGCGTGGCCACCTTGGTGATGAGGCGGCTGCCGAGCGGACCACTGGTGAAGGAGTAGTGGATGGGCACCGCCAGCCGTGGCCGTAGCACGCGGGCCAGGTCGGCGGCCTCGGCGGCATCCATCACCACCTGGCGGTTGAAAGCAGGGCGGATCCGCAGGCCGTTGATCGGCAGTAGGGCGAGATCCAATTCGCCGAAACGCGAGGCTATTTCGTCGAGCGCATCGATGCGCAAGGTGTCGGCGCCGAAGAAGACCGTCCGGCCGTCCGCGCGCAAGACGAAGGTCACCTCCGGCACGCCGTGTTCGGCGGGTGTAGCCGTCACCTCCACCGGGCCCAGATGTGTGCTCTGCCAGGGATCGAGCTCGGTGACGTTGCGAAAGCCCGCCGCACGAACACTTTTCGCGAGCCCGCGGACGACGGCGAAGGGTACGTTCTTGTCGGGATAGCCGCGCAGGGCATCGAGATCGCAATGGTCGTAATGCGCGTGGCTGATCACGACACCGGCGAGTTCCGGTAGATCGGTCGCCGTGGCGATGCTGCGCTGCTCGCCCTGGTAGTAGAACGGGCGCTCCGACAACCAGGGGTCGGTAAGGATCCGCGCCCCGCCGAAGTCGAGCAGGACGCTGGCATGGACTATCCGAGAAACACTGACAGACAAGGGAATTCCTAACAAGACGGGTGTCTACTGACAATTGTCAGTGGACACCCGTCCTGTTATCTTGTCAAGGTGACAGGGAAAGCGGCTCGGGATCGGAATCGCCGCGGCGAAGGTGCGCGGCTACGCGAAGAACTCGTCGGCGCGGCCGCCCGGCTGCTCGAGGACAGCGGTCAGGAGGCTCTCTCACTGCGCGCTGTCGCCCGGGAAGCCGGTGTCGCACCGCAGAGCGTGTACTTGCAGTTCACGGACCGGGCAGATCTGCTCGATGCCATCTGGGTGCTGTGGTTCGCCGAACTCACTGCGGCACTGTCTGTCCCGGAGAACGCCGACGCGTGCGCACGGCTGGCCGCCGTTCTTCGCGCGTACTGTGCCTACGGCTTCGACCACCCGGGCCGCTATCGCGTGTTGTTCAGTTCGGCCTGCGCGCCGGGCTGGGAACCCGACAGCAGCAACTACCACGGCCGCGCCGCGTTCCAGGTGCTCGCCGAGGCGACCGCCGCGGGAGGCGCTGATGACCCGATGCTCACCGCGACCTGCCTCTGGGCCGCCCTACACGGCCTGGTCACGCTGCGCCTGGACCGCCCCAGCTTCCCCTGGCCACCCCTGAATTCCCTGCTCGACGCACTCCTCGCCGCCCACCTCCCAACCAGAAGTTGATCGGCCCCATCGAGCAAATTCCCTGAAGGTCGATCGGACAACCGGTCGTCGGTTCTGTTGTCACCACTCACAGAAAAAGTTCCGAACGGTACACATTGGGGTGGGCATGGGGCATGGTCGACTCATATGGACTGTCGAGCTGAGTTGGCGCGCGAGGTGGGTGGGGTGGTTCCTGCCTTCGAGTTGCTCACGGAGGCCGAGGCCGGGGAGTTGCTGCGGCTGTTTCGGGGCGCTCGGGAGAACGAGCATCGGGCGTTGCATCGGGCTATCGATGCCGCGTTGTCGGCGATGCCCGCGCCGTTGCGTGGGGCTTCGCGGCGGATCATCTTCGGTGAGCGATGATCGAGACCGAGCTCGAGGCTCAGACCCAGTTGGTGGTGCTGGCGCGCACTTTGGGGGTTTCGCCGCAGCATCTGGCGCCGTTGACGCGGCTCGGCGCGGCGCACCTGTCGGCGATCCAGCAGCAGATGCTGTACGCGTTGCACGCCGAGCACGCGGACACCTTTCGCCGGGTGACCCCGGTGGTGCCGATTTTCCCGGTCGGTCTCGGAGTGGCGTTGTTCGAGCGGGTGGTTCCGCCGGTGCTCGCGGCCAGGTTTCTCGGTGCGGTCGGCATTCACTATCCGGAGAAATGCGCGCAGGCGCTGTGCATGGTCGACGCCGTGTACGCGGCCGACGGTGCGCCGTATCTGGATCCGAATGTCTTCGAGCAGTTGATGCGGTACGGCAGGCCCGAGCCGATCACCCTCATCATCAACGAATTGCTGCGCCGCCGTGACTATGTGACCGCCGCCCGGTTCCTGTCCGTGGTGAACGAACCCTTGATCGCGGCGCTGGAGGAGACCGTCCTCGACGACGCGGGCCTGGTCTACACCGCCGCCTACGCCTACCCCGCGCACACGCTCAGCCGGATCGTGCGGCAACTGCTCGCGGGCCCACGCGACCGGGTGCCCGGCATGCTCCAGACGGTGCTGGCCGGTCCACCCCCGCTGCACCATGCGATGCTCGCGCTGTTCTGCAAGGTCGAGCCCGAGGTCGCCGCCAAGCTGGGTGACATCTTCTTCGGGCGCGGCGCCGCGCACGAGATCGGCCGCTTCCTGCTGACCGCGGTCGACCGCAGCGCCTCGATCGCATTGCTCACCCTGATCGGGCGCCTCAATCCCGTTGCGCTGTGGGCCTTGTCGACCAACCCACAACTGGCCGACCCCGGCGTGCTGACCCGCTTGGTGCGCGCACTCGACGGCCGGACCGAAGCCGACCCGTGGCGTGGGCTGTTCGCGCTGTCGGCCCGGCTCAGCGAACCGGCCCGCCGCCGGATCGCCGCCACGCTGGCCGAGCTCAGCCCCGCCTCCATCGCCGCGCTACCCGCCCACGCCACCGACGCCACCTACTGGCCCGCCCTGCTGCAACTGCTGGCCGAGTCCGAGCCCGCGGCGCAGACACGGGTGGCCGGCATCTGGTCCCGCCTGCCACCGGAATGGCAGGCGGGCATCGACCGTCACATCCGCACCAACCGCTACGACACCCGCCTCGGCACCATCACGAACGCCTTGACCGAGTCGAGCGCCGAAGAGGTCTTCTTCCGTCGTCGTCAGCAGATCCGGCAGCGCGGCGAAGGCGAGTTCGCCGCCTGGTGACGGTTCATTTCACCAGCGGAAGCAGGGCGCGACCGACCGCCTCGACCATGCCCGGCTCATGGCCGTTGGCGACCATGTTCACGATGACTCCGTCGATACCCTGATCGAGCACCCGGTCCTTGATCTGCTCGGCGACATCGTCGGGTGTGCCGACGAACTGACGGTCGACGACGCTCTCGCGGAGCTCCGCCTCGCTCATCGATGCCACGTCGATCCCGACCTGCGACATCATGTCGGCCTGGATCTTGCGGGCCCGGTCGCCGTCCTCGTCGGCGATGACGAACGCGAGGAAACTGGTGTCGAGGGTGGCGGGGTCGCGATCGACCTCCGCGCAGCGCTGTCGCAACGCGGCCACCTTGCGCGGCAGCTCCGAGGCGTTGCAGATGATGTTGAGGTGGTCGCCGAAGCGCGCGGCCATGGCGAAGGTCTTCTTCTCACCGCCGCCGCCGAGCAGGATCGGCAGGTCGTCGCGCAGGCGCGGCTCGTTGATCGCGTTCTCGGCGCGGTACCACTTGCCGTCGAAGGTGGGTCGCTGTCCGCGCAGCATGGGCGTGATGATCCGCAACGCCTCCTCGAGGCGCTCGAAACGTTCGGTGAACGTGCCGAATTCGAAGCCGTACTGCTGGTGTTCGAGCTCGAACCAGCCTGCCCCGATGCCGAGCACCGCGCGTCCACCACTGACCACGTCGAGGGTGGTCACCGTCTTGGCGAGCAGCGCGGGGTTGCGGTAGGTGTTGCCGGTCACCAAGGCGGACAGTTGGATTCGGTCGGTAGCCGTGGCCAGCGCGGAGAGCGCGGAGTACGCCTCGAGCATCGGCGCGTCGGGCGGACCGATCAACGGCAGCTGATAGAAGTGGTCCATCACGAAGGCGGCGTCGAAGCCGGCCGCTTCCGCCTCCCTCGCCTGCGCGACGACCGTCGGGAACAGCTCGCGGATCGAGGCGGTGTTGCTGAAATTGGGCATCTGGTAACCGAGACGAATGCTCATGCGCCCGAGCCTATGACCTGGAGCGCACTCCAGGTCAAGCCCTGCTCCGGATCGATCGCGAGTAGTCGACGAGGTCGACGTCGTTGGCCGCCTTGTCGCCGTACTTCAGCATCAGGCCGAACAAGCGCGAGCCGAGGAACCAGTTGCGGGCCTTGATGCCCACCGCGGTTTTCGGGGCCAGAAATGGGCCGGTGTTGGAGTTCCCCGCGATCTTGGCGTAGCGCTTCATGATCCGGTTGTAGGCACGGTACGCGGCCTCGTGATCACCTGCGGCCGAGGCGAGTTCACCGGCGAGGACGTAGGCACCGACGAGCGCGAGGCCGGTGCCGAAGCCGGCCAGGGTATTGCCGTAGGCGGCATCACCGAGCAGGGCGACACGGCCACGGGTGTAGGTGCCGTTCATCCGGACCTGGCTGATCGAGTCGAGGTAGACCTCGTCCAGCTCGTCGAGTTCGGCGAGCATGCGTGGGACGTGCCAGTCCACATCGGCGAAAGCCGCACGGATGATGCGACGTCGGGCCGAAGTGTCGGTGCGCGCGTAGTCCAGTTCGGGGGAGGCGAACATATACATCTGTTGTGCTTTGGGGCCACCGTCGACGGCCAGTTTCCCGGGCACGTTGTGGGCGTATCCCTCGGCCCGCTCGCGCGGCACCGACTTGTCGGCCCAGCGGCTCGCCCCCGCCACGCAGTAGTAGTAGCCGAGGTGGGTGACGAAGTCCGATTCCGGGCCGAAGGCCAAACGCCGTACCCGTGAATGGATTCCATCCGCGCCGACCACGAGATCGAACGTGCGGGCCGAAGCGTGCTCGAACTCGACATAAACGCCGGACTCGGTTTCGCACAGCGCGGTGACGGTATCGCCGAAGACGTATTCCACTGTGTCCCTGGTCTGTTCGTACAAGACGGCAGCCAGGTCGCCCCGCAGTATCTCGAGTGCGCCCCCGGTGAAATCGCCTGACATGACCGCCAATTCACGGTCGTCGGCGTCGACGAAGATCAGGTCGGTGGTGCCGGTGCGGCGCGCACGCACCGTGTCGAGGATGCCCATCCGCTGCAGCACCTCCAGGTGGACACCGTTCTTGAAGTCGACCGCCTGACCGCCGGGCCGCAACGCGGGAGCGCGCTCCACGACGGTGACGTCGAAGCCGTACCGCCGCAGCCAATAGGCGAGGGCCGGTCCGGCGATGCTCGCACCGGAGATGAGGACGGTCCGATTGGGCATGAAAGCTCCTCGGGATCAGTGTCCGCCGTAATCTGTTTCCGTCGGACACTAAAAAGTGTACGGAGGACACTGTTTCTTCGTCAAGATCTGTTTCCGGCGGACGCAGATCGCCGGTATCCTGAGCGCGAAAGGAGGGCCGATGCCGTCACCGACCACCGTCGAGCTGCTGTGGGGCACCGCCCAGCGTCCGACCAGGGGGCCCAAACCCGCGCTCACCCTCGACCGGATCGTCGGCGAGGCGATCGCGCTGGCCGACGCCGAAGGGCTCGCTGCTCTCTCGATGCAGCGCCTGGCCGAGCGTCTCGGCTTCACCAAGATGTCGCTCTACCGGTATGTTCCCGGCAAGGAGCAACTGACGGCGCTCATGCTCGACGAAGCCATCGGCGAACCACCGAAAAGCTCAGCGGTGCTACAGGATTGGCGAGCAGCCCTGAGAAGCTGGACCAACGCCATCCATGACAGTTACCGCGCCCACCCCTGGACCATCGACCTCGCCCGTGGTCTTCGCCCCTTCGGTCCGAACGAAATGGCCTGGACCGAATCGGCGCTGACCGCGCTGGCGCACACCGGGCTCAGCGGCCCGGAGCAGCTCGACACCATCGTCCTGCTCAACAGCCACGCTCGCGGCCTTGCCCAGCAGGTCCCGGCAGGCGAGCAGGCGGATCACTTCACCGACCAGTTCGCCCAGATGATGACCGCAGCCGCCGAGCGCTACCCGCGGGTCCGCGCCGCCTTCGCCGAGGAAGCGGCCGCCGACGGCCGCGACAACGCCCTGGATTTCGGCATCGACCGCATCCTCGACGGCATCGCCGCCCTGATCGAACGTCGCGCCGCTCTGGCCCACGAGCCGTCGAAGTCCTAGGCTCACACCATGACCGAGGAACTCCCCGAACCCGCCGTCACCGTGGTGCGCGAATTCTTCGCCGCGCTCGAGATCGACGCGGTCGACGAGGCGCTGGAACTCCTCGATCCGGAGATCGTCTGGAAGAACACCTCGCTGCCGACGATCCGGGGCAAGGACCGGGTCGCCATGGTGTTGCGCGGCTTGGACCGTCCGGCGCTCGGCTTCTGGGCCGAGATGCACCACATCGCCGCCGACGGCGACATCGTGCTCACCGACCGCACCGACTATCTGCGGTTCGGGCCGGTGCGTATCGGGTTCTGGGTCACCGGCACCTTCGAGATCCGCGCGGGCCGGATCGTGTTGTGGGACGACCACTTCAGCAAGGGCAATGTGCTGCGCGGCACGATCGTCGGGGTGGCCAAGGCGCTCACCCGCCGCTGAGCTACTGGTGTTTGCGTAGATAGTCCAGGTAGGTGGGGCGAAGGACTTCGGCGATCTTGCCGTCGCCCGCGTGGATGTAGTCGTCGAGCATCGGCAGCACGTACTTGATGTCGGCCTCGCTCTCGCCCAGATCGCCCGCCTCGGCCTGGGCCGCGGGAATCGCCTTGAGCAGGTCCCACAGGAACTTCACATCGCCGCGCCGCACGGCCGTTTTCACCGCGCGGTCGTGCAGTTCCTTCGACGACAGCTTCTCCAGATCCTGGTCATCGGCCATGCAACGACTGTAGCGCTCGACGCGCCGAACGGCGGCGACCATGCTGGTTAACCTCGAATTCACGGACACGTGTGCCGGACCGGCAGCGCCGTAGCGGGTTCGGCGGTAGCGTCGAAGATGCGGATCGCGTCGGTGTGATTCGTACGGGAGGTCCTGACCGTGACTGAGCTACTCAGTACGAGGGGGCCGGCACCCGGCCCTCGTGGTGGTTGACAAACCACCTACAAGGACGGACCGGTCCAGCGAGATCGTTCGCGCGGGTGCCGTGCGAACACATAAGGAGCCCACCGTGACTGCTGCACGCTCCGTTTCCGCTCACGCGATGCACACGGCCTCGGCCTCGAAGAAAGGGGCTCGCCTCGCGCGTTCCGGTCTGAAGACTTTCGTCGTCGACACCTCTGTCCTGCTGTCCGACCCCTGGGCTGTGACCCGCTTCGGGGAACATCGGGTGATCCTGCCGCTGGTCGTGATCAGCGAGCTGGAGGCCAAACGGCACCACCACGAGCTCGGCTGGTTCGCCAGGGAAGCTCTGCGCATGCTCGACGACCTGCGCATGCAGCACGGCAGGCTCGATCAGCCGCTGCCCATCGGCACCGAGGGCGGCACCTTGCAGGTGGAGCTCAATCACACCGATGCCTCGGTCCTGCCCGCCGGATTCCGCTCCGAGACCAACGATTCCCGCATCCTGGCCTGTGCGCTGAACTTCTCCGCCGAGGGCGAGGACGTGGTGCTGGTCTCCAAGGACATCCCGTTGCGGGTCAAGGCCAGCGCGGTCGGCTTGGCAGCCGACGAATACCACGCCCAGGACGTGGTCACCTCCGGCTGGAGCGGCATGGTCGAACTCGATGTCGCGGGCTCCCAGATCGACCAGCTCTACAGCGAGTCGGTGATCGACCTCGACGAGGCACGGGAACTGCCCTGCCACACCGGAATCCGGTTGCTCGGCAGCAGCTCCAGCGCGCTGGGACGGGTCACCGCCGACAAGCGGGTGCAGTTGGTGCGCGAACGTGAGGCCTTCGGGTTGCACGGTCGCTCGGCCGAACAGCGCATCGCCCTGGACCTGCTGCTCGACGAGAGCATCGGCATCGTGTCGATGGGTGGCCGTGCGGGCACGGGTAAGTCGGCGCTCGCGCTGACCGCCGGGCTCGAGGCGGTGCTCGAGCGGCGCACCCAGCGCAAGGTGGTGGTGTTCCGTCCGCTGTACGCGGTGGGCGGGCAGGAACTCGGCTACCTGCCCGGTTCGGAGAGCGAGAAGATGGGCCCCTGGGCCCAGGCGGTTTTCGACACGCTCGACGGGCTGGCCAGCCGCGAGGTGATGGACGAGGTGCTCAGCCGCGACATGCTCGAGGTGTTGCCGCTGACCCACATCCGTGGCCGGTCGCTGCACGATTCGTTCGTGATCGTCGACGAGGCGCAGTCGCTGGAACGCAATGTGCTGCTCACCGTGTTGAGCCGGCTCGGGACCGGATCGCGGGTGGTGCTCACCCACGATGTGGCCCAGCGTGACAATCTGCGCGTCGGCAGGCACGACGGTGTGGCCGCGGTGATCGAAAAGCTCAAGGGGCACCCGCTTTTCGCGCACATCACGCTCACCCGCAGTGAGCGGTCGCCGATCGCGGCGCTCGTCACCGAAATGCTCGAGGAGTACGGTCCCAACGCGTAATCGGGCAATCGGGCCGCGTCACCGGCCCGAATCCGTTTGATATCGGCGAACTGTGGGTATTATCCGCGGCGACACCTTTCCAGCAACGGCTCGGCGAACACTGTTCTGCCGGGCCGTTGCGGATGTCGGCCAGGCTCCATGTCCGGGGCGGTGCCCCCGGGGGGCCACTCGCGAGAGGATGGATATGAACCACTTCGCTCGACGTACCGCCGCCGGAGGCGCCGCCTTGGTCGCCGCCACCGGACTGCTGCTCGCCGCGGGTTGCGGCGACGACGACAGCAACGACAAGGTCGATTCGGCCATCTCCAGCGTGATCACCACCCTGCCCGGCGGGGCCGGTTCGGAGACGACCACCGACCACGCCGACCACACCGACGGGTCGGCCACGGCGACCACCGAGGCCGGGGAGGGCACCGGGAGCGCCACCTCGACCGCGACCGCCGCGGGCGAGTCGACCACCATCTCCGGCCCCAACGGCGACATCACCGTCTCCGGCGAGGTGTACAAGAAGTACGTCGCCGCCGGTGGCGCCGCCAGCCCGCTCGGCGCGCCGGAGGAAGCCCAGGAATCGGGCCCCAACGGCGGCCAGTACCAGGACTTCGAGGGCGGCACCGTCTACTGGAGCCCCGAGACCGGCGCCCACATCGTGTGGGGCGAGATCCGTGAGGCCTGGGAGGAGAACGGCGGCGCCAACGGCACCCTCGGCTACCCGACCAGCGACGAGAAGGACATCCCCGGCGGCAAGCAGAGCGACTTCACCGGCGGAACCATCACCTGGGTCGGCGGCCAGACCACCGTCACCCCGAAGTAACCGCGCCGCGGCGCGGGGACCGGTTCACCCCTTGGGTCCCCGCGCCCGACGGCGAAGTACTAGGTTGGCTGCGTGCAGAAAACTTTGACCGACCGCGAACTGCTGGACGCGCTCGCCGATGTGGTGGAAACGAACCTGAACCGGCACATCGACGCGGCCGAGGGTTGGCAGCCGCACGACCTCGTGCCGTGGTCGGACGGGCGCAACTTCGCCTTCCTCGGCGGCACCGACTGGGCGCCGGACCAGTCCGATCTCAGTGAGACCGCCAAGCTGGCGCTCACGGTGAGCGTGCTCGTCGCCGACAACCTGCCCTCCTACCACCGGGAGCTGGGCAAGTACCTGCGTACCGGGCCGTGGTGGCGCTGGGTCGGCCGGTGGACGGCGGAGGAGAACCGCCACGAGATCATGCTCCGCAACTACCTGATGCTCACCCGCGCGGTCGACCCCGTCGCGCTGGAGCGGGCGCGGATGGCGCACATGACCGCCGGCTTCAACCGGCCGCCGCTGCACCTCATCGACGTGCTGGCCACCTGCGCCTTCGAAGAGGCCGCGGCCGCGATCCGGCACCGCAACACCGCCGCCCTCGGTGAGAACCCGATCGTCACCGCGATGGCCGAGAAGCTGGCCGTCGACGACGAACTGCAGGCCGAGTTCTTCGCCGTCCTCGTCTCCGCCGCGCTCGACCTGGTCCCCGATCAGGGTGTGCGCGCGATCGCCGACCAGGTCGCCGCGTTCCGGGTGCCGCAGGTCGACCTGCCCGGCGGCGGTTCCAGCGACGAAGCCCTGGCCGAAGCGGGCATCTACGACCCCGCCAAGGAAGGCGAGCTGGTGTTCAAGCCGCTGCTGCAGCGCTGGAACATCTTCACCCGCACCGACCTCGGCGAAGAAGGCGAAAAGGCTCGCGCGGAACTCACGCACCTGGCCTGATCTGTTCCCACGACGGCCGCCACCTTCCCAGGTGGCGGCCGTCGTGCTGTCTCAGGACTTCCGGTCGACGTTGGTCATCGCGAGCACGTCCAGCTTCTGGTCGAGTTCCTCGACGCTGAGCTTGTCCGGGGTGAGGCCACGATCGATGACGGTCTGGCGGATCGTCTTCTTCTCGCGCAGTGCCTGTTTGGCGACCGCGGCCGCTTCCTCGTAGCCGATGGCGGAGTTCAGCGGGGTGACGATCGACGGCGACGACTCGGCGAGGGTGCGCAAGTGCTCCTCGTTCGCCACGAGCCCGCTGATGCACTTGTCGGCGAACAAACGGGAGACGTTGGCCAGCAAGCGAATCGACTCGAGCAGGTTGCGGGCCATCACCGGGATGTAGACGTTGAGCTCGAACGCACCGCTCGCGCCGCCGAAGGCGATCGCCGCGTCGTTGCCGACCACCTGCACCGCCACCTGGGTAACCGCTTCGGGCAGTACGGGATTCACCTTGCCGGGCATGATCGAACTGCCCGGCTGCAGGTCGGGGAGCTGCAGTTCGCCGAGGCCGGTGAGCGGGCCCGAACCCATCCAGCGGATGTCGTTGGCGATCTTGGTGAGACTCACCGCGATGGTGCGCAGTGCACCCGAGGCCTCGACGAGCCCGTCGCGGGCGGCCTGGGCCTCGAAGTGATCGCGCGCCTCGCGCAGGGCATCGATCTCGGTGGCGCGCACCAGTTCCGCGACGACCTTCGCCCCGAATCCGGCGGGCGCGTTGAGGCCGGTGCCGACCGCGGTGCCGCCGATGGGCAGCTCACCCAGACGCGGAAGAGTGGCCATGATGCGTTCGATACCGGCCTGGATCTGGCGGGTGTATCCGCCGAATTCCTGGCCGAGCGTCACCGGTACCGCGTCCATCAGGTGGGTGCGGCCGGACTTCACGACGGTGTGCCACTGCTGCGACTTGTCCAGCAGCGCGAGACGCAGATGCTCCAGTGCGGGAACGAGTTCGGCGATCACGGCCTCGGTGGCGGCCAGGTGGGTGGCGGTGGGGAAGGTGTCGTTGGACGACTGCGACATGTTCACGTCGTCGTTGGGGTGCACGGTGACGCCGCCCCGCGCCGCGATCGACGCGATCACCTCGTTGGCGTTCATGTTCGAACTGGTACCCGAACCGGTCTGGAACACGTCAATCGGGAACTGATCGTCGTGACGGCCGTCGGCGATCTCGTTCGCCGCCGCGATGATCGCCTCGGCCTTCACCGGATCGAGCAGCCCGAGATCCTTGTTCACCTGGGCGCACGCGGCTTTCAGCAGCCCGAGCGCCCGAATCTGTGCCCGTTCGAGCCCGCGCCCACTGATCGGGAAGTTCTCCACCGCCCGCTGCGTCTGCGCCCGCCACAGGGCGTCGACGGGGACGCGAACCTCCCCCATGGTGTCGTGCTCGATGCGGTACTGCGCGTCGTCGTCAGCCATACCTCGACACTAGGACGAGAACCCCGGGAATGGGGCTCCCACACCCGCGCAAAATCCCACACCGTCGGCAGGAATAGAAAGAGCCCCGGGGATTCCGGGGCTCTCGTCTACGTCACGGCAGTGGGGGGTTGGCGCTGTCGTCGCCGTCGAAGTCGACCGAGGAGTACTCGCGCAGCTTGGTGAGACGGTGGTAGGCGTCGATCATGCGGACGGTGCCCGACTTCGACCGCATCACGATCGACTGGGTCGAGGCCCCGCCACCGAAGTAGCGGACACCGCGCAGCAGGTCACCGTCGGTGACGCCGGTGGCGCAGAAGAAGACGTTCTCGCCGGAGACGAGATCGGTGGTCGAGAGCACGCGGTCCAGGTCGTGACCCGCGTCGATCGCCTTCTGGCGTTCCTCGTCGTCCTTGGGGGCGAGCATGCCCTGCAGTTCGCCGCCGAGACAGCGCAGCGCGGCGGCGGCGATGATGCCCTCGGGGGTGCCGCCGATGCCGACCAGGATGTCGACGCCGGACTCCGGGCGCGCCGCGGCGATGGCACCGGCGACGTCACCGTCGGAGATCAGGCGGATACGCGCGCCCGCCGCGCGGGTCTGCTCGATGATCTCGGCGTGCCGGGGGCGGTCCAGGATGCACACGGTCAGGTCGGATACCGAGGACTGCTTGGCCTTGGCGACGCGGCGGATGTTCTCGCCGATCGGGGCGGTGATGTCGATCGAACCCGCGGCGTCGGGGCCGACGGCGATCTTGTGCATGTAGAACACGGCCGACGGGTCGAACATGGCGCCGCGCTCGGCGACCGCGAGCACCGAGATGGCGCCGGGCGAGCCTTTGGACATCAGGGTGGTTCCGTCGATCGGGTCGACCGCGAAGTCCACCTCGGGGCCGGTGCCGTCACCGACCGCTTCGCCGTTGTACAGCATCGGCGCTTCGTCCTTCTCGCCCTCGCCGATCACGACGATGCCCTTCATGGACACCGAGCTGACCAGCTGACGCATGGCGTCGACGGCCGCACCGTCGCCGCCTTCCTTGTCTCCGCGGCCGACCCAGCGGCCCGCGGCCATCGCTCCTGCCTCGGTGACACGTACCAGCTCGAGGGCGAGGTTCCGGTCGGGTGCCTCGCGGCGGCTGGGGGCGGGCGAAGATGCCGTCATTGCGGAGTGCCTCCTTGGCGTTGGTGATACGGGGGCAATTGTCGCATTACGAACCTGCACGGTCGTGCACGACCTCCCGGCGCGACCCCTGAGCGGCCAGGTCAGGGGCCGAGTGGATACTGGTAGTCGTGGCCCAGACCAAGCACCGCATCTTCAACGACTACCGCGATCTGTTCTGGTCGCTGATTCCGTTGGTGCTGATCGCGGTCGTGCTGGCGGGTGCGGCCAGCCAGTGCACGGTGGCGACCAACGGCCCGACCCAGGGGCAGATCCCGTTCTTCGACGCGGGCGCCGCGCTGCGCTCGGACGCGAAATCGATGCCGTTCCCGATCCGTCAACCGGCCTTGCCGGAGGGTTGGGTGTCGAACTCCGGTAGCCGCGAGAACATCAGCATCGCCGGTGGCGGGCCGGTGAGCACGGTCGGCTACATCACCCCGCAGGGCACCTACATGCGGTATTCGCAGAGCAGCGCCACCGAGGAGGCGCTGTCACGGCACGTACTCGGGTCGCGCTATCCCACCGGAACCCAGGACATCGCCGGGCAGAAGTGGGTCGTCTATACCGAGCCGACCGAGGAATCCGCCTGGATCGCCGACATGGGTTCGGTCCGCATCCTGATCACCGGCGCGGGCAACGAGGCCGCGTTCACCACGCTCGCGCAGGCGGTCACCGCGGCGCAGCCGCTCGCGAAGTAGGTCGAGGCAGTTCGGCCGGAGTGACCGGGTCGAGCAAGGGGTTCGGCAGGCCGCTGCGGAGAAGTCGTCAGCGGTCGGACCGGTCGAGTCCGCTGTTCGGTGGACTGGCCTAGCCGTCGGCGTCCAGGTCGGCGCGCGACAACGCGTCCTCTACGCGCTTACGGGCGCCCGCGAGGTGCTGTTCGCAGCGGGCGGCCAAGGCTTCGCCGCGTTCCCACAGGGCAAGCGAGTCGTCGAGATCGAGGCCGCCCTGTTCGAGCATCTTCACCACGTTGACGAGTTCGTCGCGGGCGCGTTCGTAGCCGAAGGTCGCGATCTCGGCCAGGGTGTCGGTGTTGTCGGAACCGGCGTCGGCCACGGTCACTTCCTCTTCTCGTCGGTGTTCTGCGGGGTCAGGCGCGTGGTGCCGAGGGCGGCGGCGGTGATCGCGCCGTCCCCGACGCGAATCCGCAGCTGACTGCCCGCGGGTGCGTCGTCGATCTCCCGGACGACGTGGCGTTCGGGCCCGGCGACGCGCTGCACGACAGCGTAGCCACGGGCCAGGGTCGCGGCCGGGCCGACCGCCGTGAGCTTCTCGCGCAGATGCGTGGTTCGCGTCGACTCGGTGCGCAGCGACTGGTCGATGCAGCGGCGCGAGGCGGTGCGTAAGCGTTCGACCTCGTCGTGGCGGTGTGCCAGCTCGCGCAGCGGGTCGGCCAGCACCGGACGTGAGCGCAGCTGGGCAAGGGCCGAGGCTTCGCGCTGCACCCAGCCGCGCAGTGCGGCCGCCGACCGGGCGCGCATCTCCCGGACACCGGCCAGTTCGGCGGCCGCGTCGGGCACGATGCGCTTGGCGGCATCGGTCGGGGTGGCCGCGCGCAGGTCGGCGACCAGGTCGAGCAGCGGGTTGTCGGGTTCGTGACCGATCGCGCTCACCACCGGGGTGCGCGCCGCCGCGACAGCCCGGCACAGGGCTTCGTCGGAGAACGGCAGCAGGTCTTCGGTGCTGCCACCGCCGCGGGCGATCACGATGACGTCCACGTCGCCGTCGAGCTCGCGTAACGCCTCCAGCATCTGCGGCACCGCGCTCGGGCCCTGCACCGCGGTATTGCGGATGACGAAACGTACTGCGGGCCAACGCTTTTGAGCGACACTGAGTACATCGCGCTCGGCCGCGCTCGCCCGTCCGGTGATCAGGCCGACCGAGGCGGGCAGGAACGGCAGCGGCCGCTTGAGCCGCGGATCGAACAGGCCCTCCGCGGTGAGCAGCGCCTTCAGTCGTTCGATCCTGGCCAGCAGCTCACCGATGCCGACCGCGCGAATCTCGGTGACACGCAACGAGATCGTGCCGCGCCCGGTGAAGAACTGCAGCTTGCCGTAGACCACCACTCGGCTGCCCTCGGTGAGCGGAACGGGCAGGCGGCGCAACAGATCCGGGTCGCAGGTGATCGACAGCGACATGTCGACCGAGGTGTCACGCAGGACGAGGAACGCGGTGCGCGTACCGGGGCGCAGATTGATCTGGGTGACCTGCCCCTCCACCCAGATGCTGCCGAGGCGCTCGATCCATTGGGCGACCTTGATCGCCACCGAACGCACGGGATACGGCTGCTCCGCCGAATTCGCCGGTGCGGCCGCGGTGCCGGTGCCGTCCTGAGTCATATGTCAGTTCTACGGGAGGGCACCGACAAACGAAAAGGCGGCCGCGTCCCATCGGATCGCGGCCGCCTCGAAGCGGGAGTGTCGCTACTTGGCCTGCACGGTGGCGATGCGGTTGGTGAGCATGGTGACGAACGGTGCGCGGGCGCGGGTCTGCTGCTCGAAGGCCAGCAGCTGCTCGAGCTCCTCGACGCCGAGCATGCGCAGGCGGGCGCGCAGCTGGGCCAGCGTCATCGAGGGGTAGTCGTAGCGGATGGCGACCTCGGGTGCCTCGACCTCCTCGGGCGCTTCCTCGGCGGCGGGTTCGACGGTCTCGTTCTCGGTCTCGAGCACCAGCAGCGACGCGGGGACGGCCTGACCGTTGGTCTGGGACCGGGGAGCGTCCTCGGCGAACAGGTCGAACTTGCTGGCGTGACCGTTGGTCGTGGCGGCGGGCGCGAGATCCTCGTCGAAGGTCGCCCACTCCGGCTGCTCCTGCGCGGGCGAGCCGAGCCGCTCGAACACGGCGTCACCCTTGAGCGCGAGGCTGGTGACGAACTGCTGCACGTGCATGGTCGTCTGCAGCACGCGACTGATGGCGGTGATCGGGAATTGGACCGCGGCGACGGGCAGCCGCCGGGTCTCTTCTAAGGCGTATACGGCGGCGCCGGCGGCGACCCGAGCCAGAAACGGAGGTCGAAACATGGTCCCAGCCTGCCGCAAAGCGGCTGTGATGCAAAGATCCCGACCACCCTGATGTGATCTATGCCCCTTCGGGCGGTCCTGGCCACGCACGTAAGCTGTGCAGTATGACCTCGGCAATCCCCTTGAACGTCGGTATCACGCGCTCGGCGAGCGCGGCGGATGCCGGTGCCAAGCGCGTGCTGCTGGCCGAGCCGCGCGGGTACTGCGCAGGCGTCGATCGTGCTGTCGAGACGGTCGAGAAGGCTTTGGAACAGCACGGCGCGCCGATCTATGTGCGCAAGGAGATCGTGCACAACCGGCACGTGGTCGAGACCTTACGTGAGCGCGGGGTGATCTTCGTCGACGAGACCGACGAGGTGCCCGAGGGCGCGCTGGTGGTGTTCTCCGCGCACGGCGTCGCGCCGACCGTGCACGAGACCGCCGCCGAACGCAACCTGCGCACCATCGACGCCACCTGCCCGCTGGTCACCAAGGTGCACCAGGAGGCCAAGCGCTTCGCCCGCGACGACTACGACATCCTGCTGATCGGGCACGAGGGCCACGAGGAGGTCGAGGGCACCGCCGGTGAGGCGCCGCGGCACGTGCAGCTCGTCGACGGCCCCGACTCCGTGGACCGGGTGACGGTGCGCGATCCGGCGAAGGTGATCTGGCTGTCGCAGACCACGCTGTCGGTCGACGAGACGATGGAGACCGTCGAGCGGCTGCGTCAGCGGTTCCCGACCCTGCAGGACCCGCCGAGCGACGACATCTGCTACGCCACCTCCAACCGCCAGACCGCGGTGAAGGCGATGGCGCCGGAATGTGATCTGGTGATCGTCGTCGGTTCGCGCAACTCCTCGAACTCGGTGCGGTTGGTCGAGGTGGCGCTCGGCGCGGGTGCGCGGGCCGCGCATCTGATCGACTACGCCCGCGAGATCGACCCGGCCTGGCTCGACGGCGTGCGGACCGTCGGCGTCACCTCGGGCGCGTCGGTACCGGAGATCCTCGTGACCGGTGTGCTCGACCTGCTCGCCGAGCACGGCTTCGGCGAGGTGCAGCCGGTGACCACGGCCAACGAGACACTGGTGTTCTCCCTGCCGCGCGAGCTGCGTCCCGCGCGTCGCTGACAGACGAGAAATCCCCGCCGCTTCCAGGATCGCGGCGGGGATTTTCGTGTGTTCAGAGGCTGTCGGGGCGCCGCCGTTCGGTGCGGGCGGAATCGGCGCGATCGCGGTAGCGCACGTTCGGCTGCGGATGCGGTGGTGCGTCGCCGCGCCTGCGACTCGTGCGGGCCGGTTCGGGTTCGCGCGGGGCCGCTGCCGCGCGTGGCGTACGCGGCTCTCGGGTGCGTGCGGCGGTCGGCGCGCGTTTCGGGTCGGCGCCGCGCGCCGGGCGACGCGCCGGGCTCGACAGATCGACCTCGGTATCCGGGTCGTCGAGGAGGCCGGTCCGCCGCGGCCGCTTGCGCGCGGCCTCGGCCAGGTTCCGGGCCGACGGTTCGGGGCGACGGCTGGTGGTCTTGCGGGCGCTTCGCCGTTCCGTCGCCGGTCGCGCCGTGGCGGGCGCTCGCTTGGCGAGGGCGATCCGGACGCCACCGATCACGGCGACGAGCAGGGTGGCCAGCGCCATCGTCGGGAAGCGTTCGACCAGCGGGATGACCAGGTTCATCAGCACGTCCTTGATGGACGTGGTGCTACGGCCGCCGAGCAGCTGACAGGCCACCGGAACAGCGACGAACAGCAGCAGCGGCGGCATCACCATGGTGGCGAACAGGCCACGAGCCCGCACCGCGCAGACCGCGAGCACACACCCGAGCACATAGAACACCGAGAACGTGGTGGTCGGGAAGTCTTCGTCGCCCAGCGCGTCGATCAGGAAGCCGAGCGTCGTCGCGCCGACGGCGAGCGCGATCGCCGCCCACGCGGCGATGCCGGGCACCGAGGGCATGATCGAACGTTGCGGCGCGGGCACCCGGGGTCGCGCACGTTGGGAAGCAGCCACCCTATGACACTAACCGCATGACGACCGTGTTGCGGTCGCGGCACGGAGAACTCAGCGGCGATCCTCGGCGTCGGCGAAGGCCACCACCCTGGGCCGGGTCTCGGCGAGCCGGATTGCCGGGAGCTCCTGATCGGCGATGCCGAGATCGTGCATCCGGCGCGCGGTGACCAGCACCCGCGACTCCACCGAGCCGACGGCGGCGTTGAAAGCCGCTACGGCCTTACCGAGATTCAGGCCGAGGGTGTCGAGGTGTTCGGCGACCTTGCCGATGCGGGTGTAGAGCTCCTTGCCCAATTGCTGCACCGTTGCCATATCGCGCGAGAGGGCTTCCTGACGCCAGCTGAACGCGACCGTGCGCAGCAGGGCGATGAGCGTGGTCGGCGTCGCGAGGATCACGTTCCGGCCGAACGCGTACTCGAGCAGCTCGGCATCGGTGGTCAGGGCCGCGTCGAGGAAGGGGTCGCCGGGGACGAACAGCACCACGAACTCCGGCGCCGGGTCGAAGGCCGCCCAGTACGCCTTGTCGGCCAGCTGGTCGACGTGGGCGCGCAGCTGCTTGGCGTGCCTGGTCAGTAATCGGGTGCGCTCGCCCGGATCCTCACTGGTCGCCGCGTCCAGGTAGGCGGTGAAGGGAACCTTCGCGTCGACGACGATGTGCCTGCCGCCCGCCAGGCGCACGACCAGGTCGGGTCGCACCGCGCCCCGGTCGTCGCCGCCCGCCCGGGTGACCTGGGTGTCGAAATCGCAGTGCCTTGTCATGCCCGCCAGTTCCACGACCCGTTCGAGCTGGATCTCACCCCAGCGTCCGCGTACCTGTGGTGCGCGCAGCGCGGCGACGAGTTGCCCGGTCTGATCGGAGAGCCGATGCGAGGTGCGCTGCATCCCCGCGACCTGTTCGCGCAGACCCGAATAGGCGTCGATGCGATGGTGCTCCACCTGCCGGATCTGCTGTTCGAGCGCGCCGACCGCGTCGCGCAGCGGGTCGACCAGCGCGCCGACGGCGGCCGAATGCCTGCGTGCGGCATCCTCGTTCGCCGCACGCAACGACTGTTGGAGCAACCGCTGGTTGTCCTCGGCGGCGGCGAGCCGGGCCTCGGCGACCGCGGCGCGTTGCCCGCCGCGGGCCGCATGGCCCAACCAGCCGAGACCGAGGCCTGCGGCGAAAACCAGGACGAGCGCGACGAGCATCGAAGCGGTCATGGCGGCGATACTGCCCGAGGGCACCGACAAGTTCGCAATCCCCGGGCAACCGTGTCGGCGAAATGACACGGTTGTAGTGCGTCGATTGAATTCTGTCGGTGCACTGGCCTACGGTTCGCGGCATGCGGATCCTGCACACCTCCGATTGGCACATCGGGCGCACCTTCCACGGTGTCGACCTGCTGTCGGATCAGGCGCGCGCACTCACGGCCGTCGCCGACCTGGTCGCCGCCGAATCCGTCGACGTGGTGGTGGTTCCCGGCGACATCTACGACCGCTCCATTCCCGGGGCCGACGCGATCGCGGTGTGCAACCGTGGTTTCGAAGCCATCCGCGCCGCGGGGGCGACCATCATCGCCACCTCCGGCAACCATGATTCGCCCGCCCGCCTCGGTGCGGGCGCGAGCTTCGCGGCCGCTGGTGGGCTGCATCTGTGCACGCGGGTCGCCGATGTCGACAAATCCGTCCGTCTCGCCGACAGCCACGGTGAAGTGGTGTTCTACGGGATTCCGTACCTGGAGCCGGAGATCACCCGCGCCGAACTCGGTGTGCCGCAGGCGCGCTCGCACGAGGAGATCCTGCAGGCGGCGATGGCGCGGATCAATGCCGATCTGGAGGGGCGGCCGGGGGCTCGGTCGGTGGTGCTCGCGCACGCGTTCGTCGTCGGCGGGGCGGCCACCGGGTCGGAGCGGTCGATCTCGGTCGGTGGGGTGGAGACGGTGTCGATGGCGGCCTTCGACGGCATCGACTATGTGGCGCTGGGGCACCTGCACTCGCCGCAGACCCTGTCGGAGTCGGTGCGCTACAGCGGTTCTCCGTTGCCGTATTCGTTCGGCGAGAGCTCGCATCGCAAGGCGGTGTGGATCCTCGACCTGGACGAGAACGGGCTGGCCGAGGTACGCCGTCACGATCTGCCGCTGGTGCGGGGACTCAGTAGACTCACCGGCACGCTCGAGGAACTACTCACCGCCGACGAGCATCTGGGTGCGGTCGAGCATTACGTGTCGGCCACGCTCACCGACACCGCGCGCCCGGTCGACCCCATGCGCAAGCTGCGGGAGCGGTTTCCGCATGCCGTGCACGTGGAATGGGTTCGCCCGGAAGGCAATCCGGAGTTGCGGTATCGCGAGCGAGTGCACGGTCGCCGCGACACCGAGGTGGCCGCGAGCTTCCTGTCCGATGTGCGTGGGGAACCGACCGAGGGGGAATTGGCATGGGTGGAACGAGCTCTGGCCGCCGCGGTGAGCGAGCCCGATCCGCCGAGCCGGGAACCGTTGACGTCGGAGCTGTCGGCGTGACCGGGGACGCCGCGTGAGACTGCACCGGCTGGAGATGACCGCGTTCGGCCCCTTCGCCGACACCACGGTCGTCGACTTCGACGAGCTCGGCGCCGACGGGCTGTTCCTGCTGCACGGGCACACCGGCGCGGGCAAGACCACGGTTCTCGACGCCATCGCCTTCGCGCTCTACGGCAAGGTGCCCGGTGCGCGCGGTGAGAGCAAACGCCTGCACTCCGACCACGCCGACCGGCTCACCCCACCACAGGTGAGCCTCGAGGCGACCCTCGGCGGTCGCAAGCTGCGACTGACGCGCGTGCCCGAGTTCGAACGACCCAAGCGCGACGGATCCGGCACCCGGGTCTCCCAGCCCAAGGCCACACTCACCTGGCTCGACGGCAGCGGCGAAAACCTCTCGCGCATCACCGATATCGGCGACGAGGTGCTGCGGTTGCTCGGCATGAGCGCCGACCAGTTCTTCCAGGTGGTGCTGCTCCCGCAGGGCGATTTCGCGCGATTCCTGCGGGCGGAGAACGAGGATCGCGAGAAGCTGCTCGAAAAGCTCTTCGACACACAGCGTTTCGGCACGGCCGAGCGGTGGCTGGCCGATCGCAGACGCACCGCCGAAGCCGAACTCGGGGTGCTGAGACAGGGCATCGACCGGCTCATCACGAAGGTGGGAATGGCGGCCGGGTACGGCGGCGCGGAATCGGTCGGGCTGCCCGACGCGGTGAGCTGGTCGCAGGATCTGCTCTCCACGGCCCGCCACGAACTGGCCGAGGCCATCGCGAACACCGAACTGCGCCAGAAGGAGTCCGACGCCGCCCGCGCCGAAGCCGACGAGCAGCGCCGCGTCACCGAACTCCATGCCCGGATGCGGGCGGCCAGGTCCGAACTCGAGGCCTACACCGCTGCCGCCCCCCACCGCGCGGACCTGGAACGCGAACTCGACCAGGCTCGTCGCGCCGAACCGGTCGTCCAGGCCATCGACGAGGCCCGGACCGTCGTCCGCGACCTGCGCCGCGCCGAAACCGCCACGCGCGCCGCCGCCACCGAACTGGCTACCCAACTCCGCGCCGAAGCCGCTGCCGACCTACCCGGTCTCGACCTGCTGACCGTGATCACCGACGAGCCCGATGAGACCCGACAGAACCCGCGATCGGACGCGGGTACGGCTTCCGATCGTCGTCCGCACGTTGCGGATGCGCGCTCGACGGTCGACGGGTCAGGGCAAGCTGAGGGTGTCGCCGCTGTCGGCTCGAGCCATCACCTCGAGGACCCGATGGCGTCTTCGCTCGACGGTTCGCGTGAACAGGACGTGCGGTCGGTCCGGCCGCGCTCGACTGATACCGATGGTGAGACCGACCACCGCAGCGGTGCGAACGGCCGTGGCGTGCATGGTGCGAACGCCGGTGGCGTGCGCGACGCGTCGTCAGTGGGCGTCGCGGCTGGTCCGGTGCGGGATGTCGCGGGAGATCTCGACGGGGCTGTCAGTCGGTGGAACGCGCTGATCGGCGTGCTGGGCGAGGTCCGGGCCGAGGCGGTGACCGCAAGGCAGCTGGCGGGGGATCTCAGGGCGCACGAGGCGGAAGCCGAACGGTTGACGCGGCGGGCCGGGGAGCTGGCGCGACGGCGCGAGGAACTGCCCGCGATGATCGCCTCGGCGCAGGAGCAGTTGCGGGAGGCGACCGATGCCGCTGCGGCGCTGCCGGGGTTGCGCAACGAGCTGTCGAAATGGCAGGACTCGGCTGCCGCTGCCGTCGAATTGACCACCAAGCGACCGGCGCTGGACCGGGCGCAGGCCGAGCTCGACGAGGCCCGCCGCGCCCACCTCGATGCGCGGGAGCAGGTGCTCGACCTGCGTTCGCGGCGCCTGGCGGGGATGGCCGCCGAGCTCGCGGGCGCGTTGGTCGATGGTGCGCCGTGCACGGTCTGTGGTTCCGCCGAGCATCCCGAACCTGCCAAGCCGACCGACGACGCCGTGTCCAAGGACGCCGAAGACGCCGCAGTGGCCGCCGAGCAGACCGCCGAGGCCGCACGCGATCGAGTCGCCCAGCGCATCGCCACCCTGGAACGCGAGATCGAAGCGCTCACCGCACGCGGTGGTGCTGCCGACCCCGTCACCCTCGCCGACGCCGTCCGCACCGCTACGCATCGCTTCGAAGACGCCACCGACACCGCGAACCAAGCGACCGCCCTGACCGCGCGCCTGGAAACTCTGCGCAGCGAAGAGTCGGCCCTGCACGAGCAGTCCCGCGACCTCGACGCCCGCCTCGGCACCGTCACCGCCAACATCGCCACCACCCGCACCCGCCTCGACGAACTCACCGCCCGCCTGCGCACCGCGGCGGGCGCCGACACCTCCGTCGATGCCCGCGCCGCCCGCCTCGAATCTCTCATCACCGCGGCCACCGCCCTGCGTGACGCCCGAACCGCGGAATCCGCCGCCCGCACAGCGGTCAGCCGCATCGCCACTCGGGTCGAAAACCTCGCGGCAGCAGCGGGATTCCTCCCCGGAGATGCGTCGGCCCCCGAGGTACCGGCCGCGAATCACACGTCCGACACACCGGAAACACCGGTTCGCACGCCTCGGAACGCGGCTGCCACGGTGATGCCGACGCTGTTCGACCTCTTCGAGGAGGAGGCCGACGATGCGGAGCAGGCGGACGAGCCGGTCGCGCCGCGTGACGACATCGCCTTGCTCACTGCCTGTGCACAGATCGTCGGAGCGGCTGCTCGGACAGCCCGGCAGCAGGCGGAGATCGAGGCCGAGCTCACCGCCGCCGACCGGGCGCGGGCGCACGCCGAGGCAGTGCTGGCCGAGCCGGGGATCCAGGCTGTGGCCGAGCGGGTTCCGGGTGATCCGGTCGAATGGGAGCAGCGATTCGCGCTGGCCCAGAACGCGCTCACTTCGGCGGTCGCCGCGCAGTCGGCGGCGACCGAACGCGTCGCCCAGCTCGAACAGCTGAGTACCCAGCTCTGGGGTGAGGTGGACCGAATCGCACCCAAGCAACGAGAATTCGACGAGCTGGCCGGATTGGCCGAGGTGGTCGCCGGGCGCGGCGAGAACAATCGGCGAATGTCGTTGCGGTCCTATGTGCTTGCCGCGCGGCTCGAGGAAGTGGCGGTGGCAGGGTCGGTGCGATTGCGCCGGATGTCGGGCGGCCGTTACGAATTCGTCCACTCGGACAAGGCCGGTCCGCGCGGCAGGCGCGGCGGGCTCGGGCTCGACGTGCGCGACGACTACACCGGCTCCATCCGATCGGCGAAAACCCTCTCCGGCGGCGAAACCTTCATGGCCTCACTGGCTTTGGCGCTCGGCCTGGCCGACGTGGTCGCCGCCGAAGCCGGTGGCCTCACCCTCGACACCCTGTTCATCGACGAGGGTTTCGGCAGTCTCGACGCCGACACCCTCGATGCCGTCATGGGCGTCCTCGACGAGCTGCGCGCCGGTGGCCGCGTAGTCGGCGTGGTCAGCCACGTCGACGAGATGCGCCAACGCATCCCCACCCGCCTCCACGTCCTACGCGGCCGCAACGGCTCCCACCTGAAAACCACCGTCGCCTGACCTACCCGACCGCAGCCGCCTCCTTCGCGGGCGTCGGGCGCAGCGCGGTCGCGGCGAGGACGGCACCGAGCACCGCGAGGGCGGCGGCCGCGAGGAAGGCTGCCGACAACCCCGCTCGGTAGGCGTTCCCCGCTGCGGCAGTGGAGGATTCGGTCACTTCCTGGGCGAGCAGCAGCAGGGCGGTGACGCCGATACCCGATCCGATCCGGCCCGCTGTGTTGACGATCCCGGCCGCGGTGCCCGCCGCGGATTCACCGACGGCGGTGACGGCGGGCGCGGTGACGCCGACGAACGCGGCAGGCAGCCCGATGCCGAGCAGGACGGCTCCCGGCAGGATGTCGACGAGGTATCCGGCGTGCTCGGGGAGCCGGGCGAACCAGAGCATGGCGAGCGCTTGCAGCGCCAGACCGGCGGTGAGCACCCAGCGCGCACCGAGCCGGTCGAGCAGGTCGGGCAGCAGTGTCCGCGAGATGACGATATTGACCACCGCCACCGGCAGCACCGCCAACCCGGACAGGGTCGGGCTGTAGTGCTGGGTGTGTTGCAGATACAGCGCGACCAGGGCGAACACCGGCACATGCGCGGCACCGACGAGGAAATTGACCGCCGCCGACCCACTCACCTGGCGGACCAGGAACAGTTCGAGCGGCATCAACGGGTGGCGGCTGCGCGCCTGGGTCAGCACGAAGATCGCCAGCAGCACAGCGCCCGCCGCGAGCATCAGGGCCGGTCCCGTGCCGGGCGTCGGCTCGCCGAGTGCGCCGATCCCGTAGCCGAGCAGCAGCAGTGCCGTGGTCGCGGTGACGGCGCCGGGCAGATCGAGTTCACGCAACGCGCTGCCCACCCGCTGGGTGTCGACCGGCAGCAGCACCACCCCCACCAGGGCCAGCAGACCGACCGGCACGTTGATCAGGAAGATCGACGGCCACCCGAACAGGTCGGTGAGCGGTCCGCCGACGGCCGTGCCGATCGCGGCGCCCGCCGCGCCCATCGCACTCCACACCCCGAAGGCCCGATTGCGGGCGGCCGGCGTGGTGAAAATCGCTGTGAGCAGCGCCAATTGGGCGGGAATCAGCAGCGCGGCACCGACACCCTGCGCCGCACGCGCTCCGATCAAGAGCGCGGCCGACGGGCTGAGGCCGGCTATCAGCGAGGCCAGGGTGAACACCCCGAGGCCGAGGGTGAACATGCGCCGCGGCCCGACGAGATCGGTCGTTCGCCCGCCGAGCAGTAGGCAACCGCCGAAGGCGAGCAGGTAGGCGTTGGTGACCCAGCCGAGTCCGGATTCGGTGAGCCCGAGGTCGGCGCCGATGGACGGGAGCGCGACGTTGAGCACGGTGGTGTCGAGGAAGACGACGAGTTCGACGGCGGTGATCAACAGCAGGATCCACCGATCCCGAGAGGCCGTGGGAGCAGGGTCGGACATGACCGCACCTTTCACTAGAGCGTAACTCTAGCGAGAGTGTCACTAGAGTTGCGCTCTAGTCAAGTAGGATGCTCGGCATGAGTGAAAGCACCGCAGGAGTCCGCGCGGCGAAGACCACCGCGAACCGAACCCGCATGCTCAGTGCGGCCCGGGAGTTGTTCATCGAACGCGGGTATGCGGCGACCACCATGAAGGCCATCGCCGAGCGGGCGGGCATGGCCGTTCAGTCGCTGTACTTCACGTTCGCGAACAAGCGCGCGATCCTGGTCGAATTGCTCGACACCGACATCGCGGGCGATGCCGAGCCGATCGCCACCATGGATCGTCCGTGGTTCGCCGAGGCGCTGGCCGCACCCGCGCGCGAACAAATCCGGTTACAGGTCGTCGCGGCGGCCGAGATTCTGGCACGGGTCGCACCGTTGCTCGAGGTGGTGCGTTCGGCGGCATCGACGGATGCGGAGCTGGCCGAGATGTGGCGAACCAATGTCGAGCAACGGCTGATCGTCCAGCAACGGCTCGCCGCCGAGCTGGTCACGAAAGCCGCACTGCGCGAAGGACTGTCGGTGGAACGCGCGGCCGATATCGCCCTGGCGCTCACCGCGCCGGAAACCTACCGGCTGCTGGTCGGTGAGCGCGGGTGGACATCGCAGGAGTGGCAGCGGTGGGCCACCGAGGTGCTCGTCGCGCAGCTGCTCGACGAGGGTTGACCCGGGGTTGCCGAAAGCGGTCCGGCGTTATGCGGGAACGGGTTCGGGTCGGGTCGTCGGTTCGAACCCGGGTAGCCGCCCGTCGAGGTAGGGGATCATCAGCTGGATCAGTGGTCCGATGCCGAAGGCGTACACGACGGTGCCGATCCCCACGCTGCCGCCGAGCAGCCAGCCGGTGACGAGCACCGACGTTTCTATGCCGGTGCGGATCGTCCACACCGACCAGCCGGTCCGGGCAACCAGGCCAGTCATCAGTCCATCGCGCGGTCCTGGACCCATTCCGGCGCCGATGTAGAGAACCGTCGCGGCGGCATTCACCACCACGGCGACAACCATGGCGAGCACGCGCAGCCACAGCTGTTCCGCCGCCGGGATGAGCCACAGGCCGACATCCACCGCCACCCCGATCACCACCACATTGCTGATGGTGCCGAGTCCCGGTCGCTGCCGCAGCGGGATCCAGGCGAGCAGGACGACCACGCCGGTCAGCGCGGTCACCATTCCGAAACTCAACGGCACGTGCCCGGCGACGCCTTGATGGAAGACGTCCCACGGATCGAGACCGAGCCCGGCGCGGATCATCACCGCCATGGACGTCCCGTACAACCACAGGCCCACATACAGGGCGACCAGGCGGCGAGTAAGCATGCGCACCATCGTGCGCCCTACTGGACCCTTATGGAAGTGCCAATTGTCGAATACTGGACTGGTTTATTGCGGCACCGGGCCGTAGTACTCGCACTTGGCGACATGCATCCAGCCGCAGCGCGCGGCGCACCCTCATCCTTCGTGCGTGAGCAACCACCGCTTGGCCTCGAGCCCCCATCGGAACCCACCGAGCGCCCCGCCGATCCGCAGCACCCGATGACACGGCACGAACAGCGCGGCCGCATTGCGCGCACAGGCGTTGGCCGCCGCCCGGGTGGCCGCGGGCCGGCCGGCCAGCCCCGCGAACTCGGTGTAGGTGACCGGCTCACCCGCGGGCACCTTGCGCAGGATTTCCCATGCGTGCGTGAGGAATTCACCCGATCGCTGGCGCACCGGCACCGCGTCGATCACGGTGAGATCGCCCGCGTGGTAGTCGATGACCGCGCGGGTGACCTCGCCCAGCGAATCCCGTTGCCGCAGTTCGGCCGGTCGCAGGCTCGTGTGCACCAGACCGGCCAACCCGGTCGCGTCGGCGGTCCAGCCCGACGCCAGGACCGCGCCGTCGGCGTCGACGAGGGTGGTGAACGGTCCGATCGGCGTGCCGACCGTGGCGTAGTCGGCGTGCGTGATGGTCATGATGTCTCTTTCCGTCAGGAGTACGTGGGCAGTGGGACGGCGCCGCGCTGCACGAGCGCCGTCTTCCACAGGTGCATGGACAGGTAGGAGCGCCAGGGCGCCCAGCGTTCGGAGTCGGTGAGGTCGATGTCCGCGAGTGCGGCGCCCTGGCGGACGACCAGGTCGGTGTCGAGCAGGATGTCGGGGTCGGCCAGGGAGCGCATGGTCACGTAGTCGGCGGTCCACGGGCCGACCCCGTCGAGGGCGAGCAGGTCGCGGCGCAGGTCGTCGGCGGTGCGACCCGAATGCAGTACCAGTTCGCCATCGGCGATGGTCCGCGCGGCCGACACGATCGCGGCGATCCGGCGGGCGGGCCCGGTCAACACCTCGGCACCGTGTTCGGCGATGGCCGTGGGCGTGGGGAACAGCAGCGGTACCGGCCCCTCGATCCGTTCACCGAGCGCCTCGACCAGGCGCGCGGTGTGGGTTGCCGCCGCCCGCACCGAGATCTGCTGCCCGATCATGGTGCGCAACAACAGTTCCGGTCCGTCGAGGCAACCCGGCACGCGGATGCCCGGTGTGAACGGGCTCATGTCGCCGACGTTCGGGGTGATCCCCAATGCCTCGTCGATCCCCAGCGGATCGGCGTCGAGATCGAGCAGGTGTCGCACCCTGGCCACGGTCGGCGCCAGATCGCGCATATCCCGCAGGGCCAGTTCGGCTCGCACATGTCCCGGCCGGAACGACAACCCGATGGTCGCGTGCCCGTGCGGCGTGCGCAGGCTGCGCGTGTACACCCCGTTCTCCCACAGCTCCATCCCCGGCACCGTGTGCGCGGACAAGAACCAGGACAGCCACCCGGTATCGAGCGGTTCGCGATACGGCAGCCGCAATGTCAGCAGGCCGGGTGTGGCGGGTGCCTCCACATCATTGCGTGGTGAGCGGCGAGATTCGGTGCGCATCGTGGTCGGGCTCACCGCGAACACCTCGCGCACGGTGTCGTTGAACTGGCGGATGCTGGCGAATCCGGCCGCGAACGCGATATCCGACATGGGCATCTCGGTGGTCTGGATCAGCAGCCGTGCGGTGTGCGCGCGGTGCGCCCTGGCCAGCGCGAGCGGTCCCGCACCGAGCTCGGTGGTGAGCACCCGGGTCAATTGCCGTTGTGAATAGCCCAGGGTGGTGGCGAGTTCGGGCACACCACCCCGCTCGATCACCCCGTCGCCGATCAGGCGCATGGCGCGGGCGGCCAGGTCGGCGCGCACGTTCCACAGCGGTGAACCGGGCGCGGCATCGGGCAGGCAGCGCCTGCACGCCCGGTACCCCGCCTGCTGGGCCGCGGCGGCGGTGGGCAGGAACGACACATTGGTGCGCTTGGGCGTGATCGCCGGGCACGAGGGACGGCAATAGATGCCGGTGGTGCGAACCGCGGTGAAGAACTGCCCGTCGAAACGGGAGTCGCGGGTCGACACCGCTCGGTAGCAGCGCTCGAAGTCCAAAGCCGTGATGGTCACGTTGTCCACAATGACAGCGCACCCGGCCCGGTGCTAGCGGAAATCGGCCACCTATTCAGCAGCAGCGGTTGGTGGGGTTCCGCTCGGCTTCGGCATAGCGTTCGCGCCAGTAGTCGCGTTCGGACGGGACCGGGCGGTCCGGGTGGTTGCGGCGCAGATGGGCCACATACCGCTGGTAGTCCTGGCCGCCGTTGATCGCGCTGTACCACCGGGCCACCGAGCGCGCGCCCGTCCAGACGCGGTGCGCGAGGGCGCGGGCGGCCGATCCGATGGACCGCCCGCCCGCATCCCCGGCCGAACTCACGACACGTGCACCGATCCGGGCGCGGTCACCTTGCCCTCGGCGATGAGCACGTCCCACTCCTTCTGCACGTCCTTCTCCGCCTTCGTCGACACGAAACCGCTGGGGGAGAAGATCTTCGACGGCTGCTCCTCGGACTCGGAGCTTGTCACCTCACCGGTGCGGATCGCGCGCAGGCACACCAGCGCGCCGACGACGGTCACGATGAGCACGAGCACCGCGAACACGATCGACAACGTGCCCTGGATGAAGGTGTTGCGGATCGCGATCTCCACCTGCTCCGGCGTCTTGGCCGTCAGACAGCCCTTGCCCGCGTCCTTGGCGGCCTGGCACAGGCTGTGCTGCTTCCAGTAACCGAGCTTGGGATCGGCGGAGAAGATCTTCTGCCAGGAGGCGGTCATGGTGACGATGAGGTCCCACACCAGCGGAATACCGGGGATCCACGCCCACTTCCACTGCCCGCGTTTGACGAGGATGGTGAGCACCACCGTCAGCGCGATCGCGGCCAGCAGCTGGTTGGCGATACCGAACAGCGGGTAGAGCGCGTTGATGCCGCCGAACGGATCGTTGACACCCATCAGCAGCACGCCACCCCAGCCCGCGACCACGAGCAGCGAACACACCCACGCGCCGACCCGCCACGACGGATCACGGAACTTCTTGAAACCGCCGCCGAAGTTGCCGAGCGCGTCCGACACCAGGAACCGCGCGACGCGGGTGCCCGCGTCGATGGTGGTGAGGATGAACAGCGCCTCGAACATGATCGCGAAGTGGTACCAGAACGCCTTCATCGATTCGCCGCCGAGGAACTTGTGGAAGACCTCGGAGATGCCGACCGCCAGCGTGGGGGCGCCACCGGTGCGCGAGATGATCGTCTGCTCACCGACGTCCGAGGCCGCGTCGGCGAACAGTGCGGGCGTCGCCTCCGGGCCGTCGAGACCGAGCTTGTTGGTGTAGGCGGCGGCCGTCTCCGGCGTGCCACCGGTCAGCGAGCCGGGCGCGTTCATGCCGAAGTACAGGTGCTGGTCGATGATCGAGGCCGTGATGATGGCCATCACCGCGACGAACGACTCCATCAACATGCCGCCGTACCCGATCATGCGGGCATTGGATTCCTTGGCCAGCAGCTTCGGCGTGGTACCCGAGGACACCAGCGCGTGGAAACCCGACAGCGCACCACAGGCGATGGTGATGAACAGGAACGGGAACAGACTGCCCGCGAACGCCGGGCCCGTTCCGCTGGAAGCGAATTCCGACACCGCGGGCGCCTTCAGCACCGGCATGGTGATCAGGATGCCCGCGGCGAGCAGCACGATCGTGCCGACCTTCATGAACGTCGACAGGTAGTCGCGCGGCGCGAGCAGCAACCACACCGGCAGCACCGAGGCGAAGAAACCGTAGGCGATCAGGCACCAGGCGATGGTGGTGCGCGACAGGGTGAACCAGTCCGCGCCCCACTCGGTTTCCGACACCCAGCCACCACCGACGATGGCGGCCAGCAGCAGCACGATGCCGATCGCGGACACCTCGCCGACCTTGCCCGGGCGCAGATAACGCAGGTAGACACCCATGAACAGTGCGATCGGGATGGTCATCGCGATCGAGAACACGCCCCACGGGCTCTCGCCGAGGGCGTTCACCACGACCAGTGCCAGCACTGCGAGCAGGATCGTCATGATGGCCAGGATCGCGACGATCGCCGCGACACCGCCCACGGCGCCGAGCTCGTCGCGCGCCATCTGGCCCAGGCTGCGGCCACGCCTGCGCGTCGAGGCCCACAGCACCAGGTAGTCCTGCACCGCACCGGCGAACACCACGCCGACGACGATCCAGATGGTGCCCGGCAGATAGCCCATCTGAGCTGCCAGAACCGGACCGACGAGGGGACCGGCGCCGGCGATGGCGGCGAAGTGGTGACCGTAGAGCACCCGCCGGTCCATCGGCATGAAGTCTTTGCCGTTGTCGTAGATCTCGGCCGGGGTGGCCACGTCGTCGCGCGGCTTGGTCACCTTCCATTCGATGAACCGGGCGTAGAACCGGTACGCGATGACGTAGGTGCACACCGCCGCGATCACGATCCACACCGCGTTCACGGATTCTCCGCGCGCTATCGCGAGATAGGTCCACGCGCCGGCGCCGAGCACGCCGATCCCCGCGAACACTGCCTTCTTCGCGGGCGTGATCGGCGTGCGATCGACGACACCGACCGGAGGCAAGTCCGGTTCGGTCCGCAGATATTCGATGGTCGTCGCCATTGACTCAACTCCTGTACAACGCGCAGAGCCTCGGGTGAAGCATCGACAACGTAGCCGATGTGCTCTGCGCGCCGGACAGGATCACACGCCGTCGCGCCCAAGATGAAATTTTGTTCAGGTGTCATTCACCTGCGTAGGTGCCGAAGCTCCAGAGGTTGCCCTCGGGGTCTTGGGCGCTGAAGCCTCGGGAGCCGTAGTCCTCGTCGCGCAGTTCGCGGATGATGGTGGCGCCCGCTGCGGTGGCGCGGGTGTGGAGGGCGTCGGGGTTGTCGGTGACGAGGTAGATGTTGGCGACGCCGGGTGGTCGGGTGCAGAAGGGGGAGTCGTCGCGGCCGGTGGAGCTGAACATGATGCCGCCGCCTTCGGGCCAGCGCAGTTCGCCGTGTTCGACGATCGACGGGTCGTCGTCGCGGGCGTAGACGGCGGTCGCCTCGAAACCGAAGGCGGTGGTGAGGAATTCGATCATGGGGCGGGCGTCGGTGAAGGCCAGGCAGGGCCAGACCGCGCCGCGGGTGTCGGTGGAAGTAGTCATGTCCTCAGCCTCGCGCTTCGGCCGCCCCCGGGTCTTGGACGGATGGAATCTCCTCGGCCAGCCATGCTGTCGGCGCCACGCCTGCCAGTTCGGCGAAATCGCGATTCAGGTGCGCCTGGTCGTAGTAGCCGCAGGTGGCCGCGATCTGGGCGATCGAGACATACGACGGCGTGTTGGCGAGCATGCGGCGGGCCCGTTCGAATCGGATGATCCGCGCCGCCAGTTTGGGGCTCGCACCGAACTCGGCGGTGAACTTGCGGGTGAGGTGTTGTCGGCTCCAGCCGATGCGTTCGGCGAGGGGATTGATCGGACAGGTGCCACCAGTACCGACGAGAGTGCGCCAGGCCCAGGTCAATTCGGCGCCGGGGACCGATTCGGTGCTGGCCGCCGCTGTGAGCGCCCGGTCGCAGGCGGCGAACCTGCTCGGCCAATCATCGTGCGCGTGCACAGCGTCGGCGAGTTGATCGCCCAAAGACCTTCGAGCTTGCGAGCATTCGATCGTCACATCCCACATCTCGCTCGCGGGCATTCCGAACAGCACACGGCTGCCGAGTGGGGTGAGCTCGATGGCGACGCCCTCCTGGAAACCGGTGTGCGCGATCATCGCCGGGGCGGCTTGTAGTCCGCTCAGCACACAGCGGTAGCTGCTCGGTGGTTGACGCCGGTCGGTCTGCTCGACGACTTCGATCGGTGGGCCCGCGGCCACGATGAACGTCATGTGCCGCGAGGGCAGACCGCGGTGCAATCCCGGTTCGTAGCCCGTCATGCGATAGCCCACATACCGGTCGATGAACGCGGCCAGAACCGGCGCGGGGGCTGCCGTCACCACCTCCGTGGTCGCCTCCATACGCGTCACGCTACGCCGGGGCCGTGCTCGTCGCGACCTGGTCTCGCACGTACATGGGGTAACTCACCGGGTACGGGCCCACTTGCCCGATCTGGTGCCCGCCGGCCGCCGACGACAGCCTCCCCGCGCCTGAATCAGGTCGGAGTCGCGGGGAGGCGGAAGAGCGTTGTTGCGCACGTGTCGGGGTGCTCGCGCTCGGGTAACCGAACCGAGAAGGTGCTCTCCGTGCCGTCATCGATGCGGTGAGATATCGCACTCGACGGGTCGGAGCGTGTGGAAACACGAGGTCAGCCGGTTAATCTTGCGCCTTCGTCCAATTCTGTAGGAGGTGTCATGCGGCGGGTTCAGTACGAGCGCAGCAGTGGTCCGGAGGTGCTCGAGGTCGTCGCGGCCGAGGTGCCGGTGCCCGGTGCCGGTGAGCTGCTGGTCCGGGTGGAGGCGATCGGGGTCACCCTGTCGGCGCTCCGGCGCATCAGCGTGGCGCAGCCGTTGCGGGCCGAAGTGGCCGGTGAGGTCGTCGCTGTCGGCGACGGGGTCGACGGGTACAGCGCCGGCTACCGCGTGGTCGGCGTCTGTGACGCCGACGCCTACGCCGAATACGTGCTGCTCTCGGTCGACCAGGCCTCCGCGATTCCCGACGGCGCCTCCGCCGTCGACGCCGTCGCCCTGATGCGCAGCGGGCTCGTCGCCCTCGGCGCACTCGACACCGTCGCACCGCGCGACGGCGAGACCGCGCTGGTCACCGCGGCCGCGGGCGGAGTCGGCCACCTCGCGGTGCAGCTGGCCCGCGTGCGCGGCGCGAGCTGGGTGGTGGCCGCGGTCTCCGACCAGGGCAAAGCCGATTTCGTTCGCGAACTCGGCGCCGACGAGGTGTACACCTACGATCAGCTGCACTGCGGCAAGCAGGCCGACTACGCCCTCGACGGTGTCGGCGGCAGCGACCTCGGCAACACCCTGACCGGCCTCGCCGAGGGCGGCCGCGCCGTCACCTACGGCAGCAGCGGTGCGATCGACACCGAGGAACTACTCGCGGGCGGCAAAACCCTCACCGGTTTCCGCATCGGCCGCCTCGCCCAGCGCGACCCCGCCCGCTACGAGGACCTGCGTCAGGAGGTCTGGCAGCACTACGCGTCCGGTCTGCTGCATCCGGTCGTGCACGCGGAGTTCGCCCTCGACGACGCGGCCGCCGCCCACGCCGTCATCGAGCAGCGCACCAACCTGGGCAAGGTCGTCCTCGTCCCCTGAACGGCCGGACTCGCCATTGCGAGCTGGTCACCCGATCACCACGCGCCGGCGGCGGCGAAGCCCGAGAGGGGGCCGCCACCACAGCGTGGTGATCGGATGTCCAGCATTCGGCTCGGTCTGCCGGGCCCGGTGGACGCCCGCCTGCTGCCGGGGCGGGGGCTGGTCGTCGTCGCGGACCCGTAGACTCTGGTCCTTGTGAGCCTCACCCTCGGAATCGTCGGCCTGCCCAATGTCGGAAAGTCGACCCTGTTCAACGCGCTGACCAAGAACGACGTGCTGGCCGCGAACTACCCGTTCGCGACCATCGAACCCAACGTCGGCGTGGTCCCGTTGCCGGACAAGCGGCTCGACCAACTCGCCGAGATCTTCGGCTCCGAGCGGATCGTGCCCGCCGTCGTGTCGTTCGTCGACATCGCGGGCATCGTGAAGGGCGCTTCCGAAGGCGCGGGCCTCGGCAACAAGTTCCTCGCCAACATCCGTGAGGCCGACGCCATCTGCCAGGTGGTCCGCGTATTCGCCGACGACGACGTGATCCACGTCGACGGCCGGGTCGACGCCGCCGCCGACATCGAGGTCATCGAGACCGAGCTCATCCTCGCCGACCTGCAGACCCTCGAGAAGGCCATCCCGCGCCTGGAGAAGGAAGCGCGCGTCAAGAAGGACCGCAAGCCCCTGCTCGACGCCGCCAAGGTCGCCGAGGGTTTCCTCAACGAGGGCACCACCCTGTTCGCGGCGGGCAAGAAGATCGACGCCGAGCTGCTGCGTGAGCTGTCGCTGCTCACCATCAAGCCCTTCCTCTATGTCTTCAACGCCGACGAATCCGTCCTCACCGACGAGGCCAAGGTCGCCGAGCTGAAGGCCGCCGTCGCCCCCGCCGACGCCGTCTTCCTCGACGCCAAGGTCGAAGCCGAACTCCTCGAACTCGACGACGAATCCGCCCTCGAGCTCCTCGAATCCATCGGCCAGACCGAACCCGGCCTGCACGCCCTCGCCCGCGCCGGCTTCCACACCCTCGGCCTGCAGACCTACCTCACCGCAGGCCCCAAGGAAGCCCGAGCCTGGACCATCCACCAGGGAGACACGGCCCCTAAGGCCGCAGGCGTCATCCACACCGACTTCGAACGCGGCTTCATCAAGGCCGAAATCGTCGCCTTCGACGACCTGATCGAAGCAGGCTCCATGGCCGCCGCCAAGGCTGCGGGCAAGGTCCGCATGGAAGGCAAGGACTACATCATGGCCGACGGCGACGTCGTGGAATTCCGCTTCAACGTCTAGCGTTGCCGAGGCTGTGGAACGTTTGCCTCGTTATCGCTTGCTGACCGGACCGGACGATTCGGGTTTTTGTCGGCGGGTCAGTGAAGCGCTGGAGATGGGTTACGAGTTGTACGGTGGGCCGGCTGCGACCTTCGACGGTGAGCGGGTGATCGTGGCTCAGGCGATTCTCTGGACCAGGGACGAGCCGACGCCGGCAGCGTAGTTTTCCCAGCGAGTTCGACTCGGGTGGAGGCCTGCAGATAGCCGACGCAGGCGTGGCCTGTTGTAGGGGTGTCCACCATGGTGGGGATCACGTCACCCTCGGGGGAGCGGGCTCAGCACTCGGGGCACTGATGATCGGGGGCCGGGCGGCGCAGAGTTGATGGTGTCACTGAAGTGGACCGGAGGCTCGAATGTCGAACGTCAGCATGATCAGCAGCTCGGTGGAGCGTTGTGGCACGGTGACGGCCGGGGACGGCGTGGCGTTGGCGGTTCGCGAGTACGGGTGCCCCGATGCCGAGCTGACGATCGTGCTGGTGCACGGGCATTGCCTGCGCAGCGAGTCGTGGACCGATGTCCGGGATGTGCTCGTGCGTGAGCACCCGCAGGCTCGGATCGTGTGCTACGACCACCGGGGGCACGGTGGTTCCGGCGTGGCGCCACGGCACACCTACAACCTCGAACAGCTCGGAGACGACCTGCACGACGTGCTCGAAGCCGTCGCCCCGACCGGCCCTGTCGTGCTCGTCGGCCATTCGATGGGCGGGATGACCGTGCTGACCTACGCGCGCCGGTATCGCGAGGAGATCGGTACGCGGATCGTCGGCGTCGGGCTCATCGCGACCGCGGCGAGCGGGCTGGCCGACGCCGGTTTCGGCCGTCTCCTGCGCAATCCGCTCATCGCGGTGTTCCAGGCCTCGGTCCGGCGCGCACCGCGACTGATGCAGCGGGCGAAACTGCTGGCCTGCAAGGTTTTCGCACCGGTCGTGCGGGCCGCCGAATTCGGTGACCGGACGGTGGACCCGCGCGTGCTCACCCTGGCCCAGGCCATGCACAACGCGACCCCGATCGTGACGATGGCGAGTTTCCTCGGCGCCTTCAAGGCATTCGACCGCACCGACGCGCTCGCCGTCCTGTCGGGTATCCCGACGTTCGTGCTGTGCGGTTGCGCCGATCTGATGACCCCGCCGTCGCATTCGATCGCGATGGCCGCGGCCGTCGACTATTCGGATCTGGTGCTGATCGACGGCGCGGGTCACTCGGTGATCCTCGAGCAACCCAACCAGGTGGCCGCGGCGATCGGCAGGCTGGCCCTTCGCGCGTTCGATGCCGAAAGCACCCTGTTCGCGTCGGCCGCATAGGGCGGTGCCCAAACCTCCCGAGGAGGCGACCGCGATCCGTGTGAACGTACTGCGAGCAGGCCTACTCCTGCACCTTGCCGACCGCCAGCGCGGCATAGCCTCGCGTGTGCTCCGCAGTCGGCCGCTGTATACGGTCGAGTTCCCGGAATCCGACGCGGGCGAGGACATCGGTGAGAGTGTCGACGGGCCAGCGGTAGGCGGTGGTCACCCTGTGTGGAAAGGGCTCCGTGGTCGTGTCGCCGTCGAAGAAGCCGAGTACCAGGCGACCGTCCGGGGCGAGAACCCGATGGAACCCGGTGAGCACAGCCGCGATCTCATCCGGCGGAATGTGGATCAGCGAGAACCAGGACAGTAGGCCCGCGACGGACTCGCTCGGCTTGTCCAGCGCGCGGATCGAGCCGACTTCGAAAGCGACCGTGGGATAGGTGGACCGGGCGTGGGCGATGAATTCGGGAACCAGGTCGATGCCCTCGGCCGCGACGCCCGCTTCGGTGAGGATGTGTGTGAAATGCCCCGGCCCGCAGCCGAGGTCGAGGACGGGACCCTCGGTGAGGTGGCGCAGGACGAAAGCGGAGTCCTCGGGATCGACGGCGGCGGGAAAGCCGCAGACCTCGATGTAGAGCTCGTGCAAATCGCTGTAGGCCGCTCGGACGGCGTCGTCTACCACGATCCGACCGTACCAACGCGAAACAGGGCGCCCGGTCTGTTGTCCGTTTGTGCGGCGGGGGACAGGGTAAGGCGGGAAGCGAGGAACCGACAAGCCAGACGAAGGGACCCGACCATGCCGATCAGGCCTGTCCGCCGCATTGCCCGCACACTGCTGGGGACGACGTTCATCGCCACCGGAGTGAACGGTTTGATGAATTCGAAGCCGCGTGCCGAGGCGGCCGCCGCCCTTGCCGACAAGGGGCGCGACAGCCTGCCCGACGCGTTGGCCGCCAAGGTCCCCGACGACCCCGGCAAGATGGTGCAGATCAACGCGATGGTGCAGGTCGCCGGTGGTCTGCTGCTGGCAAGCGGTCGCGCACCCCGCCCCGCCGCCTTCCTGCTCGCCGCCACCGTCGTCCCGGGCACCGTCACCGAACAGGACTTCTGGTCCGAATCCGACCCCGATCGCAAGGCGGTGAAGCGGGCGGGATTCCTGAAGGACCTCGGCCTGCTCGGCGGCCTGATGATCGCGGCGGCCGACACCGAGGGCAAGCCGTCGCTGGGCTGGCGTGGTCGCCGCGCCGCGCACAAGCTGATGGATCGCAGCCCGAGCCTGGCCGAGCAGGTGCGCGACGAAGGAGTGGTTGTCCTCGACGCCGCCAAGACGCGCGGATCGCAGCTGGCCGAGGTCGCCAAGGAACGCGGCCCCCAGCTCGCGGAGCTGGCTCGCGCCCGCAGCGAGCAATTGGCCGAGCTGGCCAGGGAACGCGGGCCGCAGATCGCCGAAGCCGCCCGCGAGCGCGGCGCCCACCTCGCCGAGGTGGCGCGCGACCGAGGGCCGGAGGTGGCCGAGGAGGCGCGTGGCCGAAGCTCGCATCTGGTCGAGATCGCCAAAGGGCGTGGTGCGCAGCTGGCCGAGGTCGCCAGGGAACGGGCCGAGATCGCGCGAGAACGTGGCGCGGAGGCTGCCGAGGTCGCCCGGGAACGTGGCGCGGAGGCTGCCGAAGTCGCCCGGGAACGTGGCGCGCGGGCGGCCGAGGTCGCGCGTGAGCGGGGTGAAGAGGCCAAGGTCCGCGGCAAGCGTGCCGCCAAGGTCGCGCGTAAGGAGGCCAAGGCTCGCGGTAAGTACGCCGCCGAGGTCGCCCGTGAACGCGGTGAAGAAGCCAGGATTCGTGGCAAGCACGCCGCCGAGCTGGCCCGCGAACGCGGCTCGGAGCTGACCAACGGCAAGCGCCGCCCGCTCCCCTCCGCAGCGGCTGACCTCGCCGACCTCGTCGAAAAGACCACCGCGACAACGGCATCGGCCGTCCGTGAGCGCTCCGCCCGCCGATAGGCACCCGCCGATGCCGTAGCGGTGACGGCTGAGGGGTGCTCGACCAGCGGACCAGCCGCCTCACCGTCGAGGGCTGCTCGGCCACATCGGCCGGCCGTCCGGTGGCGCTCGTACCGACTACCGAGTATCGCTCCACAACCGCGGAACCCAACCGCCGTACCGCTACCACAGCGGTGCGGCGGTTGGTGTTGTCGGCTGTAGGAGACCGAATCCGCGTGGGCAGTTGGTCACGCCCCGAACCCACGGCTCCACGCCTGCACTACTTTTGCCGCCGTTGACCTTTGGGACTACCCACAACGATCTGCCCCGATATCCGTGGTCTGTCGGACCGGCCCCGCATGGCGGAGTATGGAACTCGCGCGGGAGATCGGCTAATCCCGGCGAATCGGGTTCGATGCCGCGCTCAGGTGTGAATACTGGGCTTTCGCAGTTGTTTTCGGAGAGTGGGATTCATCAGATGTTGTCCGGTCGTGAAACGTCCAAGCCGTATGCCGTTCGAGTCGCGTTGGTCGCGGCGGCGGTGACGATCGGGGTGCTCGGTTCGGCGGGCCAGGCGGCCGCGCTACCGGGCTCGGGTTCGGCGAGCGGGTCGGCCGATCTGGCGACCGGGTCGGCCACCGGTTCGGCGAACCTGGCGACGGGTTCGGCGGCGGGCTCCTCGGATACCGGTGCCGCGGGCGGTTACTTCGCCTGGCAGTCGTCGCAGTTCCTGAACAACACTCTGCGGTTCCTGCTGTCGCTGCCGCAGGGAACCCTGCGGTAGGCCACCTACTTCCAAGCCTTTTCCCAGCGCTCGGCGGCCCAGTCGCGCACATCGGGGCTCACCAGGATCGCGGGTAGCAGCAGGGCGAAACCGATCGCGAGCACCGCGAGCCGCACCCACACGCTGAGTTCGGCGAGCGCGCGCAACACCGCGGGCAGCACGCACAGTGCCGCGAGGACGACCAGAATGATCGCGGCGAGGTTGCGGCCGGGGCCGGCGATCAGCGCCGCGCACGTACCGAAGCACAGTCCGAGTACGAGCCCGACGACGCCGACGAAGTAGTTGTCCCAGGCCAACCAGCCGGGGCGCGCTGTCCGTTGTGTGGCCACGGCCGCAGCTTAACTCGAGCAGCTACTGGTTTGCGGCGTCTCGGACGGAGCCGTCGAGAAGCGGGCAGAAGGTGACGAGCGACCATTCCCGCCGGGGCACGATCGAGTCGTGCACCTGCATGGTCATCGCGACGGCAGCGCCGGTCTCGGGGTGCCGGAACCGCTGCACCGGCCGGTCGAGGTGGGAGGGCACGTCGGGCTCGGTGGTCCAGAACCGTTCCCATTCCTCGGCGACCGCGCAGGCCGCGAAGAGCCGGTCGATCCGCTCCTTGGGCACGACGCCGGGACTCATCACCCGGAATCCGTAGACGCACAGGTGAACCTGCTTGTCCCAATCGAGCATCACCTCGCGTGAACGCGGGTCGAGCAGCATCCATTCCAGCAGCGTGGTGCTGGTATCGAGGCCGGGAAAATACCGTGTCCAGGCCGAATTCGTGGCGACCACATCGTAGGTCGTGTACATCTGCAGGCTGGCGGGATACGAGATCGAGTCGAGCAGCACGAGATCGGCGGTGGGGATGTCGCTCGGGATGTCGGCCGGCGGGCTGCCGTAGCGGTCGGCCAGCGACAGCGACACCAGGTGATCGCGGAAAAGGGCCGGCACGTCGAGTGCGTCGAACAGCGCGGTGAGCGCTTCCAGGGTCGGTGTGCGCGAGCCCTGTTCGATCTTCTGGATCAGGGCGGGGGAGATGCCCGCCCGCGCGCTGAGCGCGACGCGGGTGAGGCCTGCCGCCTCGCGACGTTCGCGCAGGTACCTGGCGATGGCCAGGTGCGGGTCTTCCACGTCGCGGTCCTCTTTCCTGCGGTGGGACAAACTGGGACAGTCGTCTAGCTTGACCGACCGTACGGCGTTCGCGAAAATTCTTACAGCCGGGCGGGGCAGCGTCGGGCTGTCCATCAGTAGTTCCGGAGCGGAACGGTCGCCGGAGGGGACGGCACGCGTGGTTGTCGCGCGCGCCGAGAGCGCCGTCCCTGTCGAGGCGTCGATACCCGGGTGGCGCAGGGGTCCACCCGGTGATCACGATCCGCATTCGCTCCGGGACCACGCTGCGAGATTCTTCCGCGTACAGGGAACCGTCGGCCTTCGCGATTCGTCTAAAGAAGCAGAGACCGATGAAAGCGGGGGGCGATGACGCAGCTGCAGACCGGGCGCACCGGGCGCGGTTCCAGATGGATCCTTGGTATTTCCGGCGTGCTCGCGGCCACGGCGGTGCTGGTCACCGGGTTGGTGTGGTGGCAGCACGACTGGGGTGAGCCGTTCCCGGCCCTCGACAGCGAACATCTCGACGAACAGCAGATCGCGCTGGTCGACGTGTTGCGCCGCGAATACGAGAAGCCCGGCGACGGACCGAAGTACGCCGAGGGCGTGCGGGAGGCGTGGTGCGCCGACTTCGTCAGCTGGACCATGCGCGAAGCGGGCAGGCCACTGAGCAACCCGAACTCCGGTTCCTGGCGTATCCCGGGGGTGTACACGCTGCAGGAGTATTACGAGACCGTCGGCCGGTTCACCCGTCCCGACGTGGGGTACCGGCCGCGCATGGGCGACGTGGTGCTCTACGGCCCCGACAGCCCGCTCGGTCAACACACCAACATCGTGTTGAAGGCCGAGGGCGACGCGATCACCACCATCGGCGGCAACGAGATGGGCACGATCCGGATCCGCACCATCGAGGTGAGCGAAACGCCCGACCTCGTGGGGTACGGACGATTCTGAAAGTTACTGTCGCGCAAGGTAACCGACCCCGCCGACGCGGCACGACCGGGCCGGTGCACGTACGATGGACAACGCGGCGCCCGGCAGCGCCGCAGCCGACCCCTCCGTCCTGCTTCCCCCTCATCGGCAGGACGGGGGAGTTGCGCCGACAGCCGGGTGCTCATTCCGATCACGTACCGTGTTCGATGTGCGTGTGAAGGTGACCGGAGAAGCACGTCGTGACCCGAAGCGGATCGAGTACGCCGATTTCGGCGAGCGATTCGTCAGGTACGCGGTGACCGAGGACCGGATCGCCGCCGCCGTCGCGGGCATGACGGGGCGTGGTGTGCAGATCGGTCCGTTCTCCCTCGGCCCGGCGGGATTGGCCGGTTTCGCCGCCGAAGGCGCCCTGGGCACCCCGGTGGTCACCCGCAACCCCGGTGACGCGCTCACCTTCGGTGTGAAGGTCCCCTTGAAACTCGCGGTGAACCTGATTCTCGGGGGCCGCAAACTCGGCGTGGCCGCCCTCGTCGAAATCGCCCTCACCCTGCACGCCCGCACCGCCGCACCGCTGCTCCTCGTCATGGACGTCGGCACGGTGACGGCCAAGGACGTGAGCTTCACCCTGCGTGCCGAGGCCATCGACACCGCCTGGGAAATGCTGCTCGACCCCATCGCGGGCCTCGTTCAGCGCGAGGTCGCGGGCCGGGTCAACGCCATCATCAGCGACCCCAAGGCGCGAGCCGAGCGGGTGTTCGACATCGAGGCGATTCTCGACGGGTACCGCTCCCCGCACCGCAACGACACCGTCTTCGACTGGATCGACCACCGCGAATTCGGTCTGCGCTTCTTCACCCAGATCGTCACCCGCGACCGCGTGCACAGTGTGGTCGCCCAGATGGCGGGCGGGGAAATCGCGATCGGACCGCTGTCGGAGGGCCCGCGCGGCGCGGCGACGGTCACCGTGCGTGGCGCGATCGAGCAACCGCGCGTGGTCGAGCGCGGCGCGGCCGTGCCCGGCGAGCTGCGGGTGTTCGACATGACCCTGCCGGTCGGCCTCGACATCACCGTCGACGTGCTCAAGGCCAACCATTACCGCGCCGACCTCGAGATCCCCTTGGTCCTCACGGCGCGCGCCGCCGAACCGCTGCAGATCGTGATCGAGGTGCCGCCGCCCGCCGTCGAGGACATCTCGATGGAGTTCACCGCGAAGGGTTTGCGCGCCGCGACGCTCGCCCGGCTGGCAGGCATCAAGAAGCAGGTGATGGCCCAGGTCGTCGCGGTGGTGAGTACCGAGCTCGCCGACCCTTCGGGCCGGACCATCGACGTCGGCGCCGCCATCGACGGCGCCGCCTGAGCTGTGACCGATGGTGCTGCTGTGATTACTGGGTCTAGCGGTGCCGGTGTGAGCTGTGGTGAAATGAGTCGCACGTTCTAGGCTCCCGGCGCGTACGGGGTTGACGCGCCGGGCTCGCTTGCCGGTTGTGGTCGGGTTGCGCGAAGGAGTCCTGTGATGCGTTCTGTTCCGGTCACCCGGCGTGAGTTCTTCGGATTCGCCGCCGCCGCGACAACTCTCGGCCTCGGACTGGCTGCCACGCCTGCCGCGGCACAGTCCTACGGCACCCTGGTGGACTACGCGGCCGGCGTCCCCTCGGCCGCGGCGATCAAGGCCGCGGGCCACATCGGGGTGATCCGCTACGTCTCCGATCGCAGGCCGGGTGCGGAGTGGATGGAAGGCAAGCCGCTGCTGCCCGGCGAAGTGGAAGACCTGTGGGCGCACGGGTTGTCGATCGTGTCGAACTACCAGTTCGGCAAGGGCCCGACCGCCGATTGGCGCGGTGGCCTCGAAGCGGGCAAACAACACGCCGAACGCGGCTGGGAACTGCACACGGCCGCAGGCGGCCCCGACACCGCCCCGATCTACGCCTCGATCGACGACAACCCCTCCGAGCAGGAGTTCGACGAGATGATCGCGCCCTACATCGAGGGCTGGCAGTCGGTGCTCGGCCCCGACCTCGTCGGCATCTACGCCAACACGCCGACCATCGACCGCGCCCTCGCCGCAGGTCTCGGTTCCTGGTTCTGGCAGCACAATTGGGGCACCCCGAGAGGTTTCGTGCACGACAACGCCCACCTGCACCAGTTCGAGATCGACAAGCGCGCCATCGACGGCGTCGGCGTCGATGTGAACACCGTCCTGGCCTCGGACTACGGCCAGTGGTGAGCTAGGTCTGGCAGTGGCAGGTCGCCCCGGACCGGATGTCGGGCTCGTCCTCGGGCATCACCCGCAGCGCGGATCGTGGTTCGGGCTCGGCGAACACCCCGCGCCACGACAGCAGCGACCAGCGGGACAGTCCCGACAGCGCCGATCCCAGGCTCACGAACGAACCGGAGGAGAGCAGCGACCCGAACGATCCGACGGACCCGACGGACAGCACCGATCCGATGCTGCCGATCGACAACACCGAGTACGCCGACCCGATCGACAGAATCGACCCTTCGGATCGATAGGACAGGATGGACCGCCGAGACCGCCGGCTCCGAACAGTCCGAACGTCCTCGGAAGAACCGCGCATGGTCGCCATGATCTCGGTCTACCACACCGAATACCCGGCGGGAACCCCGCGAGCACCAAGCATTACGGACAACTCGTCGGGGACGGGCACCCCTGAAACAACGCGAGCCCGGCGCCGTTCGCGAGAACGGGACCGGGCTCGAGTCTCGGTGACCTACACGGTGAAGAAACCAAGGGTCGGCATGAAGTTGCAGGTGCGCGGGGCGGCACCCTCGGCGGCGGTGGTCAGCGACCCGGAGATCACCGCGACCACCCGGCCGTGACCGGTGTTCGCGATGGTCGACAGCGTGGCGGGCCCACCGGGGTTGATCTTCGCCTCGTCGGTGAGCGTCTGCACGCCCGACTGACGGGTGTCGAGGTTGAGCCACTGCACCGTCATCGGCGGGTTCTGTTCGGCGGTCGGCGCCTTGGTGCCGAGCGCGGTGAACACGAAACCGGCCTGCCCGGCGGCGGGGCCGGGCGGGGGCAGCTGCGCCGGACCGGGGACCGCGAGCGCGGTGCCGACCGAGTCGGCACCGTCACCGATGCACGCCTTGCCGATGGTCGGGTACAGGAACTGCGCGATGACCGGGCCGTTCTCGGGGATGTCGGGGCCACCGCCGCCGCTGCCGTCGAGGAAGGTGATGATCCGCTCCAGCGTCGCCTTGATGGCGGGCGGCAGATTCATGGTCGCCAGCAGGACCCGCGCCTGATCGAGCAGGGCGGTCTGCGGGCTCGCGACATCGGCGGGACCGGCGATCAGGCCGGTCACAGCGGGCGCGAATGCGGCGAGCGCGTCGACCGGGACGCCCTCGGGCACCATCGGCACGCTGACCGGGGCCGCCTGCGCGGCGGGCGCGGCCGTTGTCGACGCGGGCACGGCGAGCATGGCGCCTGCCGCGAGGGCGAGAGCGGTCGTTGCGATCCGCGATGCTCGGCTACGAAGCACTTGTCCAGCCGTCCTTACCTCGGTGTTGCGATGGGCGAGGGTTGTCGGTCCCCATGACGGGGTCACTCTAAGGACAACGCTGCCGTGTTGTACAGCCGCCGGGCCCGTACACGCATCCCGGCCGAAAATACTCTGCATCGAAGCTAGCCCTGTGACGTGTTACACGTGGGGACGTTGATGCAACTGTGACCAGCGGTGTCGCGCAGGAACATCACCGGATCCGGTTTTCGAGGCCCGCCAGGGCCGAAAACCCGCGGCGCCGGCCGCCGAACTATTGTGATCTGGCACCGCGTACGCGCCATTTCATACGACCGAAAGCACGGCCTTGAACCGACACCTCCGATGGGCTCTCGCGCTGCTCGGACTGTCCGTGCTCGCCCGGCTGGCCTGGATGCTGTTCGCGCCCAATGGGCTCAACGTCGTCGACCTGCACGTGTACGTCGACGGTTCGGCCTCGCTGCTCACCGATCGTCTCTACGACTTCACCTACGCGGAGAAGACGCCCGATTTCCCGCTGCCGTTCACGTATCCGCCGTTCGCCGCGCTGGTCTTCTTCCCCCTGCACTACCTGCCGTTCCCGGTGGTCGCGGTCGGCTGGATGCTGGCGACCGTCGCCGCGCTCTACGGCGTGATCGCGATCAGTTTCGAACTGCTGCTCGGTAAGAAGACGGCGGGGGAAACGAAGTGGGTCACCGCCGCGGTCGGCTGGACCGCGCTCGGTGTGTGGCTCGAGCCGGTGCGCACGACCATCGATTACGGCCAGGTGAATGTGTTCCTGGTGTTCGGGGCGATGCTCGCGGTGCGCAGCTCCCGGTGGTGGATCTCCGGTGGGCTCGTCGGTGTGATCGCGGGGATCAAATTGACGCCTGCGATCACCGGCCTCTATTTCGTGGCTCGTCGCCGGTGGGCGACCGTGGTGTGGTCGGCGGCGGCGTTCGGCCTGACGGTCGCTGTGAGTTTTCTCATCAATGCCCACGAGGCGAAGCGCTATTTCGGCACGCTGCTCGGTGACGCCGACCGGATCGGCCCGGTGGGTTCGGTCTGGAATCAGTCGTTGCGCGGCGCGCTGAGCCGGATCCTCGGCTACGACGTGGGTTCCGGCCCGTGGTGGATCGCCGGCGTGCTGCTCACCGCCGTGCTGGCGTTCCTGGCCTGGCGCACGCTCGGCCCCGACGACCGGCTCGGCACCCTGGTGCTCGTGCAGCTGTTCGGCCTGATGATCTCGCCGATCTCCTGGTCGCACCACTGGGTGTGGCTGATCCCCACGGTGTTGTGGCTGCTCTACGGCCCGCTGAAGGCCGAGCGGATGGCGCGCGCGCTCGCCGCGTTCTGGGTGCTGACGATGCTGGTCGGCGTGCCGTGGGTGCTGTCGTTCGCGCAGCCGACGATCTGGGAGATCCCGCGTCCGTGGGTGCTGGCCTGGCTCGGCGCGGTGGATGTGATCGGGGTGTTCGTGCTGCTCGGCTGGCTGGTGTGGCGCGGACGCGACACGCTCGCCGCGCAGGTGCGTGGCCGTCGCGCGGTGGAGGTCCGGGCGGGCTGATTCAGCCGCCGACGATGTCGTCGATCGTGTGCGCCATCGCGGTGTCCTGCCCGGTGAGCCCACCGGCCGAATGCGTGCTGAGCGTGAAACGGATTGTGCGCCAACGGATATCGATGTCGGGATGATGATCGGCCTGCTCGGCCGCGGTGGCGACCTTGCGGACCAGTTCGATCCCGTCGAGGAAGCTCGGGGCTTTCACCGTGCGGGTGATGGCGTCGCCCTCGCGTACCCATTCCGGCAGCGTGGCCAGGGCGATGGTGATCTCGGGGTCGGAGAGCAGCGGAGTACCCATGACTGCAGTTCTACGCCTCATCGGGGCAGGGCGCATCGCCCGTCGTCGAATGCTCAGGCGGCGCGCGCCTGTTTCAGGGCCTTTTTGAGATCTTTACCGCTCAGACCGGCGGCTTCGGCCTTCTTCATACGCATGATGACGACGGGGCATTTGAAGCAGCGCGTCTTCTTCCGGCAGCACTTTTTCTTCGGCTTGAGGCTGGAGACCTTCTTCGCCTTTACCTTGCCCACGCGGGTTAGCTTACCCTAAGTACAAAGGCTGACACGTGCCCGCCACTTCGGTACCGGTAGTCTGGAACAGGCCGCGAGCAAGATTCATGCGTGCCAAATACATCAACAGCAGGAGGATCCAGGCGTGTCGTCTACACGCGATTTCCGCAACGTCGCCATCGTGGCCCACGTCGACCACGGCAAGACGACCCTGGTCGACGCCATGCTTCGTCAGTCGGGCGCGTTCGCTGAGCGAGCCGAACTGGTCGACCGAGTCATGGACTCCGGTGACCTCGAGCGCGAGAAGGGCATCACCATTCTCGCGAAGAACACCGCCGTCCATCGGCACCACCCCGACGGTTCCGTCACCGTCATCAATGTCATCGATACCCCCGGCCACGCCGACTTCGGTGGTGAGGTCGAACGCGGCCTCTCCATGGTCGACGGTGTCGTCCTGCTCGTCGACGCGTCCGAGGGCCCGCTCCCGCAGACCCGTTTCGTGCTGCGCAAGGCGCTCGCGGCCAAGCTGCCGGTGATCCTGGTCGTCAACAAGACCGACCGGCCCGACGCCCGTATCGCCGAGGTCGTCGAGGAGTCGCACGATCTGCTGCTCGACCTGGCCTCGGATCTCGACGACGAGGCCGCCGAAGCCGCCGAGCTCGCGCTCGACCTGCCGGTGCTCTACGCCTCGGGTCGTGAGGGCAAGGCGTCCAAGGAGCGGCCGGAGAACGGTTCCGCGCCCGCCGCGGAGAACCTCGACGCGCTGTTCGACGTGCTCATGGAGTACATCCCGGCGCCCAAGGGCGACCCGGAGGGCCCGCTGCAGGCCCACGTCACCAACCTCGACGCGTCGGCCTTCCTCGGCCGTCTCGCGCTGGTTCGTATCTTCAGCGGTGAGCTGCGCAAGGGCCAGAACGTGGCCTGGATCAACGCCGACGGTGTGAAGACCGTCAAGATCACCGAGCTGCTGCAGACCGTCGGTGTGGAGCGTCTGCCCGGTGAGGTGGCCGTGGCCGGTGACATCGTCGCCATCGCGGGCATCTCCGACATCATGATCGGCGACACCCTCGCCGACGTGGAGAACCCGGTCGCGCTGCCGCGCATCTCGGTCGACGAGCCGGCCATCTCGGTGGTCATCGGCACCAACACCTCGCCGCTGGTCGGCCGGGTGCAGGGCCACAAGCTCACCGCCCGCATGGTGAAGGCGCGCCTGGATCAGGAACTGATCGGCAACGTGTCGCTGCGCGTGCTCGACATCGGCCGTCCCGACGCCTGGGAGGTGCAGGGCCGTGGTGAGCTGGCGCTGGCCATCCTGGTGGAGCAGATGCGCCGCGAGGGCTTCGAGCTCACCGTCGGCAAGCCGCAGGTGGTCACCAAGCAGGTCGACGGCAAGGTGCACGAGCCGTTCGAAGAGCTGACCATCGACTGCCCCGACGAGTACCTGGGTGCCATCACCCAGCTGCTGGCCGCCCGCAAGGGCAAGATGGTGCAGATGAGCAACCACGCCGCCGGTTGGGTGCGCATGGAGTTCATCGTCCCGTCGCGTGGCCTGATCGGCTTCCGCACCGTGTTCCTCACCGAGACCCGCGGCACCGGCATCGCCAACGCCGTGTCCCACGGGTACGCGCCGTGGGCCGGTGAGATCCGCGCCCGCCACACCGGTTCGCTGGTGTCGGACCGTGCGGGCTCCGTCACCCCGTTCGCGATGATCCAGCTGGCCGACCGTGGTCAGTTCTTCGTCGAGCCGGGTGCGGAGACCTACGAGGGCCACGTGGTCGGCATCAACCCGCGTGCCGAGGATCTCGATATCAATGTGACCCGCGAGAAGAAGCTGACCAACATGCGCAGCGCGACCGCGGACACCTTCGAGACCATGGCCAAGCCCCTGCAGCTCGATCTCGAGCTGGCGATGGAGTTCTGTGCCGGCGACGAGTGCGTGGAGGTCACCCCCGAGGTGGTCCGCGTGCGCAAGGTCGTGCTCGGCGCCAACGAGCGGGCGCGTGACCTGTCGCGTCGCAAGGCCCGCGACAAGGCCGCCGCCTCGAGCTAGCGGTCGGTAGGTGTTTCACGGCGTCGGCCGGGTACCGGAAACGGGCCCGGCCGACGCCTTTTGTGCAGTCCGGCAACGGATCGAGGGGTCAAGTAGAGTGCGCAGGGTGAATTCGGGGTGGCGCGCGATGTGGCGCGCGATGTGGCGCGCGATGGTGCTGGCGATGATCGCCTCGACGGTGGTCGTGGCCGGGTGCACCGCGAATCCGCCGCCGCCGATCGAGAGCACCGATTCGCCCAAGACCACCCAGGCCAAGCCGGGCAAGAACACCGTCGTCGTCGCCATCGACGACATCGGGATCGGATTCAACCCGCATCTGCGTTCGGATCAGTCGCCCGCGACCAACGCGGTGAGTTCGATGGTGTTGCCGAGCCCGTTCCGGCCGGTACCCAATCCGGCGCACCCCGGTGTGGTGGATTTCGTGCCCGACTCGGCGCTGATCGTGTCGGCCGATGTGACCTCGCAGGAACCGTTCACCATCACCTATACCCTGCGTAATCAGGCGAATTGGTCCGACGGCGCGCCGATCGCCGCCGAGGACTTCCGGTTCCTGTGGCAGCAGATGATCTCCCAGCCCGGCGTGGTCGACCCGGCGGGGTACCGGCTGATCTCCGACGTGGCGTCCTCGGGTGGGGGCAAAACGGTCACTGTGACGCTGACCCAGCCGTACCCGGCATGGCGTGAGCTGTTCGCGAACCTGCTGCCCTCGCACCTGGTGAAGGACTCCCCGGGCGGATTCACCAGCGGACTCGTGGATCGGATTCCGGTGTCGGGCGGCAACTTCACGATCAAGTCCGTGGATCGCGGACGCGACGAGATCCTGCTCGAACGCAACGACCGGTTCTGGGGCACCCCGGCCGCACCCGATCAGATCCTGTTGCGGCGCGGCGGATCTCCCTCCCAGCTCGCCGAATCCCTGCGCACCGGCGACGCGCAGATGGCACTCGTGCACGGCGGCGTCGCCACCCAGGCGCAACTCGCCGCCATCCCGGCGGTGCGCACGACGATCATGCCGCAGGCACGGGAACTGCAACTCACCCTCAACGGCCGCTCCGGCGACCTGGTCGACGTGCGCGTGCGCAAGGCGCTGCTGGCCCTACTCGATCCCGCCCTGCTCGCCACCGTCGGGGCGCAGAGCGGTGGCTGGGTGGAACCCGCTCGCGCCCAAGTACTTCCACCGTCGAGCCCCGGCTATCTGCCGACCGCCCCGCCCCGGCTCAACGCCGACGAGGCGTTCGCCCTGCTTGCCGAGGCGGGCTTCGGTCGCGCCCCGGAGACGCCGCAGACCAGTTCGCCCACTTCGCCAGCGCCGCAACCACGTTCGGTGGCACGCAACGGCAAGGGCTTGTCGGTGCGCATCGGCGCGGTCGCCGAGGACGAGGCGGCGCTGGCCGTCGCCAATACCGCCGCCGACCAATTGCGCAGTGCCGGAATCGATGCCACCGTGCGCGGCATCCCCGCCGACGAACTCTACGGTCGCGAGCTCACCGAGTCGTCGGTCGACGCGATCGTCGGGTGGGAACTCGCGGGCGGTGATCCGGCGACGGTGCTCGCCTCCCGGTACGGATGTCCGCCGGTGGAGCCGCCGGGTGCCGACGGCCCGGTGCTGGCCGCGGCCGAGGCCTACCGGCAGGCACCGAGCAATGTCGGCGGCGTCTGCGATCCGGGCTTGCAACCGTCGATCGACGAGGCGCTGCGCGGAATCGACGTGGGCCGGATCGTCGCCGAGGCCGAGCCGAAACTGTGGGAACTGTCGACGGTGCTGCCGATCGTGCAGGACAACGTCGTCGCGGCGGCGGGCCCGCGCGTGGACGGCGCGTCACTGTCGGGCGCCATCCAGGTAGGCATCTTCGGTGATACGGCACAGTGGCGGAGGATCCCATGACGCGTGAGACCGGCGGCCTGCTCCTGGTGCACGCCCACCCCGACGACGAAACCCTCACCACCGGTGGCACTATCGCGCACTACCGCCGTCGTGGTGTGCCGGTGACAGTGGTGACCTGCACGCTCGGTGAGGAAGGCGAGGTCATCGGCGAGCGCTGGGCGCGCCTGGTCGCCGCCGAGGCCGACCAGCTCGGCGGCTACCGCATCAGCGAACTCACCGCCGCCCTCGCCGCGCTCGACGCGGGCGAACCGTTGTTCCTCGGCGGGCCGGGCCGCTGGCGGGATTCCGGGATGGCGGGCACGCCGTCGGCCGAGCATCCGCGCGCGTTCGTGAACTCCGGTGACGCGGCGGTCGACGAACTCGTCGCGGTGCTGCTGGAACTGCGCCCGCGCGTGGTCGTCACCTACGACCCGCGCGGCGGCTACGGCCATCCCGACCACATCCGGGCACACCACGTCACCACCGCCGCCGTGGCCGCGGCCGCCGAACAGGGCTTCGACGTGCCCAAGTTCTACTGGACCGTGACCGACGCCGACCTGCTGCGCCAGCACACCGCCGCCCTCGCCCGCCGCACCGTCGACGGACTGCCCGGCGCCCTGCCGGAAGGGTGGCGGTTGCCCGTGGAGGCGGAGCTGGCGGCGATGTCGACCACCGCCGGGGTGAGCACCGTGGTCGACGTGCCGGACGTGCTCGCCGCCAAGCGTGCGGCCATGCGCGCGCACGCCACCCAGGTGAGCCTCGCGCCGAGCGGCCGGGAGTTCGCGCTGTCGAACAACATCGCCCTGCCGGTGCTGCCGGAGGAACATTTCACCCTGGTGCGTGGTACCCGTGGGCCGGTCGGCGACGACGGGTTCGAGCACGACCTGTTCGCCGGCCTCGAATGAGCCGCTGGCGCGGGTTCCGGTGCTGTCGACCGGCTGCCCGGGTCGGGTTGGCACGTCCCGGCACACCGGCCGAATAGACTCGCCCGCATGGTGACCGACTCCGACCAGCCGGCCGCTCAGCCCACCGCTGTGCGCCGGGCCGTTCGTCTGCCCGCGCCGCCCGATCCGCTCGTCGCCGGGCTCATCGTCGTGCTGTTGCTGGCCGACGCGCTCATCACGCTCGCGCTCGAGGTGCTTTTCCTGCCGCTGTACATCGGTTCGGTCCCGCTGCCGGTCGCGGCGTTGCTGGCCGGGGTGGTGAATGTGGGTCTGGTGTACGGGATGTCGACCGTCACCGATCGGCTCGGTTTCATCTTCGCCCCGATTGTGTTGTGGCTCTTCGGTTTCCTGCTGTGTGCCTCGCGCGGCCCGGGTGGTGACGTGATGCTCGGCAACGACGGGCGCACCCTGCTCCTGCTGGCCTGCGGGGTGCTCGCGCCCATGGGTTACCTGTATTTCCGGGCGAATTCGCCCCGCGCGCACCCGGCGGGCTGATCACACCCGCCGGGTCTCGATCCCGTCGAGGATGAGGTCCAGTTCGCGGGTGAACTTGTCGAACACGGCCGGATCGGGCCTGTCCCGCAGTCGCGCGAGCTGGTCGGTGTAGCGCTGGTGCAGGCGGGGGAAGGGGCGGGCGGCGGCCTCGCTGGCGGCCAGCACCTGGGTGGCCCACTGTTCGCTGGACAGGCCGCTCTGCGCGATCGTCATCAGCATGGCGGCCTCGCCGCCGCATGAGCCGACGACGAACTGGAAGACGGCGTTGCCCGCGATGTCGACCACGTCGTCGGGCAGGCCCGCGGCATCGAGGATCGCGATCATCGAGTCGGTGAGCCGCATCATGTTGGGGCCGAGGTACATCAGCGCGGCCGTGCTGAGGACGACGGTGATCCACGGGTGCGCGAGCAGGGTCTTGCGCACTCCGGCGGCTTGTTCGTGCATCACCTCGCGCCAGCGGTCGCCGTCGGGGGCAGGGACGGCAACCTCGCCGATCACCTGGTCGACGACCAGTTCCAGGAGCTCGTCCTTGTTGGCGACGTGGGTGTAGAGCGAGGTCGCGCCCGCGCCGAGCCGGGCGCCGAGTTTGCGCATGCTCAGGGCGTCGAAACCCTCCTCGTCGAGCAGGCGGATCGCCTCCGCCACGATCTGGTCGCGGCTCAGCGCGGGTTGGTCGCGGCGTTCGCGGGGCGGCCTGGTCCACACCGACGGGATCCCGGTCGGGCTCGCTGCCATCGCTGCCTCCTCTTCTGTGGCGGGTCTGGTCCAGCATAGCCGGTGCATGAACAGTGTTCGGTGGCCGTACAACGTTCCTCTTGCGTACGTCGTTCCCTGAACCGTACAGTGTTCGCATTGACCGCACACTGTGCGGCGAGCTTCGGAAAGGGGAGCAAAGATGTCAACGCTCACGAAGGCGCGCGATCCGCGCCGGTGGCTGATCCTGATCGTGCTGTGCCTGAGCAGCCTGGTGCTGGTCGTGGACAATATGGTGCTCACGGTCGCGATCCCGTAGATCGCCACCGACCTCGGCGCGAGCGCCCAGCAGATCCAATGGATCATCGACGCCTACCTGCTGGTCTTCGCGGGACTGCTGCTCACTTCCGGCAGTCTCTCCGACCGGTTCGGCCGCAAGCTGGTGATGATCATCGGGCTGGTGATCTTCGGCGCGGCCTCACTGCTCGCGGCCTATGCGGCCAGTCCGGAACTGCTGATCGCCGGGCGCGCGCTGATGGGCATCGGCGGGGTGCTCATCATGCCGAGCACGCTGTCGATCCTGATCACCGTCTTCGACGACGACGAACGACCCAAGGCGATCGGCGCGTGGAGTGCCGTGGCGACCGTGGGCCTGGTCGGCGGCCCCGTGGTCGGTGGTGTGCTGCTCGAACACTTCTGGTGGGGGTCGGTTTTCGTCATGAACGTGCCGATCGTCGTGGTCGCTCTCGTCGCCGCGCTCGTGCTCATGCCCGAATCGAAGGGCCCGTGGCGCACCCCCGACTTCCCCGGCATGCTCACCTCCGTCGTCGGCATGACGGCGCTGGTCTGGACGATCATCTCGGTGCCGCACGCGGGCTGGACCGATTCCGGTGTGCTCGCCGGCTTCGCCGTGACGGTCGTTGCCCTCGCCGCCTTCGTCGTGCGTGAGCTGCGCACCGACTCGCCGATGGTTCCGCTGCACTTGTTCCGCGACCGCACCTTCACCGGGTCGAGCTTCTCGCTGGTGTTGGTGACCTTCGCCAACGGCGGGCTCGTGCTCGTGCTCACCCAGTACCTGCAGTTCGTGCTCGGCTACACCCCGATGCGCACCGCGCTCGCCTTCACGCCGATGGCGGTGACGCTGCTGCTCGCCAACGGAATCGGCGCGGTGCTGGTCGGCAAGCTGGGAGCCCGGATCGTCACCATCGCCGGACTCGTGGTGGTCGCCGCCGGTTTCGCGGTCCTCGCCACCCTCGACGCCGGAGCGAGCTTCACCCTGCCCGCCGTGGCGATGGCGCTGCTCGGCGCCGGTGGTGGTCTGGCCATGCCCGCCGCGATCGGCGCGCTGATGAGCGCGGTCCCCGAGGACCACGCGGGTGTCGGTTCGGCACTCAACGACACCATCCAGCAGGCGGGCGCCGCGCTCGGCGTCGCGGTGCTCGGCGCCATCCTGGCGGGCACCTTCGCCGGCGCCATGCCGGACTCCGCGCCGGACGCGGCGAGGGAGTCCATCGCGGGTGCTCTCGGTACCGGAGACGCGGGGCTGATCGGGTCGGCTCGCGACGCCTTCTGCACCGCCATGCAGGTCACCTTCGGTGTGGGTGCACTCGCCTCGATCGCAGCCGCAGTACTCGCCGTGGTGTTGATGCGGGACGTGAAGAAGCCTGAGGCCGAGACCGATTCGGCACCGGCGACGGTGGGCGTCTGACGCAACGGTGCGGCGCACCGCAAGGACGACGCGGACGTGGCGAGCCCTGATGCATGACGAAGCAAGCGGCCGGGAGTCCTCCTACTTCCGGCCGCTGCCGCGTCTCGAGTGTTCAGCGGTGCTTTGAGGGCGGAAGTCCTCCGGTTCTCGGCCGCTGCAGAGGGGTCGACGAACCCCTTGCAGCCCCGGGGTGACGGCGTCGATCAGGGCTACCGCGTCGTCGTAGGGAATGTCGACCACCGAATACGCCTTCTTGCCCGCGGCCGTGGCGGCGACCACTGTGGCCAGGCCGGCGCGGCGCTGCCAGAAGGTCTGGCGGATGGTCCAGCCGATGATGCCGGGAGCTTCGAGGCAGTCGCGATTGCGGTCGAGGCTGCCGCTGCGGGTGATGAGCCAGGTGGGACCGGTATCGGCGGGGAGAACGCGGTGACCGAGGCTGCGGTACCTGTCCTCGGCCAGCGCCGCCATCAGCCCGGCGAATACCACGGGCACGATCCAGATCCACACGGGCAGTGGACCTTCGACCAGAGCGAGCACGATCATGGCGACCAGCGAGATGCCCACCGGCCAGGCCGCCCGCACATACCGACGCCGATGTGCCGCGCGACCGTGCGAGATCAAGTCGACCGTTCCCAGCATGGTGCCGGAAATGCCTTGCGGCACAGCATAATCCGGCTTGGTGAGCGCTGGTCGTCGATGAGTGCGCAGGAGTTCGTCGAGGGTGCGTTCGACGGCCGCGCGCGGCGCCTGGGGGAGTACCTTCTGACGCGGATTCTCCCCGGTCATGATCATTTCCAGCTGGGCGGCGCGGGCCGCACGCAGCAGCAGCGGATCGTTGAGCGTGGCGCCACGGAAGCGGGCCAGGTCGAGGGTGATCTGGCGGGTGGTGAAGAGCCCGTGTCGCAGGTGCAGCGTCGAACCGTTGTCGAGCACGCGCAGTCCGTACCACGTGGCCAGGTACTGCCCGCAGGCGGCGAGGCTCACCAGCAGCAGGGTGAGGACGACCATCGCGGCGATCACGAGGGCGACCACGGCGACGCTGTCGTGCCCGATCTCCTGTGCGGGAGCGGATTTCACGATCCACTCGAGCACCCCGTACTGCGCCGCCAACCCGGCGATCGGGGCGACGATGGCCAGCCCGGTCAGCGACAACGGTGCGTACCGAACCCACGCGGGTCGCCAATGTCCGATCTCGACGCCGGATTCGTGGACGGGCGCGGCGTCGTCGGCGGGCCGTTCTGCGGATCGTCCTGTGTGCGAGAGCAATTCGGTACGTAAGGTGGGAATCCGGCTCGTGTCGAGCGCGTCGAGCTTGAATTCCTCGTCCTTGGCGGTATCGGTCCCGGTGCCGATGGTCAGCACCGCCAGACCCAGAACCCGGTGCAGCAGATTGGCTTCCACGTCCACCGAGCGGATCCGTGGCCGTGGTACCGACAGCGTCCGGCGGCCGACGACGCCGGTGCGCAACTGCACGTGATCGGCGTCGATGCGATAGGTCGTGGTGAACCACCGCAGCACACCGAACGCGGCGACGAGCAGTACCGGGATCAGGCTCCACAGCGGATTGCCGCTGGTGGTACCGACGATCACCGAACCGAGCAGGACCGGAATGTATTTCACGATCTCGGTGACCGGATACACCAGCAGCATGCGCGGGTCGAGCCGCTGCCATGGTGTCTCGTTCATGTGGCGTCTCCGCGATGTTGGGCGGCGATGGCGGTCAGCCGAAGCACCGTCTGCTCGGCGACGGGCAGGTCGAGCGCGCTGATCTTCACCGCCCCGGCCGACGACGCGGTGGTGACCGTGACCGTGGCCAGCCCGAGTATCCGCTCGAGCGGGCCACGCTCGGTGTCCACCGTCTGCACCCGCGAGATCGGCGCCACCCGGGACTCCTGATCCAGCCACCCCACCCGCGTGTACACGGCCTCGTCGGTGACTTCCCATCGGTGCACCGCGAACCGCCACAGCGGAACCACGACGAGCCCGAGCACCGCGAGCGCGACCAGCGCCAGCCCGGCGACCAGCTGCCAGCCGCGACGGTCGTCGACGAACATCCACACCGCGAGAGCCGCCGCGAGCACGACGATGCCGACGGCGTTCTCCAGCGCCCACAGCAGTTTCGCCTTGGGGCTTGGCCGCCAGGCCGGGTCGGCGAGGATGGTCGAACGCGGCAACGACATGCTGACATCGTGGCACGAGGGTGTGACGAGTTCGCCCGGCTCGGGAATATGTGCCCGCGCGGCCGAGGTTGTGGCCGAGGAAGACGACCCTCGCGCGCCCGCAACGGGCGGCGTGACCAGCCCACCACACGTTCGGGAGAGAAGTAGCGCATGATCGACGGGGTGAGCGACCTTCCACTGCCGAGCGTTCCGCCGAACCCGCCGAGTGCCTCGGCCATGCGCCGGGCGCTGCGACGGGCCCGCGACGGCGTCACGTTGAACGTCGACGAGGCGACCGTCCTGCTGCACGCCACCGGCGACGACCTGGCCGATCTGTGCGCCAGCGCCGCCCGGGTCCGCGACGCCGGGCTCGAATCCGCGGGCAGACCACGCACCATCACCTACTCACGCAATGTGTTCATCCCGCTCACCCGGCTGTGTCGCGACAAGTGTCACTACTGCACCTTCGTGACCGTGCCGGGCAAGCTGCGAGCCGAGGGCAAGGGGATGTTCCTCGAACCCGACGAGGTACTCGAGATCGCCAGGCAAGGTGCGGCGCTCGGCTGCAAGGAAGCCCTGTTCACCCTGGGCGACCGCCCCGAGGACCGCTGGCCCGAGGCCGCGCAGTGGCTCGACGAACGCGGCTACGACTCCACCCTCGACTACCTGCGCGCGGTGTCGATCCTCGTGCTCGAGGAGACCGGCCTGCTGCCGCACCTGAACCCCGGCGTGATGAGCTGGAACGAGATCGCGCGGCTCAAGCCGGTCGCCCAGTCGATGGGCATGATGCTCGAGACCACCGCCACCCGGTTGTTCACCGAGAAGGGCGCCTGCCATTTCGGCAGCCCCGACAAGGACCCGGCGGTGCGGCTGCGCGCCATCACCGACGCGGGCAGGCTCTCGGTGCCCTACACCACCGGCATCCTGGTCGGTATCGGTGAGACGCTCGCCGAACGCGCCGACTCGATCATGGCGATCCGCAAGCTGCATCGCGAGTTCGGGCACATCCAGGAAGTGATCGTGCAGAACTTCCGGGCGAAGTCCGATACCGCCATGCGCGACGCGCCCGACGCCGACGTGGCCGAGTTCCTCGCCACGGTCGCGGTGACCAGGCTGCTGCTCGGCCCGGATGTTCCGGTGCAGGCGCCGCCGAACCTGGTGTCGCACAGCGACTGCCGCGCCCTGATCGACGCGGGTATCGACGACTGGGGCGGTGTGTCGCCGTTGACGGTCGACCACGTGAACCCCGAACGTCCGTGGCCCAATCTCGACACGCTGCGCGAGATCACCGAGGCGGCCGGGTTCACCCTCGCCGAACGCACCTCCGCGCATCCGAAATATGTGCGCGCGGGCCACCCCTGGATCGATCCGCGCATCGGCGCGCACGTCGCGGCGCTCACCGATCCGGCCACCGGGCTGGCCAGGTCCGAGGCGATGCCCGTCGGGCTCGCCTGGCAGGAACCCGACGAGTCGTGGGACTCGGCGGGCCGGGTGGACCTCAACACCGCTATCGACTCCGAGGGACGCATCACCGACAGCCGCAGCGACTCCGGTCTCGGCCAAGAGGTGGTCGGCGCGTTCGGCGACTGGGAGACCATTCGCGAACACGCCCGCGACCTGGCCGTCACCGCACCCGAACGGCTCGATTCCGAGGTGCTCGACGCGCTGCGCGCCGCCGAGAACGACCCGGCGGGCCTGACCGACGACCAGTACCTCGCACTCGCCACCGCCGACGGTGTGGCACTGGATGCCGTTGCGGCCCTTGCCGATCAGCTCCGGCGCGAGGTGTCCGGTGACGAGGTCACCTACGTGGTGAACCGCAATATCAACTTCACCAACATCTGCTACACCGGCTGCCGGTTCTGCGCGTTCGCCCAGCGCAAGGGCGACGCCGACGCCTTCACGCTGAGCACCGACGAAGTGGCCGACCGTGCCTGGGAAGCCCACGTGGACGGTGCCACCGAGATCTGCATGCAGGGCGGCATCGACCCCGAGTTGCCCGTCACCGGGTACGCCGACCTGGTGCGCGCCATCAAGGCCCGCGTCCCGTCGATGCACGTGCACGCCTTCAGTCCGATGGAGATCGTCAACGGTGCCTCCCGTGGTGGACAGAGCATCCGCGACTGGCTCGCGGCGCTGAAGGAGGCCGGGCTCGGTTCGATCCCCGGCACCGCCGCCGAGATCCTCGACGACGAGGTGCGCTGGGTGCTCACCAAGGGCAAACTGCCGACCTCGGCCTGGATCGAGGTGATCACCACCGCTCACGAACTGGGCATCCCGTCGAGTTCGACGATGATGTACGGCCACGTCGACAACCCGAAGCATTGGGTCGGCCACCTGCGGGTACTGCGCGAAATCCAGGACCGCACCGGCGGTTTCACCGAGTTCGTGCCACTGCCGTTCGTCCACCAGAGCGCCCCGCTGTACCTGGCGGGCGCCGCGCGTCCCGGCCCGACCAACCGCGACAACCGCGCCGTCCACGCCCTCGCGCGCATCATGCTGCACGGCCGCATCCACAACATCCAGACCAGCTGGGTGAAGCTTGGCACGGTCGGCACCCAGATGATGCTCTCGGGCGGCGCCAACGATCTCGGCGGAACGCTGATGGAGGAAACCATCTCCCGCATGGCGGGCTCCCAGCACGGCTCGGCAAAGACCGTCGCCGAACTCACCGAGATCGCGGCAGGCATCGACCGCCCGGTCCGCGAACGAACCACCACCTACGGGATAGTCGACCGCACGCCCCGCGCCCTCCCGCTGACGGTGAGCTGACTGTGCCGCCGGAGGTGGAGGTCGGGTCGTTGCTCGCGGGCATCGGCAGGGAAGCGACCCTGACCGACGACGAAATCGACCAGCTCGCCGAACGGGACAGAACTCCGTCCGCCCCGCTGGAGCTCGGATGATTGCTGTCTACGGTCAGGCGGCGTGGCCTTTCTCGGCGAGGAACGCCAGCAACTCGTTCACATCCACCACGCGGGGGGTGCTGGTGTCGGACGCGGTGACCGCAGCCTCGACTACCTGTCGAATCCATTCGCCGGTGGACAGCCCGCGATCGGCCGCGAGGGCGCGCACCCGCTCGAGGACCTCAGCGGGCAGGCGCACACTGAACCCGGACATGCGTTCGCCGGTAGGGCGCGCATCCTCGGGCTCCCAGGGGCCGGTGACCGAGTCCATCTGTGTCTCGTTGTTGTCGTAGTAATCCCGAAGCTCGTTCAGCTTGTCCTGGTTCATCTCACTTCGCATTCTTGTTGAAGACTTTGCGCTGATTCGGTGTCATGTCGTAGGCCGTGACGACGTACCAGCGGCCGTCCATCGATTCGGTCGACACCACGAACAAGTACCGCCCGGCAGTCGTGCGGCCGAACAGCAGCGTGGTCTGTTCCCGGCCCGGCTGTAGATACCGTGGTCGTGTTGTCGCCTGCTCGACTTCACCAGGTGCAACCCATGCGCGGCAATGTGGGCCTCGCTGTCATCGATCCAGAGGATCTCGAGCACCAACTCAGTGTAGTACACCGTGTACTACACTGAGTGTGACTGGTCGGCGACAACTGGGTAGCGGGGTTCGCTCGTCGAGTTAGGGCAGGCTGACCTGGGGGTAGCGTGTAGTTCGGGATAGGGTTTGGGGGGCGGAGTTGGCCCCCGCAGCAGTGGACAGACTAGGAGAACGGCAGTGCCGTACATCATCGCTGAACCGTGCGTTGACGTGAAGGACAAGGCGTGCATCGAGGAATGCCCCGTGGATTGCATCTACGAGGGTGGCCGCATGCTCTACATCCAACCCGACGAGTGCGTTGACTGTGGTGCGTGTGAGCCGGTCTGCCCCGTGGAGGCGATCTTCTACGAGGACGACACCCCGGATCAGTGGAGCGGCTACATCAACGCCAACGTCGACTTCTTCGACGAACTCGGGTCGCCCGGCGGCGCGACCAAGGTGGGCAAGGTCGACTACGACCCGGCCTTCATCAAGGCGCTGCCCCCCATGGCCGAAGAATGAGCACAGGGGTGCCGACCCGTGGCCGGGTGAGCAGCCTGCTGCCCGACTTCCCGTGGGACACCATCGCCGCGGTCAAACAGAAAGCCGCCGCACATCCCGGCGGGTTGGTCGACCTGTCCGTCGGCACACCGGTGGACCCGGTCGACCCGTTGATCCAGGCCGCCCTGAGTTCCGTCGCGGCCGTCCCCGGGTACCCGACCACCCACGGCACCCCTGAACTCCGCGCCGCCGCCGTCGCCGCGCTGGCGCGCCGGTTCGGGATCACCGGTGTCGACCCGGCGGCGGTGCTCCCGGTGATCGGCACCAAAGAGCTCATCGCCGGGCTGCCGCGCCTGCTCGGCATCGGCGCCGACGACCTCGTCGTCATCCCCGAGATCGCTTACCCCACTTACGAAGTGGGCGCCCTGCTGGCCGGTGCGAAACCGTGGCGCGCCGACGGCCTCACCCAGATCGGCCCGCAGAATCCGGCGCTGATCTTCGTGAACTCGCCGTCCAACCCCACCGGCAAGGTGCTGCCCGTCGAACACCTGCGCAAGGTGGTGGCCTTCGCCCGGGAACGCGGCGCGATCGTCGCCTCCGACGAGTGCTACCTGGGCCTGGTCTGGGAGGGCGAGGCGGTCTCCATCCTCGACCCGCGCGTCTGCGACGGCGACCACACCGGCCTGCTGGCCATCCACTCCCTGTCGAAGACCTCGAACCTGGCCGGCTACCGCGCCGGTTTCGTCGCGGGCGACCCCGAACTGGTCGCCGAGCTGCTCGAGGTGCGCAAACACTCCGGCATGATGCTGCCCTTCCCCATCCAGGCCGCCATGACCGCCGCCCTCGCCGACGACGCCCACGAGGCGGCCCAGCGCGAGCGGTACCGCGCCCGTCGCGACACCCTGCGAAAAGCCTTGGAGCAGGCCGGTTTCCGCATCGACTTCTCCGAGGCCGGCCTCTACCTGTGGGCCACCCGTGGCGAGGCCTGCCGGGTCACCCTCGACTGGCTCGCCGACCGCGGCATCCTCGCCGCCCCCGGCGACTTCTACGGCCCCCGCTCCCCGGAGCATGTCCGTATCGCCCTCACCGCCACCGACGAACGCATCGCCGAAGCGGCCGCCCGGCTCTCCTGAGACGCCCGGATCCGGTTGCCGCGCCTCCTGTCTAGCGCGCGAATCGGTTGGTGTCCGCACAGTCGAATTCGGCGCGAACAGGATCGAAAGGCTCGCAACACATGCACGGGGTGGATTTGGTCGCGGGCACGGTGTTCGCCGGATATCGGATCGAGCGGGTGCTCGGGCGTGGCGGAATGGGCACCGTGTACCTGGCCGCACACCCACGCCTGCCGCGGCGGGTCGCGCTGAAACTGCTGAATCGCGAACTGTATTCGGACCAGGAGGTGCGGGCCCGGTTCGAGCGCGAGGCCGACGTGTCGGCCCGCCTCGACCATCCCGGCATCGTGTCGGTGCTCGATCGCGGTGTCGAAGACGGGCTGATGTGGATTTCCATGCAGTACGTGGACGGCACCGATGCCTCGGTGTTCCGTGGTCGCCCGCTGGACCCCGCCCGCGCGGTCGACATCATCGCCCAGACCGCCGAGGCGCTCGACTACGCCCACGAGCGCGGTGTGCTGCACCGGGACGTGAAACCCGCCAACATCCTGCTCTCCGCGGGCCGGGGCCGGGATCGCGTGCTGCTCACCGACTTCGGGATCGCCCGCCTGCGCGGCGACGCCCGCCAGCTCACTCGCACCGGCGACTTCCTCGCCACGCTCGCCTACGCCTCGCCCGAGCAATTGTCCGGTGCGACCGTGGATCATCGATCCGACCAATACTCGCTCGGTTGTTCCCTGTACACCTTGCTCACCGGCGAAAGCCCGTTTCCCGCGGACAATCCCGGTGCCGTCGTCGCCGCCCATCTGACCAAGCCCGTGCCACGGGCCTCGGGTCGGGTAAGCGGTCTGGCGCCCGGCCTGGACGCGGTGATCGGCCGTGCCATGGCCAAGGATCCGGCTGAAAGGTTCGCCAGTTGCGCCGAATTCGGTCAGGCGGCGGCTGCGGCATCGGACGGTGCGGCTGCCACCCCGGCACTGATCGGCGCCCCACAGCGCACCGCACCGGCGCTATCGCCCGGGGAAACGCGGCGCTATCCGGCCATGAGTGGTTCCGCCGCACGGCCGACGGCTCCCACCGCAACTTCCACCACTCCAGCCGACCTGCGAACGGCTGCCGCGGCTCATCCGGGTGCTCGCGCGACGCGTCCGCGCGCGGCCGAGGTTCCGGGTAAGGCTGTCTCGTCTCGATGGCGGGCGCTCGCGGTGGGTCTGCTCGTACTCGCCGTGATCGCCGGTGTCGGCGTTGTCGGTGCGGGCGCGGTCTACTGGAAATTCGTTCGCCCGCAGCGTGTTCCGCCGCCGCCGACGTGGGGCGAACACTCTTCGATCGCCTCGGCGTTCCCGAGTTTGATCGCCTCGAATCCGGCCGGTCGTGGCTGGCGCGATGCTGCCTGTGCGCCGACGTCCACGTTCGTGGTCGCCCCCGGTGACCCGGCGCCCCTTCGTCAGATCTCGTGCACCGACGCCGATGGCGTCATCACCTGGTTCACCGCGTACCAGTCCGCCGCCGACGTCGAGAACTATTTCTCCCGCCACACCGTCGTCCACGACATCCGGACCCACCCAGCGCGAAATTCGGCAGTCGCCGTCGCCCGCCCGAGTGATCCGGGCGCCCCCTTCGCCCTCGCGGTGCGGGAGCGCGATCACAGCGCGACTGCCGAGATCCTGGTCGAGGTCTCCTGGCCCGGCCACACCTTCGACGAGACCTACGCATCCTGGTTCGAACAAGCCCCACTCTGAGTCGGCGGATCAACTCAGGGGATCAGCCATGCCCCCACATCTGAAACGCACGTTGGTCAATGCCCCTCAACGCTGGATGGCGGCCTCGTAAGCGGCGAACCTGGAGCGATGGCCTTTCCCGTGGCGAAGTGGTCGGCGAGGTGACGGCGGGGCGCGGCGTTCTGTGATCAGCCGGACGAATGACTCGGTATAACAGGTTCTCATTTGCAGTCTCGATGAGGAGCCGCACGGTGCGTGAATTCTTGTATGAAAACCCAGTTAGAAGCCGATATGTGGGAGGGTTCACGCGACGGCGGTTCCTAGCTGCAACAGGTGTCACTTTGGCGGTGGCGACGGTGGGGAGTCGGGCGCTCGCCTCCGCCGCACCGCTGGCCGACGGGGATACGGTTCCCGCGTTGGTGATCGGCAGCGGATACGGCGGCGCGGTCGCCGCGTTGCGCTTGGCGCAGGCGGGGGTGGACGTGGCGATCGTCGAGATGGGGATGTCGTGGGATGCCCCCGGTCCCGATGGCCGGGTGTTCTGTCCGGTGCTGAAACCGGACGGGCGGTCGTACTGGTTGCGCGAGCGCACCGATCAGCCGGTCGGGTACTTCATGGGCGGCTCGTACAACAAGGACATCGACAGGTACACAGGCGTGCTGGACTCCGAGGACTTCGGCGGGATCCGGGTGTACCAGGGGCGTGGGGTCGGCGGCGGATCGCTCGTGAACGGCGGGATGGCGGTGACGCCGAAGCGGGAGAATTTCGCCGCGATCCTGCCGTCGGTGAATGCCGAGGAGATGTATTCCACCTATTACCCGCGCGCGAATACCGCGCTCGGCGTCAACCACATCGACAAGACGTGGTTCGAATCGGCGGAGTGCTACCAATTCGCGCGCGTGGGCCGCAAACATGCCGAAAGATCCGGTTTCGGTTGGACTTTCGTGCCCAATGTCTACGACTTCGAGTACATGAAAAAGGAGCAGGTGGGCACGGCGACCCGCTCGGCCCTGGCGGGCGAGGTGATCTACGGCAACAACTACGGCAAGCGTTCGCTCGACCGCACCTACCTCGGCGCGGCCGCCGCCACCGGCAAGGTGCGGATCAGCCCGCTGCACAAAGTCACCACGGTCACGCCCGGCGCGGGCGGGTACCGGGTGGAAATGGCCCAGCTCGATTCGAGCGGCGGCACGGTCGCCGTCAAAACCGTGACAGCTCAACGGGTCTTCTTCGCGGCGGGCAGTGTGGGCACGAGCAAATTGCTGGTGGCGATGCGGGCGACGGGCAAACTGCCCGACCTCGCGGGCGCGGTCGGGCAGAAGTGGGGCAACAACGGCAATGTGATGGTCGGCCGTGCCAACCACATGTGGGACGGCACCGGCAGCCTGCAGTCCTCCATGCCCTGCCTCGGCATCGACAACTGGGCGGACCCGGGCGGGCCTGCCTTCGCCGAAGTCGCACCGTTCCCCGCCGGTCTGGAGACCTACGTGAGTCTGTACCTGGCGATCACCAAGAACCCGAACCGTGCGGCGTTCAGCTTCGACTCCGGCACCGGAAAGGTGAACCTGAACTGGCAGAAATCGTGGAATCAGTCGTCGATCAACGCGGCGAAACGCATCTTCGACAAGATCAACGCCAAGGAAGGCACCATCTACCGGACCGACCTGTTCGGCGTCACGAAGACCTGGGGTGACGACTTCACCTACCACCCGCTCGGCGGGTGCGTGCTGAACGAGGCCACCGACAACTACGGCCGCCTGCACGGGTATCCGGGCCTCTACGTCATCGACGGTGCGCTGATCCCCGGCAATACCAGCGTGAATCCGTTCGTCACCATCACCGCGCTGGCCGAGCGCAATATCGAACGGATCATCGCCGACGATCTGTGAGAGCCGGCCGCGAGCCGCGCGGGCAGCTCGCGGCCTGTCGTCAGATCAGCGGCTTGCCCCGCCGCTTGCGCCGCCGCATGTCGGCGAGGGTGACGTCGAAGGGGAGGCTGCGGATGGGGCGTGGCATGCGGCTGCTGATCGCGCCGACGGTGCGCAGCAGGCGGGCGAGGCGGCGTTCGTCGCGGTCGGTCCAGGTGAGGCGGAGTTCGTCGCGCAGGTGGGCGGGGAGCAGGCCGGTGGTGAACCAGCGGTGGAAGCGGGCGAAGGGCCAGCGCAGGGGTGGGTAGAGCATGCGCAGGTCGAGCAGGCCGTCGAAATAGGCCTTGATGGTGTCGTCGACGCTGGTCGCGGCCAGGTTCTCGGTCCAGTACGCGGCGAAGGCCGCGCGATCGGCGGGCCACATCTCGCGCGGTACCTGCAGGGTGGTGCCGAAACGGTGGGCGTACTCGTAGAAGGTATCGGCGGTGTCGTCGTCGACGGGGCCGTGCAGGCGTTCCATCAGGTCGACCGAGCCCCAGTACAGGCAGGCGGCCACCCACATCTGCAGGTTCTTGTCGAAGGCGTTGTACTTCACCGGGCTCTCGGGCGTGGAGTGCACGTGCCGGTGCGCGCCGTTGATCGCGGCCCGGTAGGCGGCGCGGTCCTCGTCGGTGCCCATCATCGCCACCGCCAGATAGGTGATGGTTGTCCTGGTGCGCTTGAAGGGGTGCAGCATGATGCTTCCGCTGTGCACGCGCGATTCCGCGACGCCGTAGCCGACCGGGGCCAGACTGAGCTGCATGATCACGTTCGCCGTTGCGCCGAAGAAGATGGCGGCGCCATCGACGTGATCCCGGATGTCGAAGTCCGCGGGTCCGGTGTGGCTGGACCGCGAATGCGCGAGGCTGGTCATCGTTGACCCCAATTCGTCGGTGAGAGAGTTGTAGCTTGAATGTCTCATTCTGTCGTCGGGGTGTCAACGGACGGTGGCGCGTGCCGCCGGAACGCGCCGGGCTAGCGTGGACGGATGTCCTACGGTCCGCCGCTGCTGCTCGCCTCGTTGAACCCGCTCGCCGTCGCCGCCGGGGACGACCTTCCCGATGCCGTCACCATCGATGATGCCACCGTCTCGCGCGGTGATCTGCTGGGTGCGGCCACCTCGGTCGCCGAACGGATCGGGCGCGCCGAACGGGTCGCGGTGTTGGCCGAGCCGACCCTGCGGACCGTGCTCGCCGTGGTCGGCTGCCTGATCGCCGGGGTGACTGTCGTCCCCGTCCCGCCCGACGCGGGAACCGCTGAGCGCGAACACATCCTGCGCGATTCGGGTGCCCAAGCCTGGCTCGGAGCCGCGCCGACGGACACCGATCTGCCGGTGGTTCCGGTGCGGCTGCACGCCCGGTCCTGGCACACCTACCCCGAGCCCGACCCGTCGGCCATCGCCTTCATCCTCTACACCTCGGGCACCACCGGCGCCCCCAAGGGCGTGCTGCTCAGCCGGGGCGCCATCGCCGCCGGGCTCGACGCGCTCGCCGACGCCTGGAACTGGACGCGCAAAGACACACTCGTGCACGGACTTCCGCTGTTCCACGTGCACGGCCTGATCCTCGGTCTACTCGGACCCCTGCGCATCGGCAGCCGCTTGATCCACACCGGCAAGCCGACCCCCGAGGCCTACGCCGCCGCCGAGGGAACGCTGTACTTCGGGGTGCCGACGGTATGGTCGCGCATCGCCGAAAAGCCGGAAGCGGCCAAGGAATTGAGCCGGGCGCGGCTGCTGGTTTCGGGCAGCGCGCCGCTGCCGGTCCCGGTCTTCGAGAAGCTGGCCGAACTCACCGGGCACGCGCCGGTGGAGCGGTACGGCATGAGCGAAACCATGATCACCCTGTCGACCAGGGCCGATGGTGAACGCAGGCCGGGCTGGGTCGGTACGCCGGTGCGCGGTGTCGAGACCCGGCTGCGCGACGAAGCGGGCAATCCCGTCCCGCACGACGGCGTGAGCATCGGTGGCCTGCAGGTTCGTGGCCCGATGCTGTTCGACGGCTATCTCGGCCGTCCCGATGCCACGGCCCGTGACTGGACCGAGGACGGCTGGTTCCGCACCGGCGATGTCGCCGTCATCGACGCCGACGGTTTCCATCGCATCGTCGGCCGCGAGTCCATCGACCTGATCAAGTCCGGTGGGTACCGGATCGGCGCGGGGGAGATCGAGACGGCCTTGCTCGGGCATCCGGCGGTCGCCGAGGTCGCGGTGGTCGGCCTGCCCGACGACGATCTCGGACAGCGGATCGTCGCCTTCGTCGTCGCCCGTGACGCCGGCTCCGACGACCTCGCGACCGAACTGATCGCGCAGGTAGGCGACCAGCTTTCGGCCCACAAACGGCCGCGCGAGGTCCGCTTCGTCGACGCGCTGCCGCGCAATGCGATGGGCAAGGTGCAGAAGAAGTCGCTGACCTAGCGGTTCGTGCTGCCCCGCGCGCTCAGCCGGCGGATCGGCCCGATCAGGGCGTGATACACCGGACGAACCACGCGCCCCGGCAGGTACCGGTGCCGTTCCTCGGCCCACACTCGTGCCCTGGCGTGCGAGGCCAGTGGCGACCACTTGTCCGGGTCCGGCGGGGCGGCGGTGTGAACTTCGATGCGGCACAGGTGTTTTGTGTTGACGAACCCGTACTGCTTCGGGCTCACCAGCCGGAGCGGGGCGCCGTGGTCGCTGTCGAGGGGTTCGCCGTCGAGCCGGTCGGCGAGGAAGACGTCGTCGGCGAGGGCGTCTTCGAGCTGCACGACCGAGCGGAACTTGTCCAGGCCCTCGAAGCTGAGGTGGGTGATCGTCGTTCCCGGTGCGAGCGCGGGCTCGATCACCAGACGGTAGAAGTCACGGAACGGTGTCCCTTCCCACCGCAGGCCGGTCGCCGACCACCCTGCGACGCAATGGAAGTCGGCCTTCTGCTCGCGGCGGGGCAGCTGCGCCAGTTCGGTGAGTGCGATGGTGACGGGCTCGACCACGGCCCCGCAGACCTCGATCACGGGATGCTCGGGGACCGGCGGCGGCGGGTGATGCAGGTGCGTACCGAAGCGGGGGAATCCGTCGACGGCGCGTTGGCCCGGGGGAAGAAGTGCCATGCCGATCCTCCTGTTATACGACTCCGTATAACAGCTGAAGCTACTCCGTGCCGGTGGCCCGCGTCGAGTATCGGCTTCGTCACCCGGCAACGAAAAGGCCCCGCACTCGAGCGAGTGCGGGGCCTTTCCGTCAGCGGATCAGGGCTGGCCGGTCGCGAACGCGATCACCGCGTCCAGGAACTCCTGACCACCCATCACGTAACCGCCGATCAGCATTCCGGCGGGGATGGTGAACAGCCACAGGAACGGGAAGAACGCGCCGATGATGCCACCGATCGCGATGCCCGGCAGGTTCTTGTTGACCTGGGCCATCAGGCGGTCGTAGGAGCTGATGTCCTTCAGTTCGGCGATGTCGCCGAGCTTCGCGGTGTCCTCCGGCGTCATCGAGGCGGCCAGCTTCACGCTACGGCCGTCCTCGGCGATCTGCGGGGTCACCGAGATCGGCAGACCCGCGACCTCCGAGCGCAGCGCCGTCTGGTCGACGGTGACGCCCTCGGCGTTGCGCAGCAGCACGGCCGAGCCGTCGGCGGCCAGCTCGAAGCGGCCGTTGTCGACCGCCCAGGTGATGGTCTTGTCGGTGGGCGACACCGCCGTGGTGTAGTCGATCCCGTTGCTCACACCCGAAGTCACGCCCCCCGCAGCCACCACCGCGGGCTGTTCGGTCGCCACGGCGGGCTGACCGTTGGCGGTGGCCGCGGTAATCCCCACCGCGACAACCGACATCACAACAGCAGTAGTGAACTTTCCGAACTTCATACTTGAATCCCTCCACATTCGAAAGCCCCCCGACCGGGTGGGCGAATTCAAGCTAGCGGACCCGAAAAGCCTTGCCGCAACGGGATACCCGTCGTCAACAAACCGCAATAAATGCGATATTGCCGAATGCGGGATTCAGTCGTTGGCGTGCAGCGCGGCATTGAGCTCGATACCGGTGCCCGAGCGCTGCACCACTTCCACCGCACCGGTGGTCGAATTGCGGCGGAACAGCAGATTGTTCTGCCCGGCCAGGGTGGCGGCCTTGACGACGGTGCCGTCGGGCGCGGTGACCTTGGTTCCGGCGGTCAGGTACAGGCCCGCCTCGAGCACGCAGTCGTTGCCGAGCGGAATGCCGAGACCCGCGTTGGCGCCGAGCAGGCTGCGCTCACCGACCGAGATGACGGTGGTTCCGCCGCCCGACAGCGTGCCCATCGTCGACGCGCCGCCACCGATATCGGAGCCGTCGCCGACCACGACACCGGCCGAGATACGGCCCTCGACCATCGAGTTGCCGAGGGTGCCTGCGTTGAAGTTCACGAAGCCCTCGTGCATGACGGTGGTGCCCGAGGCCAGGTGCGCGCCGAGGCGGACGCGGTCGGCGTCGCCGATGCGCACACCCGAGGGCACCACGTAGTCGACCATGCGGGGGAACTTGTCGATGCTGTACACGGTCACCGGGCCGCGGGCGCGCAGCTTGATCCGGGTCTGCTCGAAGCCTTCCACCGCGCACGGGCCGTGGTTGGTCCACACCACGTTGCTGAGCAGGCCGAACTGGCCGTCCAGGCTCAGGCCGTGCGGCTGGACCAGGCGGTGCGAGAGCAGGTGCAGGCGCAGGTACACGTCGTGGGCGTCGGTGGGGGCCGCCGACAGGTCCGCGATGGTGGTCCGAACCGCGACCACCTCCACGCCGCGCGCCTCGTCGGGGCCGAGCAGGTCGGCGAACTCCGGCGCGTCGGCCGCGTCGAGGCGCTGGGAGCCGGTCTCGGTGAACTCGCCCAGCTCCGGGCTCGGGTACCAGGTGTCGAGGACGGTGCCGTCCGAGGTGATGGTGGCGATACCGACTGCGCTTGCTCCTTGAGTGCTCACGGGACCACATTTTGCCGCGTCGATCGATGTCGAGGTGGCGCGGGGGCTGTGCGTTGGACCACCCGGTCCGATTCCCGCACCCGGACACCGCGTCGTACCCGCGTACTACTGTCGAGATGTGACTCTCGATTTGCGCGCCGACCCCGTCCAGTTGACCGCCGCCCTGGTCGATGTGCCGAGCGTTTCCCGCGACGAGGCCGCCATCGCGGACCTGGTCGAGCAGGCGCTGCGCGAGCAGACCACCGGTTTCGAGATCAAGCGGCATGGCAATGTGGTGCTGGCGCGCACGAACCTCGGCCTGCCCACCCGGGTGATCCTGGCCGGGCACCTGGACACGGTGCCCATCGCCGACAACGTGCCGAGCAGGCCCGCCGAGGTGAACGGGGAGCCGGTGCTGTTCGGCTGCGGCACCGTCGACATGAAGTCCGGTGACGCGGTATTCCTGCACCTGGCCGCCACCATCACCGACCCGGCCCACGACCTCACGCTCATCTTCTACGACGGCGAGGAGATCGCCGCCGAGTTCAACGGCCTCAACCACATCGAGCGCGATATGCCCGAGTGGCTCGACGGCGACCTCGCCGTGCTCGGCGAACCCTCCGGCGGCTGGATCGAGGCGGGCTGCCAGGGCACGCTGCGGGTGCGGTTGAGCACCTCGGGTGTGCGCGCGCATTCGGCCCGGGCCTGGTTGGGGGAGAACGCGATTCACGCGCTGGCGCCGGTGCTGGAACGGCTGGCCGCCTACGAGGCGCGCCAGGTCGACATCGACGGCTGCGTGTACCGCGAAGGGCTCTCGGCGGTGCGCGTCTCCGGTGGCGTCGCGGGCAATGTGGTGCCCGACGTGGCCGAGGTGGACGTGAACTTCCGCTACGCCCCCGACCGCACGGTCGAGCAGGCCATCGCCCACGTGCGCGAGGTCTTCGACGGGCTCGACGTGAGTTTCCGGGTCACCGATTCCTCGCCCGGCGCCCTGCCCGGTCTCACCGCACCGGCCGCGCGCAGCCTCATCGACTCGGTCAACGCCCACGGCGGCGGCGGAGTGCGCGCCAAGTACGGCTGGACCGACGTCTCACGCTTCGCCGCCCGTGGCATCCCCGCCGTGAACTTCGGTCCCGGCGACCCCAACCTCGCCCACAAGCGCGACGAACACGTCCCGCTCAGCCAGATCACCGCCGTCACCGCCATGCTGCGCACCTACCTCACCGCGGGTGCCCAGTAGCGTGGAGGACATGTCGAGCGATTCCGTGGATGAACAGGTGGGGAAGGCCAAACCGAAGTTCCGTGGGCCGGTGATGTTCCGACGCGAACGCAAGCCGGGAGCACGGACCGCGGACCGCAATCTTCTCGACACCCGTCAGGACAGCGAGTGGGTGCACACCGATCCGTGGCGGGTGCTGCGGATCCAGGCCGAGTTCGTCGAGGGCTTCGGCGCACTGGCCGAGGTGCCGCCCGCCGTCACGGTGTTCGGCTCGGCGCGCACGCCGGTCGACCACCCGGAGTACGCGGCGGCACGGGCGATCGGGTCCGCGCTCACCGACGCCGGTTTCGCGATCATCACCGGCGGCGGTCCCGGGGCGATGGAGGCGGCCAACCGGGGGTCCTCGGAGGCGGGCGGGTACTCGATCGGCCTCGGTATCGAGCTGCCGTTCGAACAGGGCCTCAACGACTGGGTGGACCTGGGGATCAACTTCCGCTACTTCTTCGTCCGCAAGACGATGTTCGTGAAGTACTCGCAGGCCTTCGTCTGCCTGCCCGGCGGTTTCGGCACCCTCGACGAACTGTTCGAGGCGCTCACCCTGGTGCAGACCCGCAAGATCACCCGCTTCCCGATCATCCTGTTCGGCACGGCCTACTGGTCCGGGCTGGTGGAGTGGATGCGCAGTTCGCTGGCCGGCTCGGGCAAGATCTCGCCGGAGGATCTCGACCTCATCCAGGTCACCGACAGCGTCGAAGACGTGGTGCGCATCGTCAAGGAGGCGACCGGCGGGCGCGGCGGCGACATCGAACGGCTCGGCACCGAGGACCAGTGGTGAGCTACTCGATCTGCGTCTACTGCTCGGCGAGTACCACCGAACCGGAACTGATCGACCTGGCCTCCCAGGTGGGCACCGAAATCGCCCGTCGCGGTTGGCAACTCGTGTCCGGTGGCGGCCGGGTGTCGATGATGGGCGCGGTCGCGGCGGCCGCGCGCGCGGGCGGCGCGCACACCGTCGGGGTGATCCCCAAGCACCTGGTGCACCGCGAGGTCGCCGATACCGCCGCCGACGAACTGCTCGTCACCGACACCATGCGCCAGCGCAAACAGCTGATGGAGGAACGCGCCGACGCCTTCCTCACCCTGCCCGGCGGTGTCGGCACGCTCGAGGAATTCTTCGAAACCTGGACCGGCGGCTACCTGGGCGAACACACCAAACCCGTGGTCGTGCTCGACGCCGACGGTTTCTACCGCGGGCTGTTCGGCTGGTTGGACGAGCTGTTCGAGCGCAAGATTGTCACACAGCAGGCGCGCGACCGCATCGTCGTGGCCGCCGACCTGCCAGCCGCGTTCGCCGCGTTGACACCGGCCGCGGCCCGAGGGTAGGAGATCGACGTGAGCAACGACGCCCGCGACACCGTCAGTGTGTTGGACCTGGCCAAGAAGCTGCCGGGCATGGCCATGGACGCGCCGCGCATGCTGCGCAACGCACCGGGAATGCTGGTGGGGCCCAAGGACAAAGCCTCCATCGGCAAGTACTTCCAGCGGCTCGCCCACCGGCGGCCCGACCGGGTGTTCCTGCGTTTCGAAGGCCGTTCCTACACCTACCGCGCCGCCAACAGCGAGGTGAACCGGTACGCCGCAGTGCTTTCCGCGCGGGGAGTGGATCGCGGCGACGTGGTCGGCGTGCTGATGACCAACCGTCCCGAGACGCTGTTCACGGTCCTCGCGGTGCTCAAACTCGGCGCCACCGTCGGGTTGCTCAACTACAACCAGCGCGATCAGGTGCTGGCCCACAGCATCGGTCTGCTCGACAGCGTGCTGGTCGTGGTCGGCGAGGAATGCCTGGAAGCGCTCGAGTCGCTGCCCGAGGCACCGGCGAACGTGCTCATGTCCGAGGAACTCGCCGAATCCGCGCGTGGCGCAACGGCTTCCGACCCGGCGGTCTGTGAGCAGGTGACGGCGGGCGAACGCGCGTTCCTGATCTTCACCTCCGGCACCACCGGCATGCCGAAGGCCAGCGTGATGACCCACCTGCGCTGGACCAAGAGCATGGCCGGACTCGGCGGGCTCGGTGTGCGGTTGCGCGGCGACGACGCGCTGTACTGCTGCCTGCCGCTGTATCACAACAACGCGCTCACGGTGGCGTTGTCGGCGGTGCTCGCGGGCGAGGCGACTTATGTGCTGGCGCGCAAGTTCTCCGCCTCCGGGTTCTGGTCGGAGATCGCCCGCGAAGGGGCAACGGCGTTCATCTACATCGGCGAACTGTGCCGATATCTGCTCAACCAGCCGGTGCGGCCCGACGAGGAGAACAACCGGGTGCGGTTGGTCGTCGGCAACGGACTGCGCCCCGAACTGTGGGACGAGTTCCGCCGTCGCTTCGGGGTCGACCGAGTGGTGGAGTTCTACGGGTCGAGCGAGGCGCCGCTGGCCTTCGTCAACGCCTTCGGTGTCGACCGCACGGCCGGGCTGTGTCCGCTGCCGTACGCGGTGGTCGAATACGACGACGAGACCGGTAAGCCGCGCCGCGGACCGGACGGGAAGCTGCGCAAGGTGCGTTCCGGCGGCGTCGGGCTGTTGCTGGCGAAGGTGAACAACCGTCAGCCCTTCGACGGATACACCGATGCGAAGGCCTCCGAATCCAAGCTGGTCCGCGACGGCTTCAAGAAGGGCGACTGCTGGTTCGATACCGGCGACCTGGTGCGCGACCAGCACTTCTGGCACATCGCGTTCGTCGACCGGCTCGGTGACACCTTCCGCTGGAAGGGCGAGAACGTCGCGACCACCGAGGTGGAGGGCGCGCTCGATCAGCACCCGAGCGTCGAGCAGGCGGTGGTGTTCGGGGTGGACATTCCCGGCACCGACGGCAAAGCGGGCATGGCCGCGATCACCCTGCACCCCGACACCGAATTCGACGGTAAGGGGCTGGCCGCCACCGTCTACGAGCGGTTGCCGCTCTACGCGATCCCGCTGTTCGTCCGGGTGGTCGCCGAACTCGAGCAGACCTCCACCTTCAAGAGCCGCAAGGTGGAACTGCGCAAGCAGGGCTACGCCGCCGACGCCGAGGGGCAGCTGTACGTGCTCAGCGGACCGACCGAGGGCTACGTCGCGGCCTACGACGGCTACGCCGACGACGTCGCCGCGGGTAGAGCTCCGCGATAGCGATGCCTGAGCCCACCTTCTGTGGTCGGCCCGTGCCGACCGATCGCGCGCTGGTGATGGCGATCGTGAACCGCACCCCCGACTCGTTCTACGACCGGGGCGCCACCTTCACCGACCGGGCGGCGATGGACCGGGTGACGCGGGCCGTCGACGAAGGCGCCGATCTGGTCGACATCGGCGGGGTGAAGGCGGGACCGGGCGACACGGTCGACGCGGACGAGGAAACGCGGCGGGTGGTTCCGTTCGTCGCGGCGATCCGGGAGAAGTACCCGGACCTGTTGATCAGTGTGGACACCTGGCGCGGCAAGGTCGCCAGGGACGCCGTGGCGGCCGGTGCCGACCTCGTCAACGACACCTGGGCCGGGGCCGACCCCGAGCTGGTGCACGTGGCCGCCGACCTGGGTGCCGGGATCGTCTGCAGCCACACCGGTGGCGCCGTGCCGCGGACCCGTCCGCACCGGGTGCGCTACGCCGATGTGGTCGCCGAAGTGACCGCCACCGTGGCCGCCGCGGCCGAACGCGCGGCGGCGGCTGGGGTGCGTCGCGACGGAATCGTGATCGATCCCACACACGATTTCGGAAAAAACACCTATCACGGGCTCGAGTTGTTGCGCGGAATCGACAGTCTCGTAAAAACCGGATGGCCAGTGCTGATGGCCCTGAGCAACAAGGACTTCATCGGGGAGACTCTAGGTGTCGGTCTGACCGAGAGGGTCGAGGGCACACTGGCGGCAACCGCGTGGTCGGCCGCCGCGGGCGCTCGGGTCTTCCGGGTTCACGAAGTCGCCGAGACCCGGCGGGTCGTGGACATGATCGCCGCAATCCAGGGCATCCGGCCCCCCGCACGAACTCTGCGAGGTCTGGCATGAAAATCCAACACCGCGAGCCCGCCTGGGCCACTACCCACACCTGGGACACCCCGGACTGGACGGTCGGCGACCTCGTCGCCGCCAAAGCGGGCCGCACCGTTTCGGTGGTGCTGCCCGCCCTCGACGAACAGGACACCGTCGCCGACGTGGTGGCCAGTATCCGGCCGCTGCTCGGCACCCTCGTCGACGAGCTGATCGTGCTCGACTCCGGATCCACCGATGCCACCGCCGAACGTGCGCGTCGCGCGGGCGCCGAGGTGGTGACCCGCGAGGAGGCCGTACCCGAGCTCGAACCGGTCGCGGGCAAGGGCGAGGCGCTGTGGCGGTCGCTGGCCTGCACCTCCGGTGACCTCATCGCCTTCGTCGACTCCGATCTCATCGATCCCGATCCGGCGTTCGTGCCCAAGCTGCTCGGCCCGCTGCTGACCATGCCCGGCACCCACCTGTCCAAGGCTTACTACCGGCGCCCGCTGCGCCACGGCGAGTCCGTCGACGCCAACGGCGGTGGCCGGGTCACCGAACTGGTCGCCCGTCCCCTGCTGGCGGCGCTGCGCCCCGAACTGGTCCAGGTGCTGCAACCGCTCGGCGGCGAATACGCCGGCACCCGCGAACTGCTCACCGCCGTCCCCTTCGCCCCCGGCTACGGCGTGGAGATCGGCCTGCTGCTCGACACCTACGATCGCCTGGGTCTCGACGCCATCACCCAGGTGAACCTGGGCGTGCGCACCCACCGCAATCGCCCGCTGTCGGACCTGGGCGTGATGAGCCGCCAGATCCTCGGCACCGCCCTGCGCCGCAGCGGCGTCCCCGACTCCGGCGCCCCCCTCACCCAATTCCCCCTCATCGCAGGCGAATTCATCCCCCACACCACCGAGGTCTCCCTCGAAGACCGCCCCCCGATGAAAACGCTGCGCCCCGAACAGGTCGCCGCCTGACGATCCACCCTCCGACCGCCTTGTCGTCGCGATGAGGCGGTCTTCGGCGTGCGCACCCCTTGCCCTCGCCGCCGCTGATCCGTACTGTTTGCCGGTTCGGGCGGATCAGCTTGCAGGAGAAGAAGTTCAGTGGCCTTGGAGGTTCAGTGGAACGGCTGTGTCCGTTGTCGGCATTGCGGAGCGTCACCGGCCATCGATGTGGATCTCGTCGGCCACTGGGGTCTGCTGCTCTTCCGGGTGGAAACCACGGAGGAAGGCCCGTTCTGCCGCGACTGCGGGTTGGCGACCTACCGTGAGATCACCATCGGCAGCGCGTGGTTCGGGTGGTGGGGCGTGCAATCGCTGTTCTACAACCTGGGCGGATTCGCCGTCAATGCCAGGACCCGGCGCCGGATCGCGGCGTTGCCCGCGCCCGAGACCGGATGGGGCCATCGGCCGATGGATCCGGGCAAACCGCTGTTCCGGCGTATCGGCGCGCTCGGGTTCACCATCCCGTTTCTCGTCGTGCTCGGACTCGTGTACGTCGAGTACCTGAGGGATCAGATCGCTATCGAGGAATCTATGCAGCGCGTCACCGCCGGGCAGTGTGTGGGTCCGATGACGGTCGGCTGGTTCGGCGACGAGGTTCGCTGGCAGCAGGTCGCGTGCTCGGATCCGGCGGCGGCGGGCCGGGTGTTGCGGAAGGTGGTCGGCTCGGCGTCGGATCCCGCAGATGCCGCTGACTGTGCGGGACTGCCGACGACGCTGCACGCCCACTCGGAGCGGGATTTCGTCGTCTGTGTCGGACCACGGTGACCCGGTGCGGGTAGGCGATCGCGCGGCCGTCGGTTGTGCGGCCGGGATCAAGTGGTTCGCGGGTGGATCGGGCCGGTCAGGGTTGACAGGGGCTCGGCTGAGGCGTTGGTCCGGGTCACCAGGATTTGAGCGAGGATGGAGATGGCAGTTTCTTCGGGGGTGTGGGCGCCGAGATCCAGGCCGAGGGGGCTGTGGATGCGGGTGATGGCCTGGGGGGAGACGCGCTGGTCGCGGAGGCGGGCAACGCGGTCGCTGTGTGCTCGGCGGGAACCGAGGGCGCCGATGAAGGCGACTGCAGGCAGAGCGAGGGCGGTGGCCAGCATGGGGACGTCGAATTTGGGGTCGTGGGTGAGGACGCAGACCACCGTACGGTCGTCGATGCGGTCTGCCGCGGCTTCGGCGGCCAGGTAGCGGTGGGGCCAGTCGACGACCACTTCGTCGGCGGTGGGGAAAAGTGCGGGGGTGGTGAAGGTTTCGCGGGCGTCGACGACGGTGACGCGGTAGCCGAGTCGAGTGGCTGCGGTGGCGAGGGCGCGGGTGTAGTCGTTGGCGCCTGCCAGGATCATGCGGGCGGGGGAGCGGAACACCTGGACGAAGGTGCGGGGGCGGGTCGTGGCGGCAGGCGTGCAGTCCTGGGCGCCGACCATGCCGTTGTGGCCCGCGGTGAGCAGCGCGGCCGCGTCCTGGTCGAGGCCGCGCCACGGCGTGACCTGCCCGGGCCGCAGCAGCCGGCGATCCGGGGTGGATTCGAGAGTCGTGGCGTAGGCGATGGGCTGGTGCGCGGTGAGCGCGGCACGCAGCTCGTGGAGCAGCGCAAGATCGGCGTGGTCGAGCCGTTCGACGAAGACCTCGATCTCTCCGCCACACGGCAGTCCGACGGTGAGCTCGTCGGCTGCCGCGAACCGCTCCACACAGGCCGAGCCGTCGGCGAGCACCTGTCGGGCCGTCACCAGCAGCGCCGCCTCCACGCATCCACCGGAGAGCGAGCCGACGACCCGACCATCCGGGGTGACCACCATCGCGGCCCCGGTATCGCGTGGCACCGCGCCGATCCGGTCGACGATCCGGGCCAGCGCCACCGGCCCCTCGGCGAGCAGATCGAGCACCTGCCCGAGCAGATCGCGCATCGCCCACCGGCCTCTCCACCGACTGTGACCTTTCGGTCCAGCCTAGCTAACCGCGAGCATCCCGGCGCGGGGAAAGCTCAGTCGAGGATCTCGCGGTGCTGCAGCCCGGCGGGCACGGCGCCCTGATGGAAGAACTCGTGGAAGATCTGCGCCGCGTACTCGGCGGTGAAGACCTCCTCCGGGTAGACGTAGGTGTCGTCGTCGCCGTGTGGCACATACACCGTCGGCAGCCCGAGGCGGCTGCCCGGAAATCCGAGGGTGTAGCGGCGCGGCAGATGATCGACCGTGGTGCGCAGCTGCAGCGTCATGGCGTCGGCCGAGCCGGTGCAGCGCAACGCCAGATCGCCACGGGCCGCGCTCACCGATGCCGTCACCTCGGTGGCGGGCATGGGCTCGGGCAGCACCGTCAGATCGAGCGCGAAGCGCTGATGACCGTCCATCCGGCGCAGTGGGCGCAGGAAGCTGTCCACGTCCTCGTGCGGGCCGATGAAGACCTTCAAACGGTCGCTGTAGGTCACGCGGTGGGTCGTTACGACCACCTCACCGCCGACAGAGTCGATGTCGGACGGGGGAACAGGCCGGGGGCCCGCGACGCCGACCGCGCGCACGGGCAGGACCCGGCAGGCATTGGCCTCGGGAGACGAGAACATGTGAAGCTCACCTACTCACACTCGGTTACTCGCTAGCAATCTAACCATCGGGCTCGGGTTGTGATCTATAACATTACCGTGATGCAGATCACAAAGTAGCCGTTGTTTAGATGCAGTTATGGGCGAGTCCGGTTCGCAGCGGACTTTTGGTCGGTTTCGTGCCGATAAACCGGGGTGAGTAGATCCGCATCGACCGGTTCGCCGGTCGTGCGGTCGTATCGCACGGCGATGAGAACCGAGAACAGATGGGTGCTCGCCCGCTCGTGCAGCGTGGCCAGCCGGGTGGCCAGCAACCGGATCGCACCCAGCGATCCCGGCGGGTGCAGCCCGTCGATGAGCATCACGGTGCCGCGCCGGTCGGGGCGGGGCAGCCGGGCCAGATAGGCGATGTCGTGTGGTTCGGTGCCGCCGGGCCGGTAGACGCGGCGCGCGGCCCGGTCCTCGATGCCGCGCCGGGTGTCGCCCGCGCGGGTGACGGTGCGGCGCAGTCGTGGATCGGCCGCCACCAGCTGACGCAGGCTCGGGGACAGCTCGGGCCCGCCGAGGATTACCAGGCCGTCGCGATTGAGATCGATGGGTCTGCCCGGCAGGAACGTCTCGACCGTCGCCACGAATCCGAGCTGGCGCAGCAGCTCGGCCAGCCGTTGCGCGGCCGCCGGATCGGGTGCGCCGAGCAGCCTGCCCGTGCGGACCTCCGGGGCCAGCACGGTGAGCGTGCCGTGCCCGAAGAACAGCCCTTCGGGCACCGGACCCTGGGTGCTCACCTGGTGGATGCGCGCCCGCGACAAGCCGGCGGCGGCACCGATGCGGGCGAACGTCCAGCCCTCGGCATGGAGTTCGCGGATCACGGCGCGGCGGATCCTGGTGAGTTCGTTGATGGTCTGCTGGGCAGCCGCCACCCCGTCGGTGGCTGCTTTGAGTCTCTCGACCTTGTCTTCGATCGCGAAGACTCGTGCCACGTCATCGGCCGACATGTGCGAAGTCTAGACAGCTGGACGCCGATTCGTGTCTATAACGATTGACATCGAATGTCTTGGCGCACAACGCCGATCGCGGAATGTCTGTCGGCAACCACAAAGACGGCGAGGTCGGCGCGGGCATCGGCGGTACGCGCGACCGGGTGGCAAATGACGACCGTGTGGTCTGTTCGCCGGTGTCAGGTGGCGTCGGAGTCGATCGGCGGCCGCTCGTTGTGCTCCAACGGCTTCGGCGCCTTCGACAACGAGGGCCCGGTGCCGGGCATTCCGCTGCTCGTGCCGAACAGCTCCTTGCGGTCCGGCACGGCCTTCTCCAGATCGCGCAGCACCGAGTCGTCGCCGCCCAGCAGGTGCTTGGTGACCGCGGCACGCGGTGTCATCCCGCGCAGCTCGTTGAGTTCGGCGAGCGGTTTGCGCAGCTCGTCGAACTCCGGGCCGAGTTCCTGCTTGAGCGTGGAGGTGGCCCCGCTGGCGTAGTCGCGCACCTGACGAAGCGACGACGTGGTCCAGCGGATCGCCCCGGGCAGGCGCTCCGGGCCGAGGATCACGAGGGCGGCGACGAGCAGGATCATCATCTCGCTCCACCCGATGTTGCTGAACACGATCCCAGGTTACCCGGCGCGCGTCGTCGCAGCTCAGTCGGATTCGAGGGTGACGGGCACGTCCACCTGCCTGCCATCGCGGATCAACTGCACGTTCACCCGCTCGCCGATCTTGTGCGACTGCACCGCGACGACCAGTTCGTCGGGGCCCTCCACGACGCGATCGCCGACCTTGACGATCACGTCGCCCTCGACGATGCCCGCCTTGGCGGCCGGTCCACCAGCCACGACGTCGGCAACGGCGGCGCCGCTGCGCAACTCGTTGGCGACGGCCTTGGTGCGCGCGCTGAGCCCGAGCTGCGGGTGGTTGACCTTGCCGTCGCGGATCAGGGTCTGCGCGATGGAGGTGACCACATCGATCGGGATGGCGAACCCGAGACCGACCGAGTTACCGGTATTGCTCTTGATAGCGGTATTGACGCCGATCAGCCTGCCGTCCATGTCGACGAGGGCGCCGCCGGAGTTACCGGGGTTGATCGAGGCGTCGGTCTGCACCGCGTCGATCACGGCATTGGTGTCGGTGCCCTCGCCGCCGAGGCTCACCGGGCGGTGCAGCGCGCTGACGATGCCGGAGGTGACAGTCTTCTCCAGGCCGAGCGGTGAACCGATGGCGAGCACGTCGTCGCCCACCTGCACGTCGTCGGAGCGGCCGAGGTTCGCCTCGGTGAGGTTGTCGGCGTCGACCTTGAGCACCGCGAGGTCGGTCTTGGGATCGCGCCCGACGATCTGGGCAGGCACCCGGGTGTTGTCGGAGAACTCGATCTGGATCTTGGCGTTGCCGGACTTGTCGGTGGCCGCCGCCGAGATCACGTGGTTGTTGGTGACGATGTAGCCCTGCTCGGCGTCGAGGACGACACCCGAGCCGGATGGTCCGCCGTCACCGATGATGACCTGGATCGACACCACCGACGGCAGCACCGCGTCGGCGACAGCCGCGATCTTGCCGTGTGGGGAATCGGAGCTCTCGCTCTGCTGGAGGGTGACCTTGCGCGAGGTGAGGGTGGACGCGGTCTCGGCGGTGATCCGCCCGACCAGCCCACCGACGACGGCGATACCGAGCGCGATCACGGCGAGCAGGGCCAGCGCTTTCGGCGCGACCCGGGAGCCGAACAGCACCTCGCGGGCCGACAATTTGGGTGCGACAGGCAGCGGGGCGGGTTCGGGTGTCTCGATCGCCGGGGCGCCGAGGCGCGCGCCTGCGGCGGGGTCGCGCCAGGGGTCCACCGGTCCCGCGACGACGATCTTGCGTTCGCCGGAATCGGGTTCGCGTTGCAAGAGTTCGTCGGAGTCCTCGGGGCGGGCGAACGCCTCGGCGAGCACACCGTCCGGCGGCCGCCGATCGACCAGTTCGCCGTCGTCGGAACGCTTGCCGTCGCGCATCGGGTCGTGCGGGGCGAACGAACCCGTCTGGCCGTTCGGGCGGCGGAACGCGTGCGCGGTATGGCTGTCGATGTGCGGCCGGTACACCGGACGCGGGCCGAGGGTCGGCGCGTCGGAGGGCCGCAGATTCCCCCGTGACGCCGCCGAATCCGAGTTGTCGGTCGATCCGGGATTCGTCGATTCGCCTGTCACGCCCGTGACTCTACTTGCGCCGCCACGTAGTCCACCGGGCTGCGGGGAACGAATCGGTCAGGAATCCGAGAAATGCCTCGTTACGGCGGGGAGGTTCGGGTGCGGCGGCGGGCAGTTCGGCCAGCGGGATGCGGCTGAGGCTGTCGTGCAGGCTGCGTGGGACGGCGATTTCGCCCGCCCGGCGCAGCGCGATCCGCGCCTGCTGCTGGGCGTCGACCTCGGCGGCGCATTCGGGGCAGACCGAGAGATGCTGGGCGGCACGCAGATAGGCGTTCATGCGCAGCTCGCCGTCGACGTAGGCCGCGATCGCTTCGCTGGCCAGATGCTCGGTGGGCTGAAAGCGCGGTGTGCGACCTGAGGATGCTGGATCCACGCTCATGCTGTTTCCTCTCGGCATGAGCGGGCGCCCTCCGTGGTTACGCGAGCTGCCGCCTCCAGGCGCTGACCGCTCATGCGGTGTTCTTCCTTCCGACCGACATCAACCCGACCAGGCCGGGTGTGGCCGCTCGCGGCCGTCACCCTGCGTAGGTGTCAGCGGAGTATCGCTGCTCTATTCCATTATGCGCAAGGTAGTCGCGCAGTGCCTGGCGCCCGCGGTGGATGCGGCTGCGCACAGTGCCCAGCTTGACGCCGAGTGTGGCGCCGATCTCCTCGTAGGACAGGCCCTCGATGTCACACAGCACCACGGCCGCGCGGAACTCCGGCGCGAGGGCGTCGAGCGCCTTCTGCAGGTCCGGGTCGAGGCGGGAGTCGTGGTAGGCGTCCTCGGGCGTGGGTCCCTCGGCGGGCACCCGGTCGTAGTCCTCGGGTAAGGCCTCCATGCGGATGCGATTGCGCCTGCGGACCATATCGAGGAACAGGTTCGTGGTGATGCGGTGCAACCAGCCTTCGAACGTGCCCGGCTGGTAGCTCTGCAGGGATCGGAACACCCGGATGAAGGTTTCCTGGGTGAGGTCCTCGGCGTCCTGGGCGTCGCCGGAGAGCCGGTAGGCGAGGCGGTAGACCCGGTCGGCGTGCTCGCGGACCAGTTCGTCCCACGACGGCATCACCGTGCGGTCACCGGTGGCGTCGAAAGCCGCGGTGCCGGTGAGTTCGGCATCGAGATCGTCCTCGACGGACGGCGGAAAGTCGGTGGGAAGGGTCTGGGCGGGCAGTGTGGCGTCGGAACGCGCCGTGTCTACCATCGGGATGGGACACCTCCTACTCGGGACCGCCGGCACGAAACCGAACCGGTCCGGGTCAGCGGACCTTGTCTTGTCAGAAACAACCGCCGGATGTCTGCGGTTGTTCCCGCGCCTCGTACCCGCCGCGATCGGCTGGTGTGGCAACTATTTCCTGTCGCGATATGGGGCACGTGTGGAGACCCTGAGTGGCACCTGAGAATCCTGACGCACCCCGACACTCACCCCGCGCGGGCGCCTTCGCTGAATACACAGACCCGGTCGGTGACATAGCCTCTTAGCTGTGGCATCGAACGTGGAGCGGAACCTGGCCTATGTGGAGGAGTCCGTCGTCGAGGACGAAGTCCTCCTCGACGCGCGCGAGCGGGCCACCGAATTGGGCGCCGCGCCCGTGCCCGCCTCGGTCGGCGCGCTGCTGAGCATGTACGCGCAGATGCTCGGCGCCCGCTCGGTCGTCGAGGTGGGTACCGGCGCGGGTGTGAGCGGATTGTGGCTGCTCGACGGCATGCGTGAGGACGGAACCCTCACCACCATCGACTCCGAACCCGAGCACCAGCGGGCCGCCAAGGAGGCCTTCCGCACCGCCGAGATCGCGCCCGCGCGCACCCGGCTCATCAACGGCCGCGCCCTCGATGTGCTGCCGCGCCTGGCCGACGGCGCCTACGACCTGGTGTTCGTCGACGCCTCGCCCATGGAACACCCGCTCTACGTGGAGCAGGGTGTGCGATTACTGCGCGAGGGCGGTGCGTTCATCCTGAACAACGCGCTGCTCGGCGGGCGCGTCCCCGACCCCACCCAGCGCGACCCGGCCACCACCGCGGTGCGTGCCGCGACTCGGGCGATCGCCGAAAATCCGGACCTGACCAGCGTGCTCATCCCGATCGGCGACGGGTTGCTCTGCGCCTCGCGGTGCTGACCCCGCGGCGCCGGCCGCTGATGTGACCGTCACCCCACCCAGATGCCCTTGCCGACGGTGACGACCCCACCGTTGCTCACGGCGAATCGTTCCCGGTCGCGGTCCAGGTCCACGCCGATGATCTCGCCCTCGCCGACCACCACGTTCTTGTCGAGGATGGCGTGGCGGACCACCGCGCCACGCCCGATGCGCACGCCGGGCATCAGCACGCTGCCCTCCACGGTCGCGCCGTCGTCGATCATCACGTTGGAACTGAGAACCGAGTTGCGCACGGTGGCCGCCGACAGGATCGAGCCCGCGCCGACGATCGACTCCTGAGCAAGTCCGCCGCGCGCGAATTTGGCGGGCGGCAGGTTCTCGGCGGCGCCGCGGATGGGCCAGTGCTTGTTGTAGAGGTTGAACACCGGGTGCACCGAGACCAGGTCCATGTGCGCCTCGTAGAAGGCGTCGATGGTGCCGACATCGCGCCAGTAGCCCCGGTCGCGATCGGTGGCGCCCGGTACGTCGTTGTCGGCGAAGTCGTAGACGGCGGCCTGTCCGGCCGCGACCAGTGACGGGATGATGTCGCCGCCCATGTCGTGATCGGAATCGGAGTTCTCCGCGTCGGCGCGGATCGCGTCGACGAGCACGCGGGTGGTGAACACGTAGTTGCCCATCGACGCGAAGGTCACGTTCGGGTCGTCCGGTGTGCCGGGCGGATGGGCGGGTTTCTCCAGGAACTGGGTGATGCGGCCGGACTCGTCGGAATCGATGCACCCGAACGCGCTCGCCTCGCTGCGCGGCACCCGGATCCCCGCGACGGTGACGCCGGCGCCCGAGGCGATATGGCTGGCCACCATCTGTTCCGGGTCCATCCGGTACACGTGATCGGCCCCGAAAACCACGATGTAGTCGGGGTCCTCGTCGTAGATCAGGTTAAGAGACTGCATGATCGCGTCGGCGCTGCCGGTGTACCAGCGCGGTCCGAGCCGCTGCTGCGCGGGCACCGGGGTGATGTACTCACCGGTGAAACCCGACAGCCGCCAGGTCTGGGAGATGTGGCGGTCCAGCGAGTGCGACTTGTACTGGGTGAGGACGCACAGGCGCAGATATCCCGCGTTGACCAGGTTGCTGAGCACGAAATCGATCAGCCGGTAGGCCCCACCGAACGGAACCGCGGGCTTGGCGCGGTCGGCCGTGAGCGGAAACAGTCGTTTGCCCTCGCCACCGGCGAGCACGATCCCGAGTACGTGCGGCTGGCTCCTCACCCTGTCAAAGTACAGGCCCCGGGCCCACCCGGTGGCCCATGTCGACCCGAGCGTCTAATTTGGACCGCGTGAGTGATGGCACCGACGGGGAACCAGCGATCGCGGATCCGTTGCGGGTGGCCATGCTGACCCGGGAGTATCCGCCCGAGGTGTACGGCGGTGCGGGCGTGCACGTCACCGAGCTCACCGCGCGGCTGCACGCGCTGTGCCAGGTGACCGTGCACTGCATGGGTGCGCCACGCACGGGCGCGGTGGTGCACCGGCCCGATCCGGAGCTGTACGCCGCCAACACCGCTCTGCAGATGATGTCGGCTCAGCTACGGATGGCCGACGCTGTCGGCGCGGTGGATGTGGCGCATTCGCACACCTGGTACGCGGGTCTGGCCGGGCACCTCGCCGGCGCGCTGTACGGCATCCCGCACGTGCTCACCGCGCATTCGCTCGAACCGCGCAGGCCGTGGAAGGCCGAGCAGCTCGGCGGCGGCTATCGCTTGTCGTCGTGGTCGGAACGCAACGCGATGGAACAGGCCGACGCCGTGATCGCGGTGAGCGAGGGCATGGCACACGATGTGCTCGACGCCTATCCCGCCATCGACCCCGGCCGGGTTCACGTGGTGCACAACGGTATCGACGCGGGCGTGTGGCATCCCGGCGCCCCCACCGGCTCCGAGCAACCGGTGCTCGACCGCCTCGGCGTGCGTGCCGATCTACCGATCGTCTCGTTCGTCGGCCGCATCACCCGGCAGAAGGGCGTCGGCCACTTGCTGGCCGCCGCGGCCGATTTCGACCCCGACATCCAGCTGGTGTTGTGCGCCGGTGCGGCGGACACGGTGGAACTCGAGCAGGAAGTGGCCGCCGCGGTCGACGAGCTGCAAAACCGGCGCGGCAATGTGTTCTGGGTGAAGGAGATGCTCCCCACCGAACAAGTGCGTCAAATCCTCACGGCATCAACAGTTTTCGTCTGCCCCTCGGTATACGAACCCCTAGGCATCGTGAACCTGGAAGCCATGGCATGCGCCACCGCCGTCGTCGCCTCGGACGTGGGCGGGATCCCGGAAGTGGTCGCCGACGGTGTCACGGGACGATTGGTGCACTACGACCCGGTCGCCTCGGGTGACTACGAACGCGCACTGGCCGCCGCGGTGAACGCGGTGGCGGGCGACGCCGAGCTGGCGACGCGCTACGGGCAGGCAGGCCGCGCGCGAGCCATCGCGGAGTTCGATTGGGCGAGGATCGCCGAACAGACTGTGAATGTCTATCGCGAAGTCATCCGCTGAGAGCGTCCGCGCCGCATACGCCTCGCGGCATCCCAGCCACGCGGCCCCCTTCGGTCCGTCACCTACCGCATCCAGCCCACGCGGCCCGACTCGACTCCGCCATGACCGCATTCCCAACCCCGTACGACCCGACCTCGAGGAGGGTCCGCCGCGCAGCGGCGTAGCGGCCCGGCCGCGCGAACAGCGCTCGAAGCGCATGCGCGAAGCGCGAGTCTCGA
>NZ_JBFAKI010000009.1:0-260514 GCF_040655675.1 Nocardia sp. NPDC050378
AATTCCCTGAAGCCGGGCTGAGCGAGTTCGGTCAGCGACTGCGGCTTCTGGTGAAGGTCGTACTCATCCAGGCCTTCGGGCCATCCGATGATCGCCACCTCGACGCGGTCACCGATCTCATGGTCGACACCGGCTTCGCCGCCGTCGTCCGTGCGTCAGCAAACGATATCTCCGATCGGCAACGTCGCGACATACTCGAAATGACTGCGCAAATGATGGGCCAATGGATAGCAGGAGAAGTCACAGCCAACTCGGATCGATAACACGGCACCAACCCACGAAACGAATGCTGGGCGCGAGTGTCGGGATCAAAAGTCGACGGGGTCGCGGATGATCGGGCACGTCATGCAGTGCCCACCGCCGCGTCCCCGGCCGAGTTCGGCGCCGTTGATCGTGATGACCTCGATACCGGCTTTGCGGAGCAGTGTGTTGGTTTCGGTGTTGCGGTCGTAGGTGAAGACCACACCGGGCTCGACCGCCACAGCGTTGTTGCCCGAATCCCACTGTTGCCTCTCCGAGGCGTACTCGTCGCCTCCGGTTTCGATCACCCGCAATTCCGGCAGACCGAGCGCGTCCGCGACGACGTCGACGAACGGTGTGGTGCCTTCGTCGACCACCTGAACGCCGGGAGCCCGTTCGGTGGGATGAAGCGAGAAGGTATGTACCGCGCCGATGATCTTCGGATAGAGGGTGACGGTGTCGCGGTCGACGAAAGTGAAGACTGTGTCGAGATGCATCGCCGCGCGTAGCTTCGGCATTCCCGCGACGACGATGCGATCGGCGGCGCCCTGGCTGAACAGTGATCGGGCGACCTGGGTGATGGCGTGCCGAGAGGTGCGTTCGCTCATGCCCATCAGCACCACGCCGTGGCCGACGGGCATGATGTCGCCGCCTTCGAAAGTGGCTTGGCCCCATCCCTGTTCCGGGTCGCCCCACCACACGGTGGAGCCGGCGAACTCGGGATGGAACTGGTAGACGGCTTTCATCAACAAGGTCTCGTCGTGGCGCGCGGGCCAGTAGAGCGGGTTGAGGGTGAGTCCACCGTAGAGCCAGCATGTGGTGTCGCGGGTGTAGAGGGTGTTGGGCAGCGGCGGCATCAGATATTCGCGTATCCCGGTGGATTCCCTTGCCAACCCGAGGTAGGGGGTGCGGAGATCCTCCGGCAGGTCAAGGGTCGACATGCCGCCGATCAGCAACTCGGCCAACGAGTCGGCGCTCAGGCTTTCCAGGTAGGTCCGAGTGTTGTCGATGAGCCCGATGCCGACTTCGTTCGGCACGATTTTACGATCGAGTATCCAGTCGCGCGCTCCGGGAACGGCCACTGTCTGCGCCAGCAATTCGTGTAACTCCACCACCTGTACTCCGCGGTTGGTGAGCTTGTTGACGAAGTCGGCGTGATCGCGCTGAGCGTTTTCCACCCACATCACGTCGTCGAAAAGCAGGTCGTCGGCGTTCGTCGGGGTCAGCCTGCGATGGGCCAGGCCCGGTCGGCAAACGAGAACCTTGCGTAGCCGCCCGACCTCGGAATGGACCCCGTAGGACTGCGGTTGGGAGCTCTGATGGGTCATGGCCGTGCCCTTTCGGAAAGAAGGAACTCATGGCGCGATCGTGCCGGTCGCGAGGCCGATGACGCCTGACACCGCACCGACGACGATGATGGCGAACAGGCCGATTTCGGTCGGGGTGAACAGTCGGGCACCTCGTTCGGCGCGAGCTTTGACATACAGCAACGTCGCGGGCGCGAGTATCACGGTGGACAACAGAAGAAACTCGAGCCCTGCCGCGTCGAAAAGAAACAGGGTGTACACGGTGGCAGCACCGGCGATGATCGCTTCTTTGCGGCGGGTGCGCGCACCGACCTCCTCATAGGCTTCCCCGGTGATGGTGAGCTTGAGCGCGTACGCCGCCGCGAGGAAGTAGGGAATGAGTGCCAGGCTGGTGCACAGGTCGAGCATGAAGTTGAGTGCGTCGTCGATGACAAGGGTCAGCAACAGGAGTGACTGGACGGCGATGGACGTCACGATCAGCGCGCTGATCGGTGTGCCGTCGTCGTTTTCGCGGCCGAGGAATTCCGGTAGGTCGTCGCTGCGCGCCGGTGCGTACATGACTTCCGCGGCCATCAACGTCCATGCCAGATAGGCGCCGAGGACCGAGATGATCACGGCGATACTGATGAAAGTTTCACCCCAGGCCCCGACGACCGACTCGAAGACACCGACCATCGACGGCTGCCGTGTCGTTGCCATCTCGGGTTGTGGCATCACCGAATAGCTCGATGTTGTGACCAACGCGAAAAGCGCAAGCACGCTCAGGAACCCCAGCACGGTGGCCCTGCCGACATCGGTTCGCTTTCTGGCGTAACGGGAGTAGACGCTCGCTCCCTCGATGCCGAGGAACACAAAGGTCGTGATGATCATCGTGTTCCGGATCTGTTCGTCGAGACTGCTCAGGTCGTCGTAGGCAAAGAAGTTGTCGGCGAATACCCCGGCATCGAAGGAGACGAAGAGCACGATGATGAAGACGATGATGGGCAGGATCTTGAATACGGTGATGATCCGGTTGATGATCGCCGCATTCCGAACGCCGCGGGCGATCAACACGTGGAATACCCATACCCCGACCGTGGATACCGCGACCGCGAGCACGGTGTCACCGTCACCGAAACCGTCGTAGAAGGCGCCCACCGTGGCAGTGATGAACACCCAATAGAATGCGTTTCCGGCGATCGTGCTCGCCCAGAAGCCGATCGCGGAGTTGAAGCCCGCGTAGTCACCGAAACCAGCTTTGGCGTAGATGAAGACACCTGCGTCGAGTGCGGGTTTGCGGATCGCGAGGGTTTGAAATACGAAGGCGAGCATCAGCATTCCCACACCCGCGATCCCCCAGGCGATAAGCGAGCCGAGTATGCCCGTAGCCACTCCGAATCGTGCGGGCAGGGAGAACACGCCTGCACCGACCATGCTGCCGATCACCATCGCGGTCAAGGTGGGCAGGCTGAATTTCTTGTCGGCTTCTGGTGCGCTCGTGGCCATCCGATCTCCTCGCAGACTGTGGTGTCAGACAACAAGCCGGTGGACCCGCACGTCATGCTCGGTGACGAGCCGCCCGATCAGCGTCTCACGTGCAGGGCAGAACACTGCCGCGTACGCGCCGTCGACACTCACTCAACGAGTGGAATCACGCATCGTCCGGGTCGAGGTGATGCCGGAATCACCGATATCCGGCGGATCGGCCGTGAAGGGCTCGGTCACACCCCGGGAGATGCCCGCGACGAGACCGTCGATGACATCAGCGACCGCCGTCTTGCTGCGGAACTCGGCGCGAATGTCGGCCCACTGCGGGAGTAGCCGGGCGACGGCGGGGAATTCGATGAACTGATCGGCCGAGATCAGGTCCGACCAGTAGGGGAGAGCTGCCTCGTCTCCGTCGCGGTGATGCTCGGCGGCTCGGCGGCTCATCAGCTCACCGACCACGAAACGCCAGGCAGTCAGGTACATGTAAGCGGCTTGCCGATCGGATGCGCCCAATTCCCCTGCGGCATCGACGAATTCGTTGAGCATCCACAACGCCGCCCGGCCCGAGCTCTGACCGGTGACCAGAATGTCGGCCACCCACGGCAAACGGTGAAGAGTCTCGATGAGGTAGTCCACGATGGCGACCATTCGATCTCGTGGCGCGGTAGGGAGCTCGGGGCGTTGCAGTTCGTCGGTGAGTCGGCCGAGCACCACCGAGAACAGTGCTGCCTTGGTGGGGAAGTGGTGATAGATCGCGGCCGTACTGACCCCGAGATCGCCGGCCGGCTTGCGCATGCTGAACGCCACTGCGCCCTGCGTGGCCAGCAGTTGGGCGATCGTCAATGTCGCGCTCCCCGCCATGGATGCCGCGCTCGATCTCGGGCCGACCGGTCTGGCCTGGGCCATCAACGCCTTCCTGCTGCCCTACGCGGGATTGCTGCTGCTGGGCGGCCGCCAAAGGCGATGGCGATCTGGGGCGGCGCCGGCGCGGCGGGTGGCGCGCTCGGTGGTGCTGAGCGGGCTGCTCACCGACCACCTAGCTGGCGCTGGGTGATGTGGGTGAACGTGCTGTTCGTGGTCGCCGCCGTCATCGCTGTGCTGCGCGGGGTGAGCAACCAGGCGCCCACCGGAGAGCGACGGCTCGACATACTCGGCGCGGTGTTCGCCAGGCGTCACCGCACTGGTGCTCGGGGTCATCGCCACCGGTGAGCACGGTTGGGGCGCACCGCGGACGCCGGCATTGTTTGCCGCCGGCGCCATCGCCTTGCTGATCTTCGTTGTCGTCGAGGACAAGGTCGCCGACCCGCTGGTGCCGCTGAATTTCCTGCGGCGGCGCTCGCTCATCGGTGCCGCGGTCTTCGGTTTCCTGCTGACCTCGGCGCAGATCGCCAGCTTCTTCTTCGTCTCCCAGATGATGCAGCGCGTCCTCGGCTACAGCCCGACCGAAACCGGCCTGGCCTTCCTGCCGTTCTGTGCCGGCGTCATGGTGGGGTTGCGGGCAGCGCGGGTCGCGGCTCGCGACTTCGGGCCACGACCGGTGCTGCTCGTCGGCGGACTGGTCGGTGCCGCGGGTCTGCTGTGGTTCGGGTTCACCGATCCGTCCAGCGACTTGGTCACCGGCATCGTGCTGCCGTCACTGGTCTGCAGCGTCGGCGTCGGCGCCGCGATGGTCGCGATGGGTGTGGCGGCGTCGACCGGTGTGCCTGCCGAACAGGCCGGGCTGGCTTCGGGAATCCTCAGCAGCGCGCGCCAGCTCGGGGGTGCCCTCGGGCTGGCGGTGCTGGTCGGTGTGGCCAGTTCCGTTACCGGTGGCGCAACAGGCGCTGATGCGTTGTCCGACGGATTCGGCACGGCCCTGTGGGTGACTGCGGCGCTACTAGCGCTCGGTGCCGTCGCGGCGGTCGTGATCGTGCCCGCCGGGCGCCCGACATCGTTTGGTGCGATCGACCCGCCGCCCCGATCGTCGCCCGCGATCGGCGAGTAGCCGTGCCGGTCCACCTTGGTGACGGGTGCTCCTGTGACCCCGGCGGTGGACATCTCGAATCCTGTGCGCGATCGGCGCCGTGCAGCGGCAAACGTGCGCACCGCACAGGATCCGGTGCGCGTGCAGGGCGGCTGGGCGATGACCTCGGTCGCGGCGTTGGCCGGTGGAATCGTGGCACGGCCCGAAGCCGAGGGCTTCGGGCCGTGCACGACGCAGAGATCAGCGTGTGGTTACCGCGAGGCTCCGCGACGACCGGTGACCAGACCGACGAGGAACAACAGGATCACCGCCCCGGCGAGGCAGGTGAAGAAGCTGAACCACAACCCGCCACCTTCGACATCGACTCCGAACAAGCCGAGCAGGAACCCGCCGAGTAGGCCGCCGACAATGCCGACGACCACGTTCAGCAGGATGCCTTGCTGGGCGTCGGTTTTCATGATCTTGCTGGCGATCCACCCGGCGAGTCCGCCGATGATGATCCATCCGAGAATACCGAGACCGAGCATGGTCTACTCCCATCACCTGAAGGCGCTGGCGAACACCCGTTGTGCTCGCCCTATCGCGGCATACCCGGGTCCAGCGCGGTCAATCAGCCCTACACCATCGGTGCCTCGCGAGGCGCTGAGAGGTATCGCGGTCACCCGACTCGTTCCCGGCAGACAGCAGATCACGCGAGTGTGTGGCAACTGACGCGAACATGCGACATCCTTATTGTCGAGGCGTGGAGGGATAGGCACATGGACGTTCTCGTCGAATCAAGGCAGCTGGGCGGCGCGGACGCGCTCCGTGACCTGAACACCGAGCTACTGAACGATGCGCGGTGGCGTGGCCGGGTCACTCTGCTCGAAAAGCCCGCCCCCGAAGGCACTTTGGGACCGGTGCTGGAGGGTCTGCAGATCGTGCTACAGCCGCAGACACTGGTGCCGCTGGCCACCGCGTTGTTCGCCTTTCTGCGTGTCTATACCTCGGACATCGAGATCGACATCAAGCGCACCGACAACAAGACCGAAGTCACGTTGTCCGCCAAGCGGATCAAGCGGCTCAAGGACGCCGAGCTCCCTGCCGCGCTCGCCGAGCTGATCGGTCGACTCGACACACCCGACAGCGACAACTCAGAGCCATGACCGGACTGAGCGGTGCAGGCACACGCGTACTGCTCATCGGAACCGAACACACGAACAGCCCGAAGCTGTCCGACGTCCCGGCCGTGCGCACGTCGTTGGCGGATCTCGAACGGCGGCTGGTGGATTCGTGCGATGTTCGTCCGGCGAACATTCGAGTCGTTCTCGATCCGCCCGATCCGGTCATGCTGGACGCGGAAATCCGGGCCACCGCCGCCGCGGCGACCGATGTCCTGCTGATCTACTTCGTCGGGCACGGGCTGGTCGCGGCGGGCAACGAGCTGTTCCTCTCGACGGTGGCGACTGTCGACATCACCAAGAACCGCCCCGCCAGTGAAGCTTTGGAGTTCTCCGCCATTCCGGCGGCACTGTCCACGTCGACGGCGAGCACGGTGCTCGTGGTGCTCGACTGCTGCTATTCCGGCCGGGCCAGGCTCGGCTCCGATATCGCCGACGGCCTGCTGTTGGTGTCCGCGACGCCGTGGGGACCCGCGCTGGTTCGCGACGGCGCCGAGCACACCGTGTTCACCGGCGCGTTGCTGCAGGTCCTGGCCGCGGGCGATCCGAACGGCCCGCCGCAGACCACGCTCGCCCGCCTGACCGAGCTACTCGATCGCACACTGCACGACGTCGATCCCCATCAGCCCCGGATCGGCATCGAATTCCGCGGCAACGCCGGGCGACTGGTCATCGCGAACAACCGTGGCCACCGACGACCGAAGCTGGAGCCACCGTCGGATGCGGGCGCCGCCGACGCCGTCAACCCGTATCTCGGGTTGGCCGCATACGAGAAGGGGGATGCCGCACGGTTTTTCGGGAGGGCCGAGACGACTGCCGCGCTGACCGCGGCCATCGCCGCGCGCGCCACCGACATGATCGTGCTCACCGGAGCGTCCGGCGTCGGAAAGTCCTCGATACTCGGCGCCGGACTGCTGCCGCTGCTCGACAAGGGTGCGGAGTTCCCCGGCTCGGAGGCATGGCGGCAAGTGGCGTTCGCGCCCGGCGCCGATCCGCTGGCGGCCCTGCGCTCCGAGTTGGCCGGGGCCCTTCGAATTTCCCAGGAGGCCGTCGACAATCTGCTCACCGACCCCACCCGGCTGCGCGAAACCTGCACCACGACACCGATTGCCGTGGTGGTCGACCAGTTCGAGGATGTGTTCACCCATCATCTCGCCGTTGCCGATGTCTTCATCGAGAAGTTGACGGTACTGGCCGCCGTCGCCCGGTTGACGGTGGTTTGTCTCCGGTCCGACTTCCTCGGGCGCTGCCTGCGTTACCCGGTGCTCGGGCCGGCGGCCAGAGCGGCCGTCGAAGTGACACCGATGACGCCCGCGGATCTGCGCATGGTGGTCGAAAAGCCTGCCGCGCAGGCCGGTTTCGTGGCAGCAGAGGATCTCGTCGAGATCATCCTTGCCGACGCGCTGCCGCGCTCGGGTCGCTCGGTCGAAGTGTTGCCACTACTGTCGCACGCGCTGATGGAGACCTGGCAGGTGCGGCGGGACCGGATACTCACCGCCGCCGACTACATCCGGGCAGGTCGCATCGACAAAGCCGTGACCAAGAGCGCCGACGCCGTCTACGACGCGCTCGACGCTGCGGGTAGAACGGAAGCGCGCCAGCTGTTTCTAGCATTGGTCCCGCTGGACGGCGAGACGCAGCGCACCGGCCGGGTCGTCGCGCTGGACGATCTCCGGCCCGACCCTCGGGTGCTCGACGTCTTCGTCCGAGCCCGGCTGCTCGGCATCGACCGAGGCGCCGTGTTCCTCATCCATGACGCCCTGCTGGACGCCTGGAAACTGTTGCAGGAGTGGATCGACCAGTACGGCGCGGAGATGCGGGAGTGGCAGCGGGTCCGGAGCCGGGCCGCCGAATGGCAGTCCCGCAGACACCCGAGCCTGCTGATGTCCGGTCCGGCGCTGGAATCGGCGTTGCGGTTGCGCGACAGCGGCGTCCGGCTCAACAAACCGGAAGAGGAGTACCTGCACGCCAGCGAGGACAGGCGAACGTTCACCAAGCGCCTGAAAGTCGGCGTGGCCATGGGCCTGGTACTGCTGACCGTGTTCTCGGTGGCAAGCGGGATTCTCGCGATCGATCAGCGCGACCGGGCGAGCGCGAGCGCCGACGAGGCGGCCGTGCGTCAATTGCAGTTGCTGGGGCAGATCCATGCGGAAACCAACCCGCGTGCGGCACTGAGCTTTCACCTGGCCGCCGCGCGCATCGCGCCGAGTGACCGGAACCGCACGGAGCTGGCGCGGGCTTTGATCGGTAGCCCGTTCGGTGGTTCGGTCATCATGCCCGAATTCCAGGAGGCCGACGACGCCATCACAGCGGTGGCGCTCAGCCCCGACGGTGGTCTCCTGGCCGCCGCTGACCAGATCGGCCAGGTGGCGCTGTGGCGGGTCGACAACCACCAGTTGGTCGACGCTCCGGTCGGCAGATTCCGGGTCCGGCAGGTGGACGATCTCCGGTTCGACGCGACCGGCCGGACGCTCGTGGTATACGGCCATGACCACGACAAGACACGGCCGGTCGAGCAGCATGAGCGCGATGTCCAGTGGTGGGACATCAGCGATCCGGCCCGACCAACCTTCAGCCGCGCCGACGGTGGTGGGACGGTCGCGTTGATCTCCGCCGACGGGACGGTCGGCGTCCGGCGGACGCTCGTCGGCAACGCCTCCGTGACCACCCTGGTCCGTATCGGTGACCAGGTCACCGAGGTCGCGCGACCGGACATGCCGGGCATGCTGCTCGGATTCAGCAAAGACAATTCGATGCTCGTCACCGGTGACGGCTCCGGGTATGTCCTGTGGGATACCCGGAATCTCGCTCTCCCTGTGGAACTGGCGCGGTTTTCGACCGCCTTGCCGATCGAGACCGACCCGGCATCATTCGGGATGATCACCGGTGGACCGCGCGAGTTCGCCTCGTTCAGCGCGGACAACCGCCTGGTCGCGCTCGCCGGACGCGGGGGTCCTGTCATCCTGATCGACCTGGCCGACCGCACCCGGCCGACGGCACTGGGCACCGTCTCCGACACGGGACCGACCGGAGTCATCGGACCGAGCGCCACCCGAGCGGAATTCAGTCCGTCCGGACGTACGCTGACCGTCGGCGGAAGCGGTGCCGGCGTTCAGATCTGGGATGTGCGTGATCCGCTGCACCCGCATGTCGAACGCAGTCTCGACACCGAACTGACTGGCCAGATCCGGTCCCTGACCTATTCCGCGGACGGCCGTACGTTGGTGTCCGGTGGGCGGGGCGGAAAGACGACCTTGTGGAATCTCGGCGGCGGCACCGGGATCGAGGTCGAGACCGAATTCGAAGCCCTCGGTGACGACGGTTACCTCAGCCCGGACGGCATGACACTGATCCTCGACCGTCAGTCATCGCTCACGGCGCCCGAGATCCTCGAGGTATGGCGGCTGACCGATTCGCGGAACCCGGTGCGGGTCGGCGAAATACGTGAGCAGGCCGACGGAACCGCCGATGTGAGCATGACGCGCGATGGTCGTCTGGTCGCGGTGCGTGGCGCCGACGGTGCGACCGCTCTCTGGTCGCTCGTGGACCCGGCCGACCCGGTACTGGTCGGGTCGGTCGCGACGAATTCAAGGATCGGCCTGACCTATCCCAACACGCACACCATGACCGTGCGGATGGACCACGCGGGGACGACCCTGGCCGTCGAGCGGGAGAGCGGCTTCGGATACGTCGTACAGCTGTGGGATATCACCGACCCGGCCCGACCTCGGCACCTCGACGACATCCCGGTCGGCGGTTCTCCCCGACCCGTCTACACGGTGTCGCCGGACGGCCGGTTTCTCGCCGCGGCGACCGAATCGGACAGTACCGGTATTTGGGCCATTCGCGGACCGGACAAGCCTCGGCTGCTCGCGGAGCTTTCGGGAGCAGCCGGGCGCGTGACGGTCAGCGCCGACGGCCGCATGTTGCTGAAAACCAGCAGCTTCACGGCCGAGAACGCTGTCACCGAGGTCTACGACCTGACCGACCCCACCGTGCCGGAGCTACGAGAAGCGACCCAGCGGGTGCTCGGCTCGTCCGCTCTCGACCTGGATCCGCGGATACTCACCATCGCGTCGGGGCGCGACGTCATGCTCGCACCGACCGACAACATGGACAGCACCGTGCGGCTCTCCGGCCATCTGGGCACCGTGGACGCGCTGCGATTACGGCTGGACGGACATCTCGTCTCGCGCGATCCCCGGACCGTCCGAATCTGGGATGTCCGCGGGGCGCTGACGACGCTGCTCGATCCAGAAGTCGCAGCCTGCCGACGGCTCGGGGCGGCGATCTCCGAGAAGGACTGGCAGTACTACGCGCCGAACGTGCCCTACGACAACGTCTGTCGCTGACGCCAGGGCGTCACTGGGGGACGAAGTTGTGGATCTGACCGAAAACGTCATATCGCCGAAAAAGCGAAACCCCTCCGACCCAGGTCAGAGGGGTTTTCACTGTCGGGCTGACAGGATTTGAACCTGCGACCACTTGACCCCCAGTCAAGTGCGCTACCAAGCTGCGCCACAGCCCGTTCCTTGCCCCCGTCGCCGGGTGCTCGGAAAGATTACCGCAACAGTCCGCGTGAGTACTAATCGGCTGGTAGATGGCCGTTTCGGGATGCGGTCGAGACTGGTTCGGGGGGTGTGTCGGTGGGGTTGGTGATGAGGGTGGGGATTTTGGGGAGGGCGTGGGGGTGGTGGTCGGAGAGCCAGGTGAGCAGTTCCTCGCGGACGGCGCAGCGCAGGGTCCAGGCGTCGTCGGCGTCGGCGGCGGACATGGCGGCGCGCACGACGATGTTGGTGGGGGTGCTGTCGGTGACGAGCAGGCTCCAGGTGCGGCCGTCCCAGTCGGGGCGTCGGCGCAGGTAGGTGTGCAGATGTTCGCGCAGGGCGGGGATGGGGGTGGAGTGGTCGAGGTGGAGGGCGACGGTGCCGGTGACTTCGGAGCCGCCGCGTGACCAGTTCTCGTAGGGCTTGCTGTTGAAGTAGGAGACCGGCATGGTGAGGCGGCGGTCGTCCCAGATGCGGACGGTGAGGAAGGCGAGGGTGATGTCCTCGACCACGCCCCATTCGCCTTCGACGACCACCGTGTCGCCGATCTTGACCGAGTCGCCGAAGGCGATCTGCAGCCCGGCCATCAGGTTGCTCAGGGTGGATTGGGCGGCCACGCCCGCGATGATGCCGATGACGCCCGCCGAGGCGAGCATCGAGGTGCCGAGTGTGCGCAGGCTGGGGAACAGCAGCAGGATCACGACCGCCGCGGTGGTGACGACGAGCACCGAGGTGATGATGCGGCGCACCAGTCCCAGCTGGGTGCGCAACTGCCGCACCCGCGAAACCTCGGTTGTGCGTTGGGCATAGCGGCGCAGCAGGTGCTCGGCGACGGCGTCGGTGGCGCGAATCACCAACCACGCTGCCGCGATCAGCGCGGCGGTGGCCAGGAAATTCTGGACCACCGTGTCGCGGCGTGGATCCAGGTCGGCCAAGGGGTAGAAGGCACGTAAAAGCAGTGTGCCCAGCAGTAATTGAAGGGGCACCCGTACTCGGCGTACCGAATTCAGGTGGACACCGGGACGTCGGCCGGCGCTGTAGCGCAGCAACCGGTCGATCACCAGGCCGGCGGCCACGGTGATCGCGATCGTGCCGAACACCACGAGCATCGGCCGCAACAGGTCTTCCACGAGATCGAACTCCTCTCGTTCTCGACTCGCCTCAGCCGGTCGCTTACCCGGGTGTCGCGGCCTCAGACATGACGTTCTGATGGCAGCGGATCACCGCCTGGCCAGTTCGCCCAGTAGGGCGATGGTGCGGCGATGGTCGGCCTGGCCGCTGAGGTCGGTCGCGGTGAGGACGACTTCGGTCGCGCCCGCGTCGAAGTAGCGGCGGATGCCCGCGGCGACGGTTTCCTCGTCACCGATCAGTGCCAGATCCGCCGCTCTGGTGACTCCTTCGAGGTCGAGGACGCGGCGATAGGACAGGATCTGCTCATAGAAGGCCAAGTGCCGCAACGCTTCGGAACGGGCCGTCTCGACATCCGCGGTGACGACGGCAGGTACGAAGGCGACGATCCGCGGGGGAGTGGTTGCCGCCCTGGTGATTTCGGGAACGATGTGTTCGCTCAGCGTCCTAGGCCCGGCAAGGTAGGGCAGGGTGCCGTCGGCGAGTTCGCCGGTGACTCGCAGTGCCTGCGGTCCCATGGCGGCCACCAGCACCGGAAGCCGCTCGGCGCCGGGAACCGAAGTCGGTAGCGCCGGGGTGGTGGTGAACAGTTCACCGTGGATGTCGGCGGTGCCGGTGTCGAGAAGCTGCCGCAACGAGGTGAGGAACTCACGCAATCGGGCGATGGGCCGATCGAACGGCTGACCGAAGGCACTCGCGGACAAGGTGGACCCGACCGCGAGACCGAGATGGTAGCGGCCGTGCGTGGCGGCCTGGGCGGTCTGTGCCTGCGACGAGATCAGCAGCGGATGCCGTCCCGTCACGGGAATGGCGGAGGTACCGACCTGCAAGGTGGGTACCTCACGTCCGACGATCGCGGCGAGGGTGGGGGAGTCGTAGTCCATCCGCTGCCCGAACCACACCGCGGGCACACCCTGTTCGGCGACGAAGCGGGCCTGCTCGACGATGTCGTCGACGTAGTTGGTGGCGTTTTCGACGGCGAGCGCGATTCCGAGAGTCATGCCCGGTCCAACCGGGCCATCGGGAGGCTTTGTTCCGAAATGCCACTATCTGATCACCGTGATCGAAAGGGCCGTCGGCCTCAGAAAGCCGCCACCAGGCACGCCGCGAGAGTCACACCGAGCACACCCGCGCCCAGCAGACAGAACAACCATTCCGAACCGCCGCTATAGCCCTCGATGACCATCTTCGCCGGGCGATCCGGATCGTAATGGACGAGTACCGGCGTGCCGGGGCGGAAATTCACAATCCACGACTTACCCATGACGGCGCGTTTCTCGACGGTGCGCCCATCGGCCGTCACCCACCGGACCACCGTGTGATACAGGGTGCCGTTCTGTCCCGAACTGGTTGCCAATGGGACTACTGTGCCGACCGCTTTCGCGCCGGAAATCTTCAACTTTCGAGTACGGCGAATCAAGACCACACCGATAACGAAGAAGACCGACCCCAGGCAACCCGGAATCAGCGCGAACAACCATTCCGTTGACACAGTCTTCCCTCCCCACGACATTCACGCGCATTTCTCGTCGCCCGGTCATCCACCACCACCGCCCCCTCCTCCGCCACCACAGCCGCCGCCACCGCCTCCGCAGCTCGATCCACCCCCACCCCCGCAATTCGATCCGCCCCGCCTCCGCAGCTCGGTCCGCTTCCGTAGCTCGACCCGCCGGTTCCGCTCAATTTTCCCGACAGCCGCGCCGCGCGCCACAAACGCTCGCGCCGGGACAGCGAAGGCGACATCCGACCGATCTCGCGAAGTGCCCACAGATATTCGCGAAGCTCGTACATCGCGATCACCGTCGCGAGGGCGAGCAGCGGGATGCCCGCCATCGGCGCCGACCCCACCGTGGACGCGCCGATGATCGCCAGCAACAGTGCCGGGACCAAGTGCATGATGTCCCCGCCCTCAGCCGGCAGTCCGGCACCGATCAGCCGACGCCCACGGAACGCAGCAGATCCCGCAGCGCCCAGGACATCGCCGACGACCAAGCCGACCAGTCGTGTCCGGCCCCTGCGTCATAGCGTTCCCTGACATCCACGCCGGGCGTGTTCTCCAGTTTGGCGACGAAGCGCGAGTTCTGCTCGTACACAGCGGATTCGACGAGCCCGTTCTTGCCGTAGGTGACGAACAGGGGGATTCCGGTCAGCTTGGCTGCTTGGGTGTAGGGGTTGTTCTGCTCCCAGATGTGGCGCTGGGCCGTGTAGTCACCCCAGACGCGTTTCCAGTCCGCGGCACATCCTTGGCCGGGCTTGTCCGGTTCGCCGGGAGCGCCCGAGTCGTGCAGCGGGTCGACGTTGCCGCTGAAACTGGCCGCCGAACGGAACCAACTCTGGTACTTCGCGGCGAATTTCATCGCACCGAGACCGCCCATCGAGTTGCCCGCGATGGCGCGGGTGGTGTTCGCGCGGTAGGTCGATTCCAGCAGGGTCCGCACGTCGCCCATCAGGTATTTCTCCCAGGCGGGCGCGCCGTAGGAGCCGTAGTTCCACCAGTCGGAATAGGCACTGCACCAACTGGTTTCGGGGAGCACGTAGATGGCGTCGGTGTTCGCGGTGAGGGCTTCGAGATTGCCCTTGTCGGTCCAGGACTTGTGATCGTCGAATCCGCCGTGCAGAACCCAGATCGTGGGCCAGGTGCGGGTGGCGTCTTTCGACCAGCCGGGTGGGAGCAGCAACCGCACCACCTTCACCGCGAAGTCGGGCCCCTCGAGGTTCGGCGAGGAGATCCCGATATCGAGGATGCGGTCACTGACCCGCGCTTCCCACCGCACCGTGGCCGCAGCCTGTGCGGGAGCCGGGATGAACGAGGGCGCCAGGGCGATCAGAACGGTCACGAGGGTCAGGATCACAAGCCGGAGTCTGGACAACGGGGTTCCTTTCGATCGCCGAACCGGTGATCGACAACGATCACGGGTGCTCGGATAGGTGCCCACGCTCGCTGTCCGCCTCTGTGAGGCTCCGCGAAGCGAAAGTGCACCCTTATCGAAGAACGATCCCGTTCGTAGGAAAGCCCGGACAGACCCCAGAAATGGGGGCATGCGGCCCTCAGCCGGCGCGGGAACCCCGGTCAGGGGAGATGTCACTCGACGTCGTCCCTCTATGCGCGCGGATGAGCAGGGCTGCCCGCAGGTAACACAACCCGGTGACGTCGTTGAGGTCGAATCCCGTCATCTGGCTGATCCGCTTGAGCCGGTAGTCGACCGTATTGGTGTGGATGAACATCTTCCGGGCCGTGCGCGAGCGCTGCATATTGGTGGCCATGTAGACCTCGAGGGTCTGCATGAGTTCCGGGTGAGCTTCGAGGGAATCGACGACCGAACTCAAATAGTCGCGAGCGGGGCCGGGACGGGTGAGCTGGTATTCGAAGGCCAGTTCGTGCGGGCGGTAGATCTTGCTCGGGCCGCCGAGGCGGTGCACGATCTCGACGAGTTCGTGGACTTGTTCCGCGGCGCGCGGGATCTCGCCCGGCGCGGCCGACATCACCACGGCGCGCACCGGCACCTGGGCGGCGGTGGACAGGTGCACGATCAGGTCGTCGAGCTCGGGCTCGGTGAACTCGGTGGCAGGCAGCAACAGGGTGCCGCCGTCGACGCTGAGCAGCGACAGCACCTTGCCGTCGCAGCGGTTGGCGAGTTCGGCCTGCACGCGCCGCAACTTGCGCCGCGCAACGACTTTCGCGTTGAGGCCGGGCTCGGATTCCTCCGGGTGCGGTGGCAGTTCGAGGGCCATCACGTGGTATTCGTCGGCGACCTCGATACCGCATTCGCGGGCCATCGTCGAGGTGTTCTGGCCGCCGAGCAGCGCGGAGGTGAGGGTGTGCACGGCGGTGTGGTGCTCGCTGACGACGGCGCGCAGCTCACGCACGTAGGCGGCGGAGACGGCGGAGGTGATCATGTCCTGGGCGTCCATCAGGCGCCGGGCCACACCGACCACGGTGTCGTAGTCGTGGTTGGTGACATTGGTGATCACCAGGTCGAAACCGAGTTTGAAGCCTTCGTGGACCGCGTGGTGGATGGTGTCGATCGGGATGCCCTCGCGTGCCCAATCGGCGGCGGCGGCCTGCACGCGTTCCACGCGACCGGGCAGGTCGCGACCGTCGAGCATGCTTCTGGTGAGTTCCAGGCAGACCCTGGTGACGGTGGTGACGTCGCCGTCGAGCGCTTCGCCCGGCAGTGTCGCGCAGGGAACGACGTTTTCGATGAAATGCACAACCATCTGACGCGAGATTGTGCGAACGTCTTTCAACGGGGTTGACACCGGGCGGCCCGAAGCGGTCAAGAACGGTTCGATGGAAGTTGTGGCAGCCATGATGAATCCTTCCCACCCAGATCGCTGGGCAAGTGACCAAACTACCGCGTAGGCCATTGTCACGTCCGGGCTTCGCTTGTGACAAAGGTCAAGAGAACGGCGAAATGATTAGGGTTACGGCAGGTACCGGATACAAGCCGGTGTGGGCGCCCCGACGTCCGCCCACACCGGCTCACCGCACCGATCTAGCAGGTCACAAGCACAGGCTCACTTCGAGAACGGGCAGCGGCAGGGGCAGGCACACCTCCACGGAGCCCGAGACGGGCGCGGGAGCGGCGGCGGTCGCGGTGCCGGTACTGAGAGCCGCGGCGGCCACCGCGAGCGTGGCGACCGCGAACGGGCGGGCAATTCTGGAGTTCATACGTACTTCCTCGGTCGAACTTCGGTGGAACATCCCAGCGGTGGGACATCTCGATCAGATCACGACGACAATCCTGAATTCACCTGACGACAGCGACTTTTGACGTTTCCATTTGGTCTCCGGCGGCATTGTCGGAGAAATCCACAACAATTCGGCGCGGTCGTCATATCGCCTTGTGCCGCGCGATCAGGTATGGACCGCAGGTTCGGCGCGGACCACGACGGGGCTGTCGGAACCACGAGGGATCGTCACCGATCACTGTGACCTGTCCACATACCGCACACAGGCGTCGTGTGCGCGCGCGATTGGGCCTAGGTTCGCCCGGAGTACTACAGGTGGTTGGAAGGTGGCAGCGAGCGTGGCGACTACGCAGGCGAAGCTCGACGAGTTGGTCAAGATCCTGGCGATCGCCGCGGAACCCGCGGGTGCGGCCGGCGTCGCCAAGCGGGCGAAGAAGGGCGTGCCGAGCGTGCGGGAGCGGCTGAACATGCTGCTCGATCCCGGGACGTTCATCGAGGTGGGCGCCTTGGCGCGCCAGCCCGACCAGCCCGACGCGCTCTACGGCGACGGCCTGGTCACCGGGCGGGGCTTGATCGACGGGCGGCCGGTGGTGGTGATCGCGCACGACCAGACCGTGTACGGCGGATCGGTGGGTGTGGTGTCGGCGCGCAAGTTCATGCGGGCGCTGAAGCTGGCGTTCGTTTCCGGCTGCCCCGTGGTGACGATCAACGACTCCGGCGGTGCGCGGATTCAGGACGCGGTGGGGTCGATCGCGTCGTTCGGTGACATCTCCCGGGTACTGGAGAAGCTGTCGGGGTATGTGCCGCAGGTGTCGATCATTCTCGGCAAGTGCGCGGCGGGGTCGGTGTACGGGCCGATCAATACCGATGTGCTGATCGGGACCGAGGATTCGTACATGTTCGTCACCGGGCCGGAGGTGATCAAAGCGGTCAACGGTGAGGACATCAGCGCCGAAGACCTCGGCGGGGCCGCGGTGCAGGCCGAGCGCGGCACGCTGCATCACGTGGCGAAGACCGAGGCGGATGCCTACGCCTGGGCGCGGGCCTACCTCAGCTACATGCCGTCGAGTTGTCTCGAGCAGCCGCCGATCGTGAATCCAGGTCTGGAGCCGGAGATCACGGGCTCGGATCGTGAGCTCGACACGATCATTCCCGACTCCGATCGCACCGGCTACGACATGCACGAGATCCTGCTGCGGATCTTCGACGACGGCGAATTCCACGAGATCCGTGCGGCTTTCGCCCCCAATCTCATCACCGGCTTCGCGCGGGTGGACGGGTATCCGGTCGGCGTGATCGCCAATCAGCCGCTCGTGCTGGGTGGTTCGATCGACGCGGCGTGCTCGGACAAGTCGACCTACTTCATCCGGCTCTGCGATGCGTTCAATATCCCGCTGGTGTTCGTCGTCGACACACCCGGTGTGCTGCCGGGGCTCGATCAGGAAGCGGCGGGCGTGATCATCCGTGGTGGACGGGTGCCGAGGGCGATCATCGAGGCCACCGTGCCGATCATCAATCTCGTGGTGCGCAAGTCCTACGGCGGTGCCTACGGAATGATGGCGGCGCGTCAGGTGGGCGCCGATGTGAGCTTCGCGTGGCCGACGGCGCGGATCGCGGTGATCGGCGCCGAGAGCGCGGTCGACCTGATCGGTAAGCGGCAACTGGCGGCGGTCCCCGAGGAACATCGCGCCGCCGCACGGGAATTCATGATCAACCAGTACAACGAGACGGTCGCCACGCCCTGGATCGCGGCCGAACGCGGCTATATCGATGCCGTCATCGAACCGGCGCGTACCCGGCTCGAGATCCGCCACGCGCTCCGCCTGTTGCGCGACAAGCCGCCTGTGGCAAGGGAGTTCAACCCGCGCAAGCACTCGGTGTATCCGATGTGAGTGCCCCGGTGCCCGGATCGCAGACGACCGATCCGGGCACCGCCCGGCGTGCGCTTACAGCGCGGAGGGCGCCTCGTCGGTGGCGGCGACGGCCGCTTCGAGGGTGCTGTAGACGGCAAGGAGCTTGTCCAGGCCGGTCAGCTCGATGGGGCGGGCGACCTCACGGGACGCGACCACCCGCAACTGGCCCGGTGCCGCTTTCGATACGATGAGCAGCGCGCTGAGTCCGGCCGACCCGAGGAATCCCACCTGGGTCATGTCGACGACGAGCGCATTCCCGCCCTGCTGTGCCTTTTCCAGCGCGGCCTGCAACTGGGGCGCCGATGCCATGTCGACTTCGCCGCGAACGGTGAGGATTTCGAATCCGTCTTCGGCGCGGACCTGCACATCGAGGTCGGGGATTCCGTTCTGGTCGCGATTCGCCACTTTCCACCTCTTGCCTCGGTGCCGCCGGGTCGGCGAACACATCTCACTCAACTTACCCGATGAAATCGGACCTTACAGAGGAGGTCTCACGTCCCGCGCTGTCCTCGCCGGACGTATGGATCACACGTGCGCTCTGCTTAGCAGTGGATCGGATGGGGTAAATGCCAGAAGCGAGACCTACAGCACACAGTTCGGTGCCGAGGCGCCCGTCTGGTCAGGAGAACGCCCTGAAACCTTTCTATCTGGAATTTTCCGCGACTGCTGATCGTTTGATCGAGGTCCGTCGTGCGCTGCGTGCCTGGCTGAGCGACATTTCGGTGCGGCAAACATTGGTCGACGATGTGGTACTGGCCGCGGGTGAGGCGTGTACCAATGCTGTCGAGCACGGACATCGCGGTGATGGTGGGCCCGTCGAAATCGGCGCATCGGTCACCGACGGTCACATCCGCGTGGTCGTCACCGACCACGGCAGCTGGCGGCCGGGTGCCGCGGTCACCGACGATTCGCGCGGCCGGGGACTGACCATCATGCGCGCGGTGAGCAGCGAATTCGACGTCGATACAACCGAATCCGGCACCGTTGTCACCATGCTCATCGCCTGCTCGTGAAGCCGGTCAGCGCACCCTCGGCAGCCGGACTACCTGCACGAAGAATTCGTCGATCTGCCGGATGGCCGCGATGAACTGGTCGAGGTCGACCGGTTTGGTCACATACGCGTTGGCATGCAACTTGTAACTGCGCAGAATGTCCTCCTCGGCGGCGGATGTGGTCAGCACGACCACCGGAATCGGTGACAACTCGGGGTCGGCCTTGATCTTCTCCAATACCTGCCTGCCGTCGTATCTCGGAAGATTCAAATCCAGCAGGATCAGGTCGGGGGTCGGCGCATCGGCGTAGTCGCCGTTGCGGTAGAGAAAGTCGAGGGCCTCCTCGCCGTCTCTTACCACATGCAGGGTATTGCCGATTTTGTTGTCTTCGAACGCCTCTCTCGTCATCAATTCGTCGCCGGGGTCGTCTTCGACGAGCAGAATATCGATGGGCTGGCCGGGAACGGTCATGCGATAGCCTCTTTCCGGGCGTCGGATGCGGTGGTGGATTCGTCGAGGGCGGGCAGGGTGAAACACAGGCGGGTGCCGTCGTGATAGTCGGTGTCGATCCAGATCCGGCCGCCGTGGAATTCCACGATCTTCTTGCACACGGCCAGCCCGATACCGGTTCCGCTGTAGGCGTCGCGGGCGTGCAGGCGCTGGAAGATGACGAAAACCTTGTCCGCGAATTCGGCGTCGACGCCGATGCCGTTGTCGGCGACGCTGAACTGCCAACCCGAGCCGTTGTCGTCCGGTGTGCAGGTGATCCGGATCAGCGGCGTCGATCCCGGGGTGCGGAACTTGATCGCGTTGCCGATGATGTTCTGCCACAGCATGACCAGCAGTGTCGGTTCGCCCTCGACTCGTGGCAGCTGCTCCGGTCGCTCGATCACCGCGCCGGTCTCCTCGATGCTCGACGACAGCGCTGTGAGCCCGGCGTCGAGACTGTCGACGAGCTCGACGGGTTCGGTGCCGTCGGATACGCGCCCGACACGCGAGAAGGTGAGCAGGTCGTTGATGAGTACCTGCATGCGTTTGGCGCCGTCGACGGCGAAGTCGATGTACTGCTTGCCACGTTCGTCGAGCTGGTCGCCGTAGCGCTTGTCGAGCAGCTGGCAGAACGAGGCGACCTTGCGCAGCGGCTCCTGCAGGTCGTGGGAGGCGACATAGGCGAACTGCTCGAGTTCGGTATTGGAGCGCCGTAGTTCCTCCGCCTGGTCGGCCAGTTCCTGTTTCTGCTGGTGCAGCACCGATTCCTGCACGCGCGAGGAGGCGAGTTCGGCGACGATGTGGTCGCGCATGTTCTCCACGGCGGCGCAGACGAGCGCGATGTCGGAGGGGCCGACGGGATCGATGCGGGAGTCGAATTCGCCTGCCGCGACGCGCCGGGAGGACTCGGTGAGATAGCCGAGCGGCCGGACGACGAGGCGGCGCACCAGGACGGTGAGCGCAGCTCCCGTCACCAGGAAGGCGACCACGATGCCCGACAGCACCAGGTTGCGGGTGGTGCGGGCGGTGTCGAGCCTGCTGTTGTCGCGGTCGACGGCGGCGGTGAGATTGTCGTTCTGGGTGGCGAACCGTGATTGCAGCTCACCGAAGTAGGTGATGCCCATGTCTGTTCGGTTCGGCGCGCCGCCCTGGGTGATCACCGGCTCGGCATACGCGGTGCGCCACAGGTCGGCGGCGGTCAGCAGAGCGGACAGGTCGGCCTGGAGTTCGGGACGGCCCTCGATCAGCTGCTCGAGCCGTTCGACGGCTTTCGCCTCGTCCTGCCTGGCGCTGGAGTAGTGCGAGACGAACAGCGGATCACGGGTGAGCACGTAACCCCGGACACCCGCCTCTTCGTTCACCAGCGCGCCCTGCAGTCGCGCGGCCTCGGCGGCGGCCGGAAGCGTTTGGGCAACCAGCCGGTCGGTGACGCGGTTCGTGTGGGCGATGACCTGGGCGCCTGCCACGGCACCGACGATCACGGCGACGATCATCGAGGCGAAGACGAGCTGGAACCAGCCCTGAGCCGTCATCCGGCTGATCAACCGTTTCCGGTCGTGGGCTGTTGTCGTCACTGCGCAGGCCTTCCGTTGTCGCGCCATCGCACATAGAGGATGGCCACATCGTCGTCCAGGCCGCCCGCTGTGGCGGCCTGGTCTTCTACTCGTTCGATCAGCGCGTCGACGAATTCGTCCGGGTGTGCGATGGGCAGGGTGTTGGCGAGTTCGAGCAGGCCGTCCTCGCCCAGGCGCCGGCTGCCGTCACCGACGTGGCCTTCGAACAGTCCGTCGGTGAACAGCATCAGCCCGGCGTTCTCGGCAAGACGCAGCTCGTGCGCGGGCCACTGCCCGTGGCCCGGGACGAATCCGAGCGCCGGGCCACCATCGACCTCCAACCAGCTCGAGATGCCGGCGGCGCGCCGCAGCATGCCCGGATGGCCCGCTCGGCGCACTTGAACCAGCCTGGTCACCGGGTCGAGCCGCAACACGGTCGCCGTCGCGAAGGTCTGCTCGTCGCGGCGTTCGGCCACGAGTAGTTCCTCGAGCAGAGAAAGCTGACGGGCACCGGTGACGCCGCTGAGAACCAAGGTGCGCCAGGCCAATCGGAGCGCGACACCCGTCGCCGCGGCGTCTGGGCCATGACCCGCGACATCGCCGATCACCACGTGCACCACGCCGTCGGTGTCCTGGACCGCGTCGTAGAAGTCACCGCCGAGCAGGGAGTGGTCGGCGCCGGGTCGGTACCGGGCGAGCACCTCGACGGCGCGGTCGGCACCGAGCAGGGGAGTGGGCAGCAGGCCGCGTTCCAGACGCGCGTTCTCCTGCGCCCGCATCTGGCTGGCCCGCAGGGCGGCGGTCGTGCGCTCGGCGTGTTTACGCTGGATGGCGTAACGCACCGCGCGCCCGAACAATTCGGGCTCCACCCGGCCTTTCACGAGGTAGTCCTGGGCGCCTGCGGCCAGGGCGTTGAGCCCGGTCTGCTCCTCGTCGAGCCCGGTCATCACCACGACGGCGATCTGGTCATCGATCTGGTGCAGTCGCGCCAGTGCCTCGAGCCCGTTGGCATCGGGAAGGTGCAGGTCGAGCAGGACGCAATCGGGGGTGTCGGTGCGCAGCCGTTCGCCCGCCTCGGCCAGGGTGCGCACCCACTCCAGGCGCGGTCCGGTGCCGAGATCGGCCACCAGCTCCTCTACCAGCAGCGCGTCACCCGGGTCGTCCTCGACGAGCAGGATCCGAGCGGCCCGGCCCGGCAGGGCCGCTGCCTCGGTGACCAGGAGATCGGCGGCGGTTGTGTCACTGCGCGGCACGGCGACCCGTGGGAATGCCGGTCCTGACACTCACACTGTTTCGGCGAGTGGGTCTTCTCCCGCAGGTGGACAGCCGAAATCCAGCGGTGTGCACGAATGTCTCCGATCCCGAGCGCCCGCAGCGCGAACTGGCTCCTTCAGCCGCTGGCTGGACCGAAAGAGCTCTGCGATCTTATCCGATCACCGAACCGCTCGGCGCCCACCCGATTCGCCGGTGCCAGGCCGCCCGGTGAATCACCAGGTCGGCGCCGTTTCGCGAAGGCGGGTGCGGACGAGTGCGACGTGGGGGCGTTCGGTGCTGGTGGAACGGCCGACCAGGTAGGCGGTGTTGATCGGCGGGTCTTCCGGATCGAGAAGCGCGACAACGGTTCCGGCGACCACGGCGGACGCGCACAGGTAGCGGGGCAACACGCTCACGCCACCGCCTGCTGTCACCACGGCGAGGACCGCGCGCAGATCGGGGACGACGACGGCGGGCCTGCGCTCGAGGCGGCGCCCGAAGACGTGGCGCCAATAGCGGCGCAGGATCGGCGGCCAGGGGTTCGGCGAGGACGGCCCGGCCGCGCGGCCGGATGGCGGAGATGACCAGATCCAGAGCGCCGGTGCGTAATTCGGCGAGCAGGTCGTCGGCGAGGCCGGTTACCACCTGCAATCGCACACCCTCGGTGCCCAGTGGTGCCAGGGCGAGCAGGGCAAGGGTGGCCAGGATCTCGGCGGGCCCGCCGAGCAGCACGGGTGGTTCGGGTAGCGGGTGACCAGTGGGGGTGCCGGTGACCTCGGCGAGGGCATCGAGCGGGTCCGCGATCCGGTCGGCCAGTTCGTGGGCGGCGGCTGTGGGGGACACGCCACGGGGGAGGCGGTCGAAAAGAGCTGCGGGTGACACGGCGGGGCGCAGGCGTCGCCGGCGACGATCCGGCCGACAGCCGGTTACGCTGGACCGGTTGATCACAGAGGTAGCACTTTCCACCGCGAGAAGGGGCTCACGTTGTCGACTCACACTTTCGCCACCGCCGCGGCGGTCGGAGTTCTCACCGTCCTGCTGGCCGGGGGTGCGGCCGGTGCCCATCCGGTCCAATCCGTTCAGCCCCCGGTCGTCGCCGCCCAAGACGAGGGGGCCGTCGTCGACGAGGAGAAGGAGCCCGGCGGTAAAGGCGAGGGCAAGGGGAAAGGTAAGGCTAAAGGCAAAGGCAAGGGAAAAGGTAAGGGCGGCAAGGGTGCCGAGTAAGGTCAGGGCGCGTCGAGCACGCTGACCGGCACCCCGTAGGGCAGAAATCGCACGCGACGACGCTGATCGGTGTTGTCGCGATGGGCCCGCAAAGCCTCGAGCTCACTCGGAAACACCTGATCCACCCGCGCCTGCCCGCCCTCGTCGATGGTGTAGATCGCCCACACCCCGCCTCCGGTGTCCCCGGTGGTCTCGGGCTCGGCCGCCTGCTGGGGCCCGGTGAACTGTCCGAACAGCGAATTCAACACCGTCTGATCCAGAAATCCGCCCGCCTTCCCGATCAATCCGCGGATCTCCTCGCTCGCCCCACGCAGAACCCGGTCGAAATCATCGGCATCGAATGGTCTGTCATCCGCCATAGCCAGTCCTCCTCGGAACATCGGCGCGTTTGTTGCCCAGTGTCCTCGCCGAACGCGCCACGCGCCATGAACCGCCGTCGGCGGCCACTGTCTCGATAGGCTCTGCGCATGCTGACTGCGCTGCTCTACGGGCTGGGAACCGTGGTTCCGCTGATGATCGGGGTGGCGATCGGCGTGCGGTGGACGCTGCCTCGGCCGGTGCTGGCGACCCTGATGGCGTTCGGCGCGGGAACGATGATCGCGGCGGTGTCGGAGGAGTTGTTCGCGCCCGCGTTCCGGCGCGACGGGGCGGTGATCGCGGGAATCGCACTGTTCGCGGGCGCCGGGATGTATGTGGTCGCCGACCACCTGATCGAGAACAAGCTGGGAAAAGCCGCGATCGGCTGGGCGCTGTTGCTCGGCACGGTGCTCGACGGGATTCCCGAGAACACGGCGCTCGGTGTGTCGCTGGTCGGGGGTGGGGGACTGGTGCTGCTGGTCGCCATCGCGGTGGGCAACGTGCCCGAAGCGGTGAGCGCGGTCGCGTTCCTGCGCGACCAGCACGGATTCTCACCGGGCCGCACGTTCGGTCTGTGGGCGATCACTTCGGCCGTACTCGTCGGGGTCACCGTGCTCGGCAACGCGCTGGCCGACACCATCTCCAGCACCGCCATCAGCGCGGTGCAGGCGTTCGCGGGCGGTGCGACGATCGCGATGCTCGCGGATTCCCTAGTGCCGGAGGCCTATCGGGAGGGCGGCTGGTGGGTCGGAATGGCGACAGCGGCCGGATTTTTCGTCGCCTTCGCCATCGGATGAGTGCTCACTCCCGCACCACGGTGGCCGGGTCGAGGTCGATGCGCCGCAACAACTGAGCGTTCAGCGCGACCACGATCGTGGACGCCGACATGAGCAGCGCCCCCACCTCCATCGGCATGGTGATCCCCCACGGGGCGAGCACACCGGCGGCCAGCGGCACCGCGATGACGTTGTATCCCGCCGCCCACACCAGATTCTGGATCATCTTGCGGTAGGTGGCCTGCGACAGCTCGATCACCGAGACCACCGCGCGTGGGTCGTCGGAGGCCAGGACCACACCCGCGGAGGCGATGGCCACGTCGGTGCCCGCGCCGATCGCGATTCCGACATCGGCCTGTGCGAGGGCGGGCGCGTCGTTGACACCGTCACCGACCATGGCCACGGTGTGCCCGGCCTCCTGCAGCGAACGCACCTTGTCGCCCTTGTCCTTCGGCAGGACCCCGGCGAACACCTGGTCGATATCGAGCTGCTCGGCGACAGCGCGCGCCACCGGTTCGGCGTCGCCGGTGATCATGGCGACGTGGATGCCCCGGCGATGCAGCGCCTTGATCGCCTGCGCGGATTCGGGGCGCACCTCGTCGGCCAGGGCGAGCGCGCCGATCAGCTCGCCGTCGCGCAGTACGTGCAGCACCGTTGACCCCTGCGCGGACCAGCGGGCGGTGGTCTCGGCGGGCTCGAGGTGGTGACGGTGCAGGAGGGCGGGACCGCCGACCTCGATCGTCGAACCGTCGACCGTCGCACGCACACCCACACCGTTGTGGGCGGTGAACTCCGTGGCGGCGGGGACAGCGATTCCGCGTTCGGTCGCGGTGTCGACGATGGCGCGTCCGAGCGGATGCTCACTCTCGGATTCGGCGGCCGCGGCCAGGGCGAGAACTTCGTCGTCCGCGAGGCCCGACCGAGTGGCGGTGGTACCGACGACGGCGGGCGCGCCACGCGTGAGGGTGCCGGTCTTGTCGAACAGGATCGCATCGACGGTGCGCATCGCTTCGAGCGCACGGCGATCGGTGATGAGCACACCGGCTTTCGCGGCGCGTTCGGTGGCGATCGATACCACGAGCGGAATCGCCAGGCCGAGGGCGTGCGGGCAGGCGATGACCAGCACGGTGATGGTCCGGGTGACGGCATCCTCGGGTCTGCCGAGGGCGAGCCAGACGACGGCCGTGATCGCGGCGGACCCGGCGGCGAACCAGAACAGCCAGCCCGCCGCCCGGTCGGCGAGTACCTGGGCGCGGGAGGAGGAATTCTGGGCTTCGGCGACCAGCCGCTGGATGCCGGCCAGAGCGGTATCGGCACCGACGGCGGTGACACGTACCCGCAGGGCCGAATCGGTGGTGACCGTACCCGCGACGACTTTGTCGCCCGGTTCACGGCGCACGGGCCGGGATTCGCCGGTGATCATGGACTCGTCGACGTCGGCGCTGCCCGACTCGACGAGCCCGTCGGCGGGCACCCGACTGCCTGGTCGCACGACGACGCGGTCACCGGTGCGCAGTTCCTCGACCCGGACGGTGTCGGTCGAGCCGTCGTCGCGGACGCGTTCGGCCTCGTCGGGCAGCAACGCGGCCAGCGATTCCAGCGCACTCGAGGCCTGACCGAGCGAGCGCATCTCGATCCAGTGACCGAGCAGCATGATCACGATCAGCAGCGCCAGTTCCCACCAGTAGTCGAGCTCGTGGTGCAGCACGCCGAGCGTCGAGCCCCAGGACGCGAGGAAGGCCACGGTGATGGCCAGCGAGATCAGCAGCATCATGGCGGGTTTGCGCGCCCGGATCTCGTCGACGGCTCCGGTGAGGAACGGCCGGCCACCCCAGAAATACATGACGGTGCCGAGCACCGGCGACACCCACCGCAACCCCGTCGCCACGGTGTAGCCGACGAGTTCGGCGAACATCATGTCGGCGGCGACCACCGGCACGGCCAAGGCAAGCATCACCCAGAACAACCGCCGGAACATGGCCACGTGATCGCCGTGATGATGCCCCGAAGACATGTCGTGGTGCTCGTCGTGGATCGTGTCCGAACCGCTGCCCCGATGATGATCGTCGGCCATGACGCCGACGCTACCCCCGAGGTGTCGCGAGGCCGCACAGGAAAACGCCCCCGCCCGGCAGGGGGCGGGGGCGTCGATCGCGGCGCCGGCTAGTGACCGCGTTGATCGGTGAGATTCAGGCCTTCCTTGGACTTCACGCGTCGGTGTTCCAGCAGCAACCAGGCGACACCGGCGACGGCCAGCGTCGCGGCGGCCACGGCGGCGATGGCACCCCAGCCCGCGAAGCCGTATCCGGCGGCCGTGAGGCACAGGCCGAGGGCGATCACGGCCATCGCGCACAGGATGATGCCGGGGAAGTTGTACCCGTCCTCCAGACCTTCACCGGCGTGGCTGCGGGTGGTTCGGGCGTGGTCGGGGAATTCGCGCCCGGTGCGGCGCGACATGGGGGAGCGTTGGTGGGCGGGGTACGCCATGGTCGATCCTTCCCTCCGATGGACTGCGTGTGAACGGCAATACCCACTGTGTCGCGGTCCAATCGGGCCGGACGAACCGCTGCCCGCGCCGTAACATGGGCGACCACTGGCTACCCGGGTGTGGTGAAGGGATTGAGCGTGCGCACGTTGCTGACGTTGCTGATCGTGGCGGCGATCGCGCTGGTCGTCGGCGACCGGGTCGCGCTCGTGCTGGCGCAGAACGCGATCGGGCGCCAGATCGCCGCGGAATACCAGCTCGCGCGACAGCCCGATGTCGACGTCCCTGGTTTCCCGTTCCTCACCCAGGCGCTCGACGGCCGGTACCCGGTCATCGACATCGCGGTAGGCGACTGGACCGGCGACGACATCACCGTGCGCGACCTCGATGTCACCCTGCGCGAGGTGTCCGCACCGCTGGGTGATGTGCTCGGCAACCGGACCTCGAACCTGGTGGCGGCCACGGCGACCGCGACGGCTGTCGTCCCCTACGACGTCGTGCGAGGGTTCGCTCCCGACGACGTCGAGTCCATCGAATTCGGATCGGACGGTTTGAGCGTGGCGGGCCGGTTCCCGGTCGCCGGGATCATGGTGCCCGCCACGGTCATCGTCACCGTCGCACCGACCACCGACGGCATCGAGGTGACACCCGTGTCCGTGCGCCACGCGGCCGGGGGTCCGACGATTTCGCTCGGCCTGATCCAGCGGAGCCTGACCTTCGTCGTTCCCTTGCAGAGCCTGCCTCTCGGGGCACACATCACCGCGATCACCCCGGCCGCCGACGGTCTGCACGTCACCGCGGCGGCCGAGAACGTGCGTCTCGCCGACGGCTAGGTCAGGATCTCGACATAGCCGTCGGCGCCGTTCACCCGGATGCGCTGCCCGTCGCGGATCAGGTCGGTCGCGTGTTCCACCCCGACCACGGCGGGCAGCCCGTATTCGCGGGCGATGACCGCGCCGTGGGTCATCAGGCCGCCCACTTCGGTGACCAGCCCGGCGATACCGACGAACAGCGGGGTCCAGCTGGGATCGGTGTAGGCGGTGACGAGGATGTCGCCCGCTTCCAGATCGGCCTGACCGATGTCGAGGACCACCCGGGCTCGACCTTCGATCGTTCCCGCCGAGACCGCCATGCCCGGCAGGGCGCCCTCGGGCAGGTCTTCGCGTCGATACGCGCCGGTCACCGCCTCACCGTCGGATGTGAGAACCCTTGGCGCACTGAGCGTCCGGAAGGTATCGAACGCAGCTCTGCGCTGGGCGACGAGGGCCTGGTCCGCGTGCTGGACGCGCACCACCTCACGTAATTCGTCGAACCGCAGGTAGTAGATGTCGTCGGGTTCCTGGAGTACGCCTGCCGCCACGAGTCGTTCGGCTTCACGCGACAATGCCTGCTTGTACACGAAATAGCGGCTGACCATGCCGTACTTCGGGTACTCCCGGTAACCGGCGAAGGTGCGGACCCGGTCGATCATCCGCTCGGTTTCCTCGGCCTTGCTCTCCCCGTCCGGTAGCGCACGCAAGTCCCGCAGGATCCGTGCCCGCTGCGCTTCGGCGTCGCGCGATCCGTCCTCGAAACGCTCGGTACCCGCGCCGTTTCCGAAGTTGCGGACATTGCCGAGGATGGTCGGTACCAGAGTCGTCGGGTCCTCGCTCCACCGTGTCCGGGTGATGTCGATTTCACCGACGCACCGCATGCCATACCTGTCGAGGAATTCGGTGATCGCGACCCGCGCCGCGGGGCCGCCCGCACGCTGCTCGAGTTCGCCGAGGAAATCGTTCGTGCCGTTCTCCTCGACCGCACGCAGATACTCGATCACCTGCGGGTGCGGGCGGATGGCATCGGCGACATCGAGCAACGCCAATCCCATTTCCGAGGTCACATTGCCCGGCACCGACTGGGTGAGCGCATCGGCGGCGTTCTTCTCCCCGAGCCATTCGCCCAGGCGGTCGTTGAGCCATTCGGTCGCCGCCATGGCGGCCGTGATGATCTGCAATCCGCGCGGGGAGAACAACACTCGCCGCAATTCCGCGATATCGGCGTGGATGAAATCGAGCAGGGCCGACCCGGACAGGGGCGCGATCTCGCGTTTCAGCACGGCGAGCGAGGCCTCGCAGTCGGCGATCAGTTCGTCGACGATCCCCGGATCGGTGTCGATCGGGGCGGGCGCGGGCGGCGCGGCAGCCGAATCGGTCTGCGGCACAACGGGAACGAAGCCACGCTCGAGCACGGTGCGCAGTGCGTCGCCCATCAGGGGATCGGACTTCCCGAGCGCCTCGGCCAGCGCGGGACCGGCCGTCGGCGAGGCCAATCGCTCGGTGACATCGACGAACAACCGCCCGCCCGCGTCACGCATGGCCGCGTGACTGGTGAGCTGCCACAACGAAATCCCGAGTGGCTTCATGGCGTCGGTCATCATCTGCTGATGACCGACCGACACGTACACGCGGTGGGCGTCGTCGGCCGCCTCGGGGATCGGGAACAGGGTGGTGATCGGTCTGCTCTGCACGAGCCGGATCTCGTCGTCGAGACACCACTCGATGTCCTGCGGCGAGCCGAAATGCGCCTCGATCCGCCGGCCCAATTCGGCCAGTCGCAGCACCTCGGAATCCGAGAGCACCGGTTCGTTGCGGCGATCCTCGTCGATGTCGCGCACCTCGGTACCGCCCGCACCCAGCGGTTCGACGGCGATCTTCTTGGTGGCGATGGTTTTGCTGACCTCCCCGTCGCGCACCTTGTACACATCGGCGTTCACCAGACCGGACACCAGTGCCTCACCGAGACCGAAACCGGCGTCGATGGAGACAACGGTCCGATCCGACGTCACCGGGTCGGCCGTCATGAGAATGCCCGACGCACGTGGAAACACCATCCGCTGCACCACGACCGCCATCCGGATCATGCTGCTGTCGAACCCGTTTCGCAGGCGGTAGGTCACCGCCCGGTCGGTGAACAGCGACGCCCAGCACCGGCGGACATGGTCGAGCACCTCCGCCGCGCCGATCACATTCAGGTAGGTGTCCTGCTGGCCGGCGAACGACGCGGTCGGCAGATCCTCGGCCGTGGCGCTGGAACGCACCGCGTACGCGGCGTCGGTGCCGAGCCGGGCATGCGCGGCGACGATCTCGGCCGCCACGTCCTCGGGCACCGGCAGTTCCTCTACAGCCCCGCGGATCGCCGCACTCGCCGCGGCGATCCCCACCCGGTCGTCGGGGGAGAGGGCCGCCAGTCCGCCGATCCGTTCCCGGACCGCCGACGCGCCTGCCAGCGTCCGATCGAACGCCTCGGTCGTCACACAGAACCCGTCGGGCACCCGCACCCCCTCGATGCGCGCCAGCTCACCCAGGTTCGCGCCCTTGCCCCCGACGATTCCCACCTGCGACCGGTCGATCTGCCCGAACTCGAGAACAACACCCATAACCACTCCTCACCTGCGATTTCAGCAGTACGCGAGCGATTATGGACCACATTTCGATGTCTCATGAGCGGCCGCGATCGTGTATACAGTGAGAAGGGGAAGGGAAACGCGGCGAACCGCCGCCGAGCCGGGCTCGACGACGGCCGGACGCCGATTCAGGCAGCGACCGCGCGGCGACGGGGTTCGAGTGCGGCCGCGACGAGGTAACTGCCACCACCGGCCAGCGCCAGCACCCAGTACGGGCTCGCACCAGTCAGGAACAGCGCCGCCGAGGACGTCAACGCCAGCCACGCGCCGAGCGCGTACTGCAGCACGTCACGGTAAGCGGCGCCACCGGCGAGGTACAGCAGGCCGACCACGAGTCCGGACCCGGTGGGCCACAACAGCATTCGCACATTGTCGTCGGCCAGCGCCGAACTCAGCGCCGTGATGACGAAGAACAGCGCTCCGAAGCCCACCAGCCACGACGCGGCGAGCAGATTGCCGACCACCGCCTCGGCCCCGGTGGCGCCGCGCTTGGCGCGCATCGTGACCACACTGGTCACCACCATCGCGATCAGCAGGCCGCCGACCAACAGTGCGCCCGGCACCGCGGCGGGCAGCCGCACGAGCGGTGAATCACCGTGGGACACGGCGTAAGCGCCGTGCCCGAGCAGCCACGCGGCACCGAAACTGAGGTAGGACGGACGGTTGTCGAGCAGAACACGCAAAGCGGACATCGCGATTTCTCCAGGATCAGTGGGGGATTTCAGGACTCGGTGTCGGCGACCAGGACGACTTTGCCGACGACGGTGCGAGATTCGGCGAGCCGCATCGCTCGCCCGGCCTCCGACAGCGGCACGCGCGCACCGATCTGCGCTGCCAGCACACCGCGCGCGGCGAGATCGAAAACGGCCGACAGGTCCTCGGCGATACGGGCACGGAAACGCGGCAGATCGCGCTTGCCCGCCCACAGATCGAAGAAATGCGCATTGCGCTTGTTGGGCAACGCGTTCCATACCAGCAACCGGGCGAGCAACCGCAGGACCGGAAGCCGCGAATTACCCTCGTCGTCCTTGGTCGACGCGGTCCCGTAGGACACCAGGGTGCCACCGGGCGCGAGCAGTGCGAACGAATCCGCGATCCCGGGGCCACCGATGTGGTCGAACACCGCGTCCACGCCACCGGGTGTCAGCGCCCGGACCTGCTGCCCCACATCGCCGCGATAGTCCACCCAGGTGGCGCCGAGCGCACGCACCGCCTCGGCATGACGCGCCGAGGACGTGCCGATGACTTGAATACCCTCGGCCCGGGCCAGCTGCACCAAGGTCGAGCCGACGCCCCCGTTGGCGCCGTGCACCAGCACGGTCTGCCCGGTGCGCACCTTCGCGACGCGGAACAACATCTGCCAGGCCGTGATGCCGTTGACGACAAAGGTTTCCGCCGCATCGGCAGCGAGCCCGTCGGGCACCGCGACGAGATCGGCGGCATCGAGCACGGCGTGACTGCTCCACCCGCCGATCTTGGTCAGCGCGGCCACCCGCCTGCCGACCATGTCGGAGTCGACACCGGCACCGACCGCGAGGACGGTACCGACCAGGTCGTAGCCGGGAACGAAGGGGAAAGGTGGCTGGTCGTAGTACTTGCCGCGCCGCATCTGCTGCTCGGCGAACGACACGCCGCTCGCCGCGACCGCGATCACGGCCTGGCCGGGACCGGGGGCGGGCAACGGACGCCGGGTCACCAGCAGACCATCGGGCTCGACCCGATCGGGCAGGACGATTTCGGTGGCGATGACAGACATGATTCTCCTAGTGTGTGACTGGTCAATCACTCGATGGGTCGAAAAAATGCCCCGCGAGGGGGCATCGGTTGGTCAGCCGGCGTCCGGGTGCCGGATGCCCGCGGTGACGATGGTCGCCCACGGGCTGTCGTCACCGTCGAGGCCGAGAGTGGTGATGAGGTGGCAGAGCTGACCGAAGGCGATGAACCGCTGGACGTGCTCGTCCGCGGCGCCGGAGCGGTGTTTGGCGAGTTCGGTGATCCGGGCGAGCCCGGCGCGCATCGCCGCGCCGATCTCGGGGACCTCGGCCACCGATTGGGCGTGGACCTGCAGCATGAGCAGGCTCCGATCGCTGATCAACTGCGCATAGGCGCCGCCCATGTCGTAGAGGATCTGCTCGGGGCTGTCGCCGGCCGACTGTGCCGCACCGGCCGACATGGCCGCCGCGATCCGGTCGAAGCACCGCTCGAGCGCGGCGACGAACAGGGCGACCTTGCCGGGGAACAGCTTGAATACATAGGCAGGGGAGATCTGTGCCGTCGCCGCGACCGTGCTGATCGGGGTGCCGTGGTAGCCGGTGCGAGCGAACTCGACGATCGCGGCATCGACCACGGCGTCGCGGCGGATGTCGGATCGGGAGAGTGTTGCTCCGCTCTTGCTCATGTGAGTGACTGTACACTCACTCTTTCGGGCGCGTCAAACGGCTCGTTCAGCGGCAGCAACTCGCGCCCGACGCCACCGCCTCCTGCTTGGCGTCGGTGCCGCAGCAGGCGCCTTCCGCCTCGGCCTCCGCTGCGGTGCCGCAGCATGCGTCGCCCTGCTCCACGTCGACGAGTTGCGGTGCGCTACCGAAGGTTTCGCTGTCGGCCAACACGGTGTAGACCTCCCATCGCTCCGCGTCGGGCGCGCTCACCCACACCTTGTCCTGGGTGGCGAAGCAACAGGTCGTCGCGATCTGCTCCTCGGTGAACAGCCCCGCCTGCGACAGGCGCGCGATCTCGCCGTGGACCTGCTCGGACGACTCGACCTCCACGCCGAGATGGTTGAGGCTGCCGCCCTTGCCCGCGTTCTCGATCAGCACCAGCTTGAGCGGCGGATCGGTGACGGCGAAGTTGGCGTAGCCGGGCTTGCGCTTGGCCGGCTCGGTGGCGAACAGGGTCGAGTAGAAACGCACGGCCTGGTCGAGATCGTCGACATTGAGGGCCAGTTGAATTCGGGACATGATCGAACCTCCACTTGTGAGACATATGTCGAAGAACTTGCGAGCTCGAGTCTGCTCACCTTTTCGACATATGTCAATACCGAGCGTAGAGTCGTCGACATGCCCAAGGCGCTACCCGTGATCGATATGTCCGCTCCCGTCTGCTGCGCACCCGTGGCGGCGGCGCCGGTCGACGATGCCGCCGCGCTGGAGGTGGCGTTGCGGCTCAAGGCCATCGCCGACCCGGTCCGGGTGAAACTACTGTCATTGCTGCTCACCACTCCGGCAGGGGAGAGCAATGGCGGTGACCTGGCCGGCGCCGTCGAGCTGAGCGAGTCGACCGTCTCGCACCATCTCGGGCAGCTGCGCAAAGCCGGTCTCGTCGAATCCGAGCGGCGCGGGATGAACACCTTCCACCGGGCGCGCCGCGAGGCGCTGTCGGCGCTGTGCACGGTGCTCGACCCCAACTGCTGCAGCTGAACCGCCGGTCCTGGGAATCGGTGAGCGAACGGCGGCTCGATCGTCGTATTCGGTGTGAACCGTGCCAAAAGCGCGTGCCGTGCGCCGATCGGCCCCGGTCTGCCCGCATACGCTCGCGGCCATCGACGACCGATGCGAAGGACGAACCGTGATCGAAATCCGCGCCCGCGTGGGCTTGGTACTTTCCGCCGCCGTACTGGCGGGCACCGTCACCGGCGTGGCCGCGCCCGCCTCCGCCCAGGCGGCGGGCTGTGTCGACGTCCACGTCGTCGCAGCCCGCGGGACCAACGAACCCGGTGGGGTGTGGAGCCGGTACAAACTGGGCACCGTGGTCGGCAACCCGGTGTTCGCGGCCATCGACGACGCCCTGGCGCGATCGACGAACGCCTATCGGGTGCAGTATCCGGCGAGCCACGAACAGCCCGCGTCCGTGCAGGCCGGCAACCGCGACCTGGTCGATCATGTGGTCGAACGGGCGGCGGCCTGCCCGGACCAGAAGTTCGTGCTCGTCGGCTACTCCCAGGGCGCCAACGTGGTGGACAACTCGATCGGGGTCAGTAGCGAGGGCGCGCGGGTCGGCGGGCCGATCGTGGCCACCCTGCCCGTCGAGCTGGCGCCGAGGATCGCGGCGATCCTGTTGTTCGGCAACCCTATTCGCGGGATGGGCCGTGAGGTCACCGGCCTGTACGCCGATCGCACCTACGATGTGTGCAACGACAACGACCCGGTGTGTGACCCACAGGGCACGGACTGGAACGTCCACCTGCAGTACCAGCGGTACGCCGGCGAGGCCGCGGCCTTCGTCGCCGCCCGGGTCTGACCCATCGATCGACGGCAGGCCTGCGGGCCGCGTCACCCCTGGAGGTCTTGTTCATGTCGCCCCGATTGGGCACGGTTGTGCTCACAGCCGCGCTCGCGCTGAGTCCCGCGGTGATCCAGCCACCGGCCGTGCACGCACAGACCCGGTGCGTCGAGGCCGCGCCCGGTGCCGCACCCGAACGGCGCGCGGCCGCCGAGGTCGGCATGGACGAGGCCGCGCTGGCCGCCGCGATCGATTTCGGCATCGGTGCGAAGGCCCACGCCATCCAGGTCTACCGGCACGGCTGCCTGGTGGCCGACCACGCGCCGACCGGTGACCTGCCGATGCCGCTGTTCAGCGCGAGCAAAGGGGTCACCGCCGTCGCGGTCGGCCGCGCGGTGACTCTCGGTCACTTCGGGCTCGACGACCCGATCGGCCGGTTCTTCCCCACGGCCGACCCCGCGCACGCGCGGATCACGGTGCGCCAGGTCCTCACCCAGACCACCGGCCTGCACTTCTCCTGGCCAGCCGACGTCGCGTCGATCGCCACCAGCACCGTCGACCGAATCCTGGCCGCCCCGATCGACTACGAACCGGGCACCACCTTCCAGTACGCGCAGGCGGTGCTCGGCCTGCTTCCACGCATCATCGAGATCACCACCGGCCTGGACTATCAGGACTTCGTGCAGCGAGAACTGATGGGCCCGTTGGGCATTCCCCGCGATCACTGGGTGTGGCTGCGTGATCGCGACGCCACGACCGCCGTCGCCGGTGGTCTGGCCATGCGCCCCGCCGACCTGGCCCGGATCGCCCGGCTCGTTCTGCAACAGGGCGAATGGGCGGGCAACCGATTGATCGACGCCGACTACCTCCGCCAGGCCGCCACGCCGACCGAAGCCAACGGCGGGTACGGCTTCTTGTTGTGGCTGAACGCGGGGGAGACCTTCCGTGGGGTGAACGTGCCGGTGCCCGCCCACTACAACCATCGCCTGTTCCCCGGTCTCCCGCACGACGCGATCGCCTTCTCCGGTGCCCTCGGCCAGTTGGCCGTGGTGATTCCCAGCCGTGACCTGGTGATCGTCCGGCTCGGCGTACCCGCGACCATCGATCCGAACAACCTTACCGGATTCCTCACCGGCACAAGCAATCCCGACAACCGAATGCTGTTCCACCGGATCGTCGCCGCCATCGAGAACCAGCCGGAACCCCTCGACGACCCGAACATCGCGCCGGACCCGATCCATCGGACGGGCGCGACCCCGGAGGAACGCGCGCTGCTGCTCGACGCGCAGAACCTGTCGGCGATCCTGCTCGGCACCGGCGCCTACGCGGGCTGCACCATCGCCGTGTGTCAGGGCCGCACACTTGCGGCCGACATCTTCGGCCTGGCCCTGGACGTCGGCAACCAGCTCGCGGCCGCGGTACCGGCAGCGCGCTGACGCCGCGCGCGACTGTGCGTGGGGGATGATGGTCTGGTGAGTGCCGACAGCAGATCCGAGGTTCGTCCGAAGCGCCGCAACGGCCCTCGGCTGCCGCCGGACGAGCGTCGAACGCAACTGCTCGACGCCGCGTTGCGGGTGGTCGGCAGCGAGGGTATCGCGAATCTGACCATGCAGGCGGTCGCCAAGGAAGCGGGCGTCGCCAAACCGGTGCTGTACGCGATGTTTCCGACGGCGCCGGAGCTGGTTGCCCACCTGCTGCACCGGGAGCACTCGCGTGGAATGGCGCAGGTTTTCGCGGCGATGCCGGGTGATCTGCGTGGCTCCGATCCCGACCGCGAGTATGTCGGGGCGGTGATGGCTTTTCTCGAATCGGTGGCCGCGGCGCCGACGCGCTGGCGCCTGATTCTCATGCACAGCGACGGCGCACCGGCCGATTACCGGGAATTGCTCGGTGCCGCCCGCGACAAATTGCTCGACCAATGTGTGGACCTGCTGAACGCCGGTTTCGCCGTGCGCGGCGGACCCCACGATGCCGATGTGGAACTGATCGCCCACGTCATGCTCGGTTTCACGGAGGTGCTGGGCAGGATGGTGCTGTCCGACCCGCAACGTTTTCCGCCCGAACGGCTGCGCGCCACGGTCCGTTCCATGGTGCGGACACTGCCGCAGGAGCCCGGCGCGGACTCGCGGTGATCTGCTCACCAGCGCCCCTGGTGAGCAGATGTCGCGGATTTCTACCGCAGGTCGACGTCGGCGACGAGCAGTACCGGCCAGGCGATCACCTGGCCGAGGATCGAGAAGAATCGGTCCAGCCCGGACAGCTCGCCGAGGTGATCTCGATGCGCGAGCAACCACACCAGCCCGATCGCGACATAGGGGATGCCGCCCGCGAGGGCGAGGTACATCATCTGGCGGATGCTGAGCCGGCGTTCCATGAGTTTCGTGAGCACGAGTGATCTCTCCTTCGTTCAGGCCATGTCGCCGAGGATCGGCTGGGATTCGATGAGTCCCTCATCCGAGGGCGGGAGTCCTCTGCTCAACACGCGATCGCGCTGCTTGCGGCGGAGTGCGTGATGGGCTCGAGCGGGGATGTCGTATCCGTATTTTCGCTGTGCTTGCCGCGGTGTGGTCGTCACCGGGTTCTTCGGCGCTATGCCGAGCAGGACCGGCCCCGCAACCGGCACCGTCGTCGGCGAGATCAGTCGCAGCAGAAGCAGTTCGAGCCGGGCGTTGAAGCTGACCAGGGTCATCGCCGCGCTGAGCCATGGCACCACGAGTGCGTCGAGAACCCGTCCGGTGGGCAGGTCCGCCATCTCCCGCATCCACCGCGGCATCGTCGCCAGCGTGCCGCGTCGCAGGAAAGCCGCCACGAGCTTGAACATCGGACGCAGTACCAGCGGCATCGGCGGCAGCATCACCTCGGCGTCGAGCAGGTGATTCATCGCCTTCTTCGCGATGTCGGATCCGATCAGCTGCGGGCGCATTCGGTCGAAATACTGGGCGACGCCCTCGCGGGTGCGGGGAATATCGGCCGGGTCACAGGTCTGCAGTTCCGCGGCACGGGCGCACTCGTGCCAATACCGCGATTCGTCCGCCGCGCTGAGCCGCCCGGGGCCGTACTTCTCGTAGGCGATCAGGAGCGAATGCCATGCGGTCAGATGGATCCACAATTGCGAATCCGGATCGTTGGCGTCGTAGTGCCGACCGGTCACCGGATCGATCCCGACAGCCTTGGAGTGGATCTTGACCAGAATATCGGCCGCGCTCACCGTCGACCGGCTGTCGGCGAACATCACCATGGCGAAATAGCGCAGCGTGCGGTCGTAACGAGTGCGCGGGCGCGTATAGATCGCGCTGGTCGCATCGACAGCCGCGATGAGGTTCGGATCGAGTTCCTCGATGACGACCGCGCGTTGGAAACCGATCGTCAATCCGGTCGGGTAACTCCATACCCGCCATGCGACGGATTCGGGTCCGAAGAAGCCGTAGTCCTCGGCCGGTTCCACCTCGGGCAGTGAGAACCAGGTTCGCAAAGAGCCCATGTGGCCCTCCTTCATCGTGTGAGCAACGGAGTACTGAGTTCGCTGACCAGCCAGCGGTCGGTGTCCCTGCGCAGCGACATGTTCACCGAGAGCTGGCCGGGAGCGGGCGTGCCTCGGGTGCCGAGGCTGGTGATGGTCTGATTGATGACGGCCACGGCCCGCGCGGTGGTCTCGTCGGCGGACTCGATGGCGCAGGTGACGTTGCCGACGGTGGAGACGACCTGACCCTGCACGAGCACCTCACGCAGATCCTTGCTGGTGGCGTCGAATTCGGTGCGCCAGGCGCCGGTGGCCCCTGCCAGCACCGCGGCGAAATAGGTGTCGAGGTCCTTGGCGTCGTAGCTGGCCAGGGTGGGGGCGTAGGCACAGGCGGCCTGGAGGGCGGCGTCGCGGGCCTGCTCGCGTGCACGGATGCGGTGGTTGTCCACGGCGAGGAACGTCGCGATCGCGACGGCGCCGATCGTGGTGAGCGCGGCTGCCGGAAACAGGACGCGGCGCAAGGCGCTTCGCCGGGGTCCGGCCGGCGGCCCGGGGCTTTCGGAATCAGGGTCGTCGGTGGGTGGTTTGTCGGGTTCGGTTGTCATACGAGGATTCCTCTGCGTGGGTAGGAGTCAGTTGGCGGGCAAGGGGACGGACAACTCGTCGCCGGTGACTCCGGGTGGCGGGCCCGAACCGTTGTCGGGCCCGGCGGGGCGCGGCGCGTTCGCCGACCCGCGGATCTGCAGTTCGGGGTGGTCGGTGACGCAGTAGTTGTAGAGGCGGGTGCGGCCGTCGGAGACCTGGGTCGGGGAGACCGGGACGGTCTCGTACTCACAGGTGGGGCGCGGCCAGATGTCGGCCATGGTGTGAAAGGCGTTGTCGTGGGCGGGGATTCCTAGTGCTATCACCGCGGTGCGCAAGGAGGGGAACAATGCCGTCATGGCCGGTGTGCGCAGGCGGGCCGCGCGGGTGATGGCGACGAAATTGGTGACCAGACCGGTCAGCGGGTCACCGGTCTCGGTGAGAACACCGTCGAGCGTCGCGAGCCGGCCCGGCCCCTGGTCGAGTAGTTCGCGAACTTCGTGGTCGGCGGCGTTCATCTGGTCGAACAGCGTGCTCGAACCCCGCACCAGAGTGGCCAGGTCGGGCTGGGCGTGTGCGGTGGTGGCAGCGATGACGCTCAGATTGCGGATCAGTTCGGTGGTCTGGGGCAGCAGCCCGGCGAGTCCGGCCGTCGCCTGGCTCAGGCCACTGATCACACTGCGCAGCACCTCGGGGCCGCCACGCAGCGCGCGGTCGAGTTCGTCGACGATCGCGGTGAGCCGGTCCGGATTCATCCCGGCGATGAGGGCACCGGTGTTGTCCAGGAACGAGTCGATCGTCACCGGCGTGCTCACCTGGTCGGCGGGCACGGTCGCCCCGTCGGCGAGGTAGGGCGCCTCACCGGTGACAGGCCGGAAATCGAGGTACTGTTCGCCTGCCGCCGACAGGCGACTCACCGCCACGGGCGTGCCGACGGGAATTTGTGTGGCACTGTCGATTTCGGTCTCAGCGAGGATGCCCGACCCGTCGATGCGGATCGCGCGCACCGACCCGACCTCGACACCGCGCACCGTGACGTTGCTGTGGGGGAGCAGTCCGCCGGAGCTGTCGAGCTGGACGAGCACGGTGTAGGTGGTGTGCAGCGGCCGCACACCGATCACATCGATGGCGATGTAGCCCGAGCCCACCACCAGCATGGCGACCATGCCGAGCACAGCTCCCGCGATCCTGTGGTCGTGCGCCCAGCGGGCCAGCCGGACGACGACAGTGGCGGTCCACCCGATCATCGGTGACCCCCTTGCAAGCGGCCGAGCACCCGCGCGAGCACCTGGGCGAGGCTGCCGACGAAGGCGGTGACGTCGGTGCCGTCCGGCAATCGGCTGCCCTCGGTGTCGGTGAGGGCGCCGACGTCGAGGTACGAGATGCGGGCCGCCACGGCGAGACTCGACCCGCGCATCGAAGCCCGCGCCACCGGGGCCACCGTGTTGAGCTGGTCCAAGGTGGTGGCCAGGTCGTCCCCCATTCGGGTGAAGCCGCTCATCAACTCCTGCACGCTGTCGAACAGGCTCAGAAACTGTGGGCCGGTGGTCGAGGTGAAATCGCCGAGCGCGGCGGTCACCGTCGACACCTTCGTCGTGAGATCGGTGATGGCGCGGTTGTTCTCGCCGATCACCCCGATCAGTTCCGGGAAGGTGTCGGCGGCCCGGCCGAGTTCGGCCTTGCGCGCCCGCAGGGTGGTGGTGAGCCCGTGGAGACCGTGCAGAACCGAATCGAGCTGCGCGGTACGTTGATTCAGCGCGGCGAGCGTCGCGGTGAGTTCGGTGAGCAGATGCGACAACTGCGGGCCTCGCCCGCCGACGATGGCGTCGAGCTCGGAGGTGATGCGCGCGACTTGATTCATCGCGCCGCCGTCGAGCAGCAGCGACATCGCGGTCATCAGCTCCTCCACCGAGGCGCCCGCCGACGTGTGGTCGCGGTCGATGACATCACCGTCGGTGAGCAGCGAGTTGCCGGGACGGTGCTGCGGCAACACGATGGCGACATGGAGATCGCCCAGGGGAGTAGGTTGTCGCAATTCCGCACGGGTGCCGCGCGGTAACGCGATATCGCGGCGCAGTTCGAGTTCGACCTCGGCGCGGAAGTTCGTCGTCTCGATCCCGGTCACCACGCCGACGTCGGTGCCACCGATCTTGACCCGTGCGCGCTCGGGCAGGTTGAGCGCGTCGTCGAAGACCGCGTGCAACCGGTAGGAGGGCCCGTCGACGCCGGGACGGGGCAGCGGGACGTCGTCGACGGTGACCGTGCACGAGGAAACGCCGAGGGCGGTGAGCGCGGCGGCCGTGAAGCGGGCGGTCCGGCTCATGCGGTGAGCCCCAGCAGTGCGGCGGTCAGACCGAAGTCCGGTCCGAAGTCCATCAGTTTGCCGGTCCGGCAGCCGTCGGAGCGCAGGGCCAACCGGGCGCACAGCAGCGCGAGAGCTTCGCTGTCGAGCACGGACTTGTCGGTGAGCAGGTGCAACCGCAGGGCCCGCTGGTCCGGGTTGACGGCGCGCGCGAAATTGTCGGCCATCAGGGGCGTCACGTCGATGATCTCGGTCAGTCCGCGTGCGTTGTCCCGCATCTGGCCGGTGATGGCGACCAGGCGGTTCACCGCGTCGGTGAGCGGGGTGTGGTTGTCGGCCAGGACGGTGGAGGTGTTGGCGATGAAATCGTTCACCTGGGTGAGGACCGCCGCCAAACCTGGAGCCTGTTCCTCGAGCAGCGTGACGAGTTCGGTGAGCCGACCGCTGAAATCCCGCACGGTCTGGTCGTTTCCGGCGATCATCGTGGTGAGGTCGTTGAGTTCGACGATGGTGCGCGAGATCTGGTCGCTGTTGGCCAGCGACACGTCGAAGGTGGTCGCCAGCGCGTCGAGGGTCTCGCGGATCCGGTCTCCGTTGCCGTCGAGCATCGGGAACAACACCCGGCTGGCCATCGGGCCGTTCGCGTTGTCGCCCTTCAACGCTTCGCCGAGCTGTTCGAAATTGCGCAGGATACGGTCGAGTTCGACCGGTGTCCTCGTCCTGGCCAGCGGAATGTGGGCGCCGTCGGCCAGGGGCGGTCCACCGCCGGTCCCCGCCGGGGTCAACTCGACGTGGCGGTTGGTGATGAGCTGCGGGGAGACCAACGCCGCCTTGACGTCGGCGGGCAGTTCGACGCCTGGCTCGATGGTCATCGCGACTTCGACGAACGCCCCCTTGGGCGCGATCGCGTCGACCCGTCCGACCGGGACACCGAGGACCGCTACGTCGTTGCCGACGAACAAGCCCGCGGTGCTTTCGAAGTCGGCGGTGAGGTGGACGGCGTCCGGCTGTAGCGACACCGGAATCGAGGAACAGCCCGCACCGATCCCGGTAGTGATCACCAGCGCGAGGCATCGGAACAGTCTTCGCATCTACTTGCACCCTTCGACGGCGCCGGCCAGGCACAGCCAGTTGTCCGGGAACAGCCACGGCAGGTAGATGTCGCCGTAGGGTCCCTGCGCGAACGTGTTGTTGAATTGGCGAACGGCCACCGGCATCACCTGATACAGCGCGGCGAGGTGGTCGCGATTCTTTTCCAAGCCCTGTGACATCGTGTTCAGACTGTGGATGAGCGGGCCGAGTCTGCCGCCGTCCTCGACGCCCATGTCCTGCAGGATCTTCGACGCGGCGGCGATGTTGTCGAGCAGGTCTGCGATCAGGTCGCGGCGGCGGCTGACGGCGGCACCGATCGCCTCGCCTTTGGTGAGCAGCGCGAGCACGCTGTTCTGGTTGTCGGCGATCAGACCCGACACCTGGTCCATGCTGTTCAGCAGTTGGTCCACCTCGTCGCGCCGGGAGGCGATCACCCGGGCCAGCGCGCCGACGCTGTCGAGTGCCTGCGCGGTGAGGTGCGGTGAATCGCCCAGCTGGGTGGCGATCGTGTCCAGGCTCGCGCGCAACGCGTTCGGGTCGAGCCGTTCGAGGTGCTCGAAGGAGTTGCGGTAGGTCGGGTCGTTCACGACCTTGGCCAGGTTGTAGGGAACGGTGGTGGCCGACAACGGGATACGGTCATCGGGCAGCTCGCCGTCGGTGCCCGGGTCGAGCTCGACGTGCATCTTCCCGAGAATGGTCGACATCTTGATCGCCGCCTCGGCGTCGTGGCCGAGGCCGAGGTCGGGGCGCACGCTCATCGTGACCAGCACCCGGTCGCGTTCCAGTCGTACCGAAGTGACCGTGCCGACTTCGATTCCGGCCACATCGACGCTGTTGCCGGTGCGAAGACCGGCCGCCTGGGCGAATTCGGCCCGCAGGGTCGCCTCGCCGAGGTGCGCACGAGACAGCAGCCCGGATCCGAGGACCACCGCTGCCACCGTCACCCCGGCCACGATGCCGAGCGAGAAGTTCCGGTTGCGGAACGCGTCGACCAGGGTCGTCCGGATCAGCTGGAACAGGAGTCCGATCATCGACAGACCTCCGAGTGCGCGTTGCCGCCGACCTGGGAGAGCACGCCGCGGGGGAACAGCACGCCCCACAGCGAGACATCGAGGTTGCAGACATAGGTGTTGACGTAGGTGCCGTTGCCGCTGATCCGGGCGAGCCCGGACATGATCAGCGGTAGTTCTACGGCCGCCTGGTCCAAGCGGGCGCCATTGGTGAGCAGCAGATCCACGCCCGCGACGGCCTGTCGCTGTGCCTGCGCCATTCCCGGGGCGACGCGAGCGATGAGATCGGTGAGTTTCGTCGTCGATTCGGCGATCCCGGTGACCGCCCCGCTGAGCACCGCGCCCTGTTCGTAGAGCCCGGTGACCAGAGCGCGCGACTGGGCGATCAACGTTTCCAGCTCGCCGCTGCGATGGGCCAGGCTGGTGATGACATCGCTGAGGTTGCTGATCACCGCGCCGAGGATCTCGTCGCGCTCGGAGAAGGTGGTTGCCAGTGCGGCGGCCTGGGTGATCAACGCCGACAACGACACGCCGTCGCCTTGCAGTGCCTGCACGAGGGTTTCCGACAGCGAGTTCACGTCGTCGGGTTGCAGCAGGCTGAACAACGGTTCGAAGCCCGACAGCATGGCCGAGACGTCGAAGGAGGATTCGGTGCGCTCCAAGGGGATCGAGCCACCGGCGGGCAGCGGTTCGCCCGGCGATTCCCCCGGAGTCAGTGCCACATAGCGCTGGCCGATCAAATTCTGATAGCGGATCAGCGCCTTCGTGGTGGTGCTCAGCTGTTGCCGCGATCGCACGGACAAGGTCACCCTGGCGTGCTTGCGGTCGACCAGGTCGATCGCGTCCACCCGGCCGATCCGCACACCGGCGATCCGCACGTCGTCGCCGGTACGTAAACCGAGCACATCGGTGAAGGTCGCACTGTAGCGGTGGGTGTCACCGGGGACCGAGCGCTGCAATGTCGACCAGATCGTGAAGGTCGCGATCAGGGAGAGGGTCACGAAAACAGCGAGCCCGAGATGGGTTGTGCGCTGGCGCATCTCAGTGTCCTTCCGAAGGCTTCGGTGTGACTGTGACGGTCGCGCCGGTGAGCGCGGAGCCGAGCAGAAGCAACTGTGTGGTGTTCGGGCGTGCGCCCAGGAACCCGGCCACCGCGGCGGGTCCGGTGAGGGAGATCGGTCCGGCGGGCGGCGGGGAACCGGGCGGTGCGGTGAGGCCGGGAATCGCCGCACCGGGCAGCGACAGTCCGGGAACGGGCGGCAAGGCCGGGAGGCCGGGCACCACCGGGCTGGGTGCGGGTCCGGCGGCGGGTAGGTGGCCGGGCCGCAGCTGCGGTGGAAAGATCTGTGCCGCAGGAGAATCAGGAATCGTCGCGGTGTCGCATCGCGGACCCGCCTGGCTGCCGTAGCGGGGGCAGTCGGCAGCGGTGTACTGGCGGAACGGTGTGAACGAGACGGTGATGTCCCACTGCATCTGTTTGCTGGGACCCCAGTGGAACACCGTGGCGAGGCGGCTGAGCGAATCACCGAGCGCGGTAACCGTTTCGGTCATCGCCGCCGGATCGGCGGCGAGGGCACCGAAGGTCGCGTCCAGTCCGACCACGAGTTCCTTGCCCGCATCGGGGTTGCGCGCGAAGAGCGCCTGGGTGGCGGCGGTTGCCGCCTCCGCCGAGGCGAGTAGTTCGATGACCTGAGCGCGGCGCGCGGTGATGGTCTGCGCCGTCTGGACCGACCTGCCGAGGGCGTCGGCGAGTTCGGGCGCCGACTGGTTCACCGCGGCAGTGGCTGCTCCGAGGTTCCCGAGCAGCTCACCTATTCCGGGCAGGGCGCGTACCTCGGTGATCCACCGGTCGAGGCGTTCGATCGTCGAACCGGGCAGCCGGGCGTCACCGTCGAGCGCTTCGGCCAGTGTGGCGAGCACCCGGGCAAGCGTGGCGGGCTGCACGCGGTCGAGCACATCGCGCAGGGTGGTCAGCGTCGTCTGCAGCGCCACCGTGGCCCGACCGGTGTCCTGCTCGATCACCGCTCCGGCGTGCAAGGGAGTGGTGGCCGGCCCGTTGTCCACGAGCTCGATCGCTGTGACGCCGAAGATATTGGCGGGAACGACCCGCGCCGTCACCGTGGCCGGGATCCCGGCGGCGGCACCCGGTTCCAGCGCCAGGTCCACGCGTTGCCGAAGACCCTGCTCGGCGATCTCCGCCGCGGACACCGAGCCGACCAGCAGTCCGCGAAAGCGCACGTCGGCGCGAGCGGGCAATCCGTCGCCGGTGCTCGTCATGAGGGCGGTCACCGCGACGGTGTCCTCGAAGTGTCCGCTGTAGCGCAGCCCGAGCAACGTGACCACCCCGGACAGGCTCAGCGTCATCGCCACCCCGGCCGCGCCGAGTCGCCGACGAGACCACCCGCGCCCACTGGGATCCGGATACATGTCGTTTCCCCTATCCCGAGATCCGGATACCGGAGTCGACGCCCCAGATGGCCAGTGTGAGAAGCAGATTCAGGAAGACGACGACGATGATCGTCACCTTGATCGCTCGTCCGGCCGCGACGCCGACGCCTTCCGGTCCCCCGGCGGCGATGTAGCCGAAGTAGCACTGGACGAACGTGGCGACGAGCACGAACGCGACCGCCTTGAGCACCGAGTAGACGATGTCGCCCGGGTCGAGGAACTGGTGGAAGTAGTGGTCGTAGGTGCCGATGCCGTTGCCGCCGAGGAAGATCGCGGTGATCTTGGTGGTGAGATACGCGGTGGCCATGCCCACGGCGTACAGCGGCAGAATCGCGACGGCGGCGGCCAGCATGCGCGTGGTGATCAGGTAGGGGAGGGGACGGATGGCCATCGACTCGAGCGCGTCGATCTCCTCGGCGATCCGCATCGACCCGATCTGTGCGGTGAATCGGCAACCCGCCTGGGCGGCGAACGCGATGGTCGCCAGTAGCGGGGCCAGCTCCCTGGTGGTGGCGAAACCCGAGATCGCGCCGGTGAGCGGGCTCATCGTCAACAGATCGAGCGCGGTATGCGATTCCATGCCGACGGTGACGCCCCCGAAACCGCACAGGATCACGATCACCCCGGCGGTGCCTCCGCCGACGACCAGTGCGCCGTTGCCCCAGGTGACATCGATGATCAACCGTGTGACTTCTCTTCGGTAGTGCCGCAGCACGAACGGAACGGCGATCAGCGCTCGCACGAAGACGACGCCCTGGTGGCCCATCCGCACGTTCGCCTCGACGACCGGCGTTGTCGCTGTTCTCGCCGCGTGGAACGGACGCAGCAGGGGTGGGGTGTAATTCGACATCTCAGAGCACCTTGGACGGCAGCAGGGTGTTGTAGATCTGGGTGAGCGCGATATTGGCCGCGAAGAGCACGATCGCCGAACTGACCACCGCGGAGTTCACCGCGTCGGCGACCCCACCGGGGCCGCCTTGGGTGTTCAGACCGCAATCACAGGCGATGATCGCGGTGAGCGCGCCGAACACCGACGCCTTCACCAGCGCGACCAGCAGGTCGCTGGCGACGGCGAACGAGGCGAACGTACTGAGGTAGGAGCCGGGCGTGCCGTCCTGGACGAAGATGTCGAACAGGTAGCCGGTGGCGAAACCGATGAACACGACGAACCCGCACAACAGCATGCTCACCAGCACCGCCGCCAGCAGTCGTGGTGCCACGAGCCTGCGCACCGGGTCGACGCCCATCACCCGCATCGCGTCGATCTCCTCCCGGATCGTGCGGGATCCCAGATCCGCGCAGATCGAGGAGCCGACCGCGCCCGCGATCATCAGCGAGGTGACTAGTGGGGCGCCCTGCCGGATGATGCCGAGGCCGTTGACGGCACCGATGAAAGTGGTGGCCCCGACTTGGCTGACCAGCGCGCCGATCTGGATCGAGACGATCGCGGCGATGGGGATCGCAACCAGGAGTGTCGGAGTGGCTGAGACAGTTGCCATGAACGAGCTCTGCCGAAGGAATTCGGCCAGCGGAAAACGGCGATTGCCCAGTGCTCGGACCAGCTCCGCGGTGGCTTGCCAGGCCATGCTGACCTGTCGTCCGGCGGTCTCTGTCGCGCGTCGCGGATGGTTGCGCCACCAGTCCAGGCAGAAGGAGACAATCATGTCGAAATCCGTTGTAGCGCTGGCAGGTATAGATTTCGAGCCCATCGCGACCGCCTCTGCGTGAATGCGGTGGTGGACTCGTGCGACCACTACCGACAAGATTTCTACCACCGCGTATATGTATTTCTACGCGACCGTAGTTTTCTGTCTGGGACTGTAGCAAGAGGTGGTCGTGACTGTCGAGGAATCGAGGCAATCCTGGCTTCGCTCACTTGAGTGCGATGGTGCGGCGTACCGGGCAGCGGTAGGGGAACCCGCACGAGCAACGTGCTGGGGGCAGCCGGTCAGCCGTGCCAGCGGCGGTAGACCTCGGCGGCGGCGGGGTGCAGGGGGACGGTACCGGTGCCGATGAGGAAACGGCCGTCGAGGAATTGGGTGCCGGCGGCCTCGGCGGGGACCAGGGCATCGGCGTGCCAGAGGAGGAGTTCGACGATGGCGGCGGCGGTTTCGTCGGGCAGGGTAGCGGTGGCGAGAAGCAGGTTGGTGACGCCGATGGTGTGGACCGCGGGACTACCCGGATAGGCGTCGGCGGGGATGGCGACGTGGTCGTAGACGGGGCCGTACTCCGCGCGCATCGGTGCGACCAGCGCGCCGAGGTCGAGCAGCCGCATCGGATCGGGCACGGTGAGGGCGGCGGTCGGTACGCCGCCTGCCCACAGCAAGGCGTCGATGGCGCCGTCGGTCAATGCCCGGGTGGCCTCACGCAGGGGACGATGTTCAGTCACCACATCGACGGTCGGGTCGAGGCCTGCCGCGGCCAGGAGACGTGCACCGGTCAGTGCGGCACCCGAACCGGCCGCACCTAGGTTGACTCGTCGGCCACGCAGGTCGGCCACCTGCTCGATTCCGCTGTCGGTGTGGACCGCCAACTGCAGGTAGTTCTCGTACACGCGGCCCAATGCCAGTACCCGACCGGCGAAGTCGCCCACCGAATCCGCCAGTGCCAGTGCGGTTTCGACCTCGCCATCGGCGATCATCCGCAGATTCTGTTGTGAGCCGGCGGTTTCCACCGGCTCGATCCGGACGTGGTCGGTTTCGTTCGCGGCCGCGTCTGCCAGCAGCCGGGCGAAGGCGAAATAGAAGCCGCCGTCCTCGCCGGAGGCCAAGCGCACTGTCGACCGGTCGCCCGTGCCGCAGCCGAAGAGCGCCGCCGAGGCGAGCGCGGTCAGCGCGAGCATCCGACGACGCGTCATCGGCACCGCGCCGCTCACCGGGTCACCGCCTGCATCGGACAGTGCCTGCTCAGCACGGCGCCGCTCATCGAAGCACCGCCGGTAGCCGGATCGCCACGGCGAGACCGTGTGGCCGTACCGCCTCCACCGCCAGTTCGCCACCGTACGCTCTGGCCAGTGCCTGCGCGATCGAGAGTCCGAGCCCGGTACCGCCCGGGATAGCCGTGGTGCCGCGGAAGAAGCGGGTGGTGAGTTTGTCGAGTTCCTCCGGTGCGACACCGATCCCGTCATCGGCGACCCACACCGTCACCCAGCCAGGCTCGGCCTCGATGGTGACGTGAGTGTGCGCTCCGGCACCCGCGTATCGACAGGAATTGCTCAGCGCCACATCGAGAATCTGTGCCAGCGCCGCCGAACTGATCGCCGCGGTCACCTCCCCACCGCCCGGCACCGAAACCCGAGCCGCGGCCGAGTTGGTCGCGCCGCTGTCGTCCGGCGGTGAAACGTGCGCCGCGGCCGAGCTGATCCCGCCACCGCCTTCCGACGACGAAACGCGAGCAACGGCCACGCCGGTCCCACCGGACGCACCTCTCGGACCCAACGGCCGGACGACGGACGTCCGCGGGAGCGCCGCCAACTCGATACCCGACTCCTGGAACGCCGACACCCACGCATCGATGCGGTCGGCGACAACCTGCGCCGGATCGCACTGTGCTTCCTCGGACGCCGCGGTCCCGAACGACGCGGGTGTTTCCGCGACGGCGAGCTCGAGCAGGTCATCCAGCAGCGCGGTCAACCGTTCCACTTCCGCGGTAGCACCGCGAAAGGTCGCCGACGCGGTCGCAGGCACGGCGTACTCGAGTGAGTCCAATCGAATCATCAAGGCGGCCAGCGGGTTACGCATGGCGTGAGCGGTATCGGCGACGAGTTGACGTTGCGCGTCGGCGGAGTCGCCGACCGCGGTGGCCATGGCGTCGACGGACTCGGCCAGCGCGCGAACCTCGGGCGGACCGCCGTAGTTCCTGGTGATCGGTGCGCGCCCGCGTGGTTTGGGCAGGGTGGCGGTGAGCTCGGCGACGGCGTCCGACATCGCGGCCAGCGGACGCAGCACCCAGCGGCTCAGAACGAGCGCCAACAGCATGAACCCGATCATCGCGCCCAACCCGCCGACCGCGATCACAGCCCAGGTCCTGGCGATCGCGGCACGAGCCGCCGCGGTCGACGCCTCGATCACGACGGCCCCGTTCACCTGCACGCCGGTGCCGACGGGGCGAGCGACGAGCATGACCGGTGCGCTCCACGGCGTGAGCCGGTCCTGCTGCTGCGGGCGCTGGTTGCGCCGCGCCGCCGCCAGTGCCGCGCTGATGCGCGAATCGGTCACCACCACACCGGCATTCACGATCGGCGCGCCCCGCGCGTCGACGACGAGCACGTTCTCGCCGTACAGCTCGTGATAGCGGTGCACCTCGTCGGCGAGCGCGCGCACCCCGTCGGGGGAACCGGCCCCGTCGGCGAGGGTGGCGAAACGGTCGGCGTCGCCGGAACGGCCGAGGACCAGCTGCTGGGTGCGGCTGGTGGCGGCGGTGAGTGACAGCGGCACCGCGAAGGCCAGCACCGCCAGCGCGGCGAACACGGTGAGGACGATCAGCAGTCGGCGGCGCACGCGCGTCCTCCGGTGATCACTGCCCCCACCGATACCCGTAGCCGCGAATGGTGGTGATCAGTCCCGGCCGGTTCAGTTTGGCGCGCAACCCGGTCATGTGGACGTCGAGAGAGCGGGAGACCGCGACGAACGCGTCGCCCCAGATGCGGTCCATCAGCTGCTGCCTGCTCACCGCCGCACCCGGTCGTTCCACGAGCGCCTCGACCAGCTCGAATTCCTTCTGGGTGAGCGAGACCGGGCTTCCGCCCACCTCGACCGTGCGGGCGCGCAGGTCGACGCGCACATCCCCGGTGACGACCTCGGTTCTGCTCTGATTGGCGACGGCCGCGGCCCGCCGCAGTACCGTCTCGAGCCGGGCCATCAGCTCCGCGATCCGCGGTGGTTTCACCACATAATCGTCGGCCCCGCCGCGCAGCCCGCGCACGATGGACCGTTCGTCGCTGCGGGCGGTCAGGATCAGCACCGGCACGGCGCTCACCTCGCGCAGGTGCCGAAGTACCTGCAGTCCGTCCGCGTCCGGCAGGCCTAGGTCGAGGAGTACAGCGTCGTAGTCGCGGTGGGCGATGAGCAGGTCGGCGCCGCGGCGCAGACGCTCGGCGCGGTAGCCGCGTGCGGTGAGCGCCTCCACCAGGGCGTCGCCCACTCCGTCGTCGTCCTCGACCACCGCAAGCCGCACGCGCCGATCCTCCCACAGGGCCTGGATCGGCGCGTGTACCGCACGCTCAGCCACGCACGGCGGCCATCGTCCGTTCCGGCTCCACCGGGTCGGCGTGGACCTCGCGTTCGGCTTCGATGGTCGACTCGGCCGAGGTCTCCCGCATGAAGTAGTACGTGAGCAGCGAGATCCCGATACACCCGGCGACGTAGAAGAAGTACAGCGACTCGAGGTCCGCCTTCTTCAGCGCCAACGCGATCATCTCGGCGGTGCCACCGAAGATGGCGACGGTCAGCGCGTACGGCAGGCCGACGCCGAGCGCGCGGATCTTGGTCGGGAACAATTCGGCCTTCACGATCGAGTTGATCGAGGTGTAGCCGGTGACGATCACCAACGCGAGCATCATCAGGCCGAAGGCGGCCAGCGGGTCGGCGGTGTGGGCGAGTGCGGTCATGATCGGCACCGTCAGCAGGGTGCCCGCGACGCCGAAGAAGATGAGCAGCTTGCGGCGCCCGATGCGGTCGGACAGTCCGCCAGCGATCGGCTGCAGCACCACGAAGACCAGCAGTGCGACGAAGTTGATCCAGGCGACGGTGTCCTTGGAGATGCCCGAGGTGTTGATCATGAACTTCTGCATGTAGGTCGTGTAGGTGTAGAAGGCCACGGTGCCACCCATGGTCAGGCCGACGACCAGCAGGCATTCGCGCGGGTACTGCAGCAGCACCCGCAGCGAACCGCGCGAGCTGCTCGGGGCCGCGCCGGTGGTTTTCGTCGCGGCCTCGAACGACTCGGACTCGTCCATCCCGCGGCGCAGCAGCATCACCACGATGGCGCCGCCCGCGCCGATCAGGAACGGAATGCGCCAGCCCCAGCTGTACATCTGCTCGGCGGAGAGCACCTGCTGCAGCACGATCTGCACACCGAGGGCGGTGAGCTGGCCGGCGACCAGGGTCACGTACTGGAAGCTGGAGTAGAAGCCGCGCCGTCCCGGGGAGGCCACCTCCGACAGATACGTGGCGCTGGTGGCGTATTCGCCGCCGACGGAGAGTCCTTGCAGCAGCCGCGCCAGCAGCAGCAGCACGGGCGCCGCGATGCCGATGGTCGCGAAGCCAGGGGTCAGCGCGATCATCAGCGAACCGGCGGCCATCACGGTGACCGACAGGGTGAGCGCGGCGCGGCGACCGAACCGGTCGGCGTAGCGGCCAAGCGCCCACCCGCCGATCGGTCGCATGATGAACCCGACCGCGAAAACCGCCGCCGTCGAGAGCAACTGGGCCGTCGGGTCGCCGTCGGGGAAGAACGCCTTCGCGAAGTACACGCTGAACGCGGCGTAGACGTACCAGTCGTACCACTCGACAAGGTTGCCGATCGAGCCGCGCAAGACATTCGCGACGACCCGCTTCTCACCACCGACCTGTGTCGTTGTCACCTTGGACCTCCTCTATCGGCGCGGCAGTGCGCCGTCGCAGACCACTGTGTCGGCTGTCACAGCCCCATGGAAGCCACAACGGAGGTTCCTAACGTTCCCTTAGGACGATGCCCGACCCGTGCGGTCCGGACAGCACGAAACGCCCCGGACCGAAGGGTTCGAGGCGTTTCGCGGAGTGTCAGGTGTCAGTGGCGGAAGGCGTCCTTGGCCTTCTCACCCGCGTCCTTGATGTTGGCCTTGGTCTGATCGGTCTTGCCTTCGTGCTCGAGGTAGCGGTCGTCGGTCGACTTGCCCGCCGCTTCCTTGGCCTTGCCGATGAGCTCTTCGGCCTTGTGCTTCGCCTTGTCCGCGAGACTCACAGTTGTTCCTTCCAGACAGATCGCTCGGTCAGCGTCGGTGACCGTGGGCCGTCCGTTGGACCCACTGAGCGCATACCCCGGTTTCGGAAAGACAATCAGGCGCAACCATTTTCACTGGTGGGGCTGGTCACTCCGTGATCGCGGGTACCTGTTCGCCGGGATGCGGTGGGGGCGGTGGGGTGCCGTCGGCGAAGGGGCGGCCGCCGAGTTCCTCGCGGTGGTGCGGGGTGAGCCAGTTCGACAGGTCCGGGCCCTTCGGGACGATGCCGGTGGGGTTGATGTCGCGGTGCACCACGTAGTAGTGCTCCTTGATCTGGCCGAAGTCGATGGTGTCGCCGAAGCCGGGTGTCTGGAACAGGTCGCGGGCGTAGGCCCACAGCACCGGCATCTCGCTGAGCTTGGTGCGGTTGCACTTGAAGTGCCCGTGATAGACCGGATCGAAGCGGGCCAGGGTGGTGAACAGCCGCACGTCGGCCTCGGTGATGGTGTCGCCGACGAGGTAGCGCTGGGTGCGCAACCGCTCGCTCACCTGGTCGAGCGCGGCGAAGAGCCGGTCGTAGGCCGCGTCATAGGCGTCCTGCGCGCCGGCGAAACCGCAGCGGTACACGCCGTTGTTGATCTCGGTGAACACTGTCCGGTTGATCTCGTCGATCTCGTCGCGCAGTGGTTCCGGATACAGCTGGGGCGCGCCCGGCCGGTGATAGGCGCTCCACTCGGTGGAGAAGTCGAGGGTGATCTGGGCGTAGTCGTTGGTGACCACCTGCCCGGTCGCGATCTCGACCATCGCGGGCACGGTGATCCCGCGCGGGTAGTCCGGGAACCGGGCCAGGTAGGCGTCACGTAGGCGATGGATACCGAGCACCGGATCGACGCCGCCCGGGTCGAGGTCGAAGGTCCAGCTGAGTTTGTCGTGGGTGGGCCCGCACAGGCCGAGTGACAGCACCGGCTCGAGCCCGAGCAGGCGACGCACGATCAAAGTGCGGTTGGCCCACGGGCAGGCCCGGGCCGCGACCAAGCGGTAGCGGCCGGGTTCGACGGGGTAGCCGTCACGGCCGTCGGCGGTGATGCGTGTGGTGATGTAGTTGGTGTCGCGGCGGAACTCGCCCTTCTCGACGTAGCTGCCCGCACCGGCGTCGGCATCGCTCATCGGGTCAGTGTCGCATATCGGACGGGCGAAACCGGTCACCCGCGGGCGGTGGTGGCTACCCTGGAAATCGAACCTGTTGTGGCGCAGTGACGCTCGCCGGCTTGTGTGGGAAAGGGGTCGGGGACATGATGTCCTAGCGAAAATCATTGTCAACAAACGTGGCTCGGATGGGGGCAGTGTGGAACCGGACCTGGTCTTGACGCCGCGAATCGGTGGGTCGCTTCGCGCGGTACTCGACTCTCCCGGCAGGCTCGCGGAGCTGGTGGCCGCGCTCGGATCACCACTGAATGTGGTTGTGCCACAACAACTCGAGGAGAACGCGGCGAGCTACCGCGCCGTGTACCGTGCGCACCGGCTGAGCGGGAACATCTTCTTCGCGCACAAGGCGAACCGGTCGAGCGCGATCGTCCGCGCGCTGGCGGCGGGGGAGTGTGGAATCGACGTGGCCTCGCTCGGGGAGCTGCGGCACGCGCTCGAGTGCGGATTCACCGGCGACCGCATCATGGCCACCGGTCCCAAGGACCGGGAATTCCTGTGGCTCGCCGCACGGGTGGGTGCGGTCGTCAACGCCGACTCCCGCGAGGAACTCGCCGAGCTGGCCCGGCTGGTCACCGATGCGGGATTGCCACGAACGCGGGTGATGATCCGGCTGTCGGCGTTCGACTCACCCGGGGTGACGATCGCGAGCAGACGCAGCCGTTTCGGGTTGCACATCCGCGAACTGCCCTCGGCCCTCGACCTTCTCGACGGGCACCGCGACGCCCTCGATCTGCGTGGCATGGCCTACCACCTCGACACCACCGGCCTCGACGAGAAGGCCCTGGCCCTGGAAGGGTGCCTGCTGGCGATGCGGGAAGCCCAGAGCAGGGGATTCACCCCCACCGCGATCGATATCGGCGGCGGTTTCGGCGTGAGCTACCTGCGTGAGCGTGCCGAATGGCACCGCTACACCACCGAACTGGGCAACGCGGTGCTCGGCACACGACCGGCCATGACCTGGCACAGCCACGGTTACGGCCTGCGCGCGCAGGCGGGCACGCTGCGCGGCACCCTCGGCCTCTATCCCGCCCATCGGGAACTCGCCGGTGCGGACTACCTGGACGAACTGCTGAACCGCGAGTCGCCCTCGCTGGGCCGAACATTGGCCACCCTGCTGCTGGAAAACCTCTACGACCTGCACATCGAACCCGGTCGCTCGCTGACCGACCAATGCGGCCTCACCCTTGCCCTGGTCTCGGAGGTGCGCACCACCGAGGAGGGTGAAATTCTGGTCCGGGTGGCCGCGAATTCCCGTGACATCAGTGCCGAACACCATGCGGTGCTGATGGATCCGGTGCTGCTGCCCGAACGCGCAGGCGAGCCGGTCGGTGTGTATCTCACGGGCAATCTCTGTCTCGAAGACGACTTCATCACCCGCCGCAAGGTCACCCTGGCGCGCACTCCGGTGCCGGGGGATCTGCTCGCGTTCGTGAACACGGCGGGCTACTTCATGGATTTCGCGGCCGATTCCGCGCTGATGCAACCGGTCGCCCGCACGATCGCGGTCCGCCCCGGCGCGGGCGGGTGGACGTGGTGCCTGGATGAACAGTATTGGCCCGTGGAAGGGAACCGCGCATGAAGTACGACAGCATTCTCGACGTCATCGGGGACACGCCGCTGGTCCGGATCGATCCGGCCGTGCACGGGCTCACCAATATCGACCTCTACGCGAAGATGGAGATGCTCAATCCGTTCGGTTCGGTGAAGGACCGTCCGGCCTGGAACATGGTGCGCGACGGCCTGCCCCGAGCCGTGGAACAGGGTGACGCGGTGGTCGAGTTGTCCAGCGGCAACACCGCCAAGGCGCTGGCGGTGATCGCGGCCATGCACGGGCTGCCGTTCAAGAGCGTCACCAACCGCATGAAAGTGCCCGAGATCAAAGAGCTGCTGCTGTTGCTCGGCGCCCGCATCGAGGAGCTGCCGGGCCAGACCGAATGCCTTGACCCGACCGACACCGAAGACCCGCTCAGCCGCATGTACCGGATGCTGTCCGAGGACGGCGGCGGCTACCTGCACACCGATCAGTACTTCAACACCCGCAACCTCGACGCGCATCGCACCGGGACCGCGCCGGAGATCATCAAGGACCTCGACGGCGCGGGCCCCGACATCTTCGTCGCCTGCATCGGCACCGCCGGGTCCTCGACGGGGGTGGCAGGGGTGCTGCGCGAACACAATCCGGCGGTATCGGTGATCGGGTTGGTCGCCGACAAGTCCGATTTCATCCCCGGCATCCGCAATATCGACGAGATCAACGAAGTCGGCCTGTTCGACCCGGACAACTACGACACCATCGACGCGGTGACCTCGCAGGAGGCGATCGAGGGCATGCTCACCCTCAACCGCCGCTGCGGGATCCTCGGCGGGCCGACCGCGGGTGCCGCCTACTTCGGGGCGCTGCGTCATCTGCGGGCCGTCGACGCCGAGCTCACCGAGCGGCGCACCGCGGTGTTCATCGTGTGCGATCGGGTGGAGAGCTATCTGAGCTACGTGCGCAAGCGCAGGCCCGATCTGCTCGAGCAACCGGTGCGCCCGAATTCGGTGAGCACGGTGACCGACGCCGAGATCGCCGCCGTGGCGACCGTCGACGTGGACCAGGCGCGTGAGTGGATCGCCCGGGACCGGCCGGTGGTCGTCGACCTGCGCGGTTCCTTCGCCTATAGCGCGGTCCACATCGAAGGCTCGATCAATATCGTCGACGAGCTGTTCGACGAACTCGTCCACGGCGGGCTGCCGTTCGGTGCGGGCACACCGGTGCTGCTCGTGTGCCCGGTCGGTGAGAAGTCCGCGCGCTACGCGGCCCTGCTCACCCGGATGGGGCACCGGGACGCGCGGAGTCTGCGCGGTGGTGTCGTGGCCTGGCGCGACGCGGGCGCACCCCTGGTCAGGGACTGAGCCATGACCGACGATGTTCTCGACCGGCTGGCCGACTGGCAGGCCGGACTACGCGCCCAGTTCCCGATTCTCACGCGCAATCCCGACGTGGCCTATCTCGACAGCGCGGCCACGACCCAGAAACCGGCCGCGGTGCTCGACGCGGTCGGCGATTTCCTCACCACCGGCAATGCCAACGTCGGGCGCGGGTCCTATCCGTGGGCGACCGCGACGACCGGCCGCATCGAGCGTGCCCGCGAGCGGATCCGAATCGCCCTGGGCGACACCACGACCGGCTCCTCGGTGGAGTTCGTCGGCGGCACGAGTCACGGATTGCGGGCGGTGGCGCAGGACTGGCTGGCCGATCAGCTCCTCGACGGCGACGAGATCATCGTCCCGTTCGGTGACCACGAAGCCAATCTGCGTCCCTGGCTCGACATGCGAGACGACCTGGCGCGCGGCGGTATTCGCGTGCGCATCGTCGCGATGCCCGTCGACCCGGCCTCCGGTGATTACGACCACCGGGCCCTGCCGTCGGTGGTCACCGACCGCACCCGCTTCGTCGCCGTCACCCACGTGCATCACGTCTTCGGTGTCGATATGAACGTGCACCGGGTGCGTCAGGCGGTGGGGCCCGACGTGCCGATCTGTCTCGACGCCGCGCAGAGCGTCGGGCACCGGCCGGTGTCGGTCGCCGACCTCGATGTGGATTTCGTGGTGTTCTCCGGGCACAAGATGCTGGCCCTGCCCGGCATCGGGGCGGTGTGGGCGCGCAACCGTCGTGGCCCGCGCTTCGCGCTACGCGGGTGGGAGGGGACGCCGAATACGGCGGGCATCGTCAGCATGGCCGCCGCCTTCGACTGGCTCGATGCCGCCGGAACGGCCGAGATCGGCGCCTGGACAAGCGCTTTGACCCTCCGACTCACCGACGGGTTGGCCCAGCTGCCCGGAGTGCAGGTGCTCGGCTGTCAGGACAGTCTCACCGCCGAATCGACCGTGCAGCGGCGCGAGGCACTGGTGACCTTCCGGCATCGCGCGGTGCGCTCCGACGATCTGGGTTTCGTGCTCGCCGACGAGGGGATCATGGTGCGCGCCGACGGGCACTGCCAGGCGGGCCGTGATTCCGGCGACCACGCCGTACGGGTGAGCGTGCACGTCTACAACACCCCCGACGAGATCGACCGGGTGCTCGAGGTGGTGCGCCGGTGCGAGGGAATGAGCAGCTGAGCGATCGCAGGTCACGGGTGCGGCCCGGAAGTGGCCCGAGGGAGTGAGCAGTCGAGCGGGTCAGGCGGGGGTGCGGCCTCGGAAAGCGGTGCGCGCGCTGAGGAGGGCGAGGTCGTCGCGGGTGCCTAGCCAGTGTTCGTCGTGCGGGTCGAGGAGTCGCTGCCAGACCGCCGTGTCGGCGTCGTCGAGGTACGGTGCCGCCCGGCGCACGCGCGCGGCGAATTCGTCCAGCACGACCCGGCGGACCTCGGTGGGCAGGGGAGCGGGCAGGTCGACCAGCGCCGTCGAGGCGGTGACGTCGACGAGACCGGCGTCGGCGAGGATCGCCGTCCACGCGCGGCGCGGTCGCACCGCCGCCGCACGGTCGAAGAACCAGCGGGTGAACTGCTGATCGTGCGCCTCGTCGAGCCGAATCTCCAGGCCGGGCCTGCCGACGCCGATGTCCCACGGCAGGCAGCGCGTGGGCAGACCGCCTTCGGCGATGCCGAGGACGCCGCCGGGTCGGAGCATCCGGGTGAGGGACCCGACGGCCGCGTCCCAGTCGTGCGCGTGGTGCACACACCAGGACGACCAGACCACGTCGGCCGGCTCGGGTAGTGGTGGTGCGCCGTCCTCGAGATCGTGCAGGACCACGCGGACCCGGTCGCTGACCCCGGCCGCACGCGCGGCTTCGATGGTCAGCTCGAGCATCGCCGGATCGAGGTCCACCGCGTAAACGCGCCCCGCCTCGCCGACAGCTCGTGCCAACGCGACGGTCGACGTCCCGGCCCCCGGCCCCACATCGACGACAACCTGGCCCGGCGCGACCGCCAACGGCTCGAGCAACGCCAGCGTCGCGTCGAGGAATACGGCCTCGGCCGCGGCCGGTTCCCCGGTCGAGGTCCCGGTCCCCGCGCGCCCCCCGCGGCGCTCATGAATGATCGTCATAACGCACATGCTACTGAACATCATTTTCAATTCGAATTCGGACACGCCGATCCGGAACCGGTGCCGGCGAAAACTCGCTGGTGGCGTCGGATCATCAACCCCCGCAACGGCTTCCGCCGAAGAATTGTCCTGCTGCGACCGTCGCCACGGTCCTGTCGCACCGGATCGGCCTCGGCACCGAGTACCTCACCATGCACGAATCGGGCGACCCACTGTCGGTTCCGGGCTTCTCGGTCGACCTGGATGTGGACCCGGCCGATCCCGACGAGGACGAGGGCGGCGAAGAAGAGGACGGCTCCTGGGCCGCCACGGTTTCGTTCGTGCGTCTCACAGGAGGCGGCGAACTGCCTCGATGACGGCGCGGCGGCGGTCGTCGGTGGTCTCGGTTTCGGAAGCCGGCACGCCGGCGGCATTGCCCGGATTCCAGGCGAGCGCGATGCTCAGGACCAGCGTCAGCAGTGTGCCGGGTGAGAAGCCGGAGCCGATGTTGTTCGCCTTCTGTACGGCGGCAAGCGCTTCCAGCTTCACCTCGCGCGCCGGCGTTGCGCCTGCGGGGTTCTGACTGCCGCGCTCGAGGCGGTGCCAGGTGGCGAGCCGGATGACTTCGGGATGGGCTCGACTGGCGCGGCAAGCCGCTCGGCGTCCCCCTGCCCGGGTACGCCGAGGTACTGACGCCCGGCGACAGTGCGCACTTCACCGGTCTGATGAAGCGCGAGTACGGCCTGGTCGCTCGCATCGGGCTGGCAGGCAGCGCGCTGCGCGGCGGCTCCGAGCGCATGGCGGGCATCCGCATCCGACTCGAGCGGTGACCGGTGTGGATTCCGCGTGTCGTCGGCCGTGACGAGGAGTTCTAGACTCGACCCATGTCTGCCGACACCGACCCCACGGACTCCTTCGACGCGGTGATCTCGGCGGCGGACGCGCCCGTCTGGATCGTCACCACCAGCGCGCACGGCCATCGTTCGGGCTGTCTCGTCGGATTCGCCACGCAGGTGAGTATCGAGCCGCGCCGGTTCCTCGTCGGCTTGTCCAAGAGCAACCACACCTACGAAACAGCCGCCACCGCAACACACCTCGCCGTGCACCTGATCGCGGCGCGGCATTTCGAGGTGGCCGGGCTGTTCGCCACCGCGACCGGGGACGACACCGACAAGTTCGCCGGATGTGACTGGTACACCGGACCACACGGGCTGCCGATCCTCACCAGCGCGGCCGGCTGGTTCGCGGGGGAGATCCTCGAGCGCATCGACCTCGGCGACCATCTCGGCGTGCTCCTCGCGCCCGTCGCGGCCGAAGCCCCGTCGACCGACCACGCGATCCTGCACCTGAGCGCGGTCGCCGAACTGAAGCCGGGTCACCCCGCCTGAACACGACAACGGCCCGGAACCGTGGTGGTTCCGGGCCGTCGGCGGGGATCAGCGCAGGTCGAAGCGGTCGTTGTCGACCACCTTGACCCAGGCGTCGACGAAGTCCCGCACGAACTTCTCGCCCGCGTCGCTCTGGGCGTACACCTCCGAGACCGCGCGCAGCACCGAATGCGAACCGAACACGAGGTCGTTGGCCGTGGCCGTCCAGCGCTTGGCTCCGGTCTTGCGATCGAAGCCCTCGTAGACGTTCTCGCCCGACTCTGCGGGCTTCCACTCGGTGTTCTGATCGAGCAGATTCACGAAGAAGTCGGTGGACAGCACCCCCGGGCGATCGGTGAACACACCGTGCGAGCTGCCACCGTGGTTGGCGCCGAGTGCACGCAAGCCGCCGACCAGCACGGTCATCTGCGGTGCGGTCACATCGAGCATGTACGCGCGGTCGAGCAGCAGACGCTCGAGCGGCGCCTTCTCACCGGGACGTACGTAGTTGCGGAAACCGTCGGCACGCGGCTCGAGCACGGCGAACGACTCGACGTCGGTGGACTCCTGGGTGGCGTCGGTGCGTCCCGGGTGGAACGGAACCGTCACCGTGTGACCGGCGTCCTGGGCGGCCTTCTCGACCGCCGCGGAACCCGCGAGGACGATCAGGTCGGCCAGCGAGATCTTCTTGCCACCGGTGGCCGAGGCGTTGAAGTCCTGCTGGATGCGCTCGAGCACTTCGAGCACCTTGGCCAATTCGGCCGGCTCGTTGATCTCCCAGTCGCGCTGCGGTTCCAGCCGGATGCGGGCACCGTTGGCGCCGCCGCGCTTGTCGGTGCTGCGGAAGCTGGCCGCCGACGCCCACGCCGTCTTGACCAGCTGGGCGACCGTCAGACCGGAATCGAGCACAGTGCGCTTGAGCGCCGCGACATCGTTGTCGTCGACCAGTTCGTGGTCGACGGCCGGGACCGGGTCCTGCCACAGCTGCGGCTCGGCCACCCACGGGCCGAGGTAGCGGCTCAGCGGGCCCATGTCGCGGTGCAGCAGCTTGTACCACGCCTTGGCGAAGGCCTCGGCCAGCTCCTCGGGATGATCGAGCCAGCGCCGGGTGATCTCACCGTAGATCGGGTCCTCGCGCAGGGCCAGGTCGGTGGTGAGCATCGTCGGCGTGCGGGCCGGACCGCCGAACGGATCGGGGATGAGTCCTTCGCCCGCACCATCTTTCGGCTTCCACTGCCACGCGCCCGCGGGGCTCTTGGTGAGTTCCCATTCGAAGCCGTACAGGTTCTTCAGGAAGCCGTTGCTCCACTGGGTGGGTGTCGCGGTCCAGACGACCTCGAGCCCACTGGTGATGGCGTCCTTGCCCTTGCCGGTGCCGAAGGAGCTCTTCCAGCCGAGACCCTGCTGCTCGATCGGGGCGGCCTCGGGCTCGGGTCCGACCAGGCTCGCGTCACCCGCGCCGTGGGTCTTGCCGAAGCTGTGCCCGCCGACGATCAGCGCCGCGGTCTCCTCGTCGTTCATCGCCATCCGGCCGAAGGTCTCGCGGATGTCGCGAGCCGCCGCTACCGGGTCGGGCCTGCCGTTGGGGCCCTCCGGATTCACATAGATCAGGCCCATCTGCACCGCACCGAGCGGTCCGGAGAGCTCGCGCTCACCGCTGTAGCGTTCGTCGCCGAGCCAGGTGTCTTCCGGGCCCCAGAACATCTCTTCGGGCTCCCAGATGTCGGGACGGCCGAAGCCGAAGCCGAAGGTCTTGAAGCCCATCGACTCCAGCGCCACATTGCCCGTGAAGACCAGGAGGTCGGCCCAGGAGATCTTGTTGCCGTACTTCTGCTTCACCGGCCACAGCAGCCTGCGCGCCTTGTCGAGATTGGCGTTGTCGGGCCAGCTGTTGAGCGGGGCGAAGCGCTGCGCACCCTGGCCGCCGCCGCCGCGGCCGTCGGCGATCCGGTAGGTACCGGCCGCGTGCCAGCTCATCCGGATGAACAGGCCACCGTAGTTGCCGTAGTCGGCGGGCCACCAGTCCTGGGAATCGGTGAGGACCGCGGCGATGTCGGCCTTGAGCGCCTCGACGTCGAGCTCGGCGAATTCCTTCGCGTAGTCGAAGTCCTCGCCGAGCGGGTTGGACTTCGACGAGTGCGCGTGCAGGACCGAGACGTCGATCTGCTCGGGCCACCAGTCCTGATTGGTCAGCGGGCGATGCGCCTTGGGCTCGGGCGAGGGGATCGCGGGGTTCTCGCTCTCGCTGGTGCTCGAGGTCTCGGTGTCAGGAGTGGGTGGGCGGCTATCGGAGGTCACGATATTCCTTCCTGGACGGGTGGTGCGGACTACTCGTTAGGGGTGGACGGTGCGTGCGCGCAGTCGGGGCACAGGCCCCAGTAGATGACCTCGGCTTCATCGATGGCGAAGCCGTGGTCGTCGGACGCGGTGAGACAGGGTGCTTCGCCGACCTGGCAGTCGACGTCGAAGATCGCGCCGCAGTCCCGGCAGATGAGGTGGTGATGGTTGTCGCCGACGCGCGACTCGTATCGGGCGACCAGGCCGCGTGGCTGGATGCAGCGCAGCAGCCCGGCGCCGGTCAGGGTGCGCAGCGAGTCGTAGACCGCCTGGTGGGACACACCGGGCAGGCGCGAGCGGACCGCCCGGATCACCGAATCGGTATCGGCGTGCGGATGTTCGTGCACAGCGCCCAGCACCGCGACACGCGGAGCTGTGACGCGCAGTGAAACTCCCCGCAGCATCTGCTGGAATTCCTGGTCCGTCGGCACGCCACGAAGTCTTCCCCGTTTTCTTGAATCAGTCAAGTATTTGTTCCGGGTCAGGTTCGTGAGAACACCGCGACGAGGAAGTCGGAGTCGTCGCGGAAGGGGCGCAGGTCCCAGGTGGACAGCAGGAGATCGGTTGTGAGACCGGCTTTTTCGGTGTCGTCGAGGAAATCGGCGAACTCGTAACCGCGCTCGGCGCCGAAGCCGGTGATCAGGCGGCCCGCGGGTGCGAGATGCCGGGCGAACCCCTCGAGCACCGCGATCCGGGTGGACGGCGCGAGGAAGGTGAGCACATTGCCCGCGCACACGATGGCGTCGAAATCGCGGGTCGGTAGATCCAGTTCGGCGAGGTCGCCGACGAGCCAGGTGGGGCCCGGGTGATCGGCGCGCGCGGCGTCGATGAGCACCGGATCCACATCGACACCGACCACGGAGTGACCCACGTCGTGCAGGTAGCCGCCGATCCGGCCCGGACCGCAGCCGGCGTCGAGCACGCGCGCGCCACGTCCGAGCATGGCGTCGACCAGCCGCGCCTCACCGACGATGTCGGTGCCCTCGGCCGCGAGGGTGCGGAATCGTTGCACGTACCTCGCCGAATGCGATGGGTCGGCGGCGACGATCTCCTCCCACAGACTGGGCGTGCGGTCCTTCGATGCGCTCATGATCGACTCCTCCTGCGGCCGACCCTAGCGCGATCCACGGACTAGGCGCGGAGATCTCCGGGAAATGGCCGACTGGTGAGGCTGTGATAGAGCACGCTGAGGTCGAGGGCGTCACCGGCGGCGGTTTTGGGCTCGGCGGCTCGATCGACCTGGCGGTGCAGCGCTTCCATCTTCTCGTCGAGCTGGGTGGCCGCCTCGGCTGCCTGGGCGAGGTCGCTGCGCAGGTTCGGCGGCACCTCACCCCGGTACTTGTAGTAGATCTTGTGCTCGAGGCTGGCCCAGAAATCCATGGCGATGGTCCGGATCTGGATCTCCACCGGGACCCGCTGGGTGTGCCCGGCGCGAAACACCGGGATCGACACGATCAGATGCAGGCTCTGGTACCCGTTGGGTTTGCGGTGGGTGATGTAGTCGCGCTCCTCGAGCACGGTGATATCGGCCTGGCTGACCAGCAGGTCCCGGATGGTGGCGATATCGGAGATGAAACTGCACACCACCCGCACCCCGGCGATGTCGAGCACGTTCTCGCGGATGGCGGCCAGGTTCATCGCGTAGTTCTTGCGCCGCACCTTCTCGAGCACGCTCTCGGGCGACTTCAGCCGCGAGCCGACGTGCTCGATGGGGTTGTAGGCGTGGGTGTTGTTGAAGTCCTCACGCAGGATGTTGATCTTGGTGGTGACCTCGTCGATCGCGAACTTGTACCCGAGCATGAAGTCGACGAACTGGTCACGCAGCGCGCGCACGTCGTCGACATCGACCAGTTGCCCGTTGGATGCCGAGCCGGTGTCGGGTTGCCAGGGTTTCACCCCGACCATTGTGCCCGTTACGTCGCCGACGGCGCCGCAGGGGCGTCACAGCCCCGGGTCGTCCTCGTCGAGCCGATGGTGGTTGAGCTGGGTGAATCCCCATGCTGCCAGGGCGGTGAAGCAGGCGATGTAGAGCATGTAGGCGGTGAGGACGAGCACGATGCCGTAGTCGTGCATCCAGTGCCCGAGGGGGAATACCGCGAGTGCGCCGAGACCGAGCATCACCACCGAGGTACCGAGGGCGGGCAGTGCGAGGGGGGTGAGATCGGGGCGTTTCGGTTCCGGCGCGGGAGTGGGTTCCGGGCGAGCGATCTCGGGGCAGCGGTCGGGTTGTGCGTCGGTGATCATCGAGAATTCCTCGCGTTCGGGCTCGAAATATCAACGGGTGCAGCGGGAGTGGGGCGGGTCGGCGGTCCCGCGCGAGGATCGCCACCCGCCGATGGGCGGTGACCCGTCATGTATTCGGTCCTGCGGACGGATGGGATGGGACCGAATCGCGTGTCGCAATTCTCCAGCTAAATCGTGTCGCCGAGCGTGGAAGTAGTGGTCTCGTGGCATAGAGGGAGCGTCAGCCAACGTGTGCGCCACCGTGCCAGCTACGGTGTGGCACACCGGTACCGTTTGCGGCGCGGTCGGCGGGGTACGGCCACGGCATGACCGAACCAGACGACACCTACGACCCGCCCCAGGACACCGGCGCGCCCGACTCGGTCGAAACCGATCCGGCCGCGCTCAACAGCAGCGAGGACCTCGATGAGGACCGCCTGCGCGAAGACCCACTGGAAGCGGGTATGGACCCGCCCGAGCACTGGACCGGCGTCACGAAGTACGGGATGACCCCGGCCGAAGAGGCCACCCCGCGTGGGCTGGACGAACGCCTGGCCGAGGAGGAACCCGATGTGGTTCCCGGGTCCGCGCCACAGGCGGCCGGGTCGTCCTCGGTCGAACTCGATCAGGACGGCAACGAGGTCGCTCCGCGGGTCGGCTACGAAGAGGGCCTCGGCATCGCCGCCGACGTGGCCGGTGGTTCCGTGCCCGACGAGATCCGCAGACCGGAGCCGCCGGAGTGATCCGGACCGGTCAGCCGCCCGCGTATTTCTCGGCGTAGAGAGCCTGATCGGCGCGGGTGAGCAGGTCGTCGGGCCCCTGGCCCGCCAGCGCGACGAGGACCGCGCCGATGCTCACCGTCACGTCGATGCTCACGGTGTCGACGGTGACCGGGGTGCTGAGTGCCTTGTGCAGCGCGGCGACCAGCCGGTCGAGGAGGTCCTGGTCGGCCGGCGGCTCGGCGAGGACGACGAACTCGTCACCGCCGGTACGCGCCAGTACGCACCCGTGCCCGGCGGCCGCGGACTCCAGCCTGTTCGACACGGCGGCGAGCAATTTGTCGCCGACGATGTGGCCGAACGAATCGTTGACCTCTTTGAAGTTGTCCAGATCCAGCGCGCACACCCCGGCTTTCGCCTCCGGAGCCGCCTCGTCGATCACGGTATTCAGCCGGTCGAGCAGGTACCGCCGGTTGGGCAGTGCGGTGAGTGGGTCGTGCATCGCCTGCCACTGCAATTGCTCTGTGGTCGTGCGTCTTTCGGTGATGTCCTCGCCGAAGCCGAGCAGGTACCGGCGTTCGCCGTCGGCCGAGGCGCAGCGGGTGACGGTCCAGGAGGTCCACACCATCGAGCCGTCCTGGCGGGGGAAACGGCCTTCGATCTGGATGCAGCCGGTCGCCGAGTCGTCGAGGGCGCGCATCACCCGCTCGCGCACCTCGGTCTGCCGGTCGGCCGGGAACATGGTGAAACCGGTCGTGCTGCGCAGCTCGGCCAGGTCGCGGCCGATGAGCCGTTCGAAGGCCGGGTTCGCGTCGAGGATCATGCCGTTCTCGTCGCCGATGGAGATGCCGATCGAGGAGTGGTGGAAGGCGATCTCATAGCCCTCGGCATGCGGTGGGCCGGTACACAGGGCGCGCGCGAAGCCGGTGCCGAATCCGCCGAGCAGGGCATCGCCGGCGGCGAGGTCGCGCGGTCTCGCCGATTCGGCGACCGCGCGTAGTACCGGAACCGACGCGGCGATGACGGCCGGGTCGGTGAGGCCGAGCTCGGCTATCGCTCGCGCGGCTCGTTCGCCGGCCTCGAACGAGGATTCGGGTGGTGCTTGGCCGAGCTCGGCGACTATGTGGCGGACCCGCTCGACGAGCGAATCCCGCGAGACCGGACCGAGCTCGGCCAGGCGCCGAGCCCACTCGTCTGCGTGGTCGTCGAGGTTCATAGCGAAGCCGGTTCCAGGTGTGCGGCGTCCTTGCCGCGGCCGATGCGATCGGTGGTGATCATGCCACGTCGTGGCCGGACAGTGGCCGCTCGGCCGCACCGATTCGGTGCGGCGGGGGTCAGGTGGGCTCAGCTGTCGAAGTGAACATCCAGCAATCTCTCGCTCGCGCGCAAATGCTCGGCCATGGTGACGAGCAGGTCGATCGAGTCGCGGGACAGGCCGATCGTCTGCACGAGGAACAGGCGTGGCCGGTCGAGCTGCAGGCGCGCGAGCAGGGTGCTGTCGTCGACGCTCGACTCGTTCAGGTCGCGGCCGAAGAAGTAATCAGGTTCCACCTGGAAGTAATCGGCCAGGGCGGCAACGGTTCGCCACGAAGGGTTGCTGCGGCCGCCCGACCGCAGCTGGGACAGATACGGTGCCGAAATGCGATGCCCGGCCGCCTGCAACGAGCGTGCGACCTGGCGGTTGGTGCACCGGTCCGCGACCTGCTCGGGCGGATTGCGGAAGAGCTCGTTGAGGCGGGTAGCGAAGTGCGACACGGCGATTCCTCGACATCGGGTTGGTCAGAAGACCATCTTCTGCCGCTCACTGTGTCGCTGGCAATAGTGCCAGCTACCTTGTGGCTTCCATCACGAAATTCGGCCGGGGCAATTGTTCCACGGCGAAATGTGATCACCTGCCTCAGTAGGCGAGAGGGTAGTCGTCCTCCGGCATCGGAGTGATCCACGACTGGTCGAATACGTCGGCCGGGTTCGCGGAATCCCAGGCGGCGGGGGCGAATTCGCTCGGTGGTGTGAGCGCGTCCAGATCGGGGCCCGCGTCGCGGTCGGCGTCGTCGGCCACCGCGAGCTGTTCGGCGAAGTCGGCGTCATCGCGGGTAGGGATCATTCTCGACCTCCAGATGCGGATTCTGCGGGTGGGCCGGCTGCCGGACCGGCCCACTCCGAGGTGGAAGAGCGACGTGACATTCGAGGTGTTCTCGCCGTTGCGGCGGGGGTCCGCGCTGGGTAGGCGGAGCCGCTGACAGGATCATGACGCGCCTCCTCGCAGAGAAGCGTCCGGACGGGTCAGGCGTTGATGGCCTGGCGCTGATGTCCGTTGGAGTGCGCGATCTCGATCTTGCGCGGCTTGGCCTTCTCGGCCACGGGGATCGTCAGGCGCAGCACGCCGTCGGTGTATTCGGCGCGGACGTTGTCGGTGTCGAGGCCCTCGCCGAGGAACAGCTGGCGGCTGAACACTCCGCGCGGGCGTTCCGCGGCGAGCATCTCGCGGCTCGAGTCGAGTTCGGGTCGCGATGCTCGCACGGTGACAACGTTGCGTTCGATGTCCAGGTCGAGCGAGCTCGGGTCGATACCCGGCAGGTCGAATTCGACGAAGAACTCGTCGCCCTCACGCCAGGCGTCCATCGGCATCACCGTCGGCCGGGCCGCGGTGCCGAGCACCTGCTGCGTGAAACGGTCCAGATCGCGGAAAGGATCGGTACGCATCAGCATGGTCGCCACCTCCAACTCACTCCATTTCTCTCTCGTAGGTCAGGTAACCTATGCCGTGTGGCATAGATTTGTTTTAGCACTCTCGACCCGAGAGTGCAAGGGAGGAGTGAGATGTCGCTGGACCCGCACGCGGGATCCCCGCTACCCGACCCGGCGCAGGCCGTGTACGGGATCTCGGTGACAGCAGAACTGACGGGGGTCGGGGTGCAGACGCTGAGGCTCTACGAGCGGCACGGGCTGCTCACCCCGGCGCGCAGCGACGGCGGTACCCGTCGCTACAGCAGCAACGATCTGGCGCGCCTGCAGCGCATCGTCGCGCTCGCCGCCGCGGGGGTGAACCTCGCGGGGATCGGCCGCATCCTCGAACTCGAGGACGCCAACGCTGTTCTGCACGCTCGTCTGCGTGGCGAACCGCCTCCGGATTAGCGCCGACCTGATGGTCTGTTCCTGTGGGTGAGCATGGGGTCGCGCGGGAAGTGTCGTGAATCTTCCAATGACTTCGGTTAACGGTTTTTCCGGGTGCGGGCGGGTCCTAGGTTTCGGGGCGGCTGTCCGGCCGAATTTTCGCCTGCGAAAGACCGAGTGTGCGTGTGACGAGTTGGGTGCCGATCCTGCGATCGGCGCTGGTGATCGCCCTGATGTCCGGGGCCGTCATCGCCCTGCGCGGTCGGGTTCCCGGGGTCGCGCCGGTGGCGGGGGAGCGGCCCTCCGCGCTGACGGTCGCGGTTATGCCGGTGCTGTTGCTCGTCTCGGTGGTGATTCTGGCGGCCGGGGTCTTGATCAGCCAGCACCGCTTGCCGTTGGCGATGCCGCGGATCGAGACCGGTGGCGGGCTGCCACGGTTGCGGGTCGGACGGCTGTCGGTGCTCGTTCCGGTCGCCGTCGGCGTCGCGGCGCTGGTGTTCGCCGGTGGGATCGTCGCCCTGTTCCTGCTGCCCGGCGCGAAAACCGAGCAGACGCCGCGCGAGGACGCGCCGATACGCGACCGTCCGACCTCGCTCGATGCCGCTGCTCCCGAATCACCCTTCAGCACACCGGATCTGAGTGGCCTCACCCTCGTCGTCGCGACCGCGCTCGCCCTGCTGCTCGTGGCGATCGCGATGGTCGGGCTGGCCGCGGCGTTCGGTTCCGCGCGTCGCGTCCCCGACCACGTTCCCCCGGCCGACACCGAACTGCCCGCGCCCGAAGTGGATTCGCTCACCCGGGCCGCCGAAATGGGTCTGGCCGCGATGATCGCCCCCGGCCAGGACACCCGCGAGGCCATCATCGCCTGCTACGCCGCCATGGAACGCGGCCTGTCCGCCGACCGCGCCGCCGCCCCCCTCATCTCCGACACCCCCAACGAGGTCCTGGCCCGCGCCTTCACCACCGGCGTCCTGCAGGACTCCTCCGCCCACGAACTCGTCACCCTCTTCGAAGAAGCCAGATTCAGCCCCCACGACATGCTCGGCTGGCAACGCATCCGCGCCGAACAATCCCTGCGCGCCGTCCTCGCCGACCTCCAACGCCGCACCGCCGAACTCGTCGCGTAGCGACCGGCGAGGTGGGGGCACGCGCCGCGTCTTTGCTACGGTGACGATGTGTGCTGGAGCACACCTGTTCGGGTAGCAGCTGGTGGTGGGCCCGTGAGGGCGTGCCGCGGTGGTCGGTGGTGAGGTCGGTGTCCCACGACGAGAGGCCGTTCGATGCGTGCGCAGATCAGTTTGACCGTGGACGGGCATACGCGGGAGGTCGGTGTCGATACGCGGGCCACGTTGCTCGACGTCCTGCGTGAACAGCTCGGTGTGACCTCTCCGAAGAAGGGATGCGATCACGGGCAGTGCGGGTCGTGCACGGTGTTGCTCGACGGGCGTCGCGCCATCCTGTGCCTGGCGCTGGCCGTCGCGCACGACGGGGTGACCATCGTGACCGCCGACGGGCTCGCCGACGGAGACGACCTGCACCCGATGCAGCGGGCTTTTCTCGAGCACGACGGCTTCCAGTGCGGTTACTGCACACCGGGCCAGATCTGCTCGGCTGTCGGCATGCTCGAGGAGGTGGAGGCGGGCGCACCGAGTCATGTCACCGCCGACCTCACCGGTTCGGTCGAGCTCACCGACGACGAGATCCGGGAGCGGATGAGCGGCAACCTGTGCCGCTGCGGCGCCTATCCGCATATCGTCGCCGCGATCGCGGAGGCCGCCCGGTGAGGGACTTCGGCTACGAGCGTGCGATCGGGCCCGAGCAGGCGGTGGCGACGATGCTCGCCGAGCCGGATGCCGTATTCCTCGGCGCCGGAACCAATCTCGTCGATCACCTCAAGCTCGGCGTCACCGCGCCCGGCTTGCTCGTCGACGTGAGCCGCCTACCGTTCGACGACATCACCGAACGCCCGGACGGTGGCGTGCGGGTCGGGGCTACGGTGCGCAATGCCGACCTCGCGGCGCACCCGATCATCCGCGCCCGCTACCCGATGCTCTCGGCCGCGCTGCTGGCGGGCGCGTCACCCCAGCTGCGCAATCTGGCGACCACCGCGGGCAACCTGCTGCAGCGCACCCGCTGCCCGTACTTCCAGGACGTGACCACGCCGTGCAACAAGCGCACGCCCGGCAGCGGTTGTTCGGCCATCGGGGGATACGACCGCGACCAAGCCGTCCTCGGCGCCTCTGACCGGTGCATCGCCACCCACCCCTCCGACATGGCGGTGGCCATGACCGCGCTGGACGCGACGGTCCGGGTGCTCGGCGCCGACGGTGAACGCGAGATCCCGCTGGTCGATCTGCACCGACTGCCCGGTGCCGAACCCGAACGCGACACCGTGCTCGCCCACGGCGACCTCATCACCGCCGTCGACCTGCCCGCCCTCGACGTGGCCACCAACTCCACCTACCGCAAGGTGCGCGATCGGGCGTCGTACGCGTTCGCACTGGTTTCCGTCGCCGCGGCCGTCGATATCGCCGACGGGCAGGTTCGCGACTGCCGCATCGCGTTCGGCGGTGTCGCGCACAAACCCTGGCGCGCCCACGCCGCCGAAGCCGCGCTGCGCGGTCGCCCCGCCACCGAGACGAGCTTCGCCGAGGCCGCCGACGCTGAACTCGCCGCCGCACGCCCACAACGGCACAACGCCTTCAAGATCCCACTGGCACGCAAAGTCCTCGTCGCGACCTTGCGCGACCTGACCGAGCAGGGGGCGCGATGACACCCGCGATCGGCAGCTCCCCCACCCGTGTCGACGGGCCGGCCAAGCTGCGCGGCCGGGCGCCGTACGCGATGGAACACCCGCTCCGGGATGCCCTGCACGCCTTCCCGATTCAGGCCACCATCGCTCGCGGCCGGATCGGCGCGATCGATACCCGCGCGGCCGAGACGATGGGCGGTGTCGTCGCGGTACTCACTCATCTCAACGCCCCACGGCTGGCCACCGACGACGACAACGAACTGTTCATCCTGCAGAACGACGAGGTCGCCTTCCGTGGCCAGCTGATCGGGGTGGTTGTCGCCACCAGCCCCGAAGTGGCGCGCGAGGCGGCCACACGAGTGCGGGTGAGCTACGACGAAAGCCCCGCCGACGTGGTCTTCGACGCCGACCGCGACGACCTGTACGCACCCGAGGACGTGAGTGGCGGCTTCGCCACCGACACCACCATCGGTGATGTCGAGAAGGCACTCGAGCTGGCCCCGGTGACCGTCGACCAGACCTACACCACCGCGATGGTGCACAACAATCCGATGGAACCGCACGCCACCATCGCGCACTGGACCGAGGACGGCCTGGTCCTCTACGACTCCACCCAGGGCCCGCACGTGGTGCGCTCCACGCTGGCGCCGCTGTTCGGGCTGGAACCCGAACAGGTGCGTGTCATCGCACCGTATGTCGGTGGTGGATTCGGGTCGAAGGGGGAACCGCACGCCAATATCGTGCTCGCGGCCATGGCGGCGCGGTTCACCGGCGGCAAACCGCTGAAACTGGCGCTCACCCGACAGCAGTTGTTCTCCCTGGCCGGTTACCGCACTCCGAGTGTGCAGCGGATCCGGCTCGGCGCCCATCACGACGGTACCTTGACGGCTTTGAGTCATGATGTGGTCCAACAGGTTTCGAAGGTGAAGGAATTCGCCGAGCAGACCGCGATCGTGTCGCGGGTGATGTACGCGTCCGGTACCCGCGCCACCACCCACCGGTTCGCCGCCCTGGATGTGCCGGTGTCGTCGTGGATGCGCGCACCGGGGCACTGCCCCGGGATGTACGCGGCCGAAACGGCGATGGACGAACTGGCCGTGGCGCTCGGCATGGACCCGATCGCGCTGCGCATCCACAACGAACCGGAGGTCGACCCGGAATCGGGGCGCCCGTTCTCCAGTCGTGGGCTGGTCGAGTGCCTGCGTACCGGGGCACGGCGGTTCGGCTGGACCGACCGCGATCCGGCGCCGAGATCGCGCCGGGACGGACGTTGGCTGGTCGGTTCGGGTGTCGCGGCGGCCACCTATCCGGCCGATGTGAATCCGGGCAACAGCGCGCGGGTGCGTTTCACCGGCGGACGCTACGAGGTGGCCATCGACGCCATGGACATCGGCACCGGCACCTGGACGACACTCGGCCAGATCGCCGCCGACGCCCTCGGTGTCGCCGGCGACCGCGTCGACCTGCGCATCGGTGATTCCCGGCTGCCCGCCGGAACCGTCGCGGGTGGTTCGAGCGGGATGGCGTCGTGGGGATCGGCGGTGGTCGCCGCCGCCGAGGACTTCCGCCGCCGTTACGGCGACGACCCGGCCGACGGTGCCGAGACGACGGTGGAGACGTCGAAAGACCCGGCGCGGGAGAGTTTCTCGACCCATGCCTTCGGCGCGCATTTCGTCGAGGTGCGGGTCGACACCGACACCGCCGAGATCCGGGTGCCCCGGGTGGTGAGCGTGTTCGGCGCGGGCCGCATCATCAACCCGCGCACCGCCCGCTCGCAGTTCATCGGTGGCATCACCATGGGCATCGGCATGGCACTGCACGAGGAGAGCGTCTTCGACACCCGCTTCGGTGAGGTCGTCAACCACGACTTGGCCGGCTACCACATTCCCGTCAACGCCGACATCGGCGAGATCGATGTCAGCTGGATCGACGAACACGACCCGCACGTGAATCCCATGGGGGCCAAGGGAATCGGTGAGATCGGCATCGTCGGCTCGGCGGCGGCCGTCGGCAACGCGATCTACCACGCCACCGGAGTCCGCGTCCGCCATGTTCCCATCCATCTCGAGGACCTCCTCGACGCCGTCTGAGCTCATCGCCTAGATTCGCCGGATGACCTCCACCGCCCTGTACTGCGGCACGCGCTGGGACGAGCAGGGCCGATGGTGTTACGAATTGCTGCGCGCGGACGGCACCGTCGACCTGCTGCCCGGTCTCGGCACCCGGCTCGCGTTCCGGGTCACCGAGGGCCGCTACTGCCTCGGCTACCGCGCGTTCGGCGGCGAACCCGGCCGGCGGACTTGCCCGCACGAGGCGCGGATCGACGCCGGTCACCAGTGCGAACGGTGCCGGATCCGGGAGGGGTGGTCGGTGGTGCACAGTCATCGTGGCCCCCTCGCCACCCTGCCCGAACAGGTGCGCGATTACATGGCCCGCCCGCACCACCTCTACATCGCGTACTTCGGTGACGGGATGGCCAAGGTCGGGACGGCCTCGGCGATGCGCAGGCACCGCAGGTTGTTCGAACAGGGTGCGCTGGCCGCCCGCTTCATCACCGATTCGCCGGACGGGTTGCATGTGCGCGAACTCGAACGGTTGGTGACCGAGCGGGCCGGGCTCCGGCAATCGGTGCCGGGCGTCACCAAGACGCGGATCCTCACCCGCCCCCTGCGGCCGTGGTCGGCGGTGGAAGAAGGAGTAGCCGAGGCGGCCGCGCACGCGGCGAGCGCCCTGCCCGACGACATCGTCCGCACCGATATCGCGTGGTCGGGCGGTCGCGACTTCTACGTGACCATCCAGGCCAGCGGCCGATTCCCGGATCCCATCGAAATCACAGCCGCCGCAGGCGAATACGTGTTCGACGCGGTGGCCGCACACGGCCACACCCTGGCCTGCCGCGATCCGGCGGGCGCCGCTGAACTGGTGTTGGTCAACGACTCCCGCCTCGTCGGTCGCCGGATCGAACTCGATCCGGCGATCAGCGTCACCCCGGAACCGGCGCAGACCAGCCTGTTCTGAGGTGCCGGATCAGGCTGATGGTCCAGCGGGGATCGCCCCGTTCTCGACGGCTCTGAACAGTGCGGCGCCGAACTCGGCGAAGGCGGGACGAGGTGCCGGCGTTGGGCAGGCGGAAACGGTCGGACATGGTCGTTTCCGTTCCGATGGTGTGGTTCTCACACGATGCGGGTTCGGGAGCCTGCGAGTGAACGCAGGGCCGCGGTGGTGGATCCACCGGTGGGCAGCCAGGCGCGCGCGGCGAAGGTGGCGGCGGTGAAGAACAGGGGCATGGCCCATTTGTCGGGGCCGTCGCCGACGGCCAGGTGCGACGCCGCCGCACCGCCGTAGACGAAGACCAGTCCGGCGTAGGCCCATTCCTTCGTGCGCGGGTGGCCGGGCGTGAGAACGGTGGCCAGCGCGGCCGTTTTCGCGACACCGAGGACGGTGGCGAAGTACATCGGGTAGCCGAGGTGGTCGAAGGATTCTCGGACGTAGGAGATCCGCGCGAGATCCCAGTACGCGCCGACGGCGGTTTCGGCGAGGACTGCGACAACGGGCACCCAGCGCGCGAATTTCGCGACGCGGGTCAGGCGGGTAGTCATGAGTGAGTTCTCCTGTGTGGGAAGGGAATCGGTCAGGCAGCGGCCGCGACATTGGTCGCGGCCTGGTGGAGGACGGCGGCGAACCGGGCGTTCTCGGGGGCATTGAAGGCGAAGGCGGCGCGACGGCGGGTGTAGCCGTAGGTCAGGCCGCTGTGCGGGTCGGCGAACCCGTCGGATCCGGCGGAACCGGTGTGCCCGAAGGCGTAAGCGCCGAGGAATGGAGTGAGCAGGCTCTTGGCTTCGAAGCCGAGCGTGTACGGTGCGCTGTCACCGCGCACCAGGTCGCGACCGCCGGAGTGGATGGTGGATACCGTCGCGATGGTCTCCAGCGACAGCAGTGGTTCGCGTCCGTCGATCCCCGTGGTGGCCGCCGCGTACATCGCCGCGATACCCGCCGCGCTGCCGACCCCACCCGCCGAGGCCTGGCCGAGCCTGCGCACGGTGCTGTCGTTGGGCAGCGCCATCACGTCGGCGGCGGTGAAGCCGTGGGCGTTGAGGTTGTAGGCGATGCCCGCGATGCTGTGCGGCGCAGGGGAATGCGCGGCGAAGGCGGCCTCGGCCTCCGGTGTGGCGCGCCAGGGCAGGATCGGCAGGTAGCGGTGCTCCAGGTCGGCGGGCAGGCCCAGGTGGATGTCGAGGTCGAAGGGTGCGCGGATGCGCTGCTCGAACAGTTCCCGCACGGTGGCGCCGGTGACGGCCCGCACCACCTCGCCGACGACGGCGTACGTGACGAACCCGCCGTATCCGTGCACGGTGCCCGGCTCGAAGTAGGGTCGCTGTCCGATGAGCCGTTCGGCGATCACCCGGTCGTCGGCCAGTTCCGCGACGGTGAAGCCACCGTCGACACCGACCACGCCGGAGCGGTGAACCAGCATGTCGCGCACCGTGACCCGTTCCTTGCCCGACTGGGCGAACCGCGGCCAATAGTCGGCCACGGGCCGGTCGACGTCGAGCACACCGTCCTGGATCAGCAGCGCGATCACCAGGGCGGCGGCGCCCTTGCTGGTAGAATGCAGCCCGGTCAGCGTCGTGCCGGACACCGCGGAGCCGGACCAGAGGTCGACCACCCGGCGACCACGCACGAACGCTGCCAACTGTGAGCTCGGGTCACCCTCCTCGGTCACCACGGCGGCGAATTCGGCCCGCACCTGTTCGTATCCCTCGGCGACGAAGCCGTGCACTTCGACCATGATGTTCTCCTTTCGGCCGCAGCTTCCGGCCGCGGCGGATCGTGTTCTGACGCACTGACGTAAGCCACGGGCAGAACGTGACCCGGTCGTGGAAAAGCGCTGGTCACGGCACCACGGTCACACTCGGCGTCCCGCCTTCGTCATAGCGGTGCGACGACATCGAGGAGGACCCGTGCAGAACGCACAGTTGCTGGCCGAACAGTTCGAGGACAACCGCGCCCACCTGCGGGCGGTCGCCTATCGGATGCTCGGCTCGCTCACCGAGGCCGACGACGCGGTGCAGGAGGCCTGGCTGCGGCTGGCCCGCACCGACACCGCCGAGGTGGACAACCTCGGTGGCTGGCTCACCACCGTCGTCGGACGGGTCTGCCTCGACATGCTCCGCTCACGCAAGAGCCGCGGCGAGGAACCCCTCGACGCCGATCACCTGTCCGATCCGGTGATCACCAGCGAGACCGCCGCCGACCCCGAACAGGAAGTGGTGCTCGCCGATTCGGTCGGCCTGGCACTGCTCGTCGTGCTCGAGTCGCTGCGTCCCGCCGAACGGCTCGCCTTCGTGCTGCACGACCTGTTCGCCATGCCCTACGAACAGATCGCTCCCATCGTCGACCGCACGCCACAGACGGTGAAGAAGCTGGCCAGCCAGGCGCGCCGCCGGGTACAGGGCGCGACGCCGGGTCCCGATCCGGATGTCGCGCGCAGGCGCCGCGTCGTCGACGCCTTCCTCACCGCCGCGCGTGGTGGCGATTTCGACGAACTGCTCCGCCTGCTCGATCCCGAGGTGGTGTTGCGGGCCGACGCGGGTGCGGCGATGCGGGTAATCCGTGGTGCCGCCGCCGTCGCGGGCCAGGCCGAGACGTTCCGGCGCATGGCCACCCTGTGCACCGTGTACCCGGCCCTGGTCGACGGCCGCTGCGGGCTGGTGACCACCGTGGAGGGTGACCCGTTCTCGATCATCGGCTTCACCGTCGTCGACGACCGGATCGCCGCGATCGACATCCTGTCCGACCGGCAGCGGCTGGCCGGTCTAGATCTGTCGCCCGTACTCGGATAGCTCGATCAGTCCGTGGCCAGCTGGGTACGCAGGGTATCCAACCCCATGCCACCCAGCTTCAGGGCCCGGGTGTGGAAGTGCTTCAGGTCGAATGCCGCACCCGCGCGGCGCCGGGCGTCGTCGCGGGCCGCGAGCCAGGCTTGTTCGCCGAGTTTGTAGGCGGCGGCTTGGCCGGGCCAGCCCAGGTAGCGGTCGATCTCGTCGCGGGCGGTTGCAACGTCTTCGAGAGTTCTCGTCAGCAGGAATTCCCGACCGAGGTCCGGGGTCCAGCGTGCACCCTCGTGGAAACCGGTGCCCGGCGGGATCGACAGGTCCAGGTGCATGCCGATATCGAGGACGACGCGGGCCGCGCGGAAGAGTTGTTCGGCGAGCATGCCGAACAGGGCGCCGTCGTCGTCGAGAAAGCCGAGTTCCCCCATGAGACGCTCGGCATAGAGCGCCCATCCCTCGCCGTGCCCGTCCACGAACGACATGAGTCGCTGGAACCTGTTGAGCGACTTCGCCTCCCGTACGGCAGTGGCGACCTGGAGGTGATGACCCGGCACACCCTCGTGGTAGACGGTGCTGATTTCCCGCCAGGTGCTGAACCGCTCCCTGCCCGCGTCCACCGACCACCACATACGGCCGGGCCTGCCGAAATCCTCGCTCGGCCCGAGGTAGTAGGCGCCGACTCCGCCACCCGGCGGTGCGATGCGGCACTCCAGGGCCATCAGTTCGTCAGGAATCTCGCAGTGTTCGGCGCGCAACGCGTTCAGTGCTCGATCGGAGGTTTCCCGCAGCCAGCTCGCCAGGGCGGCGTGCCCGTGCAGGTGGTACCGGGGGTCGGCGTCGAGGACCGCGGCAGCTTCGGTGAGGGAGGCGCCCGGTGCGATCCGGTCGGCCACGGTCGTCATCTCCTCATGGATGCGCCCGAATTCCGCCCACCCCCAGGTGTATGCCGCACGCGGGTCGATCTCGGCCCCGGTGAAGTACCGCGACCACAGCCGGTAGGTGTCCGCACCCACCGCGTCGGCACGGGGAGCGTGGGGCGCGAGCTCGGTCCGCAGGAACCCGGCGAGCTCACCCAATGCCCGGTCGGCGGCCGCGGCGACACCGGACAGATCCGGGGCGCCCCGCACGCGGGCGGCAGGCGCGGCGAAGGTGGTGAAGAACCCGGCTGCCCACGTCTCGACCTGTCCGGCCGTGCCGAGGACCTGCCGCAGCGCCGCGCCACGGCCCCGCTGCTGCGCGGTGAGCAGGGAATCACGCAGGCCCGCGATACTGTCCGGAACGGCGGCGAGGCGATCACCGACCACGGCCCAGTCCTCGGCGGTGTCGTCGGCCATCACGTCGAACGCCATGCGCAGGTCCTGTACCGGCGAGGCGATGACATTCAGGGCGCCGAGCCGCAGCCCCGCATCTTGCAGCTCGACCTCGAGGCCGATGCGTTCGGCGAACACCGCCGCCGCCACCCGCTCGTCGTCGGCGGGTGTGGTCGCGGCGATGTCCTGTGCGGCCCGGCGGGCGAGTTCGGCACGGGCTTCGTACCCGGCGGGGGAGTAGTCGGTGAGCCGATCGTCGTGGCCGGTGATGCCGAGCAAGGTCGCCGTCACCGGATCCGCGGCGGCGAAATCGTCGACATACCGGTCGCAGATCCGGTGCACCCCGGAGTCGGCGCGCACGCCGTCAGCTGTCGACGGAACGATTGTCGAGCGCCTCGCGCAGATCGGCGTTGATCCGATGGGCCTCGGCGAGCTGGTCTTCGAGAATCACGATGCGACAAGACGATTCGAGGGTGTTGCCCGCGTCGACGAGTTCGCGTACTCGCGCGGCGATGCGCAGCTGATACCGGGAGTAGCGGCGATGGCCGCCCGCGGAGCGCTGCGGAGTCAGCAGTTCCGCGGCGTCGAGGGCGCGCAGGAAAGCTTGGGTGACGCCGAGGATTTCGGCGGCGCGACCCATGCTGTAGGCGGGGTAGTCGTCGTCTTCGAGTCGGTCGGCGGCACTGATGCCGTCGTTGGTGGTCACCTGCTGCACTGCACCTCTCGGTCAACGCTGGCAGGCCCGGCGCGCTCGGCGCCGGGCCTGGGATCTACAAACGAGGGATTGACTTCACATTCACTCCGCACCCCGACACTCTCCGGGACGCGGGACTGGTAAGTGACTGCTCAGTGACCACCACCTCCTGTGACTGCCGGTTATGTCGAAGCTCATGTACATCAGCGACTGTACAACTGCTCTCGCAAAATGTCTACAGTCCTCACTGTAGATTTTCTCGACCGGCGACGCGTCAGTTCAGGATCGGCATCGGCGCGGTCTCCGGGAATGTGACAGGCAGCGCCGTCAGCGCCCGGTGGAAGGGACCCGGACGCCACGTGAGCTCCGACTCGGGAACCGCGAGTTTCATCTCGGGCAGAGCGTCGAGCAGTTGATCGATGGCCTCCTGGACGATCAGATAGGCGGGGGATTTGGCGGGGCAGCCGTGCGGGCCCGTGCTCCAGGCCAGGTGGGCGCGGTTGTCGAGGAACTCGCCCGTGCCGATGGCCGGATCGGTGTTGCAGGCCGCCATGCTGATGAGCACCGGCTGATGCGCGGGCAGCCACACACCCTCGACCAGGATCGGCTGACGCGGATAGGTGATGCAGTGGTTCGCCATCGGCGGATCGGTGTAGAGCACCTCGTCGAGCGCGTCGCGCGTCGACAGGCTGCCGCCGAGGATGCTGCCCGCGAAGCGCTGATCGGTGAGGATCAGCCGCACCGTGTTGAGGATCAGGTTCAACATCGGTTCGATACCGGCGCCGTACATGGTGAGCAGCTGGTTCATCAGCTCCTCGTCGTTGAGCCGGGCGGGGTGCTGCACCAGGCGGGTGGTGACATCGTCACCGGGGTCGAGCTGTTTGTGCTGGATCTGTTCGTACAGCGCGTCCTCGAGCATCTGACCGCCCTGCGCCGCGCTCGCCCCGCCCTCGAAGATGGCCGCCATACCCGCGGCCGCTCGGGCGCCGACGTCCTCGGGGACACCGAGCATCGAGTTGAGAGCCGCGAAGGCGAGCGGGAAGGCGTACTGACTCAGCAGTTCCGCACTGCCGTCGGCGCAGAAGGTGTTGATCAGGGGGATCGCGAACTGCTCGACGGTGCGCTGCAACCGGTACAGGTCGACCCCTGCCAGGCTGGCGACGGTGGCCTGCCGGTAGCGGGCGTGCTCGGCCCCCGCGGTGCGCAGAGCGTTGGGGCGGTAGCGCATCATCGGCAGCACCGGGCAGTCTTCGGGCACGGTGCGTTCCCACATGCGGGCGTCGGCGGGGAAGTGGTCGGGATCGTTGAGGATCTGGACGGCGGTGCGATAGCCGATCACCAGGGTGGCGGGCACGCCGGGCACCAGATCGACCGGGACCAGCGAGCCGAAGCGGCGCCGCATCTCGCGGTAGGTGCTCTGCGGGTCGGCCGCGAACTCCTCCGAGTACAACGCCACCCTGGTCTGCCCGCTGTTCGAGTCGGGGGACACCGGGGTGGGGCCGAAGGATGTCTCGAGCGTCACAGCGACGTCTCCGCTCGGCGGAATTCGTCGCGCCGGGGCGCGGCGCCCAGCTCGCGGCCGACCCGTTCGGCCAGATCGTTCATCCGGTGCGCGACGAGTCCGAGATCGACGTCCGCGGTCGTCGCGACACCGAGCAGGGTGCCCGCTCCGGCGGCGGTGATCAGGATCATTCCCTCGTCGTACTCGGTCATGTTCTGGCGCACCGTATTCGCGTAACCACCGCAGAACTCGCCGAGCGCCTTGCCGAGCGAGCGCAACCCGGAGGCCGCGGCGGCGAACCGCTCGGCCTCGTCCTTGCTGATACCGGGCGAGTGGGCCACCCGTAGACCGTCATCGGATAAGAGGACCACGAACCGCACGCCGTCGAGCTCCAGATCGTCCAACAGCCAAGCCAGGCGGTTGGTGCTGTCGGTGAGGGAAGTGCTCATCAGCTGTCCTGTCCGTCGATGGAACGCTCGGCCGCGGCGCGGCCGTGCCGGGATCCGCTGTGCCAGGCGGTGACCAGTTCCGGTCTGCCGGGCGATTCCGCGCCCGTGGCCAGGCCGGTGGCGGGGGCAACGACTCGTCGCGTGCGTTTGGGTAAACCGCCGGGGGTCGTGCCGGGTGCCGTGTGTTCGGGTGGGGCCGCGACAGCCACCGCCTCGACTTCCCGTGGCTCGGAAACATCCTCTCGCACAACGGGTTCCGGCGGCGCATCGGCCTGCGCGAGCTCGTTCGAGCGGGCGTCGGACTTGTCGACGAGCAGCGCGGAGGGGATGAAGACCATCGCGCGAGTGCCACCGTAGACATTGGGGCCGTCGACGTAGGCCGCGAAGCCGTAGCGGCGGGCCAGTGCCGCCACACCGGGAAAGCCGATCTTGGGTGACGGCCCGAGTGCGTTGATGTCGATCACGCGCTCGCCCGACAGGATCTGGCGCGCCTCCTCCATCTGTTCCTGGCTCATCCGCACGCCCGCGTCGTCGATGATCAGGGTGACGCCGTGGTGTCCCTGCTGGAAGGCGACATCGACGAACGAGGAAGGCGGCGAGTAGCGCAGGGCGTTGTCGAGCAAGGTGGCCACGGTGTGCACCAGCGGCTCGACGGCGCGGCTGATGACGACCCGGTCGCAATGTCCCGCCCGCACCCGCAGGTAATCGCGTACGCGGCTGGTCGCGCCCGCGACCACGTCGTCCACGGTCTGCTGCGGCCAGCGCCTGCCGGGCAGGCCGCCGGAGACGAGCACATAGGACTGCGCCTGCCGGATCATCTGCTGCACGGTGTGGTCGATGCGGCTCAGGGTGCCGTACACCTCGTCGTTGCGGTTCTCGCGCAACGCGTTGCTGACCACCTGGCCCACGTCGGCGCCCAGGCTCACCACGGTGGTGCCGAAGGCGCGTACCGCGTTGCCCGTCGCGGCACGGGCTTCGGCGGCGACCTGCGCGCGGGTCTCCGCGCGGACGGCCTCCACCCGCTCGTCGGCGCGCTCCTGCGCCTCGTGTTCCACGGCGAGGCGGGTTTCCTCGCGCACCAAGGCGAGATCGTCGGCGTGCTCGGCCGCGATCCGGGCGATCTTGTGCGCGAACGGCGAGTCCCGCAGCTGGGCGGGGACCTCGGCGGTGACGTCGGGTTCGTCGTGGCGGCGGATCGCTTCGGTGATCCTGGGCAGGGTCGCCTCGATCAGGCGCGTCATCGCCTCGTCGTGCGCGTAGAGCTCGCGTTCGGCCGAGGACAGCCGCGCGCGGACGTGACGCTCGTTGCGCAGCGCGACCAGAGCGACCGCGACAGCGCCGAGCAACACCAATGTTGCGATACCGAACAAGAACACCGCGATTGTCGGGGTCATCGGTTCCTTTGTCGTCTCACCGGCCGAAGAGCCTGGTGGCCGGAACCTCGCCGGTCCCTCCGGCGAGACTGTTGCCGGTGGTGCAACCGTGCGAGTGCGGCCTGTCCCCGTCCCGCTGTGCTGCGCTTCCGGCGAATCCGCACACACCTTATCAGTGCGTATTTCGCGGTCGGAAAGTGTTGGTACCGAAAGTGATTCGCCCCTATTCCGCATCCGGTGACGGCGCGCCAAGATATATGTAACACGAAGTTCCATCTACACTTGAATGGAACCGCCGGTACCACTAAACTGACCAGTGGAACCACTGCTAGGAGACACCGATGACGTTGTCCACTTACCACGATATTCTGCAGGGCTTGTCCGAGGGATCGGTGAGCAAACACTTCGACCCCTATGTCGACATCGATTGGGACGCACCGGAAATGGCGGTGCATTCCGACGACCCCCGCTGGATCATGCCCACCGAGGACCCGTTGGGTCGCCACCCCTGGTATCGGGCCCAGCCCGTGGAACGCCAGATCGCCATGGGTATGTGGCGCCAGGCGGGCATCGCCAAAGTCGGTATCGACTTCGAGCAGCTGCTCATCCGTGGTCTGATGCAGTACCTGATCTCGGTACCCAACGGTGATCCGGAATTCCGGTACGTCACGCACGAGGCTGCCGAAGAGTGCAACCACACGATGATGTTCCAGGAGATGATCAACCGCATCGGCTACCGCGATGTGATCGGCATGGGCCCGATCGACCGCAAGCTGACGATGATCATCTGGCCCGCGGTGAAGTATTTCCCCGAGTTGTTCTTCACCCTGGTGCTCGGCGGTGAGGAGCCGATCGATCACCTGCAGAAGTCGTTGCTGCGCGGCGGTTTCGACCTGCATCCGATGGTGCACCGGGTGATGCAGATCCATGTCGCGGAGGAAGCCCGCCACATCTCCTTCGCGCACGAGTATCTGCGCAAGAACGTGCCCGCGATGCACCCGGCCACCCGGTCGCTGCTCTCGGTGCTGTTCCCCGTCGTGATGCGGGTGATGCTGTCGATGATCGCCACCCCGCCGAAGGAATTCGTGGACAAGTTCCACATTCCGGGCGAGGTGATGCGCGAGGCGTACTGGGGTGGCACCGAATCCCGGCACACCAAGCGTGACGTGTTCACCGACGTGCGCGCGCTGGCCACCGACATCGGCCTGATGAACCCCGTCGCCAAACTGGTGTGGCGGGCGCTGGGCATCGATGGCCCCGTCTCGCGCTACCGCAGCGAACCGGCCCGCCGGGTCACCGCGTGATCCCGGAGAGCTGGGCGGCCCCCACCGAGGTGTTGCTGCCCGACGCCGATCCGTTCTATGTGCCACGCGACGGATTCGACAGATCGGCGCCGGGCACGCTGTTGCGCTGGCGCCCGGTGGAGTTGGCGGCGTTCGGGCTGATTCCGCTGCGGGCCCGGGCCTGGCAGCTGCTGTATCGCAGCAACGATCTCAACGGCGTACCCGAGGCCGCCGTCACCACGGTGATCGCCCCGGCCGACGGTGTCGCCGAGGGGGCGCCACTCGTCTCGTTCCAGTGCGCGATCGACGCCATCGCGCCGCGCGCCTTCCCGTCCTACTCGCTGCGCCGCGGCTCACGGGCGATCGGCACCTGTGCCCACATCGAACTGCTGCTCTTCGCCGACGCGTTGTCCAGGGGCTGGGCGGTGTCGGTGCCCGATCACGAGGGCATGCTCGGCGCGTGGGGTGCGCCACGCGAACCGGGCTACCGCGCCCTCGACGGCATCCGCGCGGCACTCGCCTTCGAACCGGGCGGCCTCGCGCCGGACGCCCAGGTGGGCTTGTGGGGCTACTCGGGAGGCGGCCTCGCCTCGGCGTGGGCCGCCGAGATGGCGCCGACCTACGCGCCCGAACTCGATATCGCCGGCGCGGTACTCGGCTCACCGGTCGGTAACCTCGTCGCCACCTTCCACCGGCTCGACGGCGGCCTGCACGCGGGCTTGCCGACCCTGGTGGTGGCGGCGCTGCGCCGGGTGTATCCGGCGTTCGCCGAACTGGTCGACACCCATTTCTCCGACGAGGGCCGCGCGGTGCTCGACAAGGCGGCGGAGTCGACGACGGTGGGTGCGGTGCTGCGGCTGGCCAGGTACAGCATCGACCGCCACTCCGGTGCGCCGATGACCGAACTGCTGGCCCTCGAGGCGATGCTCGAGATGTTCGCCGACCTCACCCTCGGCGACCGAGCGCCGGCGGCGCCGCTGCTGGTGACCCAAGCGGTGCACGACCAGATCATCGCGGTCGACGACATCGACGCGCTCGTGCGGCGCTACCGGGCCAACGGTGCGCACGTGACCTACCTGCGCGACCGGCTCAGCGAGCACCTGAGCCTGCTGGCCGGCTCGGCCCCGCTGAGCCTGAACTGGCTGGCCGACCGCTTCGCCGGGCTACCGGTGACACCCTCGCAGACCAGGACCGTGCTCAGTGTCCTCGGTCTGCCCGCGGGCCGTCACGGTCTCGCCGACCTGGCCAGGGCTGTGCTGCGAGTCCTGTTCGCGCGCCCGATCACCAAGTCGGTGACCGGTCGCGAGCTCGGCAGTCCGGCGAAGCGGGACCAGCGCGCCGCCTGACCGAACCCTCAACTTACTCACTGGTAAGATACTGGCCCGTAGGGACTGCCGACGGCAGCCGGTGAGATAAGGGGTTATCGGTGGGGATTGTGACCGATGTACCGCGCGCGGTACGGAATGTGTGGGCCGTCTCGTTCGGCGGTGGGCTCGAATCCGGCGAGCCCACCCCGTCGACGACGGTGTACGAGCGGCCGCACCGACATCTGAAGCGGTACGAGGCCGCCGGCCACGCCGGGGGAAATCCGGTGCTGCTCGTGCCGCCGCTGGCGGTGACGCCGGAGTGTTTCGATCTGCGTCCAGGTCAGAGCCTGGTCCGCCACCTGGTCGAGCAGGGGCGACAGCCGTACGTGATCGATTACGGCCGATTCGGTTACGCCGACCGGAATCTCGGCCTCGAGGACTGGATCGACGACATCCTGCCCGAGGCCGTCGCGCGGGTCGCCGCCGAACACGACCGGCCGGTCGATCTCATCGGCTGGTCGCTGGGCGGGGTGTTCGCGCTGCTCACTGCCGCCGCCGACGCCGGCCTGCCGATCGCCTCCATCACCGCGCTCGCGCCCCCCATCGACCAGCGCCGCACCCCGCTGCTGGCGCCGATGCGCCTGGCCGCCAAGATCACCGGTGGCAAGGAGATGGCCCTGGCCACCCGGATCATGGGTGGTATCCCGCAGGAATTCGTCCGTCTCGGGTTCCGGTTGCAGGCACTCGATCGCGAGATCACCAAGCCCGCCTACCTGATCCGCAACGCGCTGGACACCGAGGCGCTGGCCCGGCTCGAGGCGACCGAGCGGTTCATGGCCTCGATGCCCGGTTACCCGGGGCGGTCCTACTGGCAGATCCACCGCAGTCTGGTGCTGCGCAACGAACTCGCCGAGGGCTACATCCGGCTGCGCTCGGATCTGGTGATCGAACTGGCGAAGGTCACCTGCCCTGTGCTGTTGCTCGGCAGCCGCGGCGACGCGGTGGTGCCCGCCTCCTCGGTGCGGCGCGGCCTGGACGTGCTGCCGAACGCCGAGGTCGAATTCGTCGAGGTGCGCGGCGGTCACCTGGGCTTGCTCGCCAGTGCGACCGCCGCGCAGATCACCTGGCCGGTGATCGACGAGTTCCTCAGCCGCTGACCGCCTGGGCCGAACCGTGCTGCGCCCGCAGTTCGTGCTTGACGACCTTGCCGCCCGCGTTGCGCGGCAGGGCGTCGATCACGACAAGCGCCTTGGGGTGCTTGTAGCGGGCCAGGTGCGCGTCCAGGTGGTCGGCGAGCTCGGCGAGGGTGATGTCGCCGTCGTCCTCGGTGACTACGACGGCGACGGGCACCTCGCCCCACTTGTCGTCGGCCCGGCCGATCACCGCCGCCTCCCGGATGCGGGGATGGGCGAACAGCACGTTCTCCACCTCGGCGCAGTAGATGTTCTCGCCGCCGGAGATGATCATGTCCTTCTTGCGGTCGACGACGTAGACGAAGCCCTCCTCGTCGCGGCGCACCAGATCGCCCGAGTGGAACCAGCCGCCGGCGAACGCGTCGGCGGTGGCCCGCGGGTTGTTCCAGTACTCGCGCATCAAGGTCGGTCCGCGGTAGACGATTTCGCCCACCTCGCCGGGGCCGACATCGTTCATCTCGTCGTCGACGATGCGGGTGGCGATGGTCGGGATCGGCTTGCCGACCGAACCGAGTTTGCGGATCGCGTCCTCGCCGTCGAGCACACAGGTGATCGGTGACATCTCCGTCTGTCCGAAGACCGCGACGTTCAGGGCGTTCGGGAACGTCTCGGCCATCGCGCGCAGCACGGTGTCGGAGGCGGGGGCGGCGCCCCAGCTGATCACGCGCAAACGCAGATCCCGCTGCGCCACGGTGGGATCGGCGCACACGATCTGCCACTGGGCGGGCACGAGGAACACCGAGGTGGCCCGTTCGCGCTCCCAGGCGTCGAGCACCTCGGTGGCGTCGAAGGCCTTGAGCGGGTGGATCACGGTGAGCGCGCCGAGTACGAAACACGCCGCGACACTGCCCAATCCGGCGATGTGGAACAGCGGTGAGGCGCAGAAGGCGATGTCGTCGGCGCGGTACTGCATGGCCCGGATACAGGTGAGGGCCTGGGAGTTCATGTTCAGGTGCGTGAGCACCGCACCCTTGGGATTACCGGTGGTGCCCGAGGTGTACATGATCAGCGCGGCACTGTCTTCGGGGACATCGAGCGGCTCGTGCGGTTGGCCCTGTTCGGCCAGCAGGTCGTCGTAGCCGAGGACGCCGTCACCGGTGGCGCCGCCGACCACGATCCGGGTGGCCAGCGCGTCGGTCTGCGCGGCGACGGCGGCGACCAGCGGCGCCAGCACCGTGTCGGTGATGATCGTGCGGGCACCGCTGTCGGTGACCTGATAGACGATCTCGGGCGGGGTGAGCCGGAAGTTCACCGGCACCGCGATGGCGCCGAGGGTGTTGATCGCGAACACCGACTCGATGTATTCGGCGTTGTTGAGCATCAGGATCATCACCCGGTCGCCCTGGCCGACTCCTCGCCGCGCGAGCGCGTCGGCCAGGCGTTGTACCCGGTCGTGCAGTTCGCCCCAGGTGGTCGTCCTACCGAGGAACCGCAGCGCGGGCGAATCGGGAATCGTGGTGGCGTGGATCGCGATCTGGTTCATCCAGTGATTGCGTCGCGAGCGCATCGGTTCGGTAGCGGTTGACATCTCGTCTCCTGCGGAACGCCGGACTCAGGCCGGATCGGTGATGGGGTGGACGGCGCCGTCGAATCGGGGCGCCCGGCGGGTGAGCATCGCGGTCATTCCCTCGAGGAAATCGGCGGAGGTGAGCAGTTCGGACTGGCCGGTCTTCTCCCTGGCCAGGGCGGCATCCAGTTCGGCGAGGGTGGCGGCGTTGAGCGCGGCCTTGGTGAGTTGCAGCGCCCGGCGCGGTCCCGCGGCGAGTTTGGCGGCGACGGTTTCGATGTGTGCGCCGAGCTCTTCCGACGGAATCGCGCGGGTGATGAGGCCCGCCGCGGCGGCCTCGGTAGCGGGCAACCGGGCGCCGAGCAGGGCGAATTCGGCGGCGCGGGCACGACCCATGGCCGCCGCGACCACGGCCGTCGCACCACCGTCGGGCATCAGCCCGATGGAGGTGAACGGCAGCAGCAGGTAGGCGTCCTCGGCGGCGTAGATGAGGTCGGCGGCCAGGGCGATGGACGTGCCGACACCGGCGGCGGGACCGTTGACCTGCGCGATCACCGGCAGCGGCGAATCGACGATGGCACGGATCAGATCGTTGGCACGATCCATCACCACCTCCGGGGACGCCTCGTTGCCACCCGCCGCGCTGGCCGCGGCCAGATCGGCACCGGTGCAGAACGCCGCCCCCGCCCCCGTCAGCACGATGACCCGCACCGACGGCGTCGTCGCGGCCGCGGTGACCAGGTCGCACAGCTCGGTCATGGTCGCCAGATCGATGGCGTTCATCCGCGCCTGGCGGTCGATCGTGATCCGCAGGACGCCGTGTTCCTCGGTGCTGAGAACGCTCGCGCTCATCGGGCCACCGCCTCGACGATCGAGCCGGCCAGACGGTCCGCGATCAGTTCCTCGGCCTCGCGCACCATCCGGTCGATCAGGTCGGCGCAGGTGGGGATGTCGTGGATGAGGCCCTGGCACTGCCCGACGCTCCAGATGCCCGCGTCGAGATCGCCCTCCTCGTAGACCTTGCGCCCGCGCGCACCGGCGACCAGGTCACGCACATCGGCGAAAGTGCCGCCACCCCGCTCGATCTCGACCACCTGGCGGCTGACGGCGTTGTCGGCCACCCGGGCGGTGTTGTGCATGGTGCGGAAGATCAGTTTCGTGTCGAGCTCGGTGTTGGCCACGATCTTCTCCTTCACGGCGTGCGCGATCGGTGACTCCACGGTGCACAGGAACCTCGTGCCCATGTTCACCCCGTCGGCGCCGAGCGCCATGGCCGCGACCAGGCCGCGCGCGTCGGCGATCCCGCCGGAGGCGATCATCGGGATCTCGAGCTCACGAGCCGCGGCCGGGATGAGAACCAGGCCCGGGGTGTCGTTCTCGCCGGGGTGCCCGGCGCATTCGAAACCGTCGATGCTCACGCCGTCGACCCCCACTTGCTGTGCCTTGAGGGCGTGCTTGACGCTGGTGCACTTGTGCAGCACCTTGATGCCCGCGTCCTTGAGGAACGGCAGGTGGGTGGCCGGATTTCCGCCGGCGATCTCGACGATCTTCACCCCGCCGTCGATGATCGCCTGCCGGTACTCCTCGTAGGGCGGCGGCGTGATGGACGGCAGGATCGTCAGGTTCACCCCGAACGGCTTGTCGGTGAGATCGCGGGTGCGGGCGATCTCTTCGCGCAGTGCCTGCGGCGTGGGCTGGGTGAGGCCGGTGATGATGCCGAGACCACCCGCTTCGGACACGGCGGCGGCGAGTTCGGCGCGGCCGACCCACATCATCCCACCCTGCACGATCGGGTGCTCGACACCGAATGCCTCGGTGAATCGGGTGCGCAGCATCGCGCTCTCCCTCCGGATTCAGACGTTCCCGCCGGTCGCGGGCAGAACCAAGACGGCTCTGGGCAACCGGACAGAATCATGATTAACTTAGCGAGAATTGTGATTAACTTAATGGCGGCCGACGCGGCCTGTCAACACCTCGTGCGGCGAGTTGCCCACCCAGTGGAACCGCGCACCGCCACACCGCGAACGAGTGACCTGAAGGAAGGTCGACAATGACCGAAACCCCCACCGCAACACCGATTTCTGCGACAATGATCGCCACCGCGAGCCCGGCCACCGGCGAGCCCGTCGGTAGCTGGCCGGTCGACGACGCCGAGCGGGTCGCGGCCGTCGTCGCGCAGGCTCGCGTGGCCGCGCAGTCATGGCGCGAACTCGGGTTCACCGAGCGGAAGCGGGCGTTACAACGCTGGGCGTCCCAGCTGGTGCTGCGCGCCGACGAGTTCTGCGCGCTGATCCACGCGGAGAACGGTAAACCGCTCGACGACGCCTATCTCGAGGTCATCACCGCGGTCGAACATCTGAACTGGGCCGCCGAGAACGCGCAGCGGGTGCTGAAACCCAAGAAGGTCTGGCCGGGGCTGATGATGGCCAACCACGAGGCGGTGATCGAGCAACGCCCGCACGGTGTGGTCGGTGTGATCGGCCCGTGGAACTACCCGGTGTACACCCCGAACGGGTCCATCGCCTACGCCCTGGCCGCGGGCAACACCGTCGTGTTCAAGCCGAGCGAGCTCACCACCGGCATCGGGCACTGGTACGTGAACGCCTTCGCCGAGGCCAATCCCGGCCTGCCCGAGGGGGTCCTGAGTGTGGTGACCGGGCCGGGAGAGACCGGCCGTGCGCTGGTGGAGTCCGGTGTCGACATGATCGCCTTCACCGGCTCGACCGCCACCGGCAAACGGATCATGGCGGCGGCCGCCGAGCGGCTCACCCCGGTCGTACTGGAATGCGGTGGCAAGGACGCGGCCATCGTCGCCGAGGACGCCGACGTGGCCGCGGCCGCCGACGCGATCGTGTGGTCGGCGATGGCCAACTCCGGGCAGACCTGTGTGGGCACCGAACGGTGCTACGTCGTCGCCTCGGTGTACGACGAGTTCCTCGCCGAACTGACCAAGCGGGTGCGCGAGCTCGTACCCGGCTCCGACGGCGACGCCGCCTACGGGCCGATGACGTTGCCCGCCCAGGTCGATGTGGTGGCCGAGCACGTCGACGCCGCTCTCGCCGACGGCGCGACCGCCCTGGTCGGTGGCGCCGATTCGATCGAGGCGCCGTTCGTCTGCCCGATCGTGCTCGTCGACGTCCCGGAGAACTCCCTCGCGGTGCGCGAGGAGACCTTCGGCCCGACCCTGACGGTGCGCAAGGTGCAGGATGTGGCCGAGGCGATCCGCCTGGCCAACGACTCCCGCTACGGGCTCGCCTCGTCGGTGTTCTCCCGCAAACGCGGCATGGCCATCGCGCGCGAACTGCGGGCGGGCGCCACCTCGGTGAACAGCCCCGCCGCCTACGCCGCCATTCCGGCCCTGCCTTTCGGCGGCGTGGGGGAGTCCGGCATCGGCCGGATCCACGGTGCGGCCGGGCTGCTCGGCTTCACCCGCCCGCATTCGATCGCGCGACAGCGCTTCGCGATTCCCGGCATGGCGCTGCAGTCGTTCGCCAGAACCGAATCGACCATCGCGATGGTCAAGAAACTCACCGTGCGCCGCTTCGGGCGCGCGAAGTAGACCCAGAAAATCACGAAAGAAGAGGACACAAGAGATATGGGCGTCGAATTCACCTCGGAACAGAAGGATTTCGCCGCGGCCGTGGCCGCGTTCGCCAAGCGCGAGGCGGGCACCCGGGCTCAGCGTGACGAGCTCACCGACAACGATCGCGAACAGCACAACCCGGCCGTCTACGCGAAGATGGCCGAGCTGGGATGGCTCGGTCTGACGGTGCCCGAGGAGTACGGCGGTTCGGCGGCCTCGATGGTCGACATGTGCATCCTGCTCGAGGAGACGCACCGGGGGATGCTGCCGATCGGCGCGATCGGCCCGACGCTCATCACCGGTGGCGCCTACGCCAAGTTCGGCACCGACGAGCAGAAGGACACCGTGCTGCGCGGCATCGTTCGCGGTGCGTCGCAGTCGATCTCGATGTCGGAACCCGAGGCGGGTTCGGATGTGGGCAACCTGTCGACCAAGGCGGTCAAGACCGCCGACGGCTGGCTGATCAACGGCCAGAAGACGTGGTGTTCCAACGCACACATCTCCGAGAACATCCTGCTCGTGGCCCGCACCTCCAAGGAGGGCGGCAAGCACGAGGGCATGACGATGTTCCACGTGCCCGCGAACACCCCGGGCCTGCAGATCACCCCGATCGAGCTGATGGGCAACCAGAAGGAGACCAACGACCTGTACTTCACCGACTGCGTGCTCCCCGAGGACGCGGTGGTCGGTGAGGAGGGCAACGGTTGGCGGCAGCTGATGACCGGCCTGAACTTCGAGCGGCTGATCCTGGCCGCGATGAGTCTCGGTGCGGCCGAACGCGCGTTCGCCGACACCCTGGAGTTCGTCACCCAGCGCAAGCAGTTCGGCAGGCCCGTCGGCACCTTCCAGTCGCTGCGGCACCGGCTGGCCGATCTGGCCACCGAGATCGAGTGCACCAAGCTGCTGATCTACAGCGTGGCCCGCGAGGCCGACGCGAATCCGGACAAGATGCTGGCGCGTGAGGCCTCGATGGCCAAGCTCAAGGCCACCGAGACCGCCAAGCGGGTGGCACTCGAGGGTATGCAGATGATGGGCGGCTACGGGTACGCGCGCGAGTTCGACATGGAAAAGCATGTGCGCGGTGCCCTGGTGTCGACCATCTTCGGTGGTACCAGCGAGATCCAGCGCGACATCATCGGGCGCACGCTGGGGCTGTGACCCGCGGGGTTCTCGCCCCGCGACCGTTGGGGGGTGGCGGCGAGAACCCACGCGCTACCGTGGTCGGCATGGCCGAACGCATGGTTGTCATCGGCGCCGACGCGACAGGCATGTCGGCGGCCTCGCAGGCGCGCAGACTGCGCGGCGCCGACGAACTCGAGATCGTGGTGTTCGAGAAGGGCAGGCACGCCTCGTATTCCGCGTGCGGCATTCCGTACTGGGTCAGCGGTGACGTCGCCGAGGCCGACGACCTGATCGCCCGCACCCCCGAGGAACACCGTGCCCGCGCGATCGATCTGCGCATGCGCACCGAGGTGATCGAGCTCGATGTGCCTGGGCGGCAAGTGCTCTCGCGCGACCTCGACACCGGCGACGAGACCTGGACCGGCTACGACAAGCTGGTGCTCGCCACCGGCGCCACCCCGACCCGCCCGCCGCTGCCCGGCATCGACGCCGACGGTGTGTTCGGCGTGCAGACCCTCGACGACGGTGAGGACCTCATCGAGGCGTTGATGTCGTCGTCGGGACGCGACGCCGTCGTCGTGGGGGCGGGCTACATCGGGGTCGAGATGGCCGAGGCACTCATCCGGCGCGGGTTCCGGGTCACCATGGTGACCCGGGGTCCGGAACCCATGTCGACTCTCGATCCCGATATGGGCGCCCTGGTCCGAGAGGCCATGGACGGCATGGGAATCCGGTTGGTCACCGACACCGAGGTGACCGGTATGCGCACCGACGCCGACGGGCACGTGTGCGCGGTGACGACCGCCGACACCGAGTACCCGGCCGACGTGGTCGTCCTCGGCATCGGCGTGCGGCCCGCCACCGATCTCGCCCGGCGTGCGGGACTGCCACTCGGCGAATCCGGCGGCCTGCTCACCGATCTCGCGCAACGTGTGCGCGGCTACGACCACATCTGGGCGGGCGGCGACTGCGTGGAGGTGCTCGACCGGGTCTCGGGCACAATGCGCCACATCGCGCTCGGCACGCACGCCAACAAACACGGTCAGGTCATCGGTACCGGCATCGGTGGCGGATACGCCACCTTCCCCGGCGTCGTCGGCACGGCCGTCAGCAAGGTCTGCGATCTCGAGGTCGCCCGCACCGGGCTGCTCGAGAAGGACGCCGAGCGGGCCGGCCTGCAATTCCACGCCGTCACTATCGAATCCACCGGGCGCGCGGGCTATTTCCCCGGCGCCGAACCGATGACCGTGAAGGTGCTCGCCGAACGCCGCACCGGCAGACTGCTCGGCGCGCAGATCGTCGGGCGTGAGGGCGCGGCCAAACGGGTCGACATCGCGGCGGTCGCGCTCACCGCCCGGATGACGGTGGAGCAGATGACGGCCCTCGACCTCGGTTACGCGCCACCGTTCTCGCCGGTGTGGGATCCGGTGCTCGTCGCCGCCCGCGCGGCCACCCGCGCGGTGGCGCGCGGCGACTGAACGACTCAGCGGGGGAGCGGCCGGCCGAGGGTGACGGTCTGGAGCAACCGGACCACGAGGTCCTGCGGGCAGATCCCGTCGTCACCGAAGATCCGTCCGAGGTCGACCACCAAGCTGAACGCGGCATGGACCAGGATCCTGGCCTCACCGATCGACAGCTCCGGCCTGGCCTCGGCGACGAGTTTGGCCCACTCGGTGATGATGAGTTGCTGCAGGTGACGCAAGGTCACCTGATCGGCCTGGTCGACATGGGTGAACTCGGCGTAATAGACGAAGGTCAGCGCCCGTTCGTCGAAAGACCCGGCGACATAGAGATCGATGAGCGTTCCCAGCGCCTCGGCGGGTGTCTCGGCGGTGTTGATCGCCGTGGGAATCGCCGCCGACACCCGGTCGGCGGCCCGCCGGAACGCCGCCGCGAGCAGGTCGCTCTTGCTGCGGTAGTAGCGGTACACCGCGGAGGCCGCCGACAGATCGGCGGCCACGGCGATGTCTTCCATACTCACATTGGGATAGCCACGCTCGTGGAACAGCTCGACCGCTTTGCGTAGCAGCAGTTCATGCTTGAACGGTTGCGGCAGGTCGGCGCCCCGCCGGGCCGCCGCCGTGCTCGGCTCGCCGCGCAGATCGGCGTCGACCAGCGCCCAGCTGGTCGACTTCAGCAGCTGGGCAAGGGTTTTCGCCGACAGGCTCGCGTGGTGGTCGCCGATGCTGCTGACCACCGCGAACACCGACACCGCGCGCACGGCACGGTCGTGCCCGTCGAGTTCGGGGCGCACGTCACGGATCAGGCCACGCAGTGCGGCGATCGCGGTGACGAACTGCCCGGTGAACTCGGTGAAGTCGGCGGGCTCCAGATACCGCCGCTCCCAGCGGGCCAGCGCCACGGTCGGCCGGTTGGTGACCGTGGCGGCGATGATCGCGTCGAAGACATGATCGAGACGTTCCCTCGGCGACCAGCCTTCGGCTTCCGGCGGCAGTTCGACCGCGCTGAGCGCCAGCCCCGACAGCCGAAGCAACTCCTCCCGGAACAACGCGTACTTGCTCGGGAAGTGGCGATACAGAGCGGCGGAGCTGATGTCGAGCCGGCGTGCGATGTCGTCCATGCTCACGCCGTGGTAGCCGTGCGCACCGAAGGCCGCCGCGGACTCGGCCGCGATCTGCGCACGCCGGTTCTTCGGCCTGCGGCGGATCTGCCGTGCCGGGGCGGCGGGTTCGTCGATCTGCTTGCTCGTCATCTCGCCTGTCATGCTATCGCCTGTCGGTACCCGGTCGGACCGGCCGCTGGAGTCACTGGGCGGGCGTCGCTGTCAGCGGGGAGTTCACCTTCTCGACGAGCCAGCGGCCACCGTCGTTGTGCAGGCTCATCACCATCGACAGCTGGCCCGGCTTGGCCTTGTGCTCGGTACCCAGGCTCGAGATGGTCGTGCCGATCACCACGATGGCCTCGGCGGAGTCCTCGTCGCCGGTGCGTAGCGCGCACTGGGTGTCGGTGGCCTTCGAGGTGACCTGGCCCTGGGTGAGGGCTTCGCGCAGCTCGGTGCTCGTCGCTTCGAACTGCTTCTTCCAGTCGCCGGTAGCGCCGTCGAGGACGGCCTGGAAATAGCCGTCGAGGCTCTTGCTGTCGTAGTCGGCCAGGACCGGGGCGTAGCGGCAGGCGGCCTCGCGGGCGCCTTGCTGGGCGGCGAGCAGGTCCTTGCTCTCCTTGTTCTCGAGGAACAGGATCACCGAACTCGCCACCGAGGCCCCGAGGAGGACGGCGGCGGCCCCGCGCAGCAGCAGTGACTTGCGCTCGGTTGTCCACCGGGAAGCACGCGGTGCCGCATCGGTGGCGACCGTCGTCTTCGAGGTGGTGGTCGGCACTGCTGTGTCGACCACCGCGGTCTCGGATTCGCCTGTGCTGGTGTCTTTTTCGTCTGTGCTCATGGGGGATCGTCTCCTTATCGGGGTGCGGGCACCGCAGGCTGGGACAGTTCGTCGCCGGTGACACCGGGCGGCGGTCCGGCACCGTTGTCGGGGCCCGGCGGTCGTGGTGCGTTGGCCGAACCGCGCACCTGCAGCGCGGGGTTGTCGGTGACGCAGTAGTTGTAGAGCCGCACCCTGGTGTCGGTGGTCGCGTTCGTCGGCACGATCGGCACCGTGTCGTAGTCGCAGGTCGGGCGCGGCCACGGATCGACGAGGGTGAAGAAGGCGTTGTCGTGGGCAGGGACGCCGACCGCCTCGGCGAAGCGGCTCAGGGAGGGGAACAGCAGCTCGATGGCGGGCTGGCGCAGTTTGGCCGCCCGGGTGATCGCCACGAAGTTCGTCACCAGGTCGGTGATCGGGTCCTGAGTGCGCGATACGAACCCGCCGAGCGTGGCCAGCTGACCCGGTCCCTCCTCGAGCAGGTGCCGCAGCTCCGCGTCGGCGGCGGTGAACTGCTGGAACAGCGCGCTGCCTGCATGCGTGATGGTGCCGAGGTCGGGCTGGGCGTGCGCGGTGGTCGAGGCGATGACCTGCAGATTGCGCAGGAGATGCTCGGTCTGGGGGAGCAAATCGGTGAGCCCGGCCATCGCGCGGCTGAGCCCGGAGATCATATTGCGCAATCCGTCCGGCCCGCCGGCGAGAGCTTTGTCGAGCTCGTCGACGATGACATTGAGGCGTTCGGGATTCAGCCCGCTCACCAGCCCGGTCATATTGGCCAGCACCGACTGCACCTGCACGGGCACCGCCGTATCGGCCCGCGCGATCACGGCACCGTCCGCCAGGTACGGGCCGGTCTCGGATTCCGGGCGGAAATCCAGATACTGCTCACCGGCCGCCGACAGGCGGGCCACCGCCACCCGGCCACCCTTCGGGATCAGGGTGCCCTCCTCGATCTGTGCCACGGCGGCGATGCCGTCACCGGAGACACGCACGTCCTGGACCCGGCCGACGCGCACACCGCGGAAGGTGACATCACTGCCCGCCGTGAGCCCGCCCGAGGTAGCCAGTTCGACGGTGACCTCGTAGGGCGAATCGGTCGGGTCGATCCGCAGAACCACTCCGCCCAGATAGAGGACACCGAGTACCAGAACGACGACCAGGCCCGCGTTGGCGACGGCGACGCGGCGGCGCACCAACCACAGCCACAGTGGTGAGTTCATCGAGGTCCCTCCTGCTGCGGCGGCTGCTGCGGTGTGCTGTTGAGGCGGCCGGTGACCTTGGCGATCACCTCGGCGAGGCTGCCGATGAAGGCGGGGATATCGGTGCCGTCGGGCCAGCGGCTGCCCTCGGGATCGGTGACCGCGCCGACATCGAGGTAGGACAGGATCGCCCCGACCGACAGGTTCGGCCCCTCCAAGCTGGCCATCACCGGGGGATAGATCGCGTGGAAGCCCTCGAGGGCGCCGGTGAGGTCGTCGCCCATGCCGACGAACCCGTTCATGAGGTTCTGGATGCTCTGGAACAGGCTCACGAACTGCGGTCCGTTGGTGGAACTGAAGTCACCGAGGGCGTCCATGGTGATCGCGACGCGGTTGATGAGATCGATGATCGCCTGGTTGTTCTCGGCGAACAGCCCGATCAGCTGTGGGAAACTGTCGGCCGCCGCGCCGAGTTCGGCTTTGCGCCGTGCCAATTCGCCCGTCAGCACCTGCAATCCGCTCAGGGTGGCGTCGAGGTCGCCGGTGCGTTCGTTGAGCGCGGTGATCACCGAGGTCATCTCGCCGATCAGGTGCTGTAGCTGGGGTGCCTTGCCCGCGAAGATCGAATTCAGTTCGGAGGTGATCTCGGCGGCCTGGTTGATGCCACCACCGTTGATCAACATCGACACCGACATCATCAACTGCTCGACCGAGGCGGCCGAGGCGGTGTGCTCGGTCCCGATCCGCGCGCCTTCGCGCAGCGGGGGACCGGCATTCGTTTCGCTCGGCAGTGTCATGGCGACGAAGATGTCGCCGAGTGGTGTGGCCTGGCGCAACTCCACGGTGGTGCCTTCCGGCAGCCGGATGTCCTCGCGGATGAGCATTTCCACGTCGGCCAGGAACGAGGTGGTCGAAATGCCGGTCACCACACCGATATCGGTGCCGCCGATCTTCACATGGGCGCGATCGGGCAGATTGAGCGCGTCGCGGAAGGTGGCGTGCACGGTGTACCCGGGGCCGCCGATGCCGGGTTCGGGCATCGGCAGCTGGGCCACGGTCATCGAGCAACCCGTGCTCGACGCCGCGACGGCGGCCGCGCACAGGGCGACGGCGAGGGTGCTGCGCATGCTCATTTCGTGAGTCCCAACAGCGCGGCGGTCAACCCGAAATCCGGGCCCATATCGGAGATCTTGCCGGTGCGACAGCCGTCGAGGCGCATCTGCACGCGCTCGCAGAACGTCGAGAGGATCTCGCTGTCGAGCACGATCTTGTCGAGCAGGCCGTGCAGGCGAAGGGCTTGGTGCTCGCGGCTGATCGCGTTGTCGAAGTTCTGGAACATCAGCGGGCCCACGTCGATGATCTCGGTGAGATTGCGTGCGTTGGCGCGCATCTGGTCGGCGATGCCGACGAATTTGGTGAGCGCACCCGCGAGCTGGTCCTCGTTCTGGCCGACCAGTGTGGACGTGTTGGTGATGAAGTCGTCGAGTTGCTTCAGCACCGCCTGCAGGCCAGGGGACTGCTGGGCGAACAGCGCGACCAGCTCGGTGATCCGCCCGCTGAAATCGCGCACGGTCTGATCGTTGTCGGCGATGATCTGGGTGATCTCGCCGAGCCGGACGACGGCGTTGGCGATCTGGTCCTTGTTGGCGAGGGTCACCTCGAACGCCGCCGACAGTTCGTCGAGCGTCGCGCGCAGCCGGTCGCCGTTGCCGTCGAGCAGCGGGAACAGCACGCGGCTGGCCATCGGCCCGGTCTGGCTGTCGCCCTTCAGCGCTTCGCCGAGCTGGTCGAAATTGGCCAGGATGCGGTCCAATTCGACCGGGGTCCGGGTCTTGCCGAGGGGCAGATGCGCACCGTCGGCGAGTTCGGGGCCCGATCCGGTGTAGGCGGGCGCCAGCTCGACGTGGCGGTTGGTGATCAGCTGCGGTGAGATCAGCGCCGCCATCGCGTCGGCGGGAATGCGGACATCGCGATCGACCTTCATCACCACCTCGACATAGCTGCCGCGTGGTGTCACCGAATCGACCACACCGACCGGCACCCCGAGGACAGCGACCTCGTTACCCGGGTACAGCCCGGACACGTTCTCGAAGTCGGCGCTGATGGTCTTCTGGTCCCCGAGCACCCGGTTCCCGAGCCCCGCCACGCTGTCGGGGACAAGGGAACAGCCCGAGGCGAGGGTGAGGGCCGCGCAGAGCGCGGCCAGTTTGCCGATTCGTTTCGTTCTCATCAGTTGCACCCCTGTACGGCCTGCGCGAAGCACAGCCAGTTGTCCGGCAGGATCCACGGTGCCCAGATCTCGCCGTACGGGCCGTTGCCGAGCAGGTTGTTGAACTGCCGCAACGTCACCGGGGCGATCTCGTAGAGCCGGTCCAGGTTCTCCTTGTTCTTGGTCAGGCCGTCGGCCATGGTGTTGAGATTCGAAATGAGCGGCGCGAGTTCGCCGTTGTTCTCGAGACCCATCTCCTGCAGCAGCCGCGACATCTGCGCGACGTTGTCGAGCAGCTGGGTGAGCAGCGTCTGGCGCTTCTGCACCGCGGCGCCGATCGCCTCGCCCCTGGTGAGCAGGATGAGCACGCTGTTGCGGTTGTCCGAAACCAGTTGCGAGACCTGATCCAGGCTCTTGAGCAGGGTGTCGACCTCGTCGCGCCTGCTGTTGATGGTCTGGGCCAGGGCGCCGATGCTGTCGAGGGCCTGCACCGCCATAGCGGGGGAGTCACCCAGCTGGGTACTGAACACATCGAGCGCGGTGCGCAGCTTGGCCGGGTCGATGCGTTCGATCCGCTCGAACGACGAGGTGTACTTCGGGTCCTGGATGACCTTGCTCAGGTTGTAGGGCACGGTGGTGTTCTCGACCTTGATCCGGTTGTCCGGCAGACCTTTTCCGTCACCGGGTCGCAGATCGATGTGCAGCCTGCCGAGGATGGTCGACATCTCGACGGCCGCGTGCGCGTCCGCGCCGAGGCGGATGTCGCGGCGGATGCGCAGCGCCACATCCACCTTGTCGTTCACCAGTTTCACCGACTGCACCTCGCCGACCTCGATGCCCGAGATGTCGACGGTCGCGCCGGGCCGCAGCCCGGCGGCCTGGGCGAACTCGACATGGATCGTCTTGTCGCCCAGATTGATCTGGGTGAGCAGATTCGACCCACCGAGCAGCACGAGCACCGAGGCGGCCGCGATCAGGCCTAGGCGCAGATTCCGATTGCGCCGCAGGAACTCCGGAACACGGGGCCGGTTCATCGGCACACCTCCGATTGTGCGGGGCCGCCGACCTGCGAGAACAGGCCCTCCGGCAGCAGTACTCCCCACAGCGACACATCGAGGCGGCAGATGTAGGCGTTGCCGTAGGTGCCGTACTGGGTGAACCGGGCCACGCCGTTGAGGAAGTCGGGCAGTTCCACCGCGCCGCGATCCAGGGCGGCACCGTTGGCGAGCAGCATGGCCACGCCCGTCGTCGCGTTGCGCTGTGCGTCCGCGACGCCGGGCTTGACCTGTTCGATGATCGTGACCAGCGAGTTCGTCGCACCGGCCACCCGTTCGACCGAACTCTTCAACGATTCTCCTTCGACGTAGAGCCCGTCCATCAGGCTGCGGGTCTGGGTGATCAGGGTTTCCAGTTCGCCGCTGCGGTTGGCCAGACCCGCCATCACGGAACTGAGGTTGCTCAGCACGTCGCCGAGGATCTGGTCGCGTTCCCCGAAAGTGGAGGCCAGCTGCGCGGCCTGGGTGATGAGCGCCGAGAGCGACACCTCGTTGCCCTGCAGCGCCTGGATGAGGGTTTCCGACAGCGAATTGATCTGGTCGGGCTGCAGCACACTGAACAGCGGCTCGAAACCCGACAGCAGCGCGGACACGTCGAACGACGGTTCGGTCCGGTCGAGGGGAATCTCCGAGCCCGGGGCGATGACGTTACCCGCGTCGGTGCCGGCCGCCAGCGCGAGATAGCGCTGACCGATGAGGTTCTGGTATCGCACCAGTGCCTTGGTGGTGTCGGTCAGCCGCTGGCGTTCCTCGATCTGGAAATCGACGCGGGCGGTGTAGTTGTCGGCGAAGTCGATCTTGTCGACTCGCCCGACCCGCACTCCGGCCATCCGGACGTCGTCGCCGACGCGCAGGCCGAGCACATCGGTGAACACCGCCGAATAACTGCTGGTGCTGCCGGGCACACTGCGCTGCAGGGTCGACCAGATCGTGTAGGTGAGCACGGTCGCCAGGACAGCGAAGAAGCTGAACCCGATGAGTGCCTTGGTGGATTTCACTGTCGGACACCGTCTTCTGTGTCGGGAACGAGGGGACTGTCACCCAGGATCGCGCTGAGTAGCAGCAGCTGACTGAAGGTCGGCGTCCCACCGACCAGCGCCGAGATCGCGTCGAGGCCGGTGAGCCGCTGGTGCGAAGCCGGGGTGACGGCGGCCGCGGGCTCCACGGCGGCGGCCGGAGCCGTGATGCCGGGAATGGCGGGCAGGCCGGGAATCGGGGGCAGGCCGGGGATCGACGGCAGGGTGACGTTCGGGAGTGCGGGCAGCTCCGGCAGCGCGGGCGTCACCACCGGTGCGGGGCCCGCGGCCTCGAGCCGGTTCGGCAGCATGTTCGGCGGATACTCCTGCGGCGGGGCGACGTCGGGCACGGTCGGCCCACCGCAGCGAGGACCGGTCATCTCGCCGTAGCGGGGGCAGTCGGCCGCCGTGTACTGCTGGAAAGGCGTGAACGACACGTCCATTCGCCAGGTCATCTGCCGCTGCGGACCGAAGTTGAACACCTGCTGCAACTTGCGCAGCGACACATTGAGATTGGCCGCCGTGGTCTGCAGGGCGCCGGGATCGCGCGCGATGCCGCCGAGCAGGTCGTCCAGGCCCGCGACCAGCTCCTTGCCCGCGTTCGGGTTCGCACCGAACAGCACGTTCACCGTGTCCACGGTGCTGTTGCCCTGCATGAGCAGTTCGATGAGTTCGGCGCGGTGCTCGTTGAGGGTGCGCGCGGAGTTCACCGAGTCGGCGAGCACGCCGACCAGCTCCGGTGCCGATTGGCTCAGCGCCGTCGACGCGCGACCGAGATCGCCGAGCAGGTCGCCGATTTCGGGAATCGCGTGCACGGTGGTGAGCCACTGATCCAGCCGCTCGATGGTCGAGCCCGGCACGCGACTGGACGGGTCGAGTGCCGCCGACAGGGTGGCGAGCACTCGCCCGAGCTTCTCCGGCTGGATGGTGGTGAGCACATCGCGCAGGGTGTTGAGGGTGGACTGCAACTGGATGGTCGCCTCGCTGGTGTCCTCGGCGATGACCGCGCCCGCGCGCAGGCCGGAGGTGGCCGCGCCGTTGTCGACCAGCTGGACGGAGGAGACGCCGAAGATGTTGTCGGGCACCACCCGTGCCGTCACCGTGTCCGGAATCGTCTCGGCCAGGCCGGGTTTCAGCTCGAGGGTGGCCCGCTGACGTTCGCCCGCGGCGACCATGTCCACCGACCCGACCGCGCCGACGATCATGCCGCGGAACTTCACATCCGCGCGCTGCGGTAGGCCGTCGCCGGTGCTGGTGAGGTCGGCGGCCACCGTCACCGTTTCCTCGAATTCGCCGTTGTAGCGCAGTGCGAGCAGATACAGCGCCACCGCGAAGGCGGTGATCACCGTGAGCCCCGCGAGGGTGAGCTGCAGAGGTTTGGGGCCGCGGCCGCTGAGATCGAGAATCATCCGATCGACCTATCCCGAGATCCGGAATCCGGGGTCGATGCCCCAGATCGCAAGCGTGAGAAACAGATTCGTGAAGACCATGACGACGATCACCATCTTGATCGCGCGCCCGGCCGCCACCCCGACACCTTCGGGCCCGCCGGTGGCGACGAAACCGTAATAGCACTGGATGAACGCGGCGATCAGCACGAAGACCACCACTTTGAACAGCGAGAAGAACACGTCGGGGCCGAGCAGGAACTGATAGAAGTAGTGGTCGTAGGTGCCCGCGGTGGTGCCACCGAGGAACAGCACCGACAACTTCGTCGCCACGTACGCCACCGCGAGACCCACCGTGTAGAGCGGGATGATGGTGATGGTTGCCGCGAGCATCCGGGTGGTCACCAGGTAGGGCAGCGGCCGGATGGCGATGGATTCGAGCGCGTCGATCTCCTCGGAGATCCGCATCGACCCGAGCTGCGCGGTGAACCGGCACCCCGACTGGATGGCGAAGGCGAGTGTGCCGAGGATCGGCGCGATCTCCCTGGTCGTCGCGAAACCGGAGATGGCGCCGGTGAGCGGGCCCATGGTGAGCAGGTTCAGCGCCGAGTACGACTCCATGCCGACCGTGATGCCGCCGAAGGCGCACAGCACGATCACCACACCGACCGTGCCGCCACCGACGATCAACGATCCGTTGCCCCAGCCGACATCGGCGACCAGCCGCGCGACTTCCTTGCGGTAGTGCCGCAGCGTGAACGGGATCGCCAGCAGCGCCTGGAAGAACACGATGGCCTGATGGCCCAACCGCTGGTTGGCCTCGTAGGGCACCTTGGCCGTGGCCGTCAGCGCCTGCACCGGACGCATCGCCGGCGGGATGTATTCCGCGGCCATGTCACACCACCTTCGCCGGGAAAATCGCGTTGTAGAGCTGGGTGACGATGATGTTGGTCGCGAACAGCATCAGCGCGGAGCTGACCACCGCCGAGTTCACCGAGTTCGCGACACCACCGGGCCCACCCTTGGTGTGCAAACCGATGTCGCAGGCGATGATCGCCGTGAGCGCACCGAAGATCGCCGCCTTGAACAACGCGACCAGCAGATCGCCTGCCACCGCGAACGATGCGAACGAACTGATGAACGAACCCGGCGTGCCGTGCTGGGCGTACACATTGAACATGTACGCGGTGGCGAAGCCGACGAACACGATGAACCCGCACAGCAGCACGCTCACCAGCACGGCGGCCACCAACCGTGGCGCGACCAGGCGGCGCACCGGGTCGACGCCCATCACCTTCATGGCATCGATCTCCTCGCGGATCGTGCGCGAGCCGAGGTCGGCGCAGATGGCCGACCCGACCGCGCCCGCGATCATCAGCGATGTCACCAGCGGTGCGCCCTGCCGGATGATGCCCAAGCCGGCGACCGCGCCGATGAAGGTGGTCGCACCTACCTGGTTGACCAGCGCACCCACCTGGATCGAGACCACCACGGCGACGGGAATGGCGACGAAGACGGTCGGCAGGGCCGAGACGTTCGCCATGAACGCGCACTGTTTGACGAACTCCTGGAACGGAAATCGCCGCCGCACCAGCGACAGGAACAGTTGCACGATCGCGGACCTGCCGAGCAGGACCTGCCTGCCGAGGGTTTCGACCGATTGCTGTGGATGGCGCCGCCAGAGCCCGGTGGCGCTGTCGACGATCCGTTCGAGCTCCGACGGTTCGGTAGCCGGTTGTGTCGTCATGCCGTACCGATCCCGGAGAGCCACTGCTCGAGCAGGACGACGAGTCCGGCCAAGGCCGCCAGGCCCAGCACGAGCGCGCACAGAACAGCGATCCACATACCGAAACGCAGGATCGGATTCACCGTGATCCGCCCGCCGAGGATCTTCACGATGGTCACCACCAGATCGATGACCCAGACCAGTGCCATCATCAGGTCATCGTCACATTCGCGAAGATGAGCACCGGCCAGCACACGATCGACCCGAGGAACGACATCACCAGGTCCACACCGTGCAGATCCCGCAGGTGGCTCGTATGGGTGAGCGTCCAGATGATGCCGACGAGGCCGTATGGAACGGCGAGGATGATGAGCGTGCCGAGGAATTCGGACACCTTCATCTCATAGCTGAGAAACCTGTCCAGCCGTCGCAACATGTGCCGCTGTTCCTTCCTGCAGGACCGTGGACAGCGGGGGCCGATGTGGGCGGCCGACGTCGCTGACGGTCGAGTGATGTTGCTGCGCGTTCTCGGGGATGCGGTTTCGCTCATCCGAGATCTTCCCCTGGATCATCGGATAAGTTGGGAGTTGTCGGGCGCCACCTGCGGCAGCGCCTCGGTTAAGTTACTACAAATTCTCGTCCTGTGACGAGAATTACCGGTAACATAGCGCATGAATCGCTGCTTGCCTATAGGACGGTTGCCGTGCGGCGTCATTCCCTTGTCGTCTGCGAGAATGGCCAGTAACTTATTGGTGGGTCGCCGGTAGGCGGCGACTGTGCAGGAGGAACATGATGTCCGCAGTGATCGTCGACGTGGTTCGCACCCCCTCGGGTCGTGGCAAACAGGGTGGTGGACTCTCGTCGGTCCATCCGGCCACCCTGCTCGCGGGCGTGCTCGCCGAGCTCATCGCCCGCACCGGAATCGATCCCGCCCTGGTCGACGATGTGATCGGCGGATGTGTGACGCAGAGCGGTGAACAGGCCAACAACATCTCCCGCACGGCGGTACTCGCCGCCGGGTTCCCCGAGTCCGTGCCCGCAACGACGGTGGACCGGCAGTGTGGATCCAGCCAGCAGGCCGTGCATTTCGCTGCCCAGGGGGTGCTCGCCGGTGCGTACGACATCGCCATCGCCTGTGGCGTCGAGTCGATGAGCCGCGCGCCGATGTTCTCCAACACCCAGGGCAAGGACTCCTTGCGGGCGCCGCTGGCCGCCCGCTATCCCGACGGGCTGATCGGACAGGGTATCGCCGCGGAGATTCTGGCCGCGCGCTGGAAGCTCGATCGTGGACGCCTCGACGAGTTCGCCGCCCGCTCGCACCGGCTCGCGGCCGCCACCGCACAGGCAGGTGGGTTCGACGCCGAATTGGTGCCGGCGGGCGAGCTCACCGCCGACGAGACCATCCGCTCCGGCACCACGGTGGAAGGTCTGGCCGGTCTGCGTCCAGCCTTCACTGATCCGGATATGGCGCAACGCTTTCCGGAGATCGACTGGTCGGTCACGGCGGGCAATTCCTCGCCGCTCACCGACGGTGCCTCGGCCGCGCTCATCATGAGCGAGTCGGTGGCCTCGAAGCTCGGGCTCACTCCCCGTGCCCGCTTCCACTCCTTCGCCGTCATGGGTGACGACCCGACGCTGATGCTGACCGCGGTGATCCCGGCGACCCGCAAGGCACTCGAGCGCGTCTCGCTGACCGTCGACGACATCGACACCTTCGAGGTGAACGAGGCGTTCGCGCCCGTGCCGCTGGTGTGGCAGCACGAACTCGGCGCCGACCCGGACCGGGTGAACCCGCGCGGCGGCGCCATCGCCCTCGGCCACCCGCTCGGCGCCTCCGGCACCCGCCTGCTCGCCACCATGGTCAACCACCTCGAGCAGACCGGCGGCCGCTACGGCCTCCAGACCATGTGCGAGGCAGGCGGTCTGGCCAACGCCACCATCATCGAACGGCTCTGACGCACCTCACGTACAGATTCCCTCGATCATCGAACTCTGGAGTAGCCATGCGCCGTCGGACCGCAGCTGTACGAACATCGGAAACGTCGGGTGAGCGACGGCGTTTCATGGCCGGTCCGGCGGCGTTTCTCGGTGGCCCCGCCAATGTGATCATGCAACTGAGCTTCGCGCCGGTCGGTCGCGGTGTGCTCGAAAGCACGGTCACCAGTGGACGTTTCGATCTGCGCCCACGCAAGCGAGGGCGAACCACGTTGACGTATCTGGCGGTCGCGATGCTCGGCACCGACGAGGATCGCGCCGCCTTCCGGGCGGCGGTGAACACCGCGCACCGGCAGGTGCGATCGGGTCCCGACAGCCCGGTGCGCTACAACGCCTTCGATCCGCGGCTGCAATTGTGGGTGGCCGCCTGTCTCTACCGTGGCACCGTCGATTCTCTCGCCTACCTGTTCGGTGCGCTGGACGAGGAATCCGCGGACGAGTTGTACGCCGAATCGGCGAGATTCGGGACGACGCTGCAAGTGCCCCCGGATCTCTGGCCCGCCGATCGTGGCGCTTTCGCCGAGTACTGGGAGTCCATGCTGCCCGAACTCTCGCTGGACCCGCAGATCCGGGAGTACCTGCTGACCCAGCTGGTCGACATGGCCCCCTACGGAGTGTGGGAGCGGCGCCTCTTCCGTCGCGTCAACCGGTTCTTCACGACCGGCTTTCTGCCGCAACACTTTCGCGACGAACTCGGGTTGGCGTGGAGCGTTCGCAGGCAGCGCGCGTTCGAGGTGACGATGCGGATCATCGGCCGTGTATTGACGGTCGGCCCGGAGGCCTGGCGGCTGTATCCCTTCGAGGAGTATCTGGCGGACATGCGCCGGCGCCGCGAGCGCGGTCTGCCGTTGATCTGAACGGCAGACCGCGATCACTCACAAGCGAGCGACTCGCAGATAGCGGATCGAGCGGGGAGTCAGGTGGCCCGCGCCGCGCAAGGTCGTGGCGTAGGTGCGCAGGGCGCGGCGGTCCCTGCGGGTCACCGTGACGTCGAGCAATTGCGCGGCCCGGTCGTGCAGCAGGGCGGGAATCACGGCTGTGGGGGTGAACCTGGGTACCCACGCATCGGGCCGGAGTGCTTGCGGGGCAAGTGTTTCGGTGGCGGCGGTGACCCGCAGGGTGGTTGCGCAGGCCTGCTCGAAGTAGGTGACGAATTCGGCCCAGGTGGTCGGCATGGGGCGGGTCGACAGTTCGTATCGCCGATACCACGCACAGCATTCGGCGTAGAGCTGCTCGTGCTCGTCGGCCGACATCGGGCGGATGAAAGTGTTCACCGCGGTGAAGAGGGTCTCCACATAGGTGGCGTGCTGGAAGTGGAAGACCTCGGGATTCAGCGCGTGGTAGCGGTGCCCGAGGCTGTCGCGCCCTTTGACGTGCTCATGCGCGGCGCGGATCACGAAGCGCGCGTTCGTGCCGGTGTAGGCCAAGTGGATCATGCGGGTGATGGAGCGTTGCTTGTGCGACCACAGCCGGTAGTGCACATGGTCGGTGAGAGCGGCGGCGATCGCCGGGTGCAGGACCTGCAAGCTGACCGCGCGGGGGAGGGCGAGCGCGAACCGTCGATCGCCCAGATAGCGCCGGAGCAACGAGTCGGTCGGGGTGAGCTGCTCGGTCATCAGCGATCCCCGCCGATCGGTTGCCGGAACTCCCCGAGCAGCAGCTCGCGTACCGCTGTCGACTTGACCTTGCCGGTGGTACCGCGCGGCAATGCGTCGACGGCGACCAGGATTTCGGGCACCTTGTAGGCCGCGATCGCCGCGCGCAGGTGTGCGCGCAGCCGGGAAACGTCGACATCGCCTGCGGTTTCGACGGCCGCGCCGACACAGGGGCGGCCGCTGGGCGTCGTGAGCTGGAGGACGTGACAGTCCGTCACACCGTCGAAGGACAGGATCGGATCGCGTACCGAGTCGACACTGAACTTGCGCCCACCGATCTCGAGCGTCGGTTGTGCGCGGCCGCTCAACGTCACCTGGCCGTCGGTCACCGTGCCGGTATCGGAGGTGATGTAGCTGCCGTCCTCGGCGATCGAACGTTCGAATTCGCCGGGATAGTTCAGGTACTTCGAGCCCATCGACCGAGTGCGGACCTGCAGCACCGAGATCCCGTCGGCGCGCGGACGACTCACCATCGAGACACCGGGCAGCAGACTGCCGTGGGTGCCGCCGACACCTGGTGTGCGATTGAACGTGATCGGTCCGGTCTCGGCGATTCCGTAATAGTCCGATACCGGACCCGACAGCGTCGTAATTCGCGCGGCCGTCTGTGTCGACAGGGGCGCGGCCGAGGACAGGCGTAACCGGATCGCCGCCAGGGCCGTTCGCGTCTGCGCCGGAATGCTGTCGACCGGGTACTCGGCGACGCGGTTGTACGCCTCGGGAAAGGCGACCAGGATCGTCGGCCGGGCGCCGGCGACTTGGCGCAGGATGTTGCCCGCCGACGGCATTCCCGTCGCCAGGATCATCTCGGCGCCGGTGAGCAGGCTCGGGATCAGAGTGGTGTTGAAGGCCAGCCCGTTGTACAGACCCGCGAAGCAGAGGCTGCGATCGGCCTGGTTCAGCTCACTGGCCTGCGCCCACGTCCGCGCCGCGGCGAGGACCGCCTCAGCGGAGAATTCGATGCAGGCGGGCGAGCGTGTCGACCCGGATGTCAGACGGCACAACTCGGTGGTGGGTGCCGGTTCGGGGCGCGGGCCCTCGACCCCGGTGCTGCGCACCCAGGACCGATCGTCGAGCCGGATTCCGAGGATGCCCGGTGTCGCGTCGACGACGGCATCGATCCCGCATTCGGTAACGAGCTTGTCGATCTCGGCGCCGGTGAGGCTCGGATCCGCGAGCACGGGCAGATCACCGCGCGACAGCACGGCCAGCAGGCTCGACAGGTACCCGAGGTGGTTGGGCAGTGCCAGCAGCACGCGCGCGCCGCGTGGCACCACCCGATCCAGCAGGCCGGCCTTCTCGGTGCTGTCGGCGAGGACCTCGCGGTAGGTCCTCGCCGTGCGGGTCGTGGCGATCCGGGCATCCGGGTGGGCATGCAGCGCCTCGCGCAGCGCTTCGTAGAGATGCATCACGACTGTGCTGGGGTGGGTCCGGGCTCAGCCGGGTGGTGTCCGGTGTCGTCGAGTATTTGTCTTTCGTCCGCCATGAAGCCCCCTCCGAATGTGCGGCTGGTTGCCGAAGAATGTCTTTATGTTACTGATGAATCGTGCTCTGAGATGCCCTCCGCCTACCGGGCCGCGATGGAGTTCCAGGGATGACTGGCTATTTGAACAGGTATTTATAGGCGATATTGTGTCTTACATCACAATGTCGGCCGCGGGAGTAAGTCGGGTAAGTGACTCGTAATTCCTCGCATCGATGCCGCTGTCCGGATTATCGGCGTCGGGCGCGGACCTTCCGTATCGCGGTGCGCCACAACAGCGAGGGCAGCGAAGCGGCGATCTGTGGTGCCATACCGGAGCTCAGGCCGAGCCGCCACTGATCGCCGAGTGCCGCGCGGCGTATCGATGCCGACGCTTCGGCCGGCCGTGGCATGTCGAAGGGTGGCTGCGGGTCGTACTCGATGTCCAGCTGAATGATCCGCGCGCGCTCGGTGCCACATAGTTGCCCTACCAGCCAGAGCGCCATATCGATGCCTGCCGAAACGCCTGCGGCGGTGGCGATTCGGTCGCTGTGGACGAATCGCTCATCGGGTCGTGGGTGAGCGCCGAGCGTGGCGAGCAGTGACTGAGCCGCCCAGTGGGTGGTGGCCGGTCGGCCGTCGAGCAAGCCTGCTGCGGCGAGGATCAGCGCGCCGGTGCAGACCGACGTCGTCCAAGTCGACGTTTCGTGGACTCCGCGCAGCCAGGCCAGGACCGATTCGTCGGCCGCGACCACGGTCGCCGCCGGGCCACCCGGCACGACCACGATGTCGGGATGCGCGGTCTCGTCGAGGGTGTGGGTCGCGCCGAGCACGAGGCTACCGCTGTCGGTGATGACCGGCCCCACCTGGTGCCAGACGAATCGGACGTTCGCCTCCGGCATGAATCGGAGGACCTCGTACGGGCCGACCGCGTCCAGCGCGGTCATGCCCGGGTAGGTCAGCACGGCAACCTGCATGGGAGTGCTCCTGTCGTCGTTGACGAGGGTTCTCGAAGTGTAGGACATGTGGAGCAAAGTGAGTCATTTTGTCTCACTCTCTCATTCAACCGTGCTGGTCGGTTTGTTAACCGGCTAGAATCGCCAGTTACATAAATCACCCATCCCGCCTCATGAATCTACAAAGAGCCAGTTAGAAGCCACTTTGTGGAACCCGCGAAATTTAGTGAGACGAGAATGAACAGTAACTTAGCGGTTGTGAACCGCACGGTGCTGTGGGAAGTTCTGTGCGTCATCGCATCACTGGGGGAGGGGATACATGGTCGACACTGCGGCTCGTGCCGAGGACACACTGCTGGCGCGGGTGCGCGCGATCACCTTGCGCCACAACGCTATCGGTGCGGGGCCGGACGCCGCTCGGCAGCACCATGCGGTCGGCGAGCTGCTCGGCGCCGGGCTGATCGACCTGGTCACCGCACCCACCGCCGAACATCCGACGCGCCTGCTGTGCACCGCGCTGGAATCCATCGCGCACTATTCTGTCGAACTGGCCGAGGCCGTTCAGGTGCAGGCGTTCGCGGTACACACGGTGCGCCGCCACGCCACCGAGCAGCTGTGGACCGAATCGGGCGGCGTGAGTTCGGGCGCTGTCTCGCTCGCCAACTGCCTCAGCGAACCCGGGGCGGGGTCCGATCTGGCGGCCATCGAACTCGCGGCCACCCGCGACGGCACGGATTTCCGGCTGACCGGCTACAAGGACTGGGCGGCCTACGCCGCACAGGCCGGCGAATTGATCGTCTACGCACGCACCAGTGCGGCTGGTCTCGGCGGAGTCACCGCGTTTCTGGTTCCCGCCGACAGCCCGGGGATCACCATTTCGCCGGCCGCCGAACAACTGCGTGGGCTGGCGATTCCGGTGTCCGACATCACCTTCGACGATGTCGCGGTACCGGCGCGCCGGATGCTCGGCCGTCTGAACCGTGGTGCCCGCGTCGCCGACATCCTGTTCACCCAGGGGCGGCTCGGTCTGGCCGCGTGCGCCCTCGGGCTCGGCAACGCGGCTTTCGAGCGGGCGCTCGCGTTCGCCCGGACCCGAGTGCGGTTCGGGCAACCGATCATCGAGCACCAGGGCATCGGATTCCTGCTCGCCGACATGGCGACCGGCCTGCAGGCCGCTCGGCAACTACTGCACCATGCCTGCGACGTTTTCGAGCGTGACGTCGACGGTGCCGTGCTCGCGTGCGCGCAGGCGAAGCTGTTCGCCACCGACACCGCGCGGCGAGTCACCGCCGACGCCGTCCAGATCCTCGGCGCCGGTGCCTATCTCCCCGGCGAACAGGTCGAGACCTGGATGCGGCAGGCCGCCCTCCTGCAGATCCTGCAGGGCACCAATCAGATTCAGCGCAGAACCATCGCGGCGCGGCTCGGCGGACCGGCCGCCACGTCACCCACCAGAGCACGGAAGGACAGCTAGTGCCCCACACAGCCGACGACACTCTCACCCACGCGGTGGCCGAACTGGTCGCCCAGGCCACCGACGGCATCATCGACGCACCGGCCGCACGGGCCGCGGACCAGAGTTTCGCCGACGCCGGCATGACATCGCTGTCGTTCCTGCGACTGGTCGACGCGCTCGAGATCCGGTACGGCGTCGAGATCGATCTGGAGAACGACATCGACGCCATGCGCACGGTGGCGCTGATCGTGGAATACCTGCGCGCCAAGGGGCTCTCGTGAGCAGCGGGGGCGTGGCGATCATCGGTGCCACCGGACGCCTCGGCTCGGCCATCCATCGAGGTTGCGCCGACGCCGGTGTCGCCGTGCTCGCCACCGCCGACTCGACCGGCTGGCACGGCACCGAATCGGCCACGCCCGAGGTGGTCATCGACGCCAGCCGCCCTGCCGCCCTGCCGTCGACGATCGACTTCTGCACCCGGACCGGTGCCGCGCTGCTGTATTGCGTGTCGAACCAGACGCCGGCGGGCCTGCGGGAACTGCGCGCGCTCTCCGATGACGTCCCCGTGGCGGTTGCCACGAATCTCAGTCCGCTGCAATGGGTTCAGACACGGGTCGCGGAGTTGTCCGCGCAGCTGGCCGCGGCGTTGCCGCTGGCGGTGGAGGTCACCGTCATCGACCGGCACCCGGTCTCCAAGACCGACGCGCCCTCGGCGACGGCTCAGCTGCTGGCCTCGGCGATGTCGTTCCCGGCCACGGTCGTGTCCGAGCGTTTCGGACCACGCGTCTGCGATCACCGAGTCGTGTTCACCGCGGGCGGTGAGACCTTCGACCTCGTGCACACGGTCCGGGATCTGGACCTGGTCGCCGCCGCCGCGGTGCGCTTGGCGGGGGCACTGGCGGACTCCGAGCCCGGCTGGTTCACCACCGACGAGCTCTACAGCCGGCTGCTCGCGCGAACCGAGGAGCACTGACGATGCAGCAACAGCCATCCGGGGCCGACCCGCTCGTCGTCCAGGCCGCAATCGGGGCACGCGCGCTGTCGGCACACGGCCACGACGACTTCAATCAGGGCCAGATCTCCTGCCGCCGCCCCGGCAGCAGCCGGTTCATGATCAAGGGCGCGCTGGTCGGCTTCGACGAGGCGAGCCCGGCCCAGTTCGTCGACGCGGGCATCGATCCCGGCTCCGAGGTGGACGCGCAAGCACCACCCGAACTTCCTCTGCACCAGGCGATCTACGCGGCACGCCCGGAGATCGGCGGCATCGTGCACAGCCACGCGCCCGCGGGACTGGCCTTCGGCACCCTCGACGCCGAACTGGCGCCGTTGAGCCATGAGGGTGCCTTGCTCGCTGGTTCGGTGCATCGCTTCCACGACACGAGCAACACCGTGCTGACCCGCGAGGTCGGCGACGCCATCGCGCACTGCCTCCATGACGGCGTCGCTGTATTCCTGGTGAACCATGGCGGCGTCGTCGTCGGTCGCAGCGTGCGCCACGCCGTGGTCTTCGCGCTCATGCTCGAACGGGCCTGCCGGCTGCAACTGGACGTACTCGCCACCGGCCGCGACTACGCGGTCTCCACCCCGGTGGATGTGGCGGCCAAGCGGGACTTCATCTTCGCCGACCTCTCCGTGCGCTCGTACTGGGAGCACACCCGTCGCCGCGTCGAACGCGCACACCCCGAAACCGAAAGCTGGGTTCGCCATGCATAGCATCGCCCCCGCGCCGATGGCCTGGACGGACCTCGTCGAACCACGCACGCCACACATCGCACGACGAGAACCACTGACCGGGCGAGTGGCAGGCGTGGTGGCTCGTATCGAGGCGGTGATCGGCCGCGACGGCGCCGGGTCGCTGCGCCGGGTGCCGTCCGCGGGGGCCGCCTATCCGTACGAAATCGTGCTCGTGCCACCGGGTTCGGAGTCGGTGGTCCTGGTGGATCTGGCTCGTCGGCAGGTGCTGGTTCGCGCGGGCGACACCTTCGATGCCGACGCCGACAGCTACCCGTGCCTGCTCGTGGGCAGGCCGTGGTTGTCGATGCGCAAGTACGGGCCGCGCGGGTACCTGTACCACCTGATCGACAGCGGACACGCGATCTTCGACCTGGGGCTGTTGAGTGTGGCCGACCCGCCCGCCGCGGCTGCGGCACTGCCGGACCCCTCCGGCGCCGTGATCGGGGATGTGCTGGCCGCCGGGCAGATCGCCGCGGGAACACCACACACCTCGGCGGGGTGGCGGCTGGTCACCACGGTGGACGCACGGGTGCAGGCCGGACGTACCGCTTTCGAGAAATGGGCCACCCGGATCAGTCCGCCCGCCCCGTCACACCCGGTTCGTTTCGATCGCGTCCGTCAGCTGCCCGGGCTGGCGCAACGCACCATCGCCGCGCGCCGGTCGGCGGCGTCGTTCCGGCCGGGTGCCGACGGCGACCTCTTGGACCGGGTCGTCGGCACGGGGCTGCGGTACGCGGAGAGCATGCTCGAGCAGCTGGACCTGCCCTGGCCCGGCGTGCATGTCGTCGGGTGCGGTGGCCGGGCGGTCGCGTCACCGCCGGAGGATCTGCTGACGGCACTGGCAGGCCAGGACCACCTGCTCGATGCGCAAACCTTTGTCGTGATCGGTGCGCCCACCCGCGGTGACGACAGCATCGATCACCGGCGTCAGGGCCTGCTGATCGCGGCGGGGGTCGTCGGGCAAGCCCTCTACCTCGCGGCCACCGAGATGGGCGCGGCCGTCACCGGCGTCGGTGGGATCGAACCCGGCGCCTGGAACCGGCTGCTCCCGGCCGGACAACAGGCTCTCTATCTGATCGCCCTTGGCCGCTCGGGTGACGGCGAAAAATTCGACGCGCTCTATCCGGGCAGTCATGGCTGAGAGAAACCGACAATGACAACGACAACGACAACACCGTCCACGTCCGATCTGTCACGGGCCGAATATTCGCAAGCCGCACGGGTTCTCGCGGCATCCTTCGCCGAGGATCCGGTGTGGCGCGAGCTACGACCGCGCTCGCCCCGACGTGCTGAGCTGGCCCTGTACTGGATCTTCCGCTGCGAGATCACCATCGCGGCGCTGCTCGGCGGCTACCTGCTCGTGACCCGCGACAGCGGGCGCAGGGTCACCGCTGTCGTCATCGCGTATGCGCGGACCCGCCGCGGCTTCCCCTGGTGGACAGCGATCCTGCGAATCCCCTCGATGGTGGTGCTCGGTCCGCGACGAACCTTCCGGGCAGCCCGGATGGCGTTGGCAGCCGAGACACACCAACCCGACCATGCCCACGTGTACGCCTTCTACGGCGGGTCGACCACGCTCGGCGGCGGCGCCGCGTTGCTGAAAAGGCTGATGCGGATCGCCGAGCACGATGGCCTGCCTGTCTACGGCGAGGCCAAATCATCCGAATCACGCGAGATCCTCCGGATTCTCGGCTGGCGTATGTCGGAACCGATCGATGTCGGATACGACTGCCTGCTGACCCCGGCCCGATGGGATCCACCGAACGGCCCGGTATCGACCGGGTCCTCCAGGAACGGAACTTCGATGATCGATCGTTTCGCGGGGTTCGCGGCGCGCGCCCCGAAAGTCGTGCTCGCGATCATCGGCATCGCGTTCGTCGTCCTCGGAGCTGTCGGGGCACCGGTCGCCGAGCGGCTGTCCGCCGGCGGATTCATCGGCACCGACGCCGAATCCGCCCGCGCCACCGAGACTCTCGAACGCGACTTCGGGCTGGCGGGAATGCAACTGCTGCTGACCGTGGAAGCCGAGGCGGGCGCGCTGAGTCCGGTGGCCGACGAGCGGGCACGGCGCATCGTGTCCGAACTGCGTGCCGACGAGCGCATCGAGGCGGTGCTGTCGCCGTGGACCGAACCGCGGACGCGCGGCAAACTGGTCAGCCGCGACGACCGGATGGGCCTGATCGTGGCGACCGTGCGCGGTGGCGACGACGTGGCCCCGGCGACGGCACACGAACTCGCCCAGCGCCACACCGGGACCGGTGACGGCGTGGAGGTACGCGCGGGCGGCCAGTCGATCCTGTTCCACGACGCCAACACGCAGGCCGCGCGGGATCTGTTGCTGGCCGAGGCGGTCGCGATGCCGCTGTGCTTCCTGCTGCTGATGTGGTTCCTGCGCAGCGCCGTCGCGGCGGCGATCCCGATCGTCGTCGGCATGGTCGCCATCGTCGGCACCACCGCGATCCTGTACGCGCTGACCTTCGTCGTGGAATTGTCGGTGTTCGCGCTGAATCTCACGAGCGCGATCGGGCTGGCCCTGGCCATCGACTACTCACTGCTGCTGATCAGCCGGTACCGGGAGGAGATAGCCAGGGGCCGGTCGCCGTCCGACGCCGTTCTGGTCGCCACGCGGCGGGGCGGGCGTGCCGTGGTCTACGCCGGAGCGACCGTGGCCATCGGCGTGGTCGGCATGGTGTTCTTCCCGATGCCGTTCCTTCGCTCGATCGCCTACGCGGGCGTGGCTGTGGTCACGTTGTCGATCCTGCTGGCGCTCACCATGGTTCCCGCGCTGCTCACCCTGCTGGGTGGGCGGATCAACCGCAAACCGCTGCGCGAGGCGACCGCCGTCGATCAGACCCGGTTGTACCGGATCGCCCGCACCATCCAGCGACGGCCGGTGCTGGTCGCCGTGCCGGTCGTGGCGTTGCTGCTCGGGCTCGGGGCACCCGTGCTCGGGCTGAAGCTGGGGCTGCCCGACGACCGGGTACTGCCCGCCACGGCCGAGCCGCATCGCGTCGGCGACGATATCCGGCAACGCTTCTCGGACAACCCGACCGGTGTCGTGCAGATCGTGGTGACCGGGGATCGGGCCGCCGACACGGTCGCCTTGGCCGACTACGCGGTCGGGATCTCCCGGGTGGCGGGCGTATCGGGAGTGCTCGCACCGACCGGCGCCTACGCCGACGGCCTGCGCCTGGCCGACGGCGACGCGGGCATGGCGGGCGAAGGCTCCGCCTATCTGACCGTGTCGACGACCTCCGATCCCTACTCCACCCAGGCCCGCGACCAACTCGATGCCCTGCACGCGGTGGCGGCCCCCGGCGACACCGCGTTCGGTGGACTCGCGCAGCAGACGCGCGATACCGCCGACGGAATCAGCGGTGCGTTCCCGCTGGCGCTGGCGTGGATCGCGGTGGTCACGTTCGTGCTGCTGCTCCTGCTCACCGGCAGCGTGGTCCTGCCACTGAAAGCCCTTGTCCTCAACACATTGTCGCTGTCGGCGACCTTCGGCGCGATGGTGTGGATCTTCCAGGACGGGAACCTCGGCGGCCTCGGCACCGTCGCGCCCGGCTATATCGCGGCGACCGTGCCGGCCTTGGTGTTCTGCACCGCGTTCGGGTTGTCGATGGACTACGAGATCTTCCTGCTCACCCGGTTCAAGGAGGAATGGGACAAGTCCGAGCGATCGAGGGCCGACAACGACACCGCGGTCGCGGTCGGACTCGCCCGCTCCGGGCGGGTGATCACCGCGGCCGCGGTGTTGATGACGGTGGTGTTCGCCGCCGTCATCACCAGCGACCTTTCGCTGATGCGCATGTTCGGGCTCGGGCTGACGCTGGCGGTCATCGCCGATGCCACCCTGGTCCGGATGCTGCTGGTGCCCGCGTTCATGCGGTTGTTCGGCACCTGGAACTGGTGGGCGCCCGCGTGGAGCCGCCCCACCCTCGACCGCCTGGCGCTGCGCGAATAGCAGCGCCGAAATCGACGACGACAGAGACGGATTGATGCGATGAGTATGGAGAAGTTCCGCGACCGGATCGAGTACGCGGGCATGCGATTGCTGGTGCGCGAACTGGAGGATCTCGGCCGATCGCCGATCTTCCGGGTGATGCAGTCCGCCACCACCTCCCATGTCCGGGTGGCCGACCGGCCGCGGCTGATGCTGGGATCCAACAACTATCTGGGGCTGGCCACCCACCCCGCCGTACTCGAGGCCTCCCATCGGGCGCTTGACCTGTACGGCGCGGCGAGTACCGGAAGTCGCGTGGCCAACGGCAGTTTCGACGTGCACGCCGAACTGGAAGCCACCCTGGCGCAATGGCACGGCACCGAGGCCGCCATGGTGGTCACCACGGGCTACCAGGCCAATGTCGGCGTGGTCAGCGCACTCGCCGGGCCCGGTGACACCGTGGTGCTCGATTGGGCGGCGCACGCGTCGCTGCACGACGGCGCGAAGATGTCGGGAGCGCGGGTCCGCCGGTTCGCCCACAACGACGCGGCCGAGCTGCGCACGATCCTGGCCGAGACCGAGTCACCGGTGTTCGTGATCGTCGACAGCGTCTATTCGATGGACGGCGACATCGCCCCGATCGACGAGATCGCCGCGCTGTGTACCGAATTCGACGCCCTGCTGCTGGTCGACGAGGCACACGGGGTGGGAATCTTCGGTGCCGAGCGCACGGGCGCGGTCGAGATGTACGGCCAGGCTCCCGCGGTCGACATCCGGATGGGCACCCTGTCCAAGGGCATCGGATCCATCGGGGGATACCTCGCCGGATCACGCGACCTGATCGACTACCTGCGCACCTACAACCGGGGCTATCAGTTCAGTACCGCGGGCACCCCGGCCTCGGTCGCGGCGGCCGCGGCCGCGGTGCGCGTGATCCGCTCCGCCGAGGGTGCCGCACTGGCACAGAGCCTGCTGGACAATTCCCGGCTCCTGCGAGACACCTTGCGAGCCAAGGGTATTCCGGTCGAAGGCACGACGGTGACGCCCTGGGGTGACGATGTCATCGGCCCGATCGTGCCGGTCCCCGTCGCCGACGAGCCCGCGCTGATCGAGCAGTGGAACCAGCTGTTCGAACGCGGGATCTTCGCCGGCATCAGCGTATTCCCCGGCGTCCGGCTCGGCAGCCCGATGCTGCGCCTGTGCGTGCAGGCCACCCACACCACCGAGGATCTCGAGTTCGCCGCCGACGCGATCGCCGACACCTACCGCCACGCGCTGGCGCCCTCCGCCTCCTGACCGACCACAGACAGAAGGATCTCCCTGATGGGAAGTATCGCCCTCACCAAGTACCTGTCCAGCACCCCACACGCCCTCTTCGACACCATCACCCGCCCCGCGACCTGGGAACACTGGTTCAGCATCCACCGCAGCTTCCTCACCGAGCCACCCGAGCGGCTGACCGAGGACTCGGTGCTGAGATCGAAGGTCGGGTTGCTCGGCATGACCAACGAGATCGAGTGGACCGTCACCGCGGCCGACCGACCGAACCGGATCGTGCTGCTCGGCCGAGGCAAGGCAGGCGTCAGCTGCGAATTCACCTATGTCATGCGCGAATCCGGGGCGGGCACCGAGCTCACGGCGGGTGGCGACTTCTCCGGACCGCTCATCACCGGTCTGCTCGCCAAAGCTCTCGAAAAGCACGGACGCGCCCAGCTGGACACCACCCTCGACCAGCTCGCCGCCCATGCCTCGGCGATCGGGAACTAGCAGCTCGGCGCAGTGCCGGCGATGGCTGGGGTGAGGGGTCAGCCGGGACGGAACGCGCGGGCGACCACGGCCGACTTGAGTTGCCAGAGTCCCGTGGCGCCCGTCGCGTCGATCCCGGTCAACGCCGCGATCCGGCTCAGCCGGTAGATGATGGTGTTGGTGTGCACGTGCAGCTGCCGCGCGGTTCGCTGGCGATTCATGTCATTGGCGACGAGCACCCGGACAGTCTTGGCCAGCGCGGGATGATCGTCCAGCGGTGCGAGCAATTCGCCCAGTTCGAACAAGGCCGGTCCGGGGCGGGTGAGCTGGTATTCGAGCGCGAGGTCTTCGAACCGGTAGAGCTTGGGTGGATAGCCGAGCCGGCCCGCGATATCGAGAAGTTCGTGCGCGCGCTGTGCCGCGTCGGGAATCTCGGCGGTCCTGCTGACGACGACGGCCCCGGTGATCTCGGCGCGGGCAGCAGCCGAGAGGACGTCGATGAGGGGATCGAGTTCGGCATCCTCGGGGTTCTCACCGGGGATCAGGATGGTGCCGCCGTCGGGCGACAGTATCGCGAGGGCGGAATCGTTGTGCCGCTCGAGTGCCGAGTGGACCCGGTGCAGTCGACGCCGTGCCGTGTCGCCGGTCTGCCACTGACTCTGGGACCGGCGGGGAATCGACACGGCGAGCACCTGATAACCGTCTGCGATCTGCACGCCCGACTCGCGAGCCATCGTCGTCGTCGCGCGGCCGGCGAGCAGCGCCGAGGTCACGGTGCGCATCGCGGTGTGGTGTTCGCCTGCGACCACGCGGTATTCCCGCAGATACGCGCTGACCATCGTGGTGGACAGGAGATTCGACAGTCGCACGGATGCGCGAAGTCCCGCGGCGAGGGTGTCGTCGTCATAGTCGTCGCGGGGCGAGAACACCGTGTCCACGCTCGCCCAGAGCGACTCGTGGAAGGCGCGCAGGATGTCCTCGATCGACAGCCCTTCCCTGGCCCAGACGGCCGCAGCGGTCGTGAGCCAGTCGACTTCACCGGAGACATCCTCGTCGTCGACGATGCCCCGCCCGATCCGCGCGCACATGCTGGTGGCGGTGCTGATCTCCGCCGAGACCGCATCACCGAGCAGCGCGCGGCGCCTGGCCAGGTCGCGGACGAAGTAGCTGACGACCCGACCGGTCATGACGCCGACATCGGACCGCGGACACCGAAGCGGTGGATCGGCCACGTCGAGCGGCATCGTCGGCTCCTCCTCGATCGCCTCGGTGGCACCCCCCGCGGCGACACGGGTGCGCCCGAGCGCTGCAGACAGCCGGAGCGGCGGTGCCGTCTGTGGTTCTCGCACTGTCATGGTGTGTCCACGGCTTCCAGTCGGTTTCGCAGGACTTTGCCGGTGGCGTTGCGCGGCAGGGCCTCGACGAAGCGCACCGCACGGGGCACCTTGTGTCGCGCGAGGGTGGTGCGCACGTAGTCCTTGACCTCACGCTCGGTGCACGAGGCGCCCGGAGCGAGTACTACATAGGCGCGCAGGCTCTGCCCGAAATCGCGGTCGGCGACGCCGATGACGGCTGCCTCGAGGATGTCGGGCCGGTCGACGAGCAGGTTCTCGACCTCGAGCGGGTAGACGTTCTCCCCGCCGGAGACGATCATGTCGTCGTCGCGCCCGTCGATGAACAACCTGCCCTCGGCGTCGAAATGGCCGAGATCACCACTCGAGCACAGCCCGTCGATCATCTCCTTGCCGGTGCCGTCGGTGTAACCGGTGAAGCTGAGTCCACTGGCGACGAAGACGGTCCCGACCACGCCCGGAGTAGTGATCCGGCGACGCTGCTCGTCGTAGATCGCGACCCGGCAGCCCACGGGCGGGCGGCCGACCGTGCCCGGTGCCTCGCGCAGATCCTGCGGTGTCGCGACCGCCGCCACCGCGACCTCGGTGGAGGCGTAGAGGTTGTAGAGCACCTCGCCGAAGTGCTGTGCGGTGCGACGGCTCAGGTCCGGGGCGAGCGCCGAGCCTGCCGAGAAGATCACCGTCAACGCGGAGGTGTCGTACTCGGCCAGCACCTCCTCACCCAGATCGACGATGCGCTGCAGCATGGTCGGAACCAGGACGAGCGCGCTCGCGCGGTGGCGAGCGACGGCGGCCAGGGTGTGACGGGGATCGAACCGGTCCGGCAGCAGCACCACCGTGTTGCCGAGCGCCCAGCCCAGAATCAGCTGCGACAGGCCGGTGCCGTGGAACAGCGGCGCGGCGAGCACGATGGTGCTCGCCTTGGGGAGGGGGATGCGATCCAGGAACTGGGCCGACTGCAAAGGCGAAACCTTGCCGCGCGGAGCGCCTTTCGGTGTTCCGGTGGTGCCACTGGTGAGCACGACGATGCCCCCGGGCGAGGCAGGCGCGGGTAGCGGAACGCCGGAGTGCCAGGCCGCGACGGCATGGATCGTCTGCCGCCCCGGCAGGTTGGTGTCGCCCGCGCGCGTGAGAATGATCGGCACCTCGCGTGCGAGATGGTCGAACAGGTCGGCGAACTCGGCGTCGACGAGCAACATCCCGATCCGCTCGCGCTCCACGACCGTGCGCAGTTGCGGGCCTGCCATGCCGGTGTTGAGCAGGACGATGCGCGCGCCGAGCTTGCCTGCTGCCAGCAGCGACAGGATGAAGCCGCGGTGGTCGCGGCACAATGCGCCGACCACCGTCTGTGCGGTGACCCCCTGTGCGGCCAGGCCGTTGGCAAGCCGGTTGGAGGCGTGATCGAGCTGTTCGAAGGTGATCGGTCCGCGGTCGTCGATCAGCGCGGTAGCCGAGCTCGCGACCCGGGTCGCGTGCGCCAGGGTGGTGACGGCCGGACCCAGGGCGGTGGCATCACGGGCCGTTCGTAGGAGCTCGATCGGATGCCGGAGTTCGATCGCGCCACGCCGGTGTAGGACGGCGGCGGCGGCCAGCGAATCGGCAACGGTGCGTACGACGTCGGTCGGCGCGAAGGAGACGGACGGCACGGATACCTCCGAGGGTCGGTCGTCGGGAATAGCCGCCGCCAGTGAGGCGGGACGGAGCCGAGCCTATCAGGCGGGAGAATAGTGGGTAACTTATTGGCTCAGATCGACAGCTGGTGCATCGGACTGCAACGAGGTGCCCGTCCCATTTCGGCGAAAATCGTCCCTCTGTGACCAGAATTGGCGGTAACATAACGCTGACGTCGACGACTGCTCGGCGGTGATCCGCGTTCGCGAGATCCGGGGCGAGGACGCCTCTGGGAAAGGATGACGATGACCACGGCAACGAAGCCCGGCGAACCCGACTACTCGGACCCGACCAGCGAGGGATATGTCGAGGAGGGCCCGGGTGGGCAATGGCGTCCGACCACCGCCCCGGCTTCGGCATCGGGGCTCGCGCAGGCTCCTCCGGAGCTGACGCTGGAGCGGGTGCGCATTCATATTCCCGACACCTACCGATCGCCGCGTAAGAAGCCCGCCCGGTTGGCCGACGCCCTCGACTTCTGGATGTTCGCCGGCGCGGCCGCGAACGTGGCGATGCAATTCTCGCACCAGGGTGTGGCCGCGGGTGTCATGGAAAGCCCGGTCGAATCCGGTGCGCTCATGGTGCATCCGTGGAAGCGGCTGCGCACCACCTCGGCCTACCTCGCGGTGGCACTGCTCGGGACCGACGAGGACAAGAAGGCGATGCGCGAGGCGGTCAATGTCGCCCACCGGCAGGTCAGGTCCCGCCCCGACTCCAAGGTGAAGTACAACGCCTTCGACCGCAATCTGCAGATGTATGTGGCCGCCGCCATCTACATCGGCTTCGAAGACACCCATCAGTTGCTGTGCGGCAAGATGACGCCCGAGGAGCTGGAGGTGTTCTACCAGGGCTCCGACACCTTCGGCACCACCCTGCAGGTGCACCCCGACATGTGGCCCAAGACCCGCGCCGAATTCGACGAGTACTGGCTCGAGGCGTGCAAGCAGGTGGTGTGCGACGACGAATTCCGTGCCTATATCGGTGATCTCGTGCACCTGCGGATGATCCACTGGTCGCTGCGCCTGCTGTTCGGTGGGCTGCTGGAGTTCTTGACCACCGGGTTCCTGCCGCCGCACTTCCGCGAGCAGATGGGCATCGAGTGGAGCGATTCGGATCAGCGCCGATTCGAAAACCTATTCCTGTTCGTCGGTTTCGTGAACCGGTTCATTCCCAAGTTCATCCGTTTCGCGGGCACCCACGCGATGATGCGCGACGTGCGCCGCCGCATCAGCAAGCACAAGCCGCTGATCTGACGCGGTTCTCGACACCTCGGCAGGCCACCCGCTCGACGCCCGGACAACCGCGGCGTCGAGACGAGTGCCCTGCCGACGTGGGGTCGCGATGCTCAGCCGCGTGCCTCCGATACCGCCGGAGCCGAGGTATCGGGATCGGTGCGCGCGGTCGTGGGCAGCGTGTAGGTGGCCACGATCGACAACACGGCGACGACGAAGCAGGCGGCGGTGTACCAGAGGTTGCCGATGGGGTCGCCGTTGCTGGTCTCGCCGTCGGTCGCCGCGAAGAAGTCGGGCAGGGCGGCGAGCCACAGGACAGCGAAGACCACCAGATAACAGGTAGCGAAGCGCTGGACGAACGGGTCGCTGTAGCCGGGGTCGGCGGCGGAACCGCGCCGCAGCTCCGACCACTGGCGTGCCATCACCAGCGCACCGACGACCACCAACACCGCGAGCTCCAACGCGTACACCACACCGCGCACGGTGTCGCCACTCATCCCGATCACGGTCGCGGGCAGCGGGAGCAAGAAGGTGCCGACCGAGGCGAGCAGGCCGATGACGACTGTGCGCCAGGTCAATTCGACGCCTGTGAACCGCTTGCCCGCGTCGACATGCCGTCCGACGAAGTACTGCACGCAGAACGCCAGCGACATCGGCCACAGCGCGGCGAACACCACCACGCTGCCCATCGGCACCGAATCGAACATCGGCTGGTTGATCGGATTGTCCACCGACCACTCCCACCAGCGCAGTTGCGGCCCGAGATGGTCGAAGATCTCGTAGAAGGCGTGGTGCACGAAGCCGACGCAGGTGGCGCCGATCAGCACCCCGAACCGGCGGAAGATACCGAGCATGCGCACCAGGCCGAAGGCCATCGTCGCCATCAGCGGATAGATCGCGATGATGTAGATCGGCAGGCGACCCCACAGGAAGTCGACGGTGAACACGTTGTGCGCGAACATCGTGTCGACGTGGTCCTCGATACCGAACGCGGCGGGGAAGTACAGCGGCGGCTCGATGATGAACAGGTACGCGGTCGCACCGAACCACAGGACGAGGTTGGTCGGGTCGCCGTGGCGGCGCAGGCGGACGATGGCGAACCAGAGCGCCAGCACCGCACCGAGCACGATGGTCAGTTCGAGAACCGGCAGGGTCCAGTTCTCCAGCCCGAACGGGCTGCGGAACTCGACGAGTCCACCGGCCTCCTCACAGGAGAAGCCGAGCTGGACCGCGAGGTCGGCGAAGGTGGGGGAACAGTGTTCGGCCATGGGTCGGCCCTTCTAGGAGCTCACGGAATCGGCGGTGTACCAGCGGGTGACGTCGTAGCCCTCGTCGTAGCGGCGGAACCACTCACCGGCCAGGTCGGGCAGTTTCTCGTGCGCGGGGTTGTGGCCCGGCGTCTGGCTGCGGATGATCCCGCCCAGGGCGACGAGCTGCTCCTTCAGGCCGAGATCGTCGAAGGCGCGCGGCATCGTGCCGTTGTCGGCGGGGCGCAGGCCCGGCAGCAGGCGGCGCAGCGTCTGCTGATTGCGGTAGCTCGCGAACATCGACAGCGCGTCGACCTGCCGGTCTTCCAGTGGCACATGCTCGTTGAAGCCCGCACAGGCCACCCGGATCACGCGCAGCACGTGCCGGAACACCGACGGCGCCACCCGCATCCGGTACAGCTCACTGTTCACCACCGAGTTGAAGATGATCAGCGCCGAACTGCGGTGTTCGACCTCCTCGACGAAATGCCAGATGAACAGCGAGGCCACCCGGTCGTCGCCGGGGGCGAACAGGGTGGCGTCGTTGTCGAGCATCAGCTTGAACACCGGGGTGAAGGTGGCCTCGAGGTCGGCGGTGTAGGCCAGCCGGTACTTGACCGGGGTGGACGCGGTGAGCTCGTCGAACTCGCGGATCACCGCGTCGAGGGTCTGCTGTAGTCCGGGGTAGCGACGGATCAGGCCCTTCACATGCTGGCGGTGGGCGGTGGAATGCTGACCCTCCTGGCGCATGAAGGCATCGGCCTCTTCGGCGACCTCGGGGTCGGTGATCAGCGGTTTCGCCTGGTTGATGAGCTGCACGATCATCTTCTCGAAGCCGATCGCCAGGAACGAGACAGCGTTGGCCATCGAGGAGAACGCCGGATTCTGCGGGTTCCACAGAAACGGCACGTCGTAGTCGGCGAACGCGAAATCCATCTTGCGGACGTGAAGTTCGGTCACGGTGAGTACCTCGTTGTTCGGGCGTGCGCCGGTCCGGCCGCCACTCGGTTGGGTGAGGTAATCATACGACTGAACGTCAGTCTGTATGATTACTTTCACCGAATCCGCTGTGACCAGGGCTTGTGCTAGCGTCCACCGGGTGGCGCGCAGACGGGGATGGGGCGGTAGTCCGCCGGGAGACGACGCGGAGGCGACGCGCCGGATCGTCGCGGCGGCAGTCGAATTGATCGGGCGCACCGGGGCGGAGATCAGCATCGCCGATGTGGCGGAATCACTCGGTGTCATCCGGCAGACGGTCTATCGGTACTTCCCGAGCGCCGACGCGCTGATGACCGCCGCCGCGATGGCGTCGGTGGAGGGTTTCCTCGACCGGCTCGCGGCGCAGGTGCGCGGGCTCGGTGATCCGGTGGAGGCGATGGTGGAGGCGGTGGTCTACACGCTGGCCGAAGTGCGCCGCACACCGCACCTGGGCATCCTGCTGTCGAGTTCCTACTCCAACGTCCGCCCCGACAGCCTCACCTCCGAGGAGGCGCAGGCCTTCGGAATGACCATGATCCGGCGGTTCGACGTGGACTGGGCCGCGCACGGCTACGACGAGCAGGCGCTGCGGGAACTGGTCGAATACGTCCTGCGGACGATGCAGTCGTTCTTCTTGTCGCCCGGTGACCCGCCGCGCACCGACGACGAACTACGCCGTTACCTGCGGCGGTGGATGGGCACGGCCATCAGCGCTCAGACCGCGGCCGGACAATTCCTCGAACGCTGAGGCCGCTGCTGTTTTCTGGCGTGTCCCGCGGGGGCGGCCGACGAGGACTCCGTGCGATGACGTCGTTGGCATCGCGGTGGAGCGTCGGCCCGACCCCGCGGGTGCACCGGTGTCGACACCGTGACCGAAAAACATTGCTCCCCCGGACCGTTCGGCGCCTCGTACAACGGGCCGGTCGAGCACCACATCAGTGTGGTTCCCGCTGGGTGACGGCTCAAACGTGGTTCGCCGTTGCTGGTTGAGGACGGATTCACCGGGTAGGCGGCGGGTATGGAGATTCTCGTGATTCTCGCCGTGGTCGTCGTGGTGGCGGCCGTCGTGCTGTGGCGCAAGACGCGTGGCGGACCCAAGCCGCCGGACGAACCCGAATGGACGGGCAATCCGCCGCGCTGAGCGTTTCCGGCTCAGGGTTTTCGCGCGACGACCAGGACGTTCTTCCCGAACAGCTTGCCGGTCACCGACTGCAGGGCCTTGCTGAGCGGGAAGACGACCCGGTCGTAGAGCTTGAGCGCGCGCACATTGATGCTGCCGTCGTCGTTGCCGAGCAGTTTGTAGGCCATGGTGGCGAAGAACCCGATCGGATCGCAGTAGCGCGAATCCACCACCTCGAGTCCGGCATTGCGCAGAATCCGGTTCAGCTGGGTGCGCCGGTAACGGCGGTAGTGCTCGACTTTCACATCCATCGAGGAGAACAGCATCTCGAGCGCGGGCACGTAGATCACCATCGTTCCGCCGGGCCGCAACAGTGCAGCCAGGTGTTCGGCGGCTTCCTGGTCGTTCTTGATGTGCTCGAAAACGTTGAAAGAATAGATGAGCCCGTATTTTTCGGCCTCGGGCGGTTCCGTCTCGCAGTCGACGACTTTGTAGCCCTTCGCCAGCAGCACCTTCTGCAGGTCGGGGTCCGGTTCGAGACACTCGGGGAAGATCTCGCGTTCGGCGAGCAGATCGGCGTAGGTGCCCTGTCCCGCGCCGAAATCGAGCACACGCAGATCCGGTGTGGTGACATGTCTTTCGACGCAGTCGAGGAGAAAATTGTTGTAGTTGATCGCTTCGGCCATCACCTCCAGGTTGTCGCACCCGGTGTAGGCGAAATTGCTGCTCGTCACGCTCGGTCCCCTCAATCCATCGAGATGTGTGAGTCCGTCCGTTCGAGCGGCCATGATGCCACGTCGCGGTCACAATGGTCGTCGAACACCCGTACCGAGCAGGGAGTGACCGTGTCCACTGTCTTCGTAGCATCGGGCGCGGGCGCGGCCCGCCGCCGCCTCGTCGTCGCCCTCGGCGCGGCGATTGTGCTCGCCGTCGCGTTCGTGCTGGCGCCGCCCATGGTGGCGGGGTGGTCGCCCGGTGCCGACTTCGCCGACGAGCACGCGCTGCGCGCGGGTTTCCGGTCCGCGTTCGTCACCTATTGGCAAGCGGGACAGGCCGAACTCACGCCCGAGCTGCAGGCGGTGGTGGACTACTGGTTCGGGTACCACCTCGTGAAGGCGGCGGTGGCGTTGCTGTGGTCGATCGTGCTCGTCGCGCTCGGGGTGATGCTGTGGCGGTCCGCGCTGCGTACCCGGCAGCCGAACCGAACGATGTTCGCGGTGGCGGGGGTGAGCACCACGCTGGTGCTCGCGGTAGCCGGGGTGGCGGTGCTGGCCAATATTCAAGGGGCCGTGACACCGTTCGCGTCCTTGCTGCCGATGGCGGTCGACGGTGCGGCCGACGCGTCGCTGGCCGGGGTACTGACCGAGGTGGAGCAGGGGCTCGACGACTACCCCGGTGGTCCGGCGGCACTGGAGGTGATGGTCGAGGACTTCGCGCGCTACCACGTCGCGATGGCCGTGCTCGGTGCGGCGGCGTCGGCCGGACTCCTCGGGCTCGGTGTCGTGCTGTGGCGGCGGCGCGCGGGCGCGGCCGTTCGCGTCCTCGGCGCCTATGCCCTGGCCGCGGTGGCCCTCGGCCTGGTGTTCGCGGTGGTCACGGTCGCCAACGTGACCACCGCGCTCGATCCGGCCCCCGGGCTCGCCGCCTTGCTGACGGGTGGCTGGTGATCAGCGCGCCTGCCAGTTCGGGCTGCGCTTCTCGACGAACGCCAGCAGACCCTCGCGGACGTCCGCCGAGCGGGTGAGTTCGGCGATCGCGCGGTCGGACCGGTCCCAGGCGTCGTCGTCGGGCAGGACGCCGTCGACGATGCCGAGCGCCACCCGCTTACTCGCCTGCACCGCCAGCGGCGCGTTCGCCGCGATCCGCGTCGCCAGCTCCATCGCGGTGTCGAGGACCCGGTCGGCGGGAACCACCCGGTTGACCAGACCGAACTCCAACGCGCGTGCGGCGGTGATCGGCTCGCCGGTCAGGATCATCTCCATGGCGACCTTGCGCGGCAGTTGTTCGGGCAGCCGGAACGCCCCGCCCGCGGCGGCGAAGAGACCACGTGCCACCTCGGGCAGCCCGAAGGTGGCGGTCGACGCGGCGACGGCCAGGTCGCTGGCCAGCACCAGTTCGGTACCGCCACCGAGCGCGAGCCCGTTCACGGCCGCGATGGTCGGCTTGCTGAGGGGGTGGCGCATGTAGCCACCGATACCCCAGTGTTCGTGTCCCGCAGCCAGAATCGACTCACCGCGCCCGAGTGCGCGCAGATCCGCCCCGGCGCAGAAGGCCCGGTCGCCCGCGCCGGTGAGGACGAAGGCCCGCACGGCCCGATCGTTGTCGGCCTGTTCCAGGGCCGCGCCGAGCTGGGCGCTGACCTCCCCGTCGATCGCGTTCATGGCCTCGGGCCGGTTGATGACGGCGACGAGCACATGCTCGTGCATCTCGACGAGAACGGCGCTCACGATCGACTCCTGCCTTCGTTGTCCCGGCCGGTCGTGGACGGAACCCGACCGACAAGTACCACGCCGCAAGTAGGCTCCGAAAAAAATTCGCGAAAGAATTTCCGGCGGGTGTCGATTCGCGCGGTGCCCGTTCGACCTACGGATGAACGCAGCGCCCGCCAGGGCACCGACCCGAAGGAGACACACCATGAAGTACATGCTGATCATGCGCGCCACCGACGAGGCCTTCGCCGAGTTCGCGAACGTGAGCTTCGACGAGATGCTCGACGTCATGGGCAAATTCAACGACGAACTGATCCGCGCCGGCGTGCTCGTCGCCGCCGAAGGGCTCGAGGACGCCGCCGAGGGCGTTGTCGTCGACTACTCGTCCGAACCACCGGTCGTCACCGACGGTCCCTACGGTGAGACCAAGGAACTGTTCGGCGGGTACTACATCCTCAACGTGGCATCGAAGGAAGAGGCCGTCGAGTGGGCCAAGCGGATGCCGATGACCGGTCCCGGCATCAAGACCGAGATCCGGCGGGTGCCCTCCATCGACGAATTTCCCAAGGACAACGTCTGGGTACAGAAGGAACGGGCCTGGCGCGAGTCCACCGGGCAGCTCTGAGGCGATGACGGAGCACACCGGACGTGCGGCGGTCGCCGCCGTATGGCGGATCGAATCGGCGCGCATCGTCGGCGCGCTGGCCCGCTACACCGGCGACTTCGCGATGGCCGAGGACCTCGCCCAGGAGGCGTTGGCCGAGGCCCTGGTGACGTGGCCGCGCGACGGTGTGCCCGCGCATCCGGCCGGGTGGCTGCTCACCACCGGACGACGACGCGCGATCGACGCGTTCCGCCGTCATGCCGCCCTGGACGAGCGCTACACCGCCCTCGCGGCCGGACTCGGCGAGGGCGGTGCGTTCGCCGGCGGCGAGCCGGTCCTCGCCGGTGAACCGGTGTGGGATCCCGAGCAGATCGACGACGACGTCCTCGCGCTGATCTTCATCGCCTGCCACCCGGTGCTCTCGCGCGAGGCGCGGCTGGCGCTGACCCTGCGCGTGGTCGGCGGCCTGACCAGCGACGAGATCGCCGCGGCCTGCCTGGTGCCGACCGCGACCGTGCAGGCGAGGATCACCCGGGCCAAGAAGACCCTCGCCGCGGCACGGGTGCCGTTCGAGGTGCCGCCGCTCGCCGAACGTCGCGAGCGGCTCGGTTCGGTTCTCGGCGTGATCTATCTGATCTTCACCGAGGGATCGACGGCCAGCAGCGGCGGTGAGCTGATCCGGTTCGACCTCGCGGGGGAAGCGCAGCGCCTGGCGCGGGTGCTCGCCCGGCTGATGCCCGGCGAACCGGAGGTCTACGGCCTGCTCGCCCTGCTCGAACTCACCGCCGCCCGGTTCCCGGCCCGCACCGGACCCGACGGCGAACCGGTCCTGCTCGAACAGCAGGACCGGCGTCGCTGGGATCGGACCGCGATCCGGCGCGGCCGCGCCGCCCTGGCCAAGGCCGAACAGGCCGGGCGTGGGCTCGGCGCCTACGGGCTGCAGGCCGCGATCGCCGAATGTCACGCCGTCGCCCCGTCGGTGGAGCAGACGAACTGGGAGCGCATCGTGCTGCTGTACGAGGCACTCGGCAGGCTCGCGCCCTCACCGGTGGTCGAACTGAACCGGGCCGTCGCGGTGTCGATGGCCGCCGGAGCGGCCGCGGGCCTCGCCGTCGTCGACGAGCTGGCGGCCGGGGGAGCGTTGCCGTCGTCACATCTGCTGCCGAGCGTGCGTGGGGAACTGCTGATCCGCCTCGGTCGCGTCGACGAGGCACGCGGCGAACTCACCGAGGCGATCCGGCGCTGCCGCAACGACCGCGAGAAGGCCGTGCTCGCGGGCAAACTCCAGGCACTCCGACCACACGACACACAAGCGTAAAGTTTTGTCCGCGTACCGATCGGGTAGTCCGGAATGGCGACGACGAGAGGTTTGTGGATGTCTCAGGAATCGAAATCGGTGTTGCACCGGGCAATCGGTGCATCGGCGATCGGAAATGCGGTCGAATGGTTCGACTACGGCGTCTACGCCTACCTCGCCACCTATATCGCGGCATCGCTTTTCCCGGGTGACGGTACCGGATCCAGCGTTGTCTATACGCTGCTCGGTTTCGCGGTCTCCTTTCTGATCCGCCCGATCGGCGGCGTGATCTGGGGTCCGCTCGGCGACCGCATCGGTCGCAAACGCGTGCTCGCGATGACCATCATGCTGATGGCCGGTTCCACCCTCGCCGTCGGTCTGATCCCGAGTTACGAGGTCATCGGCATCGCCGCGCCGATCCTGCTGTACGCGCTGCGCATGGTGCAGGGTCTGTCCGCCGGTGGTGAATACGGCGGCGCCGCAACGTTCATGGCCGAATACGCGCCCGACCGTAAACGCGGTTTCTACGGCAGTTTCCTCGAAGTCGGCACACTCGCCGGTTTCACGCTCGGAAATCTGACGGCGCTGCTGCTGGTGAACGTGCTCGACGACACGAGTATGGAATCGTGGGGCTGGCGCATTCCGTTCCTGATCGCCGCACCGCTCGGCTTGATCGGTATGTATCTGCGCAGCCGGGTCGAGGACACCCCGGTATTCCGCGAAATCGAGGCGAAAGACGAGACCGAGGAAACGGTCGGGGTCTACCGCGATCTGCTGACCAAATACCTGCGCCCGGTCCTCACTCTTTTCGGTCTGGTCATCGCCTTGAACGTGGTGAATTACTCGCTGCTGAGCTACACGCCGACCTATCTCGGCACCACCATCGGCATGGCGGAATCCGACGCGCTGCTCGTGCCGCTCATCGGCCAGATCGTGATGCTGCTGACCCTGCCGTTCCTCGGTGCGCTCTCGGACCGGATCGGTCGCAGGCCGATGTGGTTGTTCTCCTGCGCGGCGCTGATGATTACCGTGATCCCGGTGTACATCCTGATCGGCACCTCGCTCACCGGTGCGATCGTCGGCTTCGCCATCCTCGGCCTGCTCTACGCGCCGCAGCTGGCCACCATTTCGGCGACCTTCCCGGCCATGTTCCCCACCATCGTTCGGTTCGCGGGCGTGGCGATCGGCTACAACGTGGCCACCTCGATCTTCGGTGGCACCGCGCCGGTGATCAACCAGTCGCTCATCGAGCTGACCGGCGACAACCTGGTCCCGGCCTACTACATGTTCGGCGCGTGTCTGGTCGGCCTGATCGCGGCCTACTTCCTCATCGAGACCAAGGGCATGTCGCTGCGTGGCACCCAGGTGCCCGGCACGCCGGAAGCCCTCGAGGAACAGCGCGAGCTCGGCGAGCCGGTGGAACTCGCCGAGGGACTCGATCCCGCTGTCCCGGTGAAGTAGATCCCCGAACCGCGACGAATCGGTGTGATCAGCCGCCGCCCGCCGGAGCTCGGCCGGCGGCGGCCGCATGGTGGAGGGCACTGCGTGCCGCGCGCACGGCCGGATGATCGCCGGTGCCGTTGCGGTAGGCGAGACGAGTGCGGCGGCGAATCGGCAACGCGGTGAGGGCGAGCCGTTCCGGCGGTGCGTACAACGCCAGGCCTGGGACGATCGCGGCGCCCGCGCCTGCGGCCACCAGGGCGAGCACCGTGTCGAAGTCGTCGGCGTGATGACGCACGCGTGGTGTGAAACCCGTTGCCTGGCAGGCGCGGATGGTCATCGTGTGGCACAGCGTGCCGGGGGTGCCCGCGATCCAGGGTGAGTCGCGGTGGGCCCGCAACGGATCGTCGGCGGGCGCCGGATCGCGGGTGGCGAGAAAGACCGTTTCGGTGTGCAGTGGTTCGGTGTGCAAGGCCCGGTCGGTGTCGGCGGGCACCAGGTCGTAGTCGTGGGTCAGCGCGATGTCGAGGGTGCCTGCCCGCAGGGCGTCGGGTACGTCGGCCGGATCGATCTCGGTGACAGTGAGTTCCAGTCGTGGGTGTTCGGTGCTGAGGGCCACCAGGGCGGGGGAGAGCAGGGTACGCGCGGCGGTGGGGAACGCGCCGATGCGCAGGGTACCGACCAACGCTGTCCGCGCACCGGCCAATTCGGCGTCCGCGCGTTCGAGGGCGGCGAGCACGGTCTCGGTGTGGCCGACCAGCAGGTGGGCGGCGGGGGTGAGCATCACCCGGCGGCCCGATCGCTCGAGCAGGGCGACGCCCGCGTCCTTCTCGAGCGCGCTGAGCTGCTGGGACACCGCCGACGGCGTGTAGCTGAGCGCCTCGGCGACCGCCGCGATGGTCCCGCGGTGAGCGAGTTCGCGCAGCAGGCGGAGTTTGCGGACATCGAGCATCAGTTCAGCTTACGTTCTACCTCATGAACGTGAACTGGACCTTACGGTCGCGGGGTTCGACGATGGAGTCATGACATCGCTGCACGGTCTGTTCGTCCCCCTCGTCACACCCTTCACCGCCGACGGCGCCCTCGCTCCGGGCGCCCTCCGCACGCACGCCCACACGGTCCTCGACGCGGGCGCCACCGGACTTGTCGCGCTCGGCACGACCGCCGAACCGTCGGCGTTGACGCCGGCCGAACGCGCCGAGGTGCTCGACATCTGCGCCACGGTGTGTGCCGACCGGGACGCGCCGCTGATCGTGTGCGCGGGCGGCAACGCCACTGCCGAGGCCGCTGCCGCGGTGGCCGCTGTGCCGCCGTCGGCTGCCGCGGTGCTGTCGGTGGTGCCCTACTACGTCCGACCCAGCGAGGACGGTGTGATCGCGCACTTCACCGCCCTCGCGGCCGCGAGCCCGGCGCCGATCCTCGTCTACGACGTGCCGTACCGGACCGCCCGCCCACTCGGCGCCGCAACGCTGATCCGGCTCACCACCATCGCGAACATCGCCGGTTTCAAGCACTCTGTCGGTGGCATCACCGATGCCACCGTGGAACTGATGGCGACCGTGGGGGATCGGACCACCGTGCTGGCGGGCGACGACCGTTTCGCCTCGCCGCTGCTGGCGCTCGGCGCCGACGGCGCGATCCTCGCCGCGGCCAATGTCGCGCCCGCCGGGTACGCCGAACTCGTGCGAGCCTGGGGGACAGGCGATCTCGCGCGTGGCCGCGCGGTGGGTAACCGTCTCGACGCCCTCGGCGCCGCCCTGTTCGCCGAACCGAACCCCACGGTCGTCAAGGGTGTCCTCGCCGCGCGGGGCGACATCCCCAGCGCGGCGGTGCGTCTGCCGCTGCTGCCCGCCTCGGCCGAATCGGTCGCGGCGGCGCTGTCGGCGACCGGGACTCAGCCGTAGAGTTCGACGAACTTCGCCAGCGACCGTTCGAAGTCGCCGCGCAGTGCCTTGGCGACGGTCGAGCCGATCGGGCCGAACAGCGGCGCGCCACCGAGTTCGACGGTCAGGTCGACCGCCGAACCGTTGCCCTTGGGCTGCACGGCGAGATCGATGCCGAACTTGGTGCCGCCGATGCCCGCGCCGGTCAGCTTCAGCTTGTGCGGCGGCTGAGCGGTGCGCACCGTCCAGGTGACCTTGTTGCGAAACCCCTTCACCCGCGCGACACCGACCAGCACGGTGCCCTCGGTGAGTTCTTCGGGGACGGTGCCGCGCCAGGCCTCGTGGATCGCCAGCCAGTCGCCGAGGTGCTCCAGGTCGGAGGCGTGGTCCCATGCCTTGTCCGGTGCGAGGGGGACGTCGATGGTGAGCTTCAGTTTGGCCACGGCGGGATAGTATCCGGTACTCCCGGTTCCGCGACCACCGCATCCGGACCCTCGTGTGTTTCGACAACCCCGCGCCTGCGGCGATTGGGTAAAATCAGCGGCAAATCCCGTGCCTGACAGCAGGTTCCATCTCGAATCGGTCACAGTGCTGCTACTGTGTGCGGGTCGCTGGAAGCGGGGACTGTCTATCGGGTATCCGGGATGGTTCCCTCGAGGGCGGCTGCCCGGGTGGAACGACGACGAAAGATCAGATGAACTCCGGAATCGCGGTGCTGTCGCTCATCATCGGAGCCCTGGTGGTCCTCGCGGCCATCGCTGTGGCTGTGCTCGCCATGCACAACGAGCGCAAACAACGCGCACGCGCCGACACCGCCAAGCGGGAACGTGAACTGTGCGAGGCGGCGGTACATCACCTCGCCCAGATCACCCTGCCCGCCATCACCGATGCCGTACGGCGACACGACATTCCGTCGGTGGCGGTGGAACTGCCCGCCGAATTACGCGACGCGCCCCTCGGCGAGTCGCTGCAGGCGATCGCGACCGGCCACGCCGACGACCTGCGCGTCGTCGCCGAGGAGACACGGGCGATGGTCGAGCGCTACGGCGAACAACGCCGCGTCGCCGAGATCCAGGCCGCCCGCGAAGAGACCCGCGCCGAACTGCAGGCGTCGTCCCGCGCGGCGACCAGCGCGGCGGTGCGTTCCTTCGGCACCTCGGTGGTGAGCCTCGGCACCGACCTCGGCCAGGTGGTGAGTACCGCCCTGCGCGAGCACCGCGACGACGCCGTCTACGAAACGCTCACCCGCATCGACCACACCGTGCAGCAGATGATCCGGCAGGCGCAGTCCTATGTGATCGTCTCCGGTGGCCTGCCCGGCAGGCGCTGGCCACAGCAGTCGCTCACCGACGTCGCCGGCGGCGCCACCGGGCGCGTGCGTGAGTTCCTCCGGGTCCATTCGGCCCAATCGGAACGCATCGTCATCAGCCGCGCCGTCGAGCCGCTCGTGCACACCCTGGCCACCCTGCTCGACAACGCGCTGCGGTACTCGCCGCCCTCCTCGTTCGTCGAGGTCGGGTTCCAGGAAGGCCATCACGGCGTCACGATCATCGTCGACGACGCGGGCATGCGGATGAGCCCCGAGCAGCTCGAGGACGCGCGTCTGGTGCTCAGCGGTGAACGCTCGGTCGACATCCACGACCTCGGGCCTGCGCCCAAGGTCGGTTTCCCCGGTATCGCCGCACTCGCACGCCGTTACGGCTTCTCCGTGCATGTCGACGGTCCCAATATCTACGGTGGCATGCGCGCGATGGTCTATGTGCCGTCGGCGCTGCTGGTGAGCGGAGAGGCGCCGAGAATCCCCGAACCCGAACTGGCCGCGCCCGCGCACATCCCGGTGCCCGTGCCCGACCCTGTCGAGACCGACGGCCCACGCGCGGCCGTGCACGAAATCACCAGCGGTGGGCTGCCCAAACGGCGCCGCCGCCCGGTCGCCCCGGATTCGGCGGGGGTGACCACGGAAGTGGGGCAGGCTCGCCCCGACCTCGCCGCTGCCTGGCACAGCGGTTCCCGCAGCGGTCGTGCCGCTGCGGCCGAGCGATCCACGGAAGGAACAGCCGATGAGCACACCGGTAGCCGATAGCACCAACCGTTTGGCATGGCTGCTCGAGGATCTCGAGATCCCCGGCGTCCGCTTCGCCGTGCTGCTATCCGACGACGGCCTTCGTATCGCGCACTCCCACGGCGTCGCCAAGGACGACGCCGAACGGTTCGCGGCGGCCGCTTCCGGTCTACGTTCGCTCGGCAAGGCCCTCGGCGAGTTCTGCGGGTCACCGGCGAACACGGTGCGCCAGAACATGACCGAATACGACGAGGGCATGATCATGATCACCGCCGCCGGTGTCGGCGCGCTGCTCGGTGTCGCGACCACCGCCGATGTCGACGTGGCGCTGGTGGCGCACCGGATGAACGAACTGGCCGCGCGGGTCGGCCACGAGATCGGTGCGGCGCCACGGCACGGTGTCAGGTAATGAGCCGAGGCAGGCGTGACCCCGACCTGGTCAGGTCCTATGTGCGCACCGGCGGCCGGACAAGGGCCGCGCACGAACTCGATCTGGTGACCCTCGTACGCGCCGTCGCCGACCCGCGTGCCGATCACCGACCCGACGAGCGCCGGGTACTCGCGCTCACCAGCCGCCGTGGCGCGCTGTCGATCGCCGAACTCTCGGCGTATCTCGACCTGCCCGCTTCGGTGGTGAAGATCATCGTGTCCGACCTGCTCGACAGCGGACACCTACACTGCCCCACCCCGGCCGAGGTGAAGCCGGAGCTGGCGTTGATCAAGGAGGTGCTCCATGGTCTCCGTGTCCTCGCAGGCTGAGGTCGACTACGTCGCCGAAACGGTGACCAGGTCGGTGAAGATCCTGGTAGCGGGCAATTTCGGCGTCGGCAAGACGACGTTCGTGTGCGCCGTGTCCGAGATCCGGCCGCTGCGCACCGAGGAGACGATCACCGAGGCGAGTATCGGTGTCGACGATCTGGCCGGACTCGGCAGCAAGGTGCAGACCACCGTCGCCCTCGACTTCGGCAGGCTCACCCTCAATCCGCAACTGGCGCTCTACCTCTTCGGCACGCCGGGTCAGGAGCGGTTCGCGCCGCTGTGGGAGGAACTGGCGCGCGGTGCGCTCGGCGCCCTCGTCCTGGTCGACACCCGGCGCATCGAGAAGGCCGACGACGTGCTCTCGGCGCTCGAACAACGCGGCGTCCCCTACGCGGTGGCGGTCAACGAGTTCGAGGGTTTCCGCCGCTACCCCCTCGACGAGGTGCGTGAGGCGCTCGACCTCACCCCCGACACCCCGGTGATCGCGGTCGACGCGCGACGCCGCGACCACGGTCTGCGTGCGCTGATCACGTTGGCCGAGTACCTATTTCAGAGGCAGGAAGCGGCAGTTCGGTGACCTTGCAAGACCTCGCGGCCGAAATCCGGGTACCGATGTATTCGCCCGAATTCGCGGCCGACCCGCAAGCTGCCTACCGGCAGATGCGGGAACGGTTCGGATCCCTTGTCCCCGTTGAACTCTCACCGGGAATCCGGGCCACCCTGGTGATCGGCTATCACACCGCGGTACGGATCCTCAACGATCCGGACCACTTCCCGGCCGACCCGCGCATGTGGGAACGCAACATCCCCAAGGACTGCCCGGTGCTGCCCATGCTGCAGTTCCGTCCCGCGGCCCTGCGCACCACCGGCGCCGAGCACGCCCGCTACCGGCAGGCCAACGTGGCCGGTCTGGCCGGGGTCGACCTGTACGCGATGCACAGCACGGTCGAGCAGTTCGCCATCCCGCTCATCAACAGCTTCTGTGCCAGCGGCTCGGCGGATCTGCTGAGTCAGTACGCGTTTCCCCTGGTGTTCCAGGCGCTGAACTCGATGCTCGGCTGCACGCCGGAGATCGGTCAGCAGGTGGCCACCGGGATGTCGCAGATCTTCGAGGGCGGCACCGACGCCGAGGCGGGCAACAACATGGTGGCCAACGCCCTGGCCGACCTTGTCGGGCTGCGCAAACGCGAGCCGGGCGACGACGTGGCGACCCGGCTGCTGCAGCACCCGGCGGCGCTCACCGACGAGGAGCTGGTGCACCAGCTGCTGGTGCTCTACGGCGCGGGCATCGAGCCCATGCTCAATCTGGTGGTCAATACGCTGCGCCTGATGCTCACCGACGACCGCTTCGCCGGCGATGTGCTCGGCGGCAGCATGTCCACCCGCGACGCCCTCGACGAGGTGTTGTTCACCGACCCGCCGCTGGCCAACTTCTGCATGACCTACCCCCGGCAGCCGACCCTCATCGAGGACACCTGGCTGCCCGCGCACGAACCGGTCGTCATCAGCATGGCGGCCTGCAACAACGACCCGGCGATCGCGGGCCTGGACGTGATCCACAACCGCGCCCACCTGTCGTGGAGCACCGGCCCGCACGGTTGCCCCGCGAAATCGGTCGCGTACCTCATCGTGCAGGACGCCATCGATCAGCTGCTCGACGCCCTGCCCGAGATCCGGCTCGCCGTACCCCCCGAAGAGCTGGTCTGGCGCCCCGGCCCGTTCCATCGGTCCCTGGCCGCGCTGCCGGTCGTCTTCCCGAATACACCGCCCCTGCCGATGCCCTGATCGGGTACTCTCCGGAATTCCGGGAGTCGCCCGAGATTCGCTCATACCGCCCACCACCGGTACTGCCGGGTGGTGGGCGGTCGTCTGTCCCGAGCACACTGTCGACAACGCGTAGGTGAGTCCACCGGCCACCAGCACTGCACCCCGGCACCGCCGAACACCCCGACCCTCTGGTCGCTGGGGTAGCTGGACGGATGCGAGCGATTCGGGTGTTTCTCCCACCATCGGTGTGCGGATGGGGCCAGGATTGGGAAAACCTCGCCGGCCTCGCGTTCGGCCGGCCTCGCAGCACAAGGACGTGAGATATGAGTGACAGGACTTGCGGTGTGGCCGTCGCGGCCGTCGGAACGGCCGTCGCGGCAGTGATGTTCGGTGCGCCGACGGCTTCGGCCGGGGTGTCACAACTGACGGTGAATCCCAGCCTGAGCGTGGGAAGTTCGACGAACTACGGCACCGGGTGCACGCACTACCTCGAGGCTCGGCTCAGTGTCGGCATCGTTCCTGTCGCGTTCTACGACAACGGCACACTGCTCGCGGTCGTGAACCCCACCGACGGCATCGCCACCATGCCGTGGGTGCCGTCGAGCACCGGAGCGCACACCCTGGCCGCCGTCCAGGACGGCATCGGTCGCGCCGTCGACGTGAGCGTGGGCCGTGGGTACCGCTTCGGTGAGTCCTGCGTGGTCACCGGCGGCTGACCCGCTCAGACGACGGTGGCCCGGTCCTTCCGCGGACCGGACCACCGTCGTTCGACTCACTTCGAGTCGACCAGCTTCTTGTCGGAGCCCTTCTTCTTGGAGTTCTTCTTCGGCGCCGCACCGTTGCCCGCGGACGGGTCGTCGGGCACGGTCGCGGTGACCACCAGATCATCGCCCGAGGTGTCGACGTGCACCGTGCCACCGGCCTCCAGCCCGCCGTCGAGCAGCAGTCGCGACACCCGGTTGTCGAGTTCTCGCTGCACCGTCCGGCGCAACGGACGGGCACCGAACTCGGGCTGGAAACCCTTCTCGCCCAACCAGTCCACCGCCGACTGACTGATGTCGAGCTCCACGTCCTGGGCTGCGAGCATGCGCCGCGTGCGATCGAGGATGAGCTCGACGATCTCCTCGAGCTGCGACTTGTCGAGCCGGTGGAACACGATCTGCTCGTCGATGCGGTTGAGGAACTCCGGCCGGAAGTGCGACCGCAGCTTCTCCTCGAGCTGGGGAACGATCGAATCCAGATCACCGGCGGGGGCGTCGAGAATCAGCTGGGAGCCGATGTTCGAGGTCATGATGACGATGGTGTTCTTGAAGTCCACCATGCGGCCCTTGGAATCGGTGACGTGCCCGTCGTCGAGCAGTTGCAGCAGCACATTGAACACATCGGGGTGCGCCTTCTCGACCTCATCGAACAGGATCACCGAGTACGGCTGACGGCGCACCTTGTCGGTGAGCTGGGCGGCGTCGTCGTACCCGACGTATCCGGGCGGGGCGCCCACGAGCCGTGAAACGGTGTGCTTCTCCTGGAACTCGCTCATGTCGAAGCGGATCAGCCGGTCCTCGTCGCCGAACACCGCCTCGGCCAGCGCCTTGGCCAGTTCGGTCTTGCCGACACCGGTCGGGCCGAGGAACAGGAACGACCCGATGGGCCGGTTCGGGTCCTTGAGCCCGGCCCGGGCCCGGCGCACCGCCTCGGCGACCGCGACGATCGCCTCGTTCTGCCCGATCACCCGCTTGTGCAGTACGTTCTCCAGCTCGAGCAGGCGCTGCTTCTCCTCGGCGGTCAGATCGGCCACCGGAATGCCGGTACGCCGCGAGATGACCTCGGCGATGTCGACCACCTGCACCTCCGGCTCCGACGAGGTGGCGCCGGATTCCTCCAGTTCCTCCTCGGCGGCGGCGATCTCGGCCTTGAGCGCCTTGGCCTTCTCGTAGTCCTCGTTGTCGACCGCCGCGTCCTTCTCCCGGTACAGCCGCGCGATCTCGTCTTCCTTGGCTTTGACCTCCGGATCGGCAGTGCCCGAACGCAACCGCACCCGTGCGCCCGCCTGGTCGACCAGGTCGATCGCCTTGTCGGGCATGAAGCGGTCGGTGATGTAGCGATCCGACAGTTGCGCGGCCGCCACCAGCGACTCGTCGGAGTAGCGCACCTGATGGTGTTCCTCGTACACGTCGGCGAGCCCGCGCAGGATCTCGATCGTGTCGGCCACCGAGGGTTCGGCGACCATCACCGGCTGGAAGCGGCGCTCGAGCGCGGCGTCCTTCTCGATGTAGCGGCGGTACTCGTCGATCGTCGTCGCGCCGACGACATGCAGGTCACCGCGCGCGAGGGCGGGTTTGAGCAGGTTGCCCGCGTCCATCGAACCCTCGCCGCCACCACCGGCGCCGACGATGGTGTGCAGCTCATCGATGAATACCACGAGTTCATCCTTGTGGGCGCGGACCTCGTCGAGGATCTTGGTGAGCCGTTCCTCGAACTCACCGCGATACTTGCTGCCCGCCACCAGGGAACCGACGTCCAGGGCGATCACCCGCCGGTCCGCGAGTGAGGTCGGCACGTCACCGTTGACGATGCGCTGGGCCAGACCCTCCACGATCGCGGTCTTGCCGACACCGGGATCACCGATCAGGACCGGGTTGTTCTTGCGTCGCCGGGACAGGATCTCGATGGATTCCTCGATCTCCTCCGCCCGCCCGACCACCGGGTCGATCAGGCCCTCGCGGGCCTCGGCGGTGAGGTCGCGACCGTACTCGTCCAGCGTCGGGGTGTCGGTCTTGCGCTGCTGGCGTTTGGCCTGGGCGGCTGCGGTGCCCGGTGTCGGGCCGCCACCGCTCTGGCTGGCGGCCAGGCCCGCGACCAGGGTCTGGGCCGCGACGCTGTCGGGCAGCGAGGCGATGCCGAGCAGGATGTGTTCGGGCCCGATGTAGGTGCTGCCTGACTGCGCGGCCTGACGCTGGGCGGAGCGCATGGCCAGCTTGGTCGCCGGGCTGAGCGTGATGTCGGCCAGGTCGTAGCCGCCGGTCGCACCGGTGTCGAGGTAGTCCTGCATCTGCTCGGCGACCTGGTCGGCGTCGAGGCTCAGCTCGTCGATCATGTCGCGCGCGGGTTCGGTCTCGGCGGCGGCGTAGAGCAGGTGCTCGGGCGTGATCTCCGGGTTGCCCCACTGCTGGGCAGCTTGCCGCGCCGCACCGACCAGCAACTTCGCGTCGTCGGTCATCAGACGACTCAGGTCGATGCGTTGCACCGGCGGTTTCGCCGACATCCCGGAACCGAAAAAGCGCTGGAAGATGTCGTCGAAGGGATCGCTCGAACCGGGCCAGCTCGCTGTCATGTCCGCACCTCTTCGTTCGTCGTGCCGCAGCCAGCGGCGACTCCTGTAGATCGGGACCGTGCTTCCAGCAATACTTCGGCATCCTCCGGTGCTGTGCAAGCCATTGGGCGGTTTCACATCCGCGTCGTCGAGCCGATGGCGGACCGACCAAAATGCGGTGGAAACCGTCCGATACCACCGGATTTGTCTGATTCTTGGTTCCGGGACGGCGCTCGACGGTAGCGTGACGACCCGCACGGCGGGATCGACCGTCGTGCCCGGTTGTTGGGAAGAGCACGGAGTTTGGTCACCGACGTCATCGATGTCAGCGCGGATTTCACCATCGCCAGGCAAGCCCTCTGGGATGTCCTGCTCGATCCGCAGAGTTATCCACGCATGTTCACCGGCATCGGCGCCTGCGAGCGGATCGATCACCCCGACGGAGCGGTGGTGTGGCAGGTCCGGGTCGGCTCGGTGGACACGGGTATCCACACCCATGAGTTCGTCCTCGGCGTCGGCCGCTGGTACGAGAGCTTCGAACTGCGCAGCCCCGCGCTCGGCAGCTTCGCCTCGGTGCGGCTGCGTGGCGACCAGCAGCGCACCCGGCTCGACATCACGCTGTTCGCCGCCGCCCGGGTGCATCCGATGCTCGAGCAGCGCAGCAACTCGGTGGTCACCGACTGGGTGAAGGCGGGTCTGCGCCGTACCGCCGACGTGATCGCGGGGACCAGGTCGTCGGTGGTCGTCAACGCCGAACGCTCGCCGCTGCGCCGCAACGCCGGGGTGGCGCGTTCCATCGCGGCCACCGGTCTGATGCGCCCGGAACCGGTGTCGATCCTCAAACAGCTTCGCTCCCTGTCGAAGTGGGGCTTCAACCTGGCGGGCGGTTACGCCGCCGGTGCCGCGCACTCCCCGGACCGGGTCGCGGTGCTCGATCGGTTCGGCACCCGGACCTACCGCGAGATCGACACGCGATCCGACGCCCTGGCCGGAGCCATGTACGAACTCGGCATGCGCGCCGGTGACGCGATCGGGTTGCTGGCCCGCAATCACGCGGGCATGGTCGAGACCATGGTCGCCGCGGGCAAACTCGGTGTCGACGTCGCGCTGCTCAACGCGGGACTTTCCGGGCGGCGCATCGAGGAGATCGTGCAGCGCCATCGCCTCAGCGCGGTGTTCGTCGACGGGGAACTCGAGACGCTGATCCGCTACCTGCACAGCGAGATACCGCGTTTCACCACCGACGCCGACCCGCCCGATCCGCGACGCGCCACCATCGAAGGCCTGATCGCCGCGGGGGTCGAGGACTTTCCCGTGCCCGCCCATCCCGGCAGGCTGATCGTGCTCACCTCGGGAACCAGCGGCTCACCCAAGGGCGCCCGCCGCCCGCACGCCAAGGGCTTCGGCACCATCGCCGCGCTGCTGTCGCGGATCCCGTTGCGCGTGGAGGAAGTGGTGCTGGTGCCCGCACCGCTGTTCCACACCTGGGGGCTGGCCGGGCTGCAGCTCAGCACCGCGCTGCGCGCCACCGTCGTGCTCAGCGACGGCTTCGACGCGGTCGAGTGCCTTCGCTCGATCAGCGAACACCGCATCACCACCCTGATCGTGGTGCCGACCATGGTCGAACGCCTCCTCGACGTCCCCGACGACGTCCGCGCGAGCTTCGACCTGTCGAGTCTGCGGCACGTGGTCAGCTGCGGCGCGCCACTGGCCGGTGCCACGGTGCTGCGGTTCCTCGACACCTACGGCGACGTGCTCTACAACGTGTACGGCTCCACCGAGGTGTCCTGGGCCAGTGTGGCCACCCCGGCCGACCTGCGGGTCTCGCCGACCACGGCGGGCCGCCCGCCGTTGGGTACCCGCGTGGGGGTGCTCGGCCCCGATCTGCGCCCGGTGCCGGTCGGCGCGGTCGGGCACATCTTCGTCGCCAACCACATGCTCTTCGACGGGTACGTCAACGCCGCGCCGCCGGAGGAGGCCGACGGCATGCTCGACACCGGCGACCTGGGCTATCTCGACGCTTCGGGCAGACTGTTCGTGGCGGGTCGCGACGACGAGATGATCATCTCCGGCGGCGAGAACGTCTTCCCGCGACCGGTGGAGGAGGCGCTGGCACACCTGCCGCAGATCACCGAGGTGGCGGTGGTCGGTGTGCCCGATCGTGAGTTCGGGCAGCGCCTGGCCGCGTTCGTGGTGAAACGCGAAGGCGCGGGCCTGGATCCGGACATGATCCGCACCTATATCCGCCACCGCCTGAGCCGGTTCTCGGTGCCGCGCGATGTCACCTTCATCAACGCGCTGCCCCGTGGGGAGACCGGCAAGATCCTCAAGTGGATGCTGGTGCAGTGACATCGGCGGCCGGCGCCGAGACCGGTCAATGCTGGTTCAGGAGTGAATGTTTCCGGGAGTAGGCGAAATACACGACCAGGCCGACCAGCAGCCAGCCGGCGAAGCGCACCCAGGTCTCCCACGGCAGCGACCAGATCAGGTACGCCGAGAAGCCGATTCCGATCAGCGGGATCACCGGCATCAACGGCAGCCGGAACGAGCGCGGCGCGTCGGGCCTGGTGCGCCGCAACACGATCACGGCCACACACACCACGATGAACGCCATCAGGATGCCGATATTGGTGAGTTCGGCGACGGTGTTGATCGGCAGCACACCGGCCAGGATCGCCGCGCCGATGCCGACGATCCAGGTGACCCTGGTCGGCACCTTGCGCGTGGGGTGGGTCTTGGCGAACCAGAGGGGCAGCAGGCCGTCGCGGCTCATCGCGAACCACACGCGGGTGACACCGAGCATGAAGGTGAGCACGACGGTGATGATGCCGACGATCGCGCCGACGGCGATGATATTGGCGACGCCCGGCATCCCGACCGATTCGAAGGCGGTGGAGAATCCGCTGGTGGGGCTGATCTCGGTGTATTTCTGCATGCCGGTGAGTACCAGCGTGCACAGCACGTAGAGCACCATCGCGATGGCGAGGGAGTAGATGATCGCCTTGGGCAGGTGCTTGCGCCCGTCGAGGGATTCCTCGGCGGCGGTGCTCATGGCGTCGTAACCGAATACCGCGAAGAACACCGTCGCCGCGCCCGTCCACACCGCGCCCGCGCCGTAGGGGAAGTACGGGTCGTAGTTGGCGCTGTCGATGTGGAACACGCCAAGTACCACGATGAGCACGACCAGCGCGACCTTGATGCCGACCGCGACGGTCTCGAACCGGCCGACGCTGCCGATCCCGCGCGAGAGCACCCAGGCAGTGCCGAGGCAGAACAGCACCGCGAACAGGTCGATCACCCGGCCGTCGCCGGTATCGGGTGCGCCGAGCATCCACTCGGGCAGCGTCAGGCCGACCTGATCGAGCAGGAACCCGAAGTACCCCGACACCCCGATGGCGACGACGGCGGCGACCGCGATGTACTCGAGCAGCAGGTCCCAGCCGATGAACCAGCCGGCGAGCTCACCGAGCGAGACATACCCGTAGGTGTAGGCCGAGCCCGCTTTCGGCACCATGCCCGCGAATTCGGCATAGCACAGCGCGGCGGCCGCGCTGGCGACACCGGCGATCAGGAACGAGATCAGTACCGCGGGCCCGGTCACCGAGTGGGCGACCGATCCGGCCAGGGTGAAGATGCCCGCGCCGATGATGCCGCCGACGCCGATGGCGGTGAGCTGCCACAGGCCAAGTGATTTGGCGAGGCGTTCGTCGCCGGGAATCTCGTCTTCGACCTCGACGAGTGGCTTACGGCGCAGCATCTGGGCGCGCAACTCTGCGAAAGACATCGCTGTTCCTTCCGTCGGCGGCCCTGGCCGCGTGATCAGTACACCGCCGCGTGGCCGTCCCCGACGCCGAGAATGAATATTGTTCAGTGGTGGTGCCCGAATGGAGAGCGGCTCGTTACCCGCGTCCGCCGGCCAACGCGCGCAGGAAGAAGGCGAGATTGGCGGGCCGTTCGGCCAGCCTGCGCATGAAGTAGCCGTACCACTGGTCGCCGTAGGGGATGTACACGCGAACGTGGTTGCCCTCGGCGGTGAGTCGCTGCTGTTCGTCGTCGCGGATGCCGTACAGCATCTGGTACTCGTACTCCTCGCACTTGCGCCGTGCCGCCGCGACGGCCGCACCGGCGGCGGCGATGATCGCGGGGTCGTGGGAGGCGATCATCGGGTAGCCCTGCCCGGCGGCGAGTACGCCAAGGCAGCGCAGATAGGAGGCGTCGACCTCGGCGCGGTCGCGGAAGGCCACCGATTCCGGTTCGTCGTAGGCGCCCTTGCACAGCCGGATCCGCGACTGCGGGCCCGCCAGAGCGCGGCAGTCCTCCTCGGTGCGGCGCAGGTAGGCCTGCAGAACGGTGCCGAGCCAGGGGAAGTCCGCCCGGAGCTCGGTGACGATCGCGAGAGTCGAATCGGTGGTCGTGTGGTCCTCGGCGTCGACGGTGACCCACAGTCCGGCCGCCTCGGCGGCGGCGCAGATCTGGTGCGCGTGCTCGCGGGCGACGGCCTGGCCGTCGCGGGACAGGGCCTGGCCGAGCGCCGACAGTTTGACCGAGACCTCCAGTGGCCGAACGGCTCCCGGTGTGGTCTCGGCCTGGGGGAGCCGTCCGAGGGCGGCGATGAGGGTGCGGTACTGCTCGACCGTAGCCTCGGCGCGCGCCAGATCGGTGGTGTCCTCACCCAGGTAGTCGATGCTGACGAAACGTCCTGAGCGGAGCAGGGTTTCGGCGGCGGTCACCACCTGTTCGGTGGTGGTTCCCGCCACGAACCGCGACACCACGTCACGGCTCACCGGCAACCGGGTGACGGCGCCTTCCAGCCGTGCCGAGCGCGCCGCGGTGAGCAGCGCCGAGCGCAACAGTGCCGACATCAGTTGGCCTCCGATTCCTGGTGGGGGTAACGGTGCTCGGTGGGCGGGGTGAAGGTCTCCTTGATCGTGCGCGCGGAGGTCCAGCGCAGCAGGTTCTGGGCCGAGCCCGCCTTGTCGTTGGTGCCCGAGGCCCGCCCGCCGCCGAAGGGCTGCTGGCCGACGACCGCACCGGAGGGCTTGTCGTTGATGTAGAAATTGCCCGCCGAGAAGGTGAGTCGTTCGGTGGCGGCGGCGATGGCGGTGCGGTCCTGGGCGATGATCGAGCCGGTGAGCCCGTAGGCGCCCGCGTCGACCAGATTCATGGCCTCCTCGAAACCCGACGGGGTCGAGTCGTCGTAGACGTGCACGGCGAGGATCGGACCGAAGTATTCGGTGTGGAAGATCTCGTCGCCCGGGTCGTCGCCGACCACCACCGTCGGTTCCACGAACCAGCCGACGCTGTCGTCGCTGTGCCCACCCGCGACCACGGTGATCCCCTGGGTGGCCTTGGCCCGCTCGAGGGCGGCGGTGTTGCGGTCGAAGGCACGCCGATCGATCAGTGCCCCACCGAAATTCGCGAAATCGGTGACATCGCCGTAGCGCAGCGACGCCGTCTTCTCGATCAGGTCCTCCGACATCGCCGACCACACCGAACGCGGCACATACGCGCGCGAAGCGGCCGAGCACTTCTGGCCCTGGTAGTCGAACGCGCCACGCAGCAACGCGGTGGTGAGCACGGCCGGGTCCGCCGAGGGATGGGCGAGCACGAAGTCCTTGCCGCCGGTCTCGCCGACCAGCCGAGGGTAGGTGCGATAGCGGTCCAGGTTCGTCGCCACTTCCCGCCACAGATGCTGGAAGGTCGCGGTGGACCCGGTGAAATGCACACCGGCCAGGCGCCGATCCGGCAGCACCACCTCCGAGACCTCGGGTCCGGCGCCGTGCACGAGGTTGATGACACCGGGCGGCAGACCCGCCTCCTCGAGCAGGCACATCGTCAGATACGCCGCCACCGCCTGCGAACGCGCCGGCTTCCACACCACGGTGTTGCCCATCAGCGCGGGCGCGGTCGGCAGATTGCCCGCGATGGCGGTGAAGTTGAACGGGGTCACCGCATAGACGAAACCCTCGAGCGAACGGTACTGCATGCGGTTCCACACCCCGCGCGAGGACAGCGGCTGTTCGGCGATGATCTTGCGCGCGAACGACACGTTGAACCGCCAGAAGTCGACCAGTTCGCACGGTGCGTCGATCTCGGCCTGATACGGCGACTTGGACTGACCGAGCATCGTTGCCGCGCAGATCTTTTCGCGCCACGGACCGGCGAGCAGGTCGGCCGCACGCAGGAATACCGAGCCGCGGTCGTCGAACGACATCGCCCGCCAGGCGGGTGCGGCCTCGGTGGCGGCTTCGACGGCAGCGGCGGCCTCGCCTGCGGTCGCGTCGTGCAGGGTGCCGAGTACGGCGCTGTGGCGGTGCGGTTGAACGACGTCGAAGACCGGTCCGTCGCCGCGTAGGTGTCGACCGCCGATCACGTGGCAGATCTCGGTCGGTGCGGCGGCCAGTTCCGTGAGTGCGGTCTGCAACCGGGTGCGTTCGGGTGTGCCCGGCGCGAAGGTGCCGACGGGCTCGTTGACCGGCGGCGGGGTGGTCGCGATGGCGTCCATGAGTGCCTCTCCTGCGTCGTACGGCGGTAGCGGGATGTGACGTAGTCAACACCCATCGGCATCGGCCATAATCAGCTGATCGGACGAAGTTCTGCCCAGAGATTAGTCCGATCGGACAATGGAGTGGGCGCATGGAGACGACACTGGCCGAGCTGCTCGGCGCGCTCGATCACACCGTGGCCACGCTGGTCGACGCACCGGCGGGGCAGCAGGTGGTGGTGCGCACCGTCGCCCTCGCCGAGCCCGCCGACCTGGCCGAACACCTCGAGGCCGACGGTGTGTCGGCGCAGGTGTACCTGCTGGTCGGCGTCGATGCCGAACAGACCGTGCGGTGGTTGCGGGGCGTCGGCGCCCGCCCGCTCGCGCAGCGGCCGCGACTGCTGATGACCAAGCGCGCCGACGACTCGCCCGCCGTGCGTGCGGCCGCCCATGCGGCCGGGATCGCGCTCGTGCAGGTGCACCGGCATGCCCGCTGGGACCAGGTGTTCGGCCTCGTCCGCCGCATGCTCACCCGCGCGCCCGGCGGCCGGACCGAGGCCGGTGAACCCGACCTGCTCGCCCCCGATACGGACCTGTTCGGGCTGGCCCAGGTGGTGGCGGCCGAAACAGGCGGCATGGTGAGCATCGAGGACCCGCACTCGCACGTGCTCGCCTATTCGGCCTCCGACGCCGCCGCCGACCAGTTGCGCATCCGTTCGATCCTCGGCCGTGAGGGCCCGGCCGACTACCTGCGGATCCTGCGCGAGTGGGGCGTGTTCGACCGGGTGCGCCGCACCGACGAGGTCCTCGACATCCCCGACCACCCCGAACTCGGGATCCGCCGGCGGCTGGTCGTCGGCATCCGGCGGGCCACCGTCGGCGCCGAGGACCGGATGCTCGGCACGATCTGGTTGCAGCAGGGCGACCGGCCGCTGCGGCCCGACGCCGCGCAGGTGCTGCGCGGTGCGTCGGCGGTCGCGGCGCGCATCATCGCGCGAGCACTCGACGCACCGTCGACCGAGGCTGTGTTGGTGCGCAGGCTGTTCGGCGCGCACGGCGAAGGAGTCGACGTGCCGTCGGTGGCGGCCGCTTTGCGTCTGCCCGAAGCGGGTCCCGCTGCGGTGATCGGTTTCGCCGCGCTCGGTGCGGCCGCCGAACTCGCCGCGTCCAGCGGCCTGATCCGGTTGCACGCCAGTGCTTTTCGTGGCGACTCGGTCACCGAGGCGATCGGTGAGCGGGTGTATGTGCTGCTGCCCTCCTATCACTCCGAGCACGGTGTCGGGTCGTGGGTGCGTGAGCTGGTCGCGCAGTTCGAGCAGGTGCGTGGGCTGGTTGTCCGCGCCGCAGTGGCCGCGCCGGTGGCCGGGCTGACGGCCGTCGCCGGAGCCCGCGCCGAGGTCGACCGCGTGCTGGACAGCCCCGCCGCCACCGTCGAGGGCGGCCGCGTGACCACCCTGGCCGAGGCGCGAACGGCGGTGCTGCTCACCGAGATCGTCGACCTGATCCGCGAGCATCCCCATCTGCACGACCCGCGCCTGGCCGCCCTCGATGCCTACGACCGCGACCACGGTGCCGACCTGCGCGACTCGATCCGCACCTACCTGCGAGCCCACGGCGAGGTGAGCACCGCGGCCGCCGCCCTGCGCGTGCACCCGAACACCTTGCGCTACCGCCTGCGCCGCGTGGAATCCATCCTCGGTATCGACCTCACCGACCCAGACGACCGCCTGCTCCTGGAAATCCAGCTCGCCGCCTGCCCACCGCTCGACCCCTCCTGAGATGCCGAAACCACGGCACCTCCGCCACGCCGAGCCGTGTCGTCATGCCCCCGTCGGCACCTCCCCGACGGCTTTCGCCGGGTCGATCACACCGAGCACCTCGCCCTGGGGTGCCTGCAGGATTCCCATGCGCCCGAACGGACTGTCGTCGGGCCCCATGATCACCTTCGCGCCCAGTTCGGTCGCCTTGTTCAGCGCGCCGTCGGCGTCGTCGACCTGGATCCAGGTGAGCCAGTACGGCGGATTACCGAGCGCCGAGGCGTCCATCATCCCGCCGACCTCGTGCTTGTCGCCGGGCAGCGAGAAGGTGGAGTAGGTGAAGTTCACCCCGTCGCCCATCTCGGTGTAGTGCCAGCCGAACACGCTGGTGTAGAACTCGTGTGCCTGGTCGTAGCCGGGGGTGTGCAGCTCGTTCCAGCAGTAGGCGCCGTGCTGGTTGAACACCGCGGCACCGATGTGGCGCTTGGCCTCCCAGACGCCGAAGGCGCCGCCGGTCGGGTCGGCGGCGACGAACATCCGTCCCACGTCGAGTACGTCGAACGGCGGCACGAAGACCTGACCACCGGCTTTCGTGACGCGCTCGGCGATCTCGTCGGCCCGTTCGGCCGCGAAATAGGTGGTCCACACCGACGGCATCTGCCGCATGTCATCGGGTTTGGGTCCGATGCCCGCCGCGGGTCTACCGTCGAGCATCGCCATGAGATACCCACCCGCGCCCGCGTCCTGGATATCCCAACCGAAGAGCGCGCTGTAGAACGTGCGGGCGGCGGCGGGGTCGTCGACCTGACAGTCGACCCAGCACGGCGTGCCCTGGGGCCATGGTTCGTCACGTGTCGGCATTGTCGAACGTCCTCCTCGTCGATGAATGACACCGGCCGGGTCGGTCGGCACGCGCCAAGTCAACCACTGCCCACCGACACGTCCGCCGCCGAGGATAACGCCTTGAACTGGAACGATACGTGTTCACTGCGACCCTCCGAGCGGTCCGGCGCTGCCCGCCGCAAGTCGTTACCACTGTTACAGTTTCGGCGCCGATCTGCGGTGGCTAGGTCAACGATGAACGAACCGGTCGGGAGCGACTCGATGACGTTGAGAGGTTCCGAACGTGGGCTCGTCCGTGTGCTGACGGCGATTCTCGCGATCACAACGGTGCTCGCCTGCGGGGCAGGCCAGGTGTCGGGCAAGCCGGGCGGCGACGTGCCCGGCGTGCGCTGGACCGCCCAGCACGACGCGCCGGGCACCTATCCGGAAGTGCGCGTGGAGCGCGGCGTGCACATCACCATGAGCGACGGCGTGGTCCTCAAGGCCGACGTGTACCGTCCCGCCGACGCGGCAGGGGTGATCGAGCAGAAGCCGCTGCCGACGATCGTGAGCCTCACGCCCTACTCCAAACTCATGACCGGCCTGATCGAGGCGGCCGCCGCCACCCCCGGTCTGCAGTCGACCGCCGTCGACATCGTGCGCCGCCTGAACCTGTCGAGCACACCCATCAGCGGTTTCGGCGATCTGATGCAGGCACTGGACGGCGGCATGATCCAGACCATGCTCGGCGTCGACCGCAAACTCATCGGCAGCGGCTACACCGTGGTGGTCGCCGATGTGCGCGGAACCGGTCAGTCGCAGGGCAAATGGGACACCCTCGGCGCCCGCGAACAGCTCGACACCCGTGAGGTGATCGAGTGGGCGGCCGCCCAGCCGTGGTCCAACGGCCGCATCGGCATGAGCGGCGGCTCGTACTCGGGCATCAACCAGCTGCGGGCCGCCGAAGACGCGCCCGCCGCGCTGCAGGCCATCTTCCCCGTGGAACCCGGCAGCGATCTGATGCGCGACGTGGTAGCCCCCGGCGGTGGCGTCGGCACGACGTTCCTTCCGCTGTGGCTCAATTCGGTCAACCAGCTCAAACTCGTGCCCGACGTGGCGTCGATGATCCAGGGCACCTTCGACTGGACCTGGTTCAACGATCGCATCGCCGACCCGACGACCAATTTCGACCTGCTCGCCCAGGCCCTGCTCACCCCGTCGCTCGAGGACATGCCGCCCGCCCTCGACGGCGCGCTCGACGAGACCTCGGCGTTTCGCGAGGCGATCATGGGCCACCCGGAGAAGGTGAACGTGCCGACGTTCGTCTACGGCGGCTGGCACGACATCTTCGCCAACAGCGCGACCAAACTCTACGAACAGCTCCCGCTGCCCCCGGGCCGCAAGCAACTGGTCGTCGGCGACACCTATCACGCCAATCCCGGTGCGGGAACCGGTGTTCCGGGGGCGCCGCCGCGGCTGGACGTGCTGCAGCGCGCCTGGTTCGACAAGTGGCTCAAGGACATCGACAGCGGTGTCGAGGCGTTCGGCCCGGTGACGGTGAAACAGCAGGGCGGCGGGTGGGTCACGCTGCGCGAGTGGCCGCAGCCCGGTGTCACGCATCGGCGGGTATATCTGTCGGCCGATCCGAGCGGGACCACCGAGGACAGCCTGCACGACGGTTCACTGCGTCCCACGGGGCCCGGCGCGGTCGAAAACCTCACGGTGGCACCGGGTTTGAGCACCATCTGCTCGCGGGACGCGGCGCAGGGTTCGGCGGGGATGACCGCCGCGCTCGACGCGTGCGCCAAGGACTCGCGCATCGCCGAACGCAACGCGCTCACCTTCACCAGCGCACCGGTCGCCGAGGAGACGGTGATCTCGGGTCCGATCAATGTGCGGCTCAACACGGTGCACACCGGCAGTGACGGATTCTGGAACGTCACCGTCAACGATGTCGCTCCCGACGGCACCTCCACCGTGCTCACCACCGGTCAGCTCACCGCCTCCATGCGGGCCATCGACGAACGGCGCAGCGCGCGGTCGGTGAACGGGGATCTCACCGCACCGTTCAACCCGCTCACCCTCGACCGGTTGCTGCCCGTGGTCCCCGGTGCGCCGACCGAGATCGACATCGCTGTCATTCCGACCCAGGCCGTGCTCGCACCGGGACACCGCGTGCGAATCGACGTGTACGCGGGCAACGCGCCCAAGGCGCTGCCGTTCCGCCCGATGCTCGACGCCTCCGGGCTGGAACCGCAGCAGGTGCGCCTGGACCCGGCGGCACCGAGCTTCGTCAACCTGCCCACCGACAAGCCGATCCCGTGAGTCGGGCTCAGAGCTGCGATTGCACCTCGGCGGCAATGAGTTCGAGGTGGTCGAGATCGGCCAGGTCGAGGATCTGCAGGTAGATCCGGCTCGCACCGATCTCGCGGTAGCGGGCGATCTTGTCCACCACCTCGGCGGGCGAGCCCGCCAGCCCGTTGGTCTTCAGCTCGTCGACCTCACGCCCGATCGCCGCGGCCCGGCGCGCCACCTCGGCGTCGGTGCGCCCGACGCAGGCCACGAGCGCGTTGGAATACACCAGTTCGTCGGTGCGCCCGGCCGCGCGCACGGCGTCGCGGACCCGGTCGAACTGGGCGGCGCTGTCGGCCACCGAGGCGAAGGGCATATTGAATTCGGTGGCGTAACGGGCGGCCAAGCGGGGGGTGCGGACCTTGCCGTTGCCGCCGATCACCACCGGCACCGGATCCTGCGCCGGTTTCGGCAGGGCGGGGGAATCGGTGAGCTGGTAGTGGTCGCCGTCGAAGGAGAAGGTATCGCCGAGCTTGGTCGACCACAGGCCCGTGATGACCGCGAGCTGTTCTTCGAGCAGGCCGAACCTGTTGTCGGGGAAGGGAATTCCGTAGGCGGCGTGTTCGGCGGCGAACCAGCCGCTGCCGAGCCCCAGTTCTACCCGGCCGCCCGACATCTGGTCGACCTGGGCCACCTGGATGGCCAGCGGCCCGGGCAGCCGGAACGTGGCGGCGGTGACCAGGGTCCCCAGGCGGATGCGGGAGGTGTCGCGGGCCAGACCCGCCAGGGTGATCCAAGCGTCGGTGGGGCCGGGCAGGCCGTCGGCATCGCCCATGGCCAGATAGTGGTCGGAGCGGAAGAAGGCGTCGAAGTCGAGATCCTCGGCGGCGCGCGCCACGGCGAGCAGCGTGTCGTAGTCGGCGCCCTGCTGCGGTTCGGTGAAGATGCGGAGGTCCATGATCACCATCGTGCCCGAGACGTGCGCGGGTGTGTGAGGCTGTAGGGGCAACGGCTCGGCGGAGGAGGATGCGGTGGGAGAACCTGTCATTGTCGTCATGGGCGTCTCCGGGTGTGGCAAGACGACCGTCGGGGCCCTGCTGGCCGACCGCCTCGACGTGCCCTACGCCGAGGGCGACGACTTCCACCCGCTGGCCAATATCGAGAAGATGGCGGCCGGGATCCCGCTCACCGACGAGGACCGGTGGCCGTGGCTCGACACGGTCGCCACCTGGCTGCACGAGCACAGCGAGACGGGCGGGGTGGCCAGCTGTTCGGCGCTGCGCCGGGTGTACCGCGACCGGCTGCGGGCCAAGGCTCCCGACACCTACTTCGTGCATCTGGCCGCGACCCGGGTGGAGCTGATGCGCCGGATGACCGGTCGCCTCGGCCATTTCATGCCGACCATCCTGCTCGACTCGCAATTGGCCACGCTCGAACCACTCCAGCAGGACGAAGCAGGCGTCGCCCTCAACGCGCTACAGCCGCCCGGGGTGCTCGTCACCGAGGCGGTCGAGAAGTGGAGAGCCGATCACCGCTGAAACAGCGGATGCAGCTGCTCGACGGGCGCGAGCATCAACCACCCGCCGATCACGGCCGCCGCCAGGCAGACCAGTGCGAAGAACAGCACCCACAGCAGCGCGGGCAGATGCGTGAGACGAGCCAGCTGATCGGCATCGGAATCGGTGCGCCCGGGTTGTCTGCGCCTGCCGCGCTGCAGCTCGAGGACAGGGCGGGCAGCGGCGGCCAGCAGGAACCACGCGGCCAGATACGCGAACCCTGCCTGGAGCAGGTCGCTGCCGTACCAGGACACCCCGAACACCAGCGCGCCGAGCACGAGCACGGTCAGCAGACCGTACACATTGCGCACCTTCACCAGCACCGCCACCAGCATGGCCAGGGTGGCCCACAACATCACCGACACCCGGCCGGAGCCCAGCAGCGCCGCGTAGCCCACGCCGAGCAGCGCGGGCGCCGGGTATCCGGCCATGGCGGTGAGGATCATGCCGGGACCGGTGGGTTTGCCACTGGACACCGTGAGACCCGAGGTGTCGGTGTGCAGCGTGATCGCGTGCAATCTGCGCCCGGTGAGCAGCGCGAACAGCGCGTGCCCGCCCTCGTGCGCCACGGTGACGGCGGCCCGGGTGATCCGCCACAGCGGCCGATACCCGACCAGGATCAGCGCCAGCGCCGCGGTGACGAGCACCAGCCACCACGGCGGGGCGGGCTGCGGTGCGAGTAAACGTTCGAACGAAGAGCTGACCGATCCGGTGTCCACCGCCGCACTGTAGCCGCGATTCGCCACGCCCACGGCCCGGTCAGCGCATGATGCGCCGATACCTCGCTCGCGCAACGCTTTCCGGGCAACAATCGCGTCCGGGCGTGGTAGCAAGGGGCATGCAGATGCGACCGCACCGATGGAACCCGCCCCGCGCGACCGCCCGGGCCGGCCAGACACAGAGCACACCCGCGCTGCCCGAGGTTCGGTTGATTCCGCTGCGCGGGCAGGGACCGGAAGATGTCGTGCTGACGACCGACGGATACCTGGTCACCGGCACCGAGGACGGTGCCGTCTGGCGCGTCGACCCGGCCGATGGCACCGTGGAGAAGATCGCGCAAACGCCGGGCAGGCCGCTGGGCATGCACGCCGACGCCGACGGTTCGCTGCTCGTCTGCGTCGCAGGCCACGGCGTGCTCCGGCTGGCCGGGGCCCGGCGCCGAACCGGAGCCGGTGATCACCGAAGTGGACGGTGAGCCGATCATCTTCCCGAGCAATGTGGTGCGCGACGACGACGGCACCGTCTACTTCTCGATCTCGTCGCGGCGCTGGCCGTTCGAGCAGTGGATGGGTGACATCCTCGAGCATTCCGGCAGCGGCAGGCTGGTCCGCCGCGACCCGGCGGGGCAGGTGGACGTGCTGATCGACGGGCTGCAGTTCGCCAACGGGGTGGTGCTGGCGCCGGACCGGTCCTGTGTGCTGGTCGCCGAGACCGGCGCCTACCGCATCACCCGGTACTGGGTCTCGGGTCCCCGCGCAGGCACCGTCGACCGTCTCGTCGAGAACCTGCCCGGTTCGCCGGACAACATGCTCCTCGGCAGCGACGGCCTGGTCTGGATCGGGATGGTGGCACCACGCAACCCCCTGCTGGACCGGATGCTGGCACTGCCGGGCATCTTCCGGCGCCTGACCTGGGCGTTGCCCGAGTGGCTCCGCCCGGCGCCCGCCCGCTCCGCGTGGGTGGTCGCGCTCGACCTGGACGGCACGGTGGTGCACGACCTGCAACGGGCGGGCGACGACTTCGCGATGGTCACCTCGGTGGTCGAGCACCGAGGCGCCCTGTATCTGGGGAGTCTTTCCGAATCGGCCGTCGGGGTGAGCGCGGTGCCGTGACGTGCGCAGTATCGTCGGTAGCCGACCCGATGAGACCGCGGAGGGATGGCTCGACGATGACCAAGCCCTGCCTGTTGCTTCAGCTTCGTCCCGAACGCGCCGCGTCCGACGACGAGTACGCCGCACTGCTGCGCGCCGCCGAACTCACCGACGACGAAGTGGTGCGCATCGAGATGGACCGCGGGATGCCGGAGGTCGACCTGGACGACTTCCGCGCCGTGATCGTCGGCGGCGGGCCGAGCAATGTGAGCGCGCCGGAGCAGGACAAGTACGACTACCAGCGGCGGTTCGAACCGCCGCTGCGCGCGCTGCTCGCCGAGATCGTCGACCGGGACTTCCCGTACTTCGGCGCCTGCTACGGCCTGGGCATCCTGGCCGACGTGCTCGGCGGTGAGGTCGGCCCCGACCGCTACGGCGAAGCTGTCGGCGCGAGTACGGTCGTATTGGCCGACGGTGCCGAGGACCCCTTGCTCACCGGCATCCCACGTTCGTTCCGCGCCTTCGTCGGTCACAAAGAGGCTTGCCAGGACGTGCCGCCGGGCGCGGTGCTGCTCGCCGGTTCCGAGAGTTGCCCCGTGCAGATGATCCGGGTGGGGCGCAATGTCTACGCCACCCAGTTCCATCCCGAACTCGACGGCACCGGGCTGGCCGTGCGGATCGAGGCCTACCGGCACGCGGGCTATTTCGACCCGAGCGAGGCGGACATGCTGGCCGAACTCGGCCGGCGTGAATCGGTGCCGGTGCCGCGGGAGCTGTTGCGGCGCTTCATCTCGCGCTCTCGCGGGTAGCCCGGACGGTGGACGGCAGCGGGTGGTCGGGTTCCAGCGCGGGCAGACCGTCGATGCTGGTGGAGTTGTCGCCCGCGATGCGCCGCGCGAAATCCTCGTCGGTGCGCCGGGTGTGGGCCTCGTCCAGAATGGAGCGCTCCTCGACCAGGTCCATCCTCGGCACCGACCAGCCACACGAATCGGCGATGCGGTCGACCGAGACCACGATCACCGCGCGGATACCGGGATGCTCGGTGCCGAATCGTGCACGCAGCGTGTCGAATTCGGGGGAGTCGGGCCGCACGACCCGCCCGGTGCCGAGCAGGCGCAGGATGCGGGCGACGCGGGAGAACGAGCAGAACATCACGGTGATGCGGCCGTTGTCGCGCAGGTGCGCGATCGTCTCCGAGCCGCTGCCGAACAGATCGAGGTAGGCCACGGTGTGATCGTCGAGGACGGCGAAGGTGTCGCGATACCCCTTGGGGGACACATTGATATGGCCACCGGACGAGGGCGCGGTCCCCACGAAGTACATCGGCTGGTCGGCGATGAACGCCCGTAACTTGTCGTCGATCCGGTCGAACACCTTGGCCATGACGCACTTTCCGGTCCCGCCGGGCGGCGAGCTCCCCGTGGTCGAGTGTATCGACCGCGACGTTGGATTCACGGTGAGAGTTATCGCAGACGGCGCCCACCGCGGTGACCGACGATGGGGCCATGACGCAGACCGCTCCCCACCCTGTCCAGCAGCGCTACGCGGACCCGGACGCCGCCGTTCCCGCGCAGTGGAACTCTGTGCTGCAGGTGTTGCACGAACACAAATCGGTCCGGCGCTACCTGCCCGACCCGGTGACACCGGAGACGATCCGCCTGCTGATCTCGGCGGCCCAGTCGGCCCCGACCTCGTCGAATTTGCAGGCGTGGAGTGTGATCGAGGTCCGTGATGCGGCGCGGCGGGCCCGGCTGGCGGCGGTGGCGGGCGGGCAGGCGCACATCGAGCAGGCGCCGGTACTGCTGGTCTGGACCGCCGACTTCGCGCGGTTGCGTCAGCTCGCCGACGACCACCGCGCGCCCCTCGACGGCGCCGACTATCTGGAATCCAGCTATGTCGGCGTGGTCGATGCCGCGCTCGCCGCCCAGAACGCGGTGATCGCCGCCGAATCGCTCGGGCTGGGCACCGTCTACATCGGTGCGTTGCGCAACGACCCGGAGCGGGTGGCGGCGGAACTGAACTTGCCCGCCCACGTGTTCCCCATCTTCGGGCTGGTGGTCGGCCACCCCGACCCGACAGAGGGCACACGGGTGAAGCCGCGACTGCCGCAGGATGCTGTGCTGCACCAGGAGACCTACGACCTACCGCGCCAGCGCGGACCGGTCGCCGCTTACGAGCAGCGGATCGGCGCGGTCTATGGCGACCAGGGACTCCCGTTCTCCTGGACCGAGCGGGTGCTGGCCCGGCTCGGCTCCGAGGCGTCGCTCAACGGGCGGCACCGGCTCCGGGAGTCTCTGGCGGCCATGGGATTCCGGCTCCGCTGAGGCGGATCAGCCGTTGATCGCCGCGGCGGTGAGCTCGAGGGAACGGATGCGGGTGTCGATGTCGTAGACGAGGGTGGTGAGCATCAGCTCGTCGGGGCGGGTGTCCTCGATGAGCTGGGCAGCCTGGGCGCGCACCGTCTCCGGCGACCCCTGCAATTGACCGGCCTTGCGCTGTGCGGCGAAGTGGCGTTCGGCATCGCTGCCCGGGAACCCGTCGGCTTGCTCGGGGGTGGCCAGCGCCTGCGGGCGGCCGGCGCGCAGGTTGACGAAGGCCAGGTCGCGTGGTGCGGCGAGGCGGTCGGCCTCGGCGTCGGTGTCGGCGCAGATCGCCGAGACCGCGACCATGCTGTACGGCTCGGCGAGGATCGGTGAGGGCCGGAAGTTGTCCCGGTAGAGCGCGAGCGCGGCGGCGGTGTTCTCGCCGGCGAAGTGGTGCGCGAACGCGAACGGCAACCCCAGCACGGCCGCGACCTGCGCGCTGTACCCGCTCGAGCCGAGCAACCACATCTCGGGCCGGGTGCCGCGACCAGGGGTGGCGACGATGCCGTCCGGGTCGGTGCCGCCGAAATAACCCATCAGGGCGGTCAGCTCACGGGGGAACGATTCGGCGCCGAGGCCGTCGGCATGCCTGCGCAGCGCGCGAGCGGTCGCCGGGTCGGTGCCGGGCGCGCGACCGATACCGAGGTCGACGCGGCCCGGATGCAGCGCCTCGAGGGTGCCGAACTGTTCGGCGACGACCAGCGGAGCGTGGTTGGGCAGCATCACGCCACCCGATCCGACCCGGATGCGCGAGGTCGACGCGGCGAGGTGCGCCAGAACCACGGCAGGCGCCGAACTGGCGATGCCGGGCATGTTGTGGTGCTCGGCCACCCAGAAGCGGTGCATTCCCAGCTCCTCGGCGCGCTGGGCGAAGCGGGTCGTCGCGTGCAGGGCCTCGCCTGCCGTCGCGTCGGCCTGCACCGGTGCCAGATCGAGTACCGACAGCGTGACCGGGCTCATGAGTCTCCTTCGCGTGAAATCCCCTCAGTAGGCCAACCGGTGCGGCGGCTGCGGTATTTCCGCGCGAGCGGTGGGGGTGATCGGCGGCACGGTTGCCGCGCGGTAGCGTGCAGGACTGTTCGACACGAAGGAAGGATCCCTCCATGTCCGCTGACGGTCCCGGCCTACCCACCGCCGCGCCGACCGAGGCCCCCACCGCTGCGTCGGAGGAGGGTTACGCGCGCGGGCTCAACCCGCGCACGATCCAGATGATCGCCATCGGCGGCGCCATCGGCACCGGCCTCTTCTACGGCTCCGGCGCGGCGATCGAACAGGCAGGCCCCTCGCTCATCCTGGCCTACCTCGTCGCCGGGCTGGCGATCTTCGTCATCATGCGCGCGCTCGGTGAGCTGCTCACCTACCGTCCGGTGTCGGGCAGCTTCGCCGAGTACGCGCACGAGTTCCTCGGCCGGTTCGCCGGATTCGCCACGGGGTGGTCCTACTGGGCGGTGTGGGTGTCGACCTGTATGGCCGAGATCACCGTCGCCGGGCACTACGTGCAGTACTGGTTCGACATTCCGCAATGGGTGACCGCGCTGGTGGTGTTGGCGGTGCTGTTCACCGCCAACCTGATCTCGGTGCGGATCTTCGGCGAGGGCGAGTTCTGGTTCTCCGCGATCAAGGTGACCGCGATCCTGGCGATGATCCTGATCGGCATCGGTGTGCTGGTGTTCGGGTTCGGGCACGCCGCCGATCCGACGGTGACGAACCTGTGGGCCGACGGCGGGGTGTTCCCGCACGGCTTCGGGCAGACCCTGCTGGTGTTGCAGATCGTCGTGTTCGCTTATGTCGGTGTCGAATTGGTCGGCGTCACGGCGGGGGAGGCCCGCGACCCGAAGACCACCTTGCGCAAGGCGATCAACACTCTGCCCTTCCGCATCGGCCTGTTCTATGTGGGCGCGCTCGTGGTGATCATGTCGGTGGCGAGCTGGCGCAGCTTCCACGCCGGGCGCAGCCCGTTCGTGGAGGTGTTCGAGCAGATCGGCATCCCCGCCGCCGCGGGCATCATCAACTTCGTGCTGCTCACCGCGGCCCTGTCGTCGTGTAACTCCGGCATCTACTCGACCGGCCGAATGCTGCGTAGTCTCGCGTTGCGCGACGAGGCGCCCGGCGGGTTCGCGAAGCTGAGCAAGCAGTCGGTGCCGTTCGCCGGTATCTGCGCCTCGGCGGCGGCGATGGTGATCGGTGTGGTGGTGAACGTGATCTCGCCGGACAAGGCTTTCGCCTACATCACCTCGGTGAGCACGGTCGGCATCATCGTGGTGTGGAGCGTGATCCTGGTGTGCCACTTGAAGTATCGCGCCAAGGTGCGCGCGGGCGAGCTGCCCGGCAGCGACTACCGCCTGCCCGGCGCGCCCGTGACCACCTGGGCGGCGCTGGGTTTCCTCGGCCTGGTCGTGATCCTACTGCTGTGGACCGACGGTGGGCGCACCGCGCTGGTCGTCGGTGCCGTGTGGGCCGCGCTGGTGTGCGTCGGCTACTACACCTTCGGCCGCAAGACAGTAGCGCACACCCACTGAGCGTCGGCCCCCGTTTGCTGGAAAGCCGCTGGCAGACAAGCGTTTTCTGTCATACCCCAGCGGTATCGTCGAAGTGTCACACAACTGGCCCGGCGAGTGTTGCCGGGCGGTGCGAGAACGGGGGCACGACATGAGTGACGACTTCCGCGGCGATCTGCGTCCACCACGCAGGCACGGAACCACCTGGCGCGAATCGGAATACCGGATCCTCGCCGACGACCTACGGGCGGGTGTCGATCTGGCCCGCACCGCGCGAACGCTCGGGCGCACGGAATCGGCGATACGCACCGCGCTCCGCAACTTCGTGCCACCCGAGGACCGGATATCCACGGCCGAGCGTGAACGTTGGGTGCGAACGCGCTTGGTCGCCGAACCCGAATGGGATTGGTGGGCGGTGGTGATCGAGCAGCACCGCCGCTCCGGCAGCCGCTTGTGGTTCACCCGCCACGAACACTGTGCCCGGATCGGCTGGCGCCGTAAGACGCCCATGCCCGCGCTCGCCCAGGAACTCGACACCTCGGAACTCTCGGCGGCCGAGTTGCTGCGCTCACTCGGCCTCGTCGAGAGCATCGAGGAAGCCGCCGATCGACTCGGCGCCACCCCGGGACACGCGCTGGCCGAACGGGTTTCGGCCCGCCGCGACCGCGCCGTCGGTGCCCGCTGGATTCTGGTGATCGACGGCGCCGCGGGCACGACCCACCCCCGCAACGCCCCGAGCCGCCGCCATATCTCCCTGCACGAGACCCGCGCCGCCGCCGAAGCCGAACGCGACCGGATCCTCGCCTGGCACCAGCGCCTCACCGCCTCGGCTCGGCGTAGCGGGCCGGCAACCGGGCAGGACAGCCCGTACACATACGGCGACACGACAGTCTTGCGTGACCATGGCGCACCCGTACCCGCAGCCGCACCCGCACCGGCGGACCGGTCGCATCGGTCGGCGCATGCGGACCCAGGCACCGCGGCTCTGCCCAGCGTCGGAGACCTCGCCGAGACGGCCCGGCCGCACCGGCAGACGCGTGCCGATGGCGACGCCGCGGCGTCGTCCGGGCCGGGCGATGCCCGCGAGGCGGTGTGGTGGACCATCGCCGAACGTGGGCTCGGTGCGAGCACCGGACCGACTCGGTGCGGTGAGTTCGCCGCGGTGGGCAGCGGTGGTGAGGTCGCCGCGGAGGCACTGGCGGTGGGCGACATCATCAGGGTGCCGGTTCCCGACGGGTACCTCCAGGACCGCATCATCGCGATCACTCGCGCGGGAGCGGGCGCGCCGGTCACCGTCGACCTCGCACCCGTCGCGAACTCGAGGATCCGTCGTGTTGTCGAGTTCGGGCCGCAGGAGCGGGTCGAGGTGGTGCGCCACACCGAGCAACGATCCGCCTGACCGCGACCACGAACCGACGCCCGCGGCGGGCGTCGACCGGACACCCTGGTATCGGCGGTGCCCGCACAACCGTCGCGTGAGCGACACCGATGACGCCTCGGCGCGGGCAGCCGTCGGCCCTGGTGCGACCGGATGTCGGTTGTCGCCCGGGCGCCCTGTCAGTCGGCGGCTGTCCGTCCGGGCATGGTGGCGGCCGCCGCGAACATGATCACCGCCATGGCGAGGATGGCGGCGAACACCAGGTGGATGCCGGAGGCGAGTTCGGTGGGGGTGGGGTGGTCGGGGTCGGTGATCCCGGTGTTGACGATGGCGCCGAACACGGCCACACCGAGCGCGCTGCCGAGGGAGCGCGCGAACATGTTGGCCGAGGTCACCACACCCCGCTCCTGCCAGGGCGCGCTGTTCTGCGCCGCGATCAGGTGGGAGAGGCGACCAGGCCCATGCCACCGCCGATCAGGAAGCACGAACCCGCGATCTGCCACGGGCTGGTCCCGGCGTCGATGAACAGTGTTGTCGCGCAACCGATGACGGCAAGCGTGCTGCCGAGCAGACCGGCGATGCGGAATCCCCAGCGCAGGTACAACCTGCCCGACAGTGTCGCCGCCAGCGGCCAGCCGAGCGTGAGTCCGCCGACGGCGAGCCCGGCGATCAGGGCGGTGGTGCCGAGGACACCCTGGGCGAAAGTCGGGACGTAGGAGGTCAATCCGAGCACCACCGCGCCGACGAGCAGCGACACCGTACTGCTGGCGATCACGATCCGGCGAGTGAAAACCCACAGCGGCAGCACCGGATTGGAGACCCGCAACTCGACGACGGCGAACACCGCGAGAACGACCGCGCTGCCCGCGAACAGGCCGATCGACACCGGTGAATCCCACGCCCACGCCTGCCCACCTTCGAGCAGCGCCAGGATCAGCGCCCCCGCGCCCAGCGTGAGCAACGCCGCGCCGAGGTAGTCGATCCGCTGACGGCTGCGCGGCGCCGATTCGGCGAAGTGCCGCACCAACATCCACGCCGCGACCGCACACAGCGGCAGGTTGATCAGGAAGATCCACCGCCAGTCCGCGTGATCGGAGAGCAGTCCACCCAGCAGCGGCCCGAGCACCGCCGACCCGGCCCACACACCCGCCATATAGCCCTGAACCCTTGCCCGTTCGGTCAGGTTGTAGAGGTCGCTCGCGATGACCATCGTCATCGGCTGGATCGCGCCGGCGCCGATGCCTTGGACGGCACGAAAGACGATGAGCGCCAGCATGTTCGACGCAAGTCCGCACAGCAGCGAGCCGACGGCGAACACCGCGATCCCGAACAGGATCACCGGCTTACGGCCCACCATGTCGGCCAGCTTGCCGTAGATCGGCACCGTGACCGCCTGCGCCAGCAGGTAGATCGAGAACAACCACGGGAACATCGCGAACCCACCGAGCGAATCGGTGATGGTGAGCACCGCCGTGGCGATGATCGTTGAGTCCAGCGCGATCAGCGAGGTCGAGAGCATGAGCGAGGCGAGTACCGCACCCCGTTCGGATCGCAACCCGACAGCCGTGTCCGCCGTATCGGTCGCCACTGCGGTCCTTTCCTCGACTAACCAGTCGATCCACGGTATCCGGCGCGCACGCGTTCGCGCGCGGGGATTTTCCGTGCCCGGCGGGCCGGGAGGGATCAGGCCGCCGCGAACTTGACGGCGATCTCGGCCGCGGTGACCTTGGCCAACTCGACGAAGAACGGCACCCGTTCGTCGATCATCAGCGTGACGGGTCCGCGCAGGCCGAGCGCGAATCGGCACCGCCGGTCGGGGTCGAGGATCGGCAGGCCGATGGTGCGGAATCCGGGATCGAGTTCGCGGTCGTTGAACGCGTAGCCGCGCTCGCGGGTGGTGACGAGTTCGGCGCGCAGTTCCTCGGGTCCGGTCACGGACCGTTCGGTGCCTTCTTCGTAGGGCAGCGAACGCAACTCGTCGTCATCGACATCGGACCAGGCGAGCAGCGCTTTGCCGAGCGCGCTGGCGTGCAGCGGCAGCCGGACACCCTGCAGCTTGTGCCCGTCGCTCTCGCGCCACCGGCTGGTGCCGAGCAGGACGGCGTGGATTCCGTGGCGGGTGGCCACCGAGCCCGTCGCCCCGGTGGTGGCGGCGAGCTGCTCGAGGCAGGGCTCGGCGAGGTAGATCTTGTGCTGGCGGTAGGCGATCTGGCCGTACTCGGCCAGGGCACCGCCCATGCGATACCGGCTGGACTCGGCGTCCTTCTCCAAGAAGCCCGCCTGCACCAGCGCGCCGAGCAACCGGTGCGTGGTGCTGACCGCGAGCCCTTGTGCGCGTGCGACTTCCGAGACGCCGCGTTCCTCGCCACCGCGGAAGCAGTCGAGTACAGACAGGGCTCGGGTGACGGTCTGCACGCTGGAGGTCTCCACGAACCGAAGGTAACACAGGCCTGTGCGGGGGCCTGTCGATGTATTCCGTTATGTGGAAAGCGATGCGACGCAGTGACCGCACAATTGCCATAAATCCGCGGATGCGCTCCTGTCAAGCTTTCCGATCCACGGAAAGGCATACCTCGTTCCGCACGATGCGCGCCCATACGCTCCGAGGGCATCGACCCCGTCCCGAACAGGAGCACCGAATGTCCCGCAGGCTGTCGGCCTTCTCGCGAATCGCCCTCGCGATCGCCCCCGTCGTCGCCCTCGTCGCGGCATGTGGCTCCGGCTCGACGCCGGAACAGGGGGCAGGAGCCCCCTACATCCTCAAGGTCACCGACCCGGGCAACAGCGGCCCGCTGGCTGTCGGCAAACGCGACGGCACCTTCGACGCGGCCCTCGCACCGCTGGGCGCCAAGATCCAATGGGTCAGTACCACACCGGGTTTCAGCTCGATGCTGAAGCTGTTCAACACCGGCGAACTCGACGTGTCCGGTGCGGCCTTCAGCCCCGTGGTCGGCGCGCTGTCCAAGGACGTCGGCGTGAAGATCGTCGCGGTGGCCGACCCGGCGGGTCAGGATCAGAGCGGAATCGTCGTCCGGCCGGAGTCGGGGATCACCTCGGTGGCCGGCCTCGCGGGCAAGCGGATCGCGGTGAACCCGGCAGGAAAGGGCGAGTACATCACGCTCAAAGCTCTTGCCCAGGCCGGTGTTCCGGCCGATCAGGTCACCCGGGTCCCGCTGCAGCAGAAGGATGCCGCCTCGGCGTTCGCGACCGGCAAGGTCGACGCGTGGGCGTCGTTCCTCGTGCCGTACCAGGAGGCCAAGGCCGCGGGCGCGGTGGAGATCACCACCGAGAAGCAGATCGGCTCCAGGGACAACTCCGTGGTGGTGTTCCGCACCGAGATCCTCGACGAGCGCCCCGACGTGGCCGCGAAGTATCTCGAAGTCCTGCAAGGTCTCACCGCGAAGCAGAAGGCCGCACCGGCCGAGTTCGAGAACGTCTTCGACAAGTCCGGTCCACGCGCGCTCACGGGTGAGCGGCTGGCCGACGCGGTCCGGGTGGGTGCGCAAGCCTCCGTGCCCCGGTTGCCCGTCGACTCCGACGCCACCGACCTGGCCGATGTGGTGAAAACCTTCGCCGACAACGGCGTCATCGACCGCCGTATCACCGCCGCCGACATCTTCTACGACCTGAAATCCAAGCTGACCCCCGAACAGCTCGCCGCGCTGAAGGACAAGTGAGGTGAGCGCCCTCGTCCTGGCCGCGCCCCGTGTCCGGCGCACCCGGGAGCGGCCACGCTGGTTGTCGCTCGGTCTGCGCGCGCTGCTACCCGTCCTCATCGTGCTCGCCTGGTGGGCAGGCTCGGCAAGCGGCGCCATCTCGCCGCGGGTGATCGCCGGACCCGGCGCCGTCTGGTCGGCGCTGGTCGAGCTGGCGGGCAGCGGTCAGCTGCTCGACTTCGCCCTCGCCTCCTTCGGCCGGGCAGCCGCCGGAGTGGCGATCGGGGTCGGGGTCGGGCTCGTGCTCGGCCTGCTGTCGGGGCTGTCCGCCCTCGGCGAGGAGTTGGTCGACTCGACCATGCAGATCGTGCGCGCGGTGCCGTTCCTGGCGCTTGTCCCGTTGTTCATCGCCTGGTTCGGCATCGACGAGCTCTACAAGGTGCTGCTGATCGCGGTGGCGACCACCGCCCCCATGTACGCCTACACCTACTTGGGCGTGCGCAATGTGGATCGGAAGATGGTCGAGGCGGCGCGCAGTTTCGGGCTCACCGGAACCAGGCTCGTCGTGGAGGTGATCGTGCCCGCCGCGCTGCCCGGCATCCTGATGGCGCTGCGGGTGTGCTTGTCGATCAGCATCACCGCGCTGATCGCCGCCGAGCAGGTCGGCACCCAGCAGGGCGTCGGCTACCTGGTGACGCTGGCCCAGGAATACAACCGCACCGACTACATGGTGCTGTGCGTGGTCCTCTACGCGCTGCTCGGTCTGGTGTTCGACGCACTCGTACGGCTCGCGGAACGATACGCGATGCCCTGGCGCAAGCAGGTGGCGATCCGATGACGACAACAGCAGCCGCCCCGATCGAGGTAGCGGCGGACCCGGTGGCGGTGTCGATCACCGGTCTGCGCAAGGCCTTCGGCGACAAGACCGTGCTCGACGGCGTCGACCTCACCATCCGCCGCGGCGAGTTCGTGGTGCTGCTCGGCCCGAGCGGCACCGGCAAGACCACGCTGCTGCGCCTGCTCACCGGGCTCGAAACACCGGACGCCGGTGAGGTTCTGGTGCCGCCGCGCCGCACGACCGTCTACCAGGAACCGCGCCTGATCCCCTCGAAGCGGGTGCTGGCCAACGTGATCGTCGGCCTGCGGCGCGGCAAGGCACAGCGCGAAGCCGGCCTGCGCGCGTTGATCGAAGTGCACCTCGACGGCAAGGCGGGGCAGTGGCCCGCCACCTTGTCCGGTGGCGAGGCGCAGCGCGCCGCCTTGGCCAGGGCCTTGGTCCGCGAACCGGAACTGCTGCTGCTCGACGAGCCGTTCGCGGCGCTGGACGCGCTGACCCGACTGCGCATGCAGGACCTGGTCGGCGATCTCGTCGCGCGTCACCGGCCCGCCGTACTCATGGTCACCCACGACGTCGACGAGGCTATCCGGCTCGCCGACCGCGTGATCATCCTCGATCGCGGCCGTTTCGCCGTCGACGAGGTCGTCGACCTACCCCACCCGCGCGATCACGCGGCACCCGAAACCCTCGGCTACCGAACGCGATTCCTCGACCGACTCGGTGTCGGACCACATGCAAGGAGCCTGTCATGACCGAAACCCTGTGGTACACCCGCTGCCCTGTGCCCACCGCGAGTGGGCTCGCGCACAGCCTCGGCTGGCTCGGTGAGACCGCCGCGAACGCGGGCCTCGAGTTCGGCGTGCTGCAGGACGCGGGCCCCGAACTCGCCGGACACCACTTCCTGCACGATCTGTCCGGCCTGATCCGCGAGGGCGGAAACGTGCCGGCCCTCGCCGCACGCGCACAGGGTTCACCGACCCGCCTGATCGGTCTCACCTGGATCGACGAGTCCCAGGCGATCCTGGTCGGCCCCGATTCGTCGGTCACCGACGCCGCCGGGCTGGCCGGGCTGCGCATCGGCGTCCCCGCCTGGGCGCAGGACCAGGCCCGCAGCTTCCCGCGAGCGATGGCGCTGCACGGTTTCGCCAACGCCCTGCGCCCGGCCGGGCTGACCCTGGCCGATGTGCGCGTCGTCGAGCTGGCGGTCGAGCGAGACCCGCAGGTGCGCACCGAGATCCAGAGCACTCGTCGCTCGACGACCTGGGGTGTGGACGAACTCCTCGACGGCAAGGTCGACGCGATCTACGTCAAGGGCGCTCGGGCCAAGGAGGTGGCGGCCGAGAACGGTCTGCGCGTGGCGGTCGACCTCGATGCCTCGGCCACCAAGCACCTACGGGTCAACAACGGCACCCCGCGCCCGATCACGGTCCACGCCGACCTGCTCGAATCCCGGCCCGAGGTCGTCGTCGGTTTCCTCGCGCAGAGCCTGCGCGCCGCCGACTGGGCCGCCGGTGACCTCGATGGCGTCCGCGCGGTGCTCCAGCGCGAAACGCTGTCCGGCCCGGCCGGTGTCGTCGCTGCCTACGGCGCCGAGTTCCACCGCGGCCTGCATCCCTCGCTCACCGACGAACGGGTGGAACTGCTCGGTGTGCAGAAGCAGTTCCTCTACACCTACGGCTTCCTGGCCGCCGATTTCGATCTCGAATCCTGGGTCGACGCTGAGCCGTTGGCCCGTGCGCGCGAGATCGTCGCTGCCGAGCGGGTGCCGGCATGACCGATTTCCTGTGGCGGCTGCCCAGCCGTGGTGACGGACGACGCGCCGCTCCGGCGCTGCGCGGGCGCGGCGGGTTCGGACCGCCGAATCCGGTCGTCGAGACCACCGATCTGCGGCCCGGTCGCTTCGGCCCGTTCGACGACCTCGCCCAGATCGTCGGCGCCGCCGAACTCACCGGCTTCGACGGCGTGCTCGCACCCTACGACCCGCTCGGCGAGGAATCCTGGATCGTGGCGGCCGCGGCCCTGCGCGCCACCCGCCACACGCGCGTCACGGTCGAATTCCAGCCCGCGTTCGGCACCCCGGTATACGCGGCCAAGGTGTCGGCGACCCTGCAGCGGCACTCGGCGGGGCGGCTGAACTGGCGGCTGGCGGTCGACACCGATGCAGCCGAGGCGCGCACGCGCGGCGACCGGGTCACCGGTGACGAGCGCTACGACCGTGCCGCGGAATTCCTCACCGTGGCGCGCGGAGTCTGGAACGAGAACGAGGTCGGCGCAGCGGGATTCGCGGGCACCGGTTTCGATTACGCGGGTCGCTACTACGACGTGGTCGACGGTGGCTTCCGTGGCATCCTGTCCGGCCTGCCGTTTCCGGCAGTGCAGCTGAGCGGGACCACACCCGCCGCGCTGGCGCTCTCCGCCGCACACGGTGATGTCCACCTGTTCACCGAACACGAGGACGGAATCACCGGCGCGGTCACCGAACTGGGGGAGCGGGCCGTCGCGGCCGGGCGCCGCGTGCGAGTCGGTCTCGAGCTGCCGATCATCGCCAGGGAGACCGAGGCCGAAGCCTGGGCCAGGGTGCGTCGTCAGTGGGCCGAACTCGACCGCCCCGAGACAGTCGCCGACCACACCCTCGGTGATGGTCGCTGGTCCGGGTTCCAGGCGTTCGGCTACGACCAGCGGATCGGCCTCGTCGGCAGCTACGAGCAGGTGGCACAACACCTCTCGGATTACGCGGCCGCGGGCGTGCAGACCTTCGTGCTGTCGGGCCACCCCGGTATCGAGGAAATCCACCGCGCGGGCGAGCATCTGCTGTTCCTCGCCGACCCGGCCACCCGCACCCTCGCTCAGGAGGTCACCACATGACCATCGACGTCTACTGGCGCATCGGCATGGAAGGCGATCACGCCTCGCTGCGGACCCCGCGCCGCTACAACCGGGGCAACGCGGGCGGCTACGGCCCGGGCAATATCGCCCCGGCCGTCCGGAACGGCGCGCTCGACGACTACACCTACCTCGATCACGTCGCCGCGGTCGCCAAGGCCACGGAATCGGCGGGGTTCCTCGGCGGCTTGCTGCCGTCGTTCCCGGTGACCGACGACCCGTGGGCCTTCGCCGCCGCGCTGGCCGCCGAGACGACCACCTACCGCTTCATGGTCGCCTTCCAGCCCGGCTTCCTGCATCCGGTACAGGCGGCGCGCATGTCGGCGAGCCTGCAACGCGCCACGGGTGGGCGGCTGGTCTACAACATCATCAGCGGCGGTGGCGGTCCGGCCCAATTGTGGTGGGGCGACAAGGTGTCCCACGACGACCGCTACGCGCGGACGAGCGAGTTCCTCGACGTGCTGCGCGGGGTCTGGGATGGTGAGCCCTTCGATCACGACGGCCGCTTCTTCCGCACCGAAGGCGCCGCATTGCCCCCTGGACTGGCCGGTCAGCCCTTCCCGGAGGTGTACTTCTCCGGTTCGTCGAGCGCCGCCGTGGCCGCCGCGGGTCGCCACGCCGACTACTACCTGTCCTGGCTCGAGCCCTACGCCGACCTGCGCGCCAAGTTCGACGGTGTCCGGCGCAATGCCGAAACCACCGGACGCACACCGAAGTTCGCCGTCCGCATCGACATCGTCGCCCGCCACACCGAGGAAGCCGCGTGGGCCGAGATCGAGCAGGGCTGGGCTTTCGTCGACCGCGACGCCGCCAACCGTGCGGCCCAGGGCGACTCGGTCGGCGCCGCCCGAATCAAGGGCTGGGTGCCCGAGAACATCACCGGCTACCGCGATCTGGAAGTCCAGCCCAATGTCTGGTGCGGTTTCAGCCTGATCCGGGGCGGCCCGGCCTTCGGCCTGGTCGGCAGCTACGAACAGGTCGCCCAGCGGCTCGACGAATTGATCGACCTCGGCGTCGACGCCTTCATCCTCGCGGGCAACCCGCACCTGGAGGAGGCCTACCGGGTCGGCGAGGAAGTTCTGCCGCTGCTCGGCCGCTCCCGGCTCACCACCCCACCCACCGACACCGTCCTGGCGACGGCCCGATAACCACAGGAGTCCCCATGACCACCACCGAAACCCTGCTGCCGGAGACCGTGACAGCCTTCGTCGCGGCGGCCACCCACGACGCCGCGACCGCCTTCCGGGTGTTCCGCGAGACCGGAACCGTCACCGGCAACGGCACCGTCAACTTCGTCGAGCGCGTGCCAGGTACCGAGATCGCCGTCGCCCTCAACGAACCCGGCCCCTGGGCCACCGACCGCACGGTCGAACCCGTTGTGGCGACCTTCGACGGAGAAGTGCTGTCCGGCAAGGGATCCGCCGGATTCGTCACCGGCTACGCGAAGGTCTTCCGCGCGCATCCGGAGATCACCTCGGTCGTACACATCCACACGCCCTGGCTGGGTGGCTGGGCCCAGACCCACCGCACCCTGCCCATCCGCTACGCCGCCTCCCAGCGGCTCACCCTGTCGCGCGAGATCCCGCCGCACATCGACCGCACCATCGGCGCGGGCGACTTCATCCTGAGCAAGCTCGAGACCGACCCGCATCTGGCGGCCATCTTCGAGGCGAACGGCGGGGCCAATGTGATCGGCCGTGCCGGTCTGCTGGAACTGGCGAAATTCGTGGTGCTGCTCGAAGAGGGTGCGCAGTATCAGGCGATCGCCGAAACCCTCGGCGGTTCGGTGGAATTCGACCCCTCGAACCTGGCGGTGCAGTGGCAGCGCAGCGGGCTCGCCGACGAAGCCCGCCGCCTCGGCCTGATCGGAGACGCGCGATGAGCATCCGGGTCGGCTACTTCCCGCACAACAACTCCCTGTTCGTCCTGCGCCACCGTGGCATTCTCGAACGGCTGCTGCCCGAGGTCGACTGGGTCGACCTGCGCGAGCTGCCCCGGCCCGCCCGGGTCGACCCGAAAACCGCACTGCCAGGAGAACATTCGGACTGGCTGTTCACCGAAGGTGGTTACGACATCATCGGCACCGGCTTCACCCCACCGCTCACCGCGCTCGCCAAATGCCGCGACATCGTCTACCTCGGCATCTCGGGCCCGCGCGTGGAGAACGGCAGGCTGGTCGCGACCGCCACGAGTGGCATCACCTCCGCCGCCGATCTGCGGGGCAAACGGGTCGGCATCGCCCACGGTTCGTGGCAGACGACGCTGCTGCTGTTCGCCCTCGACAAGGTCGGTCTGACCTGGGCGGATGTCGAGCCGGTCGACGTGGACGTGCGCGGCGGCGGTGCGGCACTGTTGGCCGGTGAGCTCGACGCCTGGGTCGGCACCTACCCCGGTCTGCACGAGATCGAGGCCGCCACCGAACTCACCACGCTGGTCGACACCGCCTCGGTCTTCAGCCATCCGTCCCTGTGGTTCACCCGCCGCGACCTGGCCGAAGATGATCCCGACACCGTGGAGGCGGTGCTGGCGGCGCTGCGGGAATCCGATGCCTGGATTGTCGAGAATCCGCGGGCCGCGGCGCAGTATTTCGTCGACGACGCACTGCGCCACGGCATCCCGGCCGATCTCGACGCGTGGGAGGCGGCACTGCGCGGGCGTCCGTTCGGCGTGCACCCGGTGAACGAGGGCTTCCTCGACGAACAGCAGCGCGCCGCCGACCTCCTCGCCGCGAACGGACTGCTCCCGCGCGCGATCAACGTGCGATCGGCAGTGCTGCCGTGGGTCGGTGAGCTGATCGGCGAACAGGCCACTTCCACGGTCTGAGCCGGCGAATCCGCGGCCCCGGACGGCCCGATTCCTGCCCGGGACCGCGCCGCACGACGTTGTGGTCGGCGCCGTGGACCCGGCCGGGTATCGCCCCGCCGGACACGCCGCTGGGGTATCACCCCCGCTGGGCACGCGGCTGGGGTATCGCCCCCGCCGAGCACGCGGCTGAGGGGTTCCGCCCGGATCAACTTCGCCGCGACCCTGTCACCCACACCGGTCCGGTGAGCAACCAGATCACCGTGATCACGCCGAGCGAACCGAAGATCCCCATCAGCTGTTCGCGCTGCTCGGCGTCGGCCACCGTGTAGCTCAGTGCCAGCGTGAGCGCCCCCGCGATGGCGGCCGCGCCGAGCCAGCGGGCGAAATCGGTCCACTCCTTGCGGGTGCGTTCGGGCCCGTATTTCGGGACCCGAACCGGTGCGGGTCCGCCGGCGAAGCGGTGGGCGAAGCGCTCGTCCAGCCACCGGATCATGCGCGGTCCGAACATCACCGTGCACCCGAGATAGATACCGGCGATCCGGTGCGCGAACGTCACTTCGCCGCCCCGGTGCAGGTCGATCGCGACGGCGACCACCAACACCACGTCCAGCGCGGGAACCAGCGCGAGGGTGACGGTGCTGGCGCGTCGCAACCGCAGCAGGTAGCGCAGGGCCAACCCGCCCACCACCAGCACCCAGAAGCCGATCTCACACCCCGCGATCGTCAGCAGTACCGGATTCGTCAGTTCGTTCATGTGCCTCAGAGTGCCGAACGGGGTGCGGCGAGCACATCCGGCTTCCGGTCGCGGGCGGGTCCGTCCTTCGGGGGACGTCTACCACCGCCCGATGTGCTGGAATGAGCAGATGCCCACCGTCCGCGCGCCCATGGACCGGCTCGTGGAAGCGTTCGACAGCGCCACCTCCGCGGCCGTCGGGGTCTTCCTCGTCGGGTTGCTGCTGTGGGGGGTCGGTGGCTGGTCCATCGTCGCCGATCGCGATCTCTATCCGCCCGCCGCGAAACTGGCCCTGCTGTTCGCCGCCCTCGCCATCCAGCTCACCGCGCAGCGCAGGCCCGCGCTCGCGTTCGGCCTGATGATCGTGTTGCTGGCGGGCGACTTCGTCTTCGGGCCCTCGCTGCCGCTGTGGATAGCGCTGACCGACGTGATCTTCCTGGCGGTGAGCAAGGGGTCGGCCCGCCTGTCGGTGGTGGTCGGCTGGTTCGCGTTCCTGGTGACCGTCGGCGGAGCGTTGCTCGCGTTGGCCCTGCTCGGAGTGCGTGCCGCGCTCTACGCCGGTCTGATCGGAGTAGCGCTCACCTGGTCGCCCCTCGGCTACGGCCGGGCCGTGCGTGCCTCCCGGCGGATGGTCGACGCCGAACGCGACGCGGGTCGCGCCGAACTCGCCGCGCGCGACGCCGAACGATCCGCCGCCATCGGGGAGGAGCGCAGGCGCCTGGCCCGCGACCTGCACGACGCGGTCGCCGGTCACGTCTCGGCCGTCGCCATCCTGGCCGAGGTCGCGCAGCGCGACCCGGGCAATATCGGTGTGCTGCAAACGATCCGGTCGAGCAGCCTGGCCGCCATGGAGGAGATGCGGACCACGATCGAACTGCTCACCGGACCCGACGACAGTGCCGTCACGACCCGGCTGGCCTCGCTGGACGGCCTGATCGAGGCGGCCGAGGCGGCGGGCGGGTCGGTATCGCTGCGGCGGCCCGCCGATCTGTCGATGCCGCTGGCTGTCGAGGCCGTGGTCACCCGGATCCTCGGTGAGACCATCACCAACGCGACCAAACACGCACCGGGCGCACCCTTGGACATCGAGCTGCGCCGGGAGGGCGCGGGGTTGGTGGTCGAGGCGAGCAATCCCCTCGGTTCCGAGGTGGCGACAGGCCACGGAAACGGGTTGCGCAACATGATGTTCCGCGCCGAATCGTTGGACGGCACCGCGACGGCGGGCGCCCGCGACGGCCGATGGCACGTTCGGGTCCGGATTCCCCTGGAGGCCAGATGACGGTGACCGTGCTGGTGGCCGACGATCACGCCGCGATCCGCGCGGGCCTGAAGATGTTGCTCGAGGCCACCGGGGAGGTGCGGGTGATCGGGGAAGCGGCCGACGGTGCCGCGGCTGTCCGCCAGGCCAAAGCGCTGAGCCCCGACGTCGTCCTGATGGACGTGCGCATGCCCCGCGTCGACGGCCTGGCGGCCACGGCGGCCGTCGTCGCGGAGACCAGCGCGAAAGTCCTGGTCCTCACCACGTTCGCCATCGACGACTACGTGCTCGGCGCGCTGGCGGCAGGCGCGAGCGGGTTCCTGCTGAAATCGGTGGGCGGTGACGACCTGGTCCGCGCCGTCCGGGCGGTCGCCGACGGTGACGCGGTGCTCGACCCGAAGGTGACCCGCGCGGTGATCGCCGCCCTCCCACGCACGGAGGAAACCGCCCCGCCCGACCTCTCGGCCCTCACCGACCGCGAACGGCAGGTGCTGGCCGGGCTCGGCGCCGGCCTGTCCAATATGCAGATCGGCACCCGCCTGCGAATCGGTGAGGCGACGGTGAAAACGCACGTCTCGCGGGTGCTGAGCAAGCTCGGCGTGCAGTCACGCGTGCAGGCCGCTGTCATCGCGGCACAGGTCGGTCTCGAATTTCCGTGACGCCAATTCGTGCCGTTTGAAACGGGCACGCCGGTTCAATACCCATGTCAGGGCGCGGAGGTGGCCTGCGGAGTGTCGTGCACGCCACCCGACCCGCCTGAGGTTGAATATTCAATAGATCTGGCTCTACCGCGTCACGCGTTCTCGACATCGGCGTCACAACGAACAACCGACGAAGGAGCAACGATCGTGAGCATGATCCTGGCCGCTGTGCACGACACTTATGGCATCGTTCTCGCGCAGGTGGGCAACCCGACGCCGGAGGCGCCGCCCATGGCCGACAAGGTGCTGCAGCTCGGCCGGTACTTCACCTGGATGATCCTGCTGTCCGGCGTCACCGCCATCACCTACGGCGGCGGCCGCTTCGCGTGGGAGAAGTGGAACGGCGGCGGCCTGCAGTCACCCAAGATGATCGCCAGCGCGATGGCGGGCGGCGCGGTCGCCACCAGCGCGGGCACCATCATGAACGCGGTCATCGGAGCCTGACACAGCTGCGAAGGTCGGAAGCCTCTGTTTCCGGAGAAGAGACCGACCTGCTGATTCAGGGCCGGAAGAGTCGCTCGTTCGGAGCGAGCGGGCGCAGAGTCTTCGATACCTGGGCGACCAGCTGCCACGGCCGGTCGGTGTCGGTGGAGGCTTTGCCACTGGTGAGAATCGCGCCGGACAGGCCGCGATCGGGGTCTGCCCACCCGTACTGGGTGGTCAGCCCGCTGCGGCCGAAATGATGGGTGGTGTCCGGCCCGAATTTGGAACGGCGAGCGCCCAATTCGAAACCGGCCCGGCTCACCCGGCCCGCGAGACCCGGCATCCGGTCGGCCGGCCCGATCGCGGTGCGCACGGTGTCGGGATCCATGATCCGCACACCGTCCAATTCGCCGCCGCGAGCGAGGATCTCGTAGAACCGTGACAGCTCGTACGCGGTGGTCACGAGATTGCCCGACGGCAGTTCGGCGGTGAGGAAGGCGTCGTTGGTCGCCTTGGACGCCTTGTCCATCCGCCCGCCGACCGCTTTGTTCGTCAGGAACAGCATCAGCCGGGACGGCGGGGGACCGGTTTTCACGCTCGGCACCACCTTGTCGACATCGGCCGGGTCGACGCCGAAGTTGTTCCACCGGAAACCCAGCGGTTCGAGCACCTGCTCGGCGAGATGCTCGCCCATCCGCTTGCCCGTCGCCCGCTGCACGAGCAACCGCTGGACGAGTCCGCTGGTCAGCGCGTGGTAGACACGGAAGCGCCGCGGCGGCCAGCTGGGAACCAGCGCGGTGAGTGCCTCGAGCGCGAGATCCTCGTCGATCACCAGCTCGGCCCCCTGGTACGGCGGGGTGATGAACGGGATACCCGCCGAATGCGAGAGCACGTCACCGATGGTGATCGCACCCTTGCGGTGCGCGGCGAACTCCGGGATGTAGTCGCACACCGCGTCGTCCGCCGCGAACGCACCTTGCTCGATGAGCATCGACATGACCGTCGCGGCCACACCCTTGGCGGTCGAGAAGCCACAGAACGGGGTCTCGGGGGTGACGAGGATCTTCTCCGCGTCCGGCTGGTCTCGCGGGGTATTGCCCCAGCCGTGCCCGATGGCCCGATTCAGCACGACCTTGCCGTTGCGGCGTAGACACACCTGGATCGCCGGGGTGGTCCCCATCGAATACCAGGACCGCACCGACGACCACAGTGCCTCGACATCGGCCCGCGAGGACCCCGCGTCGGCCGGATCGTCCTCGTGCCCGACCGTCGTCACCGAGTCCAGATCATCGGCAACCTGCACCAATGTGCCAGCGAGTGCGCTCATCGGGCCAGCCTACCGACACCGGCTGCGCGGTTTCCCGACGTCCGGTCGGCTGACACCACCCGCGGTGAGCGGGCAGCGTCGGCCGAGGAGTTGTCAGGCGACCGCATCGGCCGGCTGTGGGTCCGAGGCGGGAGTCCGGCCCGCCGCTGTGACCGCCCGACGGGCGTAGGCGCGGACGTCGGCATCAGGGTCGGTGACCGCCGACTCTAGGGCGTCGAGCGCAGTACTACTGTCCGGCCACGTGGACAGTGACAGGACCGCTGTCTTGCGGACATCGAGGTGGCGATCGGACAACGTCGTGCGCAGCGGTTCCACCGCCAGGTCCGGGCTCGCACCCGCCAAGCCCTTGGCCGCACCGACGCGCACCTGCCAGGCCGAGTGGCCCAGAGCCGCGACGAGTTCGGTGATGTCGTCGGTGCCGAGCGCGGCGTAGGCGGTGAGCGCTGCGGCACGGACCAGGGGGTCGGGGTCGGCGACCAATATCCGGATCACCTCGTGTCCACCCGTGCCGATCGATGCCAGCCCTTGGGCGACCGCGATACGCACCTCCCGATTGGCGTCACCGGCGATCGAGGCCACGGCTTCGGCATCGTCGAGCGAGACCAGCGCCCGCACCGCCTCGATCCGCACCCGATGATGCGAGTCACCCAGTGCCGCACGAAATTCCGGCGCCGTGCCCGCCCGCAACGCGCGCAGCAGATCGATGACCGTGGCGCGGACCAGTGGATCCGGGGAGCCGAGGTACCGCGCCAGCGCACCGGGCCCCGGTAACACCTCCACCAGCTCCCGCAGGCTCTCGGTGGCGGCCCGACGCACCGAGGCACTCTCGTCACCGAGCGCACGCACCAGCTCGTCGGCGAAACCGTCGGGGGTGTTCTCGGTGAGCACCGAAAGCGCCGCCACCCGGACGACCGGATCAGGATCGGTCAGGTAGCTCGAAACATCGTCGAGTACAGGCGAATCCAGCGCGAGCAGGCCGACCAGCCGGGGCGAGGACGGCGACACCGGCGCGGCTTCGGCGCGGACAGGCGCCGCACGCTGAGGTGCCCGGGTGCCGACCAGCTCCGGCTGGGCGATCACCTCGACGATCGGCTCGGCCGACGGCACGTCGTCGAGGCCGGGCACCGGCACCAGATAGGGCGCCACCGACCGTTTGACGAACTCCATCTCCCCATCGGCGGTCTTGCGCAGATTCAGGTGGAAATTCCACGACTCGTCGTCGCGGTCGGGCAGGTCGGCGCGATCGTGGTAGAGCCCCCACCGCGATTCGGTGCGCGTCAGCGAACTGCGCGAGGCCATCTCGGCGCAGTCCCGGATGAACTGCACCTCCACCGCGCGCATCAGCTCGTGCGGTGTGGTCGCACCGATCCCGTCGACCTCGGCGCGCATCCGCTCGAAGGTCTCCACCGCGATCGACAGTTTCGCCGCCGTCTTCGGCGGCGCCACATAGTCGTTCACGAACCGGCGCAGCTTGTATTCGACCTGGGTCTGCGGCGGACCCTCGGGCTGCCGCAGCGGACGGTAGATCAGTTCGTGTGCCTCGGCGAGCTGATCGGCGGGCAGCGAACCCGGCGCCTCGACCTCGGCCAGCGTCGACGCCGCGTGCGCACCCGCGAGGTCGCCGTAGACGAACGCGCCGATCATGTAGTTGTGCGGCACGCACGCCAGGTCACCTGCCGCGTACAACCCGGGCACCGTGGTGCGCGCGTTCTCGTCCACCCACACACCCGAGGCCGAATGCCCACTGCACAAACCGATCTCGGAGATGTGCATCTCGATGTCGTGGGTGCGGTAGTCGTGACCGCGGTTGGCGTGGAACGTCCCGCGAGTCGGGCGTTCGGTCGTGTGCAGGATCGATTCGAGGGTGGACAGCGTCTCGTCGGGCAGATGCGACACCTTGAGATAGATGGGACCGCGCGCGGATTCGATCTCCTGCTTCACCTCGGCCATCATCTGGCCCGACCAGTAGTCCGAATCCACGAACCGTTCACCCTCGGCATTGACCTGATAGCCGCCGAACGGGTTGGCCACATACGCGCAGGCCGGGCCGTTGTAATCCTTGATCAGCGGGTTGATCTGAAAGCACTCGATGCCCGAGAGTTCGGCGCCTGCGTGATAGGCCATCGAGTACCCGTCACCGGCGTTGGTCGGGTTCTCGTAGGTGCCGTAGAGGTACCCCGAGGCGGGCAGCCCGAGCCTGCCGCACGGACCCGTCGCCAGGATCACCGCTTTCGCGGCCACCTCGACGAATTCTCCGGTGCGCGTGTTCAACGCGGCAGCACCGACCGCACGGCCCTCGGCGGTGAGCACCCGCACCGGCATGAGCCGGTTCTCGATCCGGATCCGCTCGCGCATCGTGCGCTGACGCAGCACCCGGTACAGTGCCTTCTTCACGTCCTTGCCCTCGGGCATCGGCAGCACATACGAGCCCGAGCGGTGCACCCGGCGCACCGCGTACTCGCCGTACTCGTCCTTCTCGAACTTCACCCCGTAGCGTTCGAGTCGCTGCACCATGGCGAAACCTCTTGTCGCCGTTTGGTACACGGTGCGCTGGTCGACGATGCCATCGTTGGCGCGGGTGATCTCGGCGACATAGTCCTCCGGTTCGGCCTTGCCGGGGATGACGGCGTTGTTCACACCGTCCATTCCCATGGCCAGCGCACCGGAGTGGCGCACATGCGCCTTCTCGAGCAGCAGCACGTTCGCCCCGGCCTCGGCGGCGGTGAGCGCGGCCATCGTGCCCGCCGTTCCGCCGCCGATCACGAGCACATCGCAGTCGAGGCGGACGCGGTCGTCCAGATCGGGAATGTTCACAGCGACTCCAGGATTCGGGCCCGCAGCGCGCTCCGGTCGACCGGTTCGCGCGGGTCGGGCACCTCGACGACCGCGTGCAGCGTGCCGGCGCCGAGCACGGCGATCCGGTCGCCGAGCCGCAGCGCTTCGTCGAGGTCGTGGGTGACGAAAACGATGGTGGTGGGGTGTGCGCGCCAGGTGTCGACGAGCAGGCGCTGCATCTCGGTGCGGGTCTGGCTGTCGAGCGCGCCGAAGGGTTCGTCCATCAGCACCGCGCGCGGCGAACCGGCCAGGCTGCGGGCGAGTTGCACCCGCTGGCGCATTCCGCCCGACAGATCGCGAGGCAGGTAGTCGGCGTATCCGGTGAGGCCGACCTCGCCGAGCCAGCGCAGCGCCTGTTCCCGGCGCTCCGCTCGCGCGACACCGCGAAGACGCAGCGCCAGTTCGACATTGGCGCGAGCCGTGCGCCACGGCAGCAGCGCGTCGTCCTGGAACACCAGTGCCCGATCCGCCGACGGCCGGGTGACGACATCACCGTCGGCTCGGATCGTCCCACCGCTCGGCTCGCGCAGTCCGGCGATCGCACGCAACAGGGTGGACTTGCCGCAGCCGGACTTGCCGACCAGGACGAGGATCTCCCCGGCACCGATCGACAGATCCAGGTCACGGACAACGGTTCTGGTGCCGTAGCCGACGCGCACCGATTCCAGATCGAGGCGCATGCCGGTCGAGACGGCGGTGGCGATGGTCATGACGCGACCTCTCTCGGCAGCCAGCGGGTGGCCCGCCGACCGGCCAGTTCGACGATTCCGGAGGTGAGGAAACCGAGCACGCCGATGGTGATCATGCCGACGAACACGGCCGGGTAGTCCACGATGGTGTAGGACTGCCAGGTGCGGTAGCCGATCCCGAGGCGACCGGAGATCATCTCCGCGGAGATGAGGCAGATCCAGGCCACCCCCATGCCCACCGACAACCCGCTGAACACCCCGGGCAGGATCCCGGGCACCACCACCCTGGTGAGCACCTCACGTCGCGACGCACCGAGGGTGCGGACGGCGTCCTCCCAGATGGTCGGCAGCGCGCGCGTCGCGTGCCGGGTGCTCACCAGCACGGGAAACAGCGAGGCGGTGAAGGTGATGAAGACGATGCCCGACTCGTCGCTGGGGAACAGCAGGATCGCCACCGGGACCAGCGCGATCGCCGGAATCGGGCGGACCAGTTCGGCCAGCGGACCGAACACATCCGCCAGCAATCGCGACCGGCCGAGTCCGATGCCCGCCAGCACCCCGACGACCGCTGCCAGCCCGAACCCGGTGACGATCCGGATCAGCGACTGCGCCACATCCAGGTAGTACTGTCCGCTGCCCAGGTGCTCCCCGAATTCGGCGACGATCTCGGTCACCGTCGGCAGGGTGTCGAACCGTAGTCCGGCCCGCACATCGTTGGCGGTGAGCACCTGCCACAGCCCGATCGCCGCCACCACGGACCCGACCCGGATCAACCGCGACGTCCACCCCGAGGAGCCGGCGGTGGTTGCGTCGCTTCCAGTGGTGGACAGTGCGCCGACCGGCGTTTCCGGAGACGCGGGAGCTGTCGCGGCCTCGACTGTCGGGGTGGTTGCCGCGGCAGCGCGGGCGGTGGGGGTCATCCGCGGACCTCCGTGACCGCCCGGTCGTAGGTGACAGCGGTGGCCGACGGGTGGGTGCTCCGGTATCGGTCGGCTGCGGCCTGCGTGGTGAACGGCAGGTACCGGGTGCCGTCACGCAACCAGATCGCCTTGTCCGCGAACCAGCGGGTGCCGAGCTCCGCATCGGGAACGTAGGCCGCGCGAACGGTCTTGCCCTGCGCCTGGGCGGCCTGCACCGCCCGCAGCAGGCATTCGGGGTTCGCGGCGGGCTGCGGTTTGTCGGCGCCCTCGACCCACACCTCACCGGCCAGTGCTGGAGCAGTCACGGGCACAGCGCACACCGGGTCGGTGCCGGTGACCTTGCTGGGGTTCGTCGACTCGGCCAGGGTCGCTTCGTAATCGCGGCCGGTCTCGGCGAACGCCTGCCGCAGCGGCCCGTCCTCGACGAACGCGTCGATATCGAGGTCGGCGAAGTCACCGATCGACTTCAGATAGTTCACATCGCCTTTGAACGCCTCGATCAGCTTCGCCTTGAGAGTGGTGTCGAAGCTGGTGCCGCCCGGACCGTTGTAGAGGTATACGACTTCCTGCGGCAGACCTGAGCCTTCGGCAACGAGCGCGGCTGCCTCGAACGGCTTTTCGTTGAGGAAGGCAGTCGCGTCCAGTTGTGCGGCCAGGAACGCCTGCAGTACCTCGGGGTGCTCGGCCGCATACGCCCGCCGGGCCACCACCCCGTGGAAGGTCGGCACATTCAGCTCGGCACCGTCGTAGAGCAGCTTGGCCTTGTTCTGCTGCACCAGCAGACCCGGCCAGGCCACGAACTGCGACAGCGCGCTCACCTGATGCGATTCCAGTGCCGTCGCCCCGACCTGGGGTTGCTGGTTGAGCACCTCCACCCCCTTCGCCGGATCGATTCCCGCCCGGCTCAGCGCCTGCACGAGGGTGCCGTGGCCCGCCGAACCCACACTGGCCGAGATCTTCTGCCCGGCCAGGTCGGTCAGCGACCGCGCGGGCGAATCCTGAGGCACCACAACCATGTTCAGCGCACCCTTGGGGTTGTAGCCGGTGATCGACACCAGCTCGGTGCGGGAACGCTCGGCGGCCTGGGTGCGTGAACCGTTGATCAGCAAGGGGTAGTCGCCCATCGACCCGATATCGATCTTCTCCGCCACCATCTGGGCGGTGATCGGCGCACCGGTGTCGTAGTCCTGCCACTCCACCTGATACTTCGCGCCGCCCGCCTCGGTGATGCGCTGCAGCCGCTGTTCCAGGTAACCCTGCGCGCGCAGCAGCGTGCCCGCGGTGACGGTGTTGATGGTCTTGGACTGATAGCCGATGACGACCTTGACGGTGCCGGCCGGTGCGGCCGTCGAACTTTCCAGTGAGCACCCGGCCGCGGCGAGGGCGACGGCGAGGGCGACGGGCAGCAAACGAGTGATCTTCATGCGTGGGGTTCCCGGGTTCAGCGGAGCAGGTAGGGCATGTTGACGGTGACGGCGCCGGTGGGGCAGCGCGCGGCACAGGGGCCGCAGTACCAGCACTCGTCGACATGCATGTAGGCCTTGCCCGAATCCTCGTGAATGGCAAGGGAATCGAGCGGGCACATGTCGACGCACAACGTGCAGCCGGTGATGCACAGGGATTCGTCGATCGTCACGGGGACGTCGGCGCGCTGGGGCACGAGGGCCATCTAACGGACCTTCCATTCGGGTGCGCAGCGCACGAGGCTGCCGCGCATGGTGATTCGGTCGCCGCGCATGCGGATGTACTCGAGATCGACGGGTCTGCCGTCGTCGAGGCGGGTGAGCCGCTCGAGCATCAGCAGCGGCGCACCGGCGGGGGCGTCGAGGGTGACGGCGGTGTGCGGGTCGGCGGCCACCGCCTCGAGGGCGATCTCCGCGTCACCGAGCGAGCGGCCGGTGATCTGCTCGAGCAGAACGAACACATCGGTGCTCGCGAGATCATGGGCCAGCACCTCGGCACCGATGTCCGGGACGAGGTAGGTCAGGTCCAGGCTCAGCGGCAGGTCGGCGAGGAACCGCAACCGCTCGATGTAGACCACCTGCTCGCCCGGTGTGAGTCCGAGCCTGCGGGCCACGGCGGGCGGCGCGGTGACGGTGCCCGCCACGCGCACTTCGTTGCGCACCGTGCCGTGCTCGGCGAGGGTTTCCTGCAAACCGAGCAGCACGTCGAGTCCGTGGTCGAACTTGCGGGCCGCCACCCGGGTGCCCACCTTCGGGGCGCGGTCGATGAGTCCCTCGTCGCGCAGCAGCGCCAGCGCCGCGCGGACGGTATTGCGGGAGGCGCCGTGTTCGGCGGCCAACTCCTGCTCGCCGGGCACCGTGCCGTCGAGCGCACCCGACAGGATCTGGTGGCGCACCACGTCGGCGACGCGACGAGCCCGATCGGCGCGCCGGTCGTGCCCCGGCTCTTTCGTGCCTGTTCTCTCGCTGACCTGCATGAACAGCGACGATAGTGGCGATTACGCCGGTGCCCGCGGCGCGCGGAACGGCACGAAATCCTGCCGATCCGTTTGCGCCGGGTGGCGAGTCGCACGACCTGCGCGAACCCGGCCCGCTACGGGTATTGCGCCACCCGGCGGCACGCGGACGGCCTTGGAATCAGGCCGATCGTAATGTCAGGGCTGGCCCGGCTTGAGCACGATGAACAGCCCGTTGGCCTCGGCGCAGAGACGGTCGCCGTCGTGCATGGTCGCCTTCAGATACACCTTGCGGCCGTCGCGCCGTTCGGCGTGGGCGCGCACGGTGAGTTCACGCTCGAGCGGGGTGACAGACCGGTAGTCGACGGTGAGCGAGGCCGTGCGAGTCACCGCACCGGTGGCCAGGGCGGCGGTCATGCCGAGGATGTCGTCGAAGGCGAGCGAGATGTGCCCGCCGTGCGCGGCCTGGTTGCCGCCCAGGTGGAAGGTGCGGAAGGTGACCTTCGCGGTCACCCCGTCGCGGTCACCGCTGACCACCGTGTACGGCGGCAGGGTGATGTTGCCGCGCGCGGGTAGATCGGTGCGCGTCCAGCTCGGCGAGGACCACTCGTCGACCACGGCCTCGTCGAGGCGGGCATTGAGCTGCTCGAGCGCGACGATCGTCTCCTTGGCCAACTCGTCGGACGGGTTCGCCAGTCGCGCGCGGTCCATCAGCTCGCGCACCTGCTCGATGAACTCGCCGTAGTGCGGTCCGCCGATCAGGGTGTCGCTCTCGCTCGCGCGCGCTTCGATGAGCTCGGCCATCGGCCGGAAGCCGCCCTCGTGATGCGTCTGGTCGGGCCGCGAGTCGCCGACGTTCTTCTCGTCCATATGCAACACGTTATCGTTTCCGAGCTGGGCGTTCGCGCGGGGGACCGCCGCCGGTCGGTTAGGCTCGATGCCGATCATCATCGACGGCGAGAGGCTTGGTATGAGTATCGCGGCGGTTGTGTTCGACATGGACGGTGTGCTGATCGACTCCGAGCCCGTCTGGGAAAAGGTCCGCAAAGATTACGTCACCGTCAATGGTGGTCGCTGGCAACCGGATTCGCAGCAGCGCATGATGGGCATGTCCACCGTGGAGTGGTCGTCGTACCTGGCCGACGACCTCGGTGTCGCTCGGCCGGCCGACAAGGTCGCCGCCGATGTCATCGATCTGATGGCCGACGAGTACGCCCAGCACCTGCCGCTGCTGCCCGGCGCCGTCGACGCCGTTCGCCGCTGCGCGGATTCCTGGAAACTCGGGCTCGCCAGTTCTTCTCCCGCCTCCCTGATCGCGCTCGTTCTGGAGAAGGCGGGGCTGATGCAGAGTTTCGCGGTCGTGCTGTCCACCGAGGAGGTGGGTCGTGGCAAGCCCGCGCCCGATGTGTATCTCACGGTCGCGCAGCGGTTGGGAGTCGACCCGAAGAACTGTACGGCGGTGGAGGATTCGACCAACGGTTTGCGATCCGCGCACGCCGCGGGGATGCGGGTGATCGCGGTGCCGCGCCCGGAGTTCCCGGCCTCGGCCGAGGCGCTCGCCCAGGCCCAGGTGGTGCTCGACGGTCTCGATCAGCTCACCGCCGACGTGATCACCGGCTGATCAGAAACTGCCGGTCACACCGTCGATGCGTTCGCGCAGCAGGTCGGCGTGCCCGTTGTGGCGGGCGTACTCCTCGATCATGTGCAGATACACCCAGCGCAGCGTGTAGCCGTCGGAGCGCCACGGCACCTGGAACACATGGTCGAGGGAGAGGTCGGCGACCGCGGCGTCGCAGGCGGCGATCTCGGCGTGGAACAGGTCGAAGACCTCCGGTGCCGGACGCGAATCCAGGTCGTCGAAGTCGGCGTCGGGTTCGAGTTCGGAGGCGTACACCGGGCCGATGTCCTCGCCGGCGGCCGACACCCGGAACCAGCCGCGTTCGACCTCGGTGAGATGACGAACCAACCCGAGCAGCGACAGATTCGACGGCGGAACCGAACGTTTCGCCAGCTGCGCGGCGTCGAGGCCGCCGCATTTGTTGAGCAACGTCTGACGGTGGAAGTCCAACCAGGACTGCAACATCGGGCGTTCGTCGGCGCCGACCAGGGTGCGGGTCGGCACGAGTTCGGGCGCCTGCCAGGTCATGGGTGCGAGGCTAGTCGTCGTCCTCCGATCGCGCAGTCCGATTGCCGCGACGATGCCGGTCACGGGTCTCGGTGCGCTGTCCGGCACACTGGCCGGATGGGTGCCGAGCATGTCGACCTGCCCGAGGTCGTGGTCCACGTCGGTGACGGGTCGGGCGCACCACGCGCCGTCGACCCCGCGCGCCCCGGCGCCGATGCCGTGAACCCTGCCCCCGACCACCCCTTCCTTCTGCTCACCCGGGGTCCGGACCACATCCAGGCCCGCTACCTGCCCGACGGCACCTACGAGATCGAGCACATCGCGGGCACCGACCACCGGCACCTGTTCACCACCGATGCGGTGCTGGTGCGCGATGTCGTCTGGTCCTGGATCCAGCGCGACACCTGGTGGTCCGACACCGTCGCCTGGACGACCGTCGACCCCGCGCTCGCCGAAATCGACGCCCTGCGCGCCGAACTCACCGACATGCTCGACGGCATGTCCCTGCTCGACAGCGTCACCGACGACCTCGACGCGGCTCTCGCCCGAGCCGACGAACTACTCACCGCCGAACCGGATTTCGACGACGCGTGACGGCGGAAAGGTCGCCGCGGTGACGAACCCCGCGGCGACCCTCCCGTCAGTCCTCGTCGCCCTCGCACCAGTCGTCGAATGCCTCGAACTCGGCCTCGTACTGGGGTGGGACGGAGTCTTCGACCGCGTCCTCGATGGGATCCCATACCCGGTTGCAGTTCTCCGGGGCAGGTGGCCAGGACTCGATGTACTGGACCAGCGGAGTCTTCGGCGCTTCGGGTTCCTCGGCGTTCGCCACCGCGGCCGAACTCAGGGCGAAGGCACCCGCGACGGCCGCGGCGGTGACGATCCGGTAACCAGCTCTCACAACATCCTCCTGTCTTCGACGGCACTCCATGCCGGCTCGATTCTGCCTGCGCCTTACCCACGGACCGCTCGTCCAAGCACGCGGGCGCGGCCGTGTCGCGACATAAGCCACACTTATGTGCTCGTCGTGGATCGGGATCTACCCGGGGGTGCGTGGCCCGGCGATGGTAGGGAGGTGAATCGCGTAGGAACTGTCGCGCCGGGCCTGGCTCTGGCACTGCTGCTGGCCGCCGTCGCCACCCCGGTGGGTAAGGCGCTGCCGATGGTCGGCGCGCCGGTGGTGGCCCTGGTCGCCGGCGCGGTGGCCGGAATGTGGTTGCGGCGCCGGGGGAGTGCGAGGTTCGAACCGGGCCTCGACGTGGCCAGGCAGCGGGTGCTCGGATGGGCCATCGTGCTGCTCGGTCTCGGTCTGCCGATGGGTTCGGTGCTCGGTGTGGGGCGCGAGACCGCTGTCGTGCTGGTCGGCACGCTCGCCGCCGGTGCCGTCGCCGCGTTCGTCCTCGGGCGGATGCTCGCCGTGGATCGTGAGTCGGCGACTCTGATCGCCGCCGGGTCGACCATCTGCGGTGCCTCCGCCATCGCCGCCGCGACGGCGGTGCTCCGCCCCGATCGGCAACGGGTGGCCTACGCGCTCGGCACCATCTTCGTCTTCAATGTCGTCGCGGTACTTGTGTACCCGCCGCTGGGCCGGGCGATGGGGATGTCGCCGCAGGCTTTCGGCCTCTGGGCGGGCACCGCCATCAACGACACCTCCTCGGTGCTGGCCGCCGGTGTGGTGTTCGGGGCGGGCGCCGCGCAGTTCGCCGTCGTGGTGAAGCTGGTCCGCAGTCTGGCCATCGTCCCGCTCTGCCTCGGCCTGCATCTGGGGCGCCGACGGATGGCCGAGCGAACGGGCACATCCCCCGGCTCCCTGCGTGAGAGCTTCCCGCTGTTCGTCGTGATGTTCGTGGCGGCGTCCATCGTCGCCGCCACCGGGATCCTGCCCTCGGCTCTCACCGAACCACTCGCCGCGACGAGCGGCTGGCTGATCACCGCCGTCCTGGCCGCCATCGGCACGTCCCTGAGCCTGGATCGCCTGCGGTCCGCGGGCCCACGTCCGCTGCTCCTCGGCGGTGCCATCGGCGTGGTGCTCGGCACCTCGAGTCTGGCGCTGATGGCGCTCACCGGCTGGTGCTGAAACCCGAGGTCAGGCGCGTATTCGGCGCCCGGCGGAGATCATCGTGGTTTGCTGGAGAGGTGCGCACACGAAGCCGGATCGCCGCCGCCGCCCTCGGCATCATGCTGTGGGGCGAGTGGGTGAACTGGCGTGCGTCCCGGACCGAGGCGCGCCCCGACACCAGCGGATCGGAGGCGGTGGTCGTGCTCGGATACCGCAATGCCGGTCGCAGCGCCAACGCCATGAACCGATGGCGAGTACGCGCGGGCCTGCGTTCCCTCGACCCGGGGGCGAGCGAATCACGGCTGGTCCTGTGCGGCGGTGCCTGCGCGGGGCCCGACACCGAGGCATCGCTGCTGGCCCGCTACGCGCGCGAACGCGGGTACACCGGTGAGCTCGTGCTCGAGGAGCACAGCCGATCCACCTGGGAGAACATCGCCTTCGCCCTCCCTTTTCTGAAGGACGTCGATCGGATCAAGATCGTCTCCCTGCCGTCGCACGCCGCCGTCGCCCGCCGCTACCTCGCCGAGCAGAGTCCCGACCTCGCTACCCGACTGGTGCGCGGGCGCGACTACCGATTCGGGGAGTGGATGCCGCTCAAACCGGTGATCGCGCTCTACGGGGTCGCGAAGAACCTGCGCCACACATCGGCGACCGGTGCGTGATGCTGCCACCGGGAACACCCGACCTCGACGTCCTCGATCTGCTGGTGTCGGTCGCCGAGCTGGGTAGTCTCGGCGCCGCCGCGCGCCGACACGGCATCACCCAGCCCGCCGCGAGCATGCGCATCAGCGCCCTGGAACGACGAATGCGGGTCAAACTGCTCGACCGTGGCCCGACCGGGTCGGAACTCACCGACGCGGGCCGCGCCGTCGTCGAGCACGCGCGACCGGTGCTCGCGGCCGTGCGCGACCTCGTCGACGACATCGACCGGCTGCGTGCCGCCCAGGCCACACGCCTGCGGATCGCGGCATCGAAAACCATTGCCGATCATCGTATTCCGCATTGGCTGGCGGCCTTGCGCACCGACCATCCCGAGGTCGTCGTCGCCCTGGATGTCGAGAATTCCACCCAGGTCGCCGCCCTGGTCCGCGACGGCGCCGCCGACGTGGGTTTCGTCGAGGGCCCACACCCGCCCGCCGGGCTCGGCAGCCGGGTGCTCGGCTCCGACGAACTGGTCGTCGTCGTGGCGCGGGACCACCCGTGGGCGCGCCGCAAGACCCCCGTGACGCTCGGCGAGCTCGCCCGCACCGCCCTGCTCTGGCGTGAACCCGGCTCCGGCACCCGCGACACCGTCTGGGACCTGCTCAGCAGCGAGGGCGCACCGGCGGGCCCGGCCGCCGAACTCGGCTCGGCCGCGGCCATCGTCGCCGCCGCGCGAACCGGGATGGCCCCGGCGGTGCTGAGCCGCCTGATCGCCGCGCCGGATCTGGCCACCGGCGCCCTGGTCGAGGTGTCCTCGACCGATGCCACCCGCCTCACCCGCAAGTTCCGGGCCATCTGGCGGCGTAGCAGCCCACCGACCGGCCCCGCCGAGCTCCTCGTCGAGCGCGCCGCCCGCCTCGAAGAGGCCCGCCGCTAGCGAATTCGGTCGGTGTGTACCGCTCGGTCCAGCGAAATGGTGCGTCGGCGGCACGGACAGCTCTAGGCTGTATTCGCTACACACTGTGGAGGTTGGATCTATGACGGTCGACATCGTGACCGAACCGGCGCCGGAGGAACTGTGGACCGGATCGGCCCGCTCGGCCGGGACACCGCCCACGTCGATGATCGAGCGGATGACACTCATCCTCGACGCCTTCGACGCGACCACCCCGACCCTCACCCTGCTCGGTCTGGCCGAGCGCACCGGCCTGCCGAGGTCAACGGTGCATCGCATCCTCGATCAGATGATCCGATTGCGTTGGCTCGCACACACTCCCGGCGGTTACCGCCTCGGGCTGCGGGTGCTCGAACTCGGCGGGCTCGCCGCCGAACACAACGAACTACGTGAAGTGGTCGGCCCGCTGCTCTACGACCTCAGCCAGCGCACCGGTCTGGTCGGGCACCTCGCCGTGCTCGACGGCCGCGAGGTGCTGTTCCTCGACCGCGCGGGCAGGCGTGGGCAGGTGGCGATCCCCACCCGGATCGGCGGCCGGTTACCTGCCCACTGCACGGCTCTCGGCAAAGCGCTGCTGGCCACGCTCGAACCCGGCATCGCCGAGGCTTCGCTGCGCGGCAACACCGTCGCCCGCACGGCCCGCACCATCATCGACCGGGTGGAACTGCACCGAGAACTGGCCCGCATCCGGCACCGTCAGGGCGTCGCCGTCGACACCGAGGAATCGCTGCCCGGTGTGGGCTGTGTCGCGGTGCCGATCCGTGGCCGAGGGGTGGCGGTAGCCGCGATCTCGTTGTCGGGCACCGTGAACGGCGACCGTGCCGCCCTCGACACCGCCCGGCTGGCGCGCGCCCTCGCCGAGGTGGCCAACGAGGCATCGCGCGCGCTGACACCCCGGCACGGGCGCGGCTGACTAACTCCGGCGCGCCATCGCCCGGCCCGCGGCGCGGCCGGAGAAGATGCAGCCGCCGAGGAACGTGCCCTCGAGCGCGTTGTACCCGTGCACACCGCCGCCGCCGAACCCGGCGACCTCACCGGCCGCGTACAGACCGTCGAACACCGAACCGTCCGGGCGCAGCACCTGCGAGTCGAGGTCGGTCTGCAAGCCGCCCAACGTCTTGCGGGTCAGCACATTGAGCCGCACCGCGATGAGCGGGCCGTGGGCCGGATCCAGGATGCGATGCGGGGTGACCACCCGCTGCAACTTGTCACCGATGTACTTGCGGGCGGCGGTGATCGCCGCGATCTGCGCGTCCTTGGTGAAGGGGTTGGTCACCTCGCGATCGCGAGCGACGATCTGCCGTTCCAGGTCGGCGGCATCGAGCTCGGGTCCGCGCGCGATCTCGTTCATACCGTCCACCAGGGCGGGCAGCGAGTCGGCGACCACGAAGTCCACACCGTGCTGTTTGAATGCCTCGACCGGACCCGGTGCGCCCTTGGCGAGGCGGCTGCGCAGCGTGAGTTTCCAGTCCTTGCCGGTGATGTCGGGGTTCTGCTCCGAACCGGAGAGGGCGAACTCCTTCTCGATGATGGTCTGGTTCAGCACGAACCAGGAGTAGTCGTAGCCGGTCGACAGGATCTGGCGCATCGTGGCATTGGTGTCGAAGCCGGGGAAGCACGGTGCGGGCATGCGTTGGCCGTTCGCGTCGAACCACAGCGGCGACGGACCGGGCAGGATGCGGATGGCGTGGTCGGGCCAGACCGGATCCCAGTTGTTGATGCCCTCGGTGTAGTGCCACATGCGGTCGCGGTTCACCAGGGCCGCGCCCGCGTTCTCGGAGATGCCGAGCATCCGCCCGTCGACGTAGGCGGGTACGCCCGAGATCATCGTCTCCGGGCACGGGCCGAGGCGCTCGGTCGGCCAGTTGCGCCGGATGATGTCGTGCGCGTGCCCGATGCCGCCCGTGCTCACCAGCACCGCCGGTGCCTGGAAATCGAAGTCGCCCAACACGTCCCGGTTCGAGGCGACACCACGCTCGGTGTCGCTCGGCGCGAGCACGCTGCCGCGCACCCCGGTGACCGCGCCGTCGGTGACCACCAGCTCGTCGACCCGGTGGCGGAACGCGAACCGCACCAGGCCCTCGGCCTCACCGGCCAGCACGGGCTCGAGGAACACCCGCAGGACCTCCGGACCGGTGCCCCAGGTGAGGTGGAAACGGGGGACCGAATTGCCGTGGCCGTCGGCGAGGGAGCCGCCGCGCTCGGCCCAGCCGACGATCGGTGTGATGCGTAGACCCAAGGCGCGCAGGTAGTCCCGCTTCTCGTCGGTCGCGAAGCGCACGTAGGCGCGCGCCCACTCCACGGCCATGCTGTCCTCGCCGTCGAGGCGATCGAAAGCGGCCGACCCCATCCAGTCCTGCAGGGCGAGGTCGTAGGAATCCTTGATGCCGAGGCGGCGCTGCTCGGGGGTGTCGACCAGGAACAGCCCACCCAGCGACCAGAACGCCTGCCCGCCCAGGTTGGCGCGGTTCTCCTGATCGACCACGAGCACCTTGCGTCCGGCCAGCACCAGCTCGTGGGTGGCGACCAGGCCCGCGAGCCCGGAGCCGACCACGATCGCGTCGGGGGAGAAATCATCGGTGGCCTGGGGTGCTGCGCTCGACATGTAGGAAAGCTAGCATTGCTGCGACGGTGACCGGGGGGAGTCCTGGAATTCACCTGACCAGCGATGTTCACCGAAGAAAGGCCCGAGAAACCATGAAGGTCCGGATCCGCGCGGGCGCCGCCGTGCTCGCCCTCGCCGTGCTGGCGTCCCTCGGCGCCACCTCCTGCGGCAAGTCACGCTGGTGCGAACGCGACCTCGGCGATGTGCACGTGGCCGACTCCTACTGCGAGAAGAACACCCCCGGCTACGAGTGGGAGCCCGACAACGACAAGCCGAAGTACAAAAAGAAGTCCAAGAAGAAGTAAATCCCTCGGGCGGCCCTGTGCCGCAGGCGATCCGAGACGCAACCGTGGCGCAAGGGATGCGCAACGCATGCCGTGCCGATGCCGATGACCGGGTATTCCACCTCTGAGCACCCCGAATGCCGTTGAGGCAGACGGTAACTGCTCGGTTCTCTAATCCTCACAACGGCGTGAGCAGGTGGTCCCCATGGCCTATCGGAAGGTAATGCGTATCGGTTGGAAGCGCACAGCGACAATGCTGTCGGTGTTGCTTCTCGCCACGGGAATCGGTTCGGCGATAACGCCCGGACCTACGGCGTGGGCACAAGGTTGTGCCGCAGTGGACGTCGTCATCGCCCGTGGCACAACGGAACCCGGCTATCTAGGGGCCGCCGTCGGGGATCCGCTCTACGCGGTCCTGCGCGAGCAGCTGGCGGTGGACACCAGTGCGCACCGCGTGGAATACCCCGCCGACCTGCTGGTGCCGTCCTCGGTGAGCGACGGAACCCGCGCCATGACAGGTCATCTCGTCGCCCGCTCGGCGGCCTGCCCGGACCAGCGTTTCATTCTGGCCGGCTATTCGCAGGGCGCGGTGGTCACCCACGGTGTGCTGGGTTCCCCTGCCGCACTGGCACTCCCGGGTATGTGGACCCTCCCGCCCGAACTGTCCCACCGTGTCCTCGCGGTGCTGCTGTTCGGCGACCCGCTCCGCCTCGTCGGTGGCACCGTCCACCCGTGGTACGCGGACCGCACACAGAACTATTGCGCCGCAGGCGATCCGGTCTGCGCGGGCGGCATCTTCCCCGCCGCCCACGGCACCTACGAATGGGCCTTCGCCGACGCGGCGGGACAGGTGAACGCCCGGCTGTGAAGTCGCCCGCCGGGGTCGGCGGCCGGTGGTCCAGAATCGGGAGATGGCGAGCGAGAACATGATGCTGATCCACGATCCCGAGCTGCTGGACCGGGGCGAGCGGGTGCTGGGCGAGGAGTTCCGGGCCATGCACGAGCGGGTGCTCGCGGTGACCGCGATGACGTCCCGGCTCAACGCACTGCCCTTCGACGACGAAACGGGAAAGGCGGAATTGCTCGAGCAGATCCTCGGGCGTCCGCTGCCCCCGAAGCTCACGATCTACCCGCCCTTCTACACCGACCACGGACTCGGCCTCGACATCGGGGAACGCGTCTTCGTCAACCAGGGATGCACGTTCCTCGACTACGCGGGGATCCGGCTGGGTTCCGGCGTGATGATCGGCCCGAAGGCCACCTTCATCACCATGGGACACCCGGTCGACCCCGAGGAGCGGCGCCGGTTTCTCACCGGCGCACCGATCGATGTGGCCGACAATGTCTGGATCGGCGCCGGGGCGACAATTCTGCCCGGCGTCGGTATCGGACGCGACTCGGTGGTCGCGGCGGGCGCGGTGGTCGGTGACGACGTGCCGGAGCGGAGCCTGGTGGCCGGTCCCAAGGCGTCGGTCCTGCGCACGTGGTGACACCGGCATTCGCGGACGGAAAGTGACCGCGATGGCTTCTATCGTGCGGTTATGGGAAATCGAACGAAGAGGATCGTGGTCACCACGCCCACCGGACACGTGGGGTCGCGGGTGGTGCGGCAGTTGGTGCAGGCGGGAGTGCGGCCGCGGGTGCTGATGCGGCACCCGGGGCGGCTCGACGACGCGGTTCGGGAGCTGGTCGACGTGGTACAGGTCGATCAGGGGGACGCGGACGCCGTGGTGCGGGCCACCGAGGGAGCCGATCGATTGTTCTGGGTCGACCCACCCGCGCTGGTGGACGGTGATCCGGTGGCCGGGTACGCGCTGATGGGTGCCGCCGCGGCGCGGGCCGTCGTCGAGAACAGCATCGAGAAGACGGTGTTCCTCAGCAGCGGGGGCGCCGAGAAACGTTCCGGCGCAGGGGAGATCGACGGACTCGCGCGCACCGAGGAGCTACTCGACGCCACCGGTGCCGATGTGCTGCATCTGCGATGCGGGTACTTCTTCACGAACCTGCTGCCCCAACTCGACGAGATCCGGGCGGGCACCCTGTCCACGCCCTGGCCGCTCGACCACGCCATGCCGTGGGTCGATCCGCGCGATATCGGCGAGGTCGCCGCGGTGCGATTGCTGTCCGACGACTGGTCGGGCCGCCTCGTCCAGGCGGTCCAGGGACCAGAGGATCTCACCTTCGCGCGCGTGGCCGAGATCCTCGGCGCACAACTCGGGCGCGACGTCACCCCGATCCACCTGTCCGACCGGGAGTTCCGGAACGCCCTGCGATCAGCGGGGCTCGGTGACGGCCAGATCGACGGAATCGCCGGAATGGCAGCGGGTCTCAGCACGGACTACATCCCGGAGGACCCCCGAACCCTGCTCACCACCACGCCGACGACTCTGGCCGAGTGGGTCTGCCGTCAGCTGCGCTGATCACCCGGGTGATCCCGCCCCACACCGCGTGGGCGAGGCCATCAGCAGCCGCGGAATGTGCGGCCGACCCGACCCGGTCACGACACCCCCCCGACGAAGCGAGTGTCGTGACCGGGATCAGCTCACCAGTGGACGCCGGGCAGCATCCGGCTCATCCGCGCGGCCGGACTCGGAACGACCATCAGCGGGGCGAGGACCGGGCCGAGGACCGTGAGCGGTCCGCGCGACGGTTCGGTGGTCTCGGCGGGTTCCGCGATGACCGGTTCCTGCTTGCCCTGCGCGGCGGTCGATTCACCGAACAGGCGGTACCCGGTGTGCATGATGGTTCGTTTCAGCGACGGCAGGAACATCTCGACCGCCTGCGAGAACGTGCCGACAGGCGTGTCGATGCGGTCGGGTCGTTCGAGCAGGGCACGGACCACGATGCCCGCGGCCCGCTCCGGATCCGGCAGCGGCAGCGCCCGGTAGAGCTCGGTCGGCGCGATCATCGGGGTGCGGACCAGCGGCATCCGGATGGAGGTGAAAGTGATTCCCGCGTCACGGTTTTCGACCGCGGCGATGTCACTGAAGTTGTCCAGCGCCGACTTGCTCGCGGCGTACGCGGCGAAGCGTGGCACCTTGGTCTGCACGGCGATCGAGGAGATGTTCACGATGTGACCGAAGTGGCGTTCCCGCATCGACGGCAGCAGCGCGAGGATGAGCCGCACCGCACCGAAGTAGTTCACCGCCATGGTCCGCTCGAAATCGTGCATGCGGTCCACCGAATTGGCCACCGAGCGCCGGATCGAACGGCCCGCGTTGTTCACCAGGTAGTCGACGTGGCCGTGCTCGGCGAGCACCGTCTGCACCAGCGCGCCGACGGCCGTGGCATCGGTGATGTCGCACGGGTAGGCGAAAGCCGACCCACCGTCGGCACGAATGGATTCCGCCGCGGCAGTGAGATCCTCGACGCCGCGCGCCACCATCAGCACCACCGCGCCACGACGCGCGACAGCATGCGCCGTGGCCAGGCCGATGCCCGACGAGGCGCCGGTGATGAGCACCGTGCGGCCCGAGAGCGGATGCGCCCCGGACTCGACACGGCCACGCTGCGGATCGAGGTTGGCCCGCCAGAATTCCCACAGCCGGGCGGCGTAGGTCTCGAAGGCGGGCACCGCGAGCCCGGGCAGCAGCGCCCGCGTGGAGTCCGAAACGAACTCGGCGGTGAAACCGACATGCGGCGCCACCTCCGCGGGAATGCCCGCCTGCTCGAACAGGAAGTCACGCACCGCGTGCGCGCCGGGCACCTGACCGAGCCCGCGCAGCGCGAACGCACTGCCCGGCACGGTCCCGATCCCGGTCGGCCCGCCCGCCGCGCTCGCCAGCGCACGGTAGATCTCACCGAACGGCTGCGGCTGCGGGTTGACCAGGTGGAATGTGCGCCCGTCCAGCCCCGGGCGGCGCACCAGGCGCACCATCGCCTCGGCCACGTAGTCGACCGGAACCACATTGGTGGCACCCAGATCGGGCAGCGGCAGCGGCAGTTCGGCGGGCAGATCCGACAGTGCCGCGATCGCCGGGAAGAAGTAGTACGGGCCGTCGATCTTGTCCATCTCGCCGGTGCGCGAATCGCCGACGACGATCGCGGGGCGATACACCCGCCACCGCACGTCGCCTGCCTCGCGGACCAGCTTCTCGGCCGCGAACTTGGTGCGGTGATAGGGCGAGGTGAGGTTCTGGCCGAGGTCGAAATCCTCCTCGAAGAACTTGCCGTGATGATCGCCTGCCACCGCTACCGAGGACACGTGGTGCAGCACCGCACCGAGCCTGCGGGCCAGCTCGATCACCGCGCGGGTGCCGTTCACATTGGCCGCGTGGGCGGATTCCTCGTCGGCGGTCATGTCGTAGACCGCGCCGAGGTGCAGCACGTGGTCGGCGCGCGGCGGCTCGTCGCCCAGGCCGAGCCCCTCGGCGGTCAGGTCCCCGACCAGCGCGAACACTCGGTCGCCATCGGGGTGCTGCGCGTTGAGCGCGGTGAACTTGGCCAGCGACTCGGCGCGCACCAGCACGTGCACGATCGCGGCCGGGTCGGCCGCGAGCAGCTCACGTACCACTCGCCGACCGAGAAAACCGGTACCGCCCGTCACGATGTAGGAAACCATCGCCCCTCCTGAAAATGTCTCGAAACACGGTGTGCGCAAAAGTGATCCGGCATGCGGCGGTGGATGTGGGGATCACGAGAACCCGGGAACGTCGTCGTCCGGGTGCGGCTAACCGTACTCGTCGGTAACAAAGGGGGCAAGCGACGGGGTGTCTGTCACCATGTGGGAATTGTCACCTGTCGTCGCAGGTCAAAGGGTATGTGTGACAGCTGATTTCCGTAACTCCGAGTTTCGGGCAACTTCTCGCTAACGGTGGGCGGCGAGTACTCCGGCGACGGTGTCGGCCATCCTGGCGCGGAATCTGTCGGGGGCGAAGCTGTCGGCGTGTGCGCGGATCTTCGCGGCATCGTAGGTGCCCGGATCGAAGTCGCGCATCCGTTCGGCGAGGGCGGCGACGACCGCGTCGTCGTGGCCGGGCGGCACATATTCGCCGGTCACGCCGGGTCGCACCGTGTCGAGCGAGCCGCCCGCGCCGACCGCGAGCACCGGCGTTCCACAGGCCATGGCCTCCACGGGGACGATGCCGAAGTCCTCGATGCCCGGCATCAGCAGCGCCCGGCAGCGCCGGTACATGTCCTGCAGGACGTCGGCGGAAGTAGCTCCGAGGAACGTGGTCTCCGGTCCGGCGAGCTCGTCGAGCTGGTCCCGGAAACGGCCTTCGCCCAGGACGACCAGCCGAACGCCCGCGCGTTGGGCGGCGCGGATCGCCAGATCCGCGCGCTTGTAGGGCACGAGCCTGCCTGCGCACAGGAAGAAGTCCTCCCGCGCGACCCCAGGATCGGGCGTGAAGCGGGCGACCTGCACCGGCGGATTCACGACGGAGGCGGGCAGACCCCACCAGTCCCGTACCCGGTCGGCGACGGCATGCGAGTTGGCGACCACATGGGTGAGCCGGGGTGCGGCGCGCAATTCGCCACGGCGAGCGAATGTTCCGAGCGCACCGAGGGCGAGCTGACCCAACCGGCCGCCCGCCTCCTGGGCGCGGAATTCCCGATCCCACGCCCACCGCGCCGGGCTGTGCACATAGGCGACCACGGGTGCGTCGGTGGCGAGCGCGGCCTGGGTGGCGAAGGCGTGGTGACTCACCACGACCACGTCGAAGTCGCGAAGCGGCATGCGCCGCAACGCCCGTGGCACCAGCGGTAGCAGGGGAGCGTGCCTGCCGCCGGTGACGGTGTGGGCGCGGCTGAGCCAGGTGTCGTGCACCGCGCGCACCGGCTCGCGCAGCCCGCCGGGCGCCACGATGGGCGCGAAAACCGCGGCGTCGGGCCAGGTTTCGACGAACTCGCCGACCACGGCCTCCGAGCCGCCGAATTCGGTGAATCGTTCGTGGACGATGGCGACACGGGTCATGGGAAGGTTCTCGTTTCGATCTGACGGGGTGCGGCGGTGCGGCGCAACGCGGGCGCGACCGGGCGGCCACGCAGCAGCCCGTCGACGGAGCCGCGCTCGATCGCGCGGCGATACACCTCCGCGGCCCTGGCGCACGCGGCGACCGTGTCGGCGACGGCCTCGGCGTCGTGGGCGGCGGAGGTGACGAAGGACTGTCCGAGCACACCGTGCTCGAGCAGTTCCTGAAGGAACAGGGTCCGAAACGCCTGCGACGGGCTGCCTTCGGCGTCGAGGGTGCGGAAGATCAGGCACGACGGGCGCCCGCGCACCTGGAGGTGGTCGGTGAGGCCGTGCTCGGCGGCGACGGCGTCCACTCCGTCGGCCAGGGCCCGGCCCGCCTCTTCCATGCGGGCGATCGGGTCCTCGGTGCGGTAGGCGTGCACCACGGCGCGGAACGCGGCGAGCGAGGCGGTTTCGGGGCCGTGGGTGGTGGAGAGCAGGAACACCCGGTCGCGATCGGTGCGCAGGCCGCCGAGCTCCATGTACTCGCGTTTACCCGCGAGTGCGGACAGCGGGAATCCGTTGCCCATCGCCTTGCCCCAGCACGACAGATCGGGTGTCACCCCGTAGACCGCTTGGGCGCCGCCCGCCGACCACCGGAAGCCGGTGATCATCTCGTCGAACACCAGCAGCGTCCCGTGCTGATCACACAGTGCGCGAACACCTTCCAGATATCCGGGTAACGGCTCGGCCAGCGCGGTCGCCGCCTCGAGGAAGACCGCCGCTACCGTGTCGCCCGCAAGGACCGCCGCGAGCGCGTCGAGATCGTTGTAGGGGAATGTCACGGTGTCGACGGCGGGGATGCCCGCGGACATCTCGGTGGTGCCGATGAACCAGTCGTCGACGGAGAAGAACGGCTGTGCGCAGACCGCGACGGTGGTGCGCCCGGTGACCGCGCGGGCGAGCCGAACGGCCGCCGTGGTGGCGTCGGAGCCGTTCTTGGCGAACTTCACCATGTCGGCGCCGGGCACCAGGTCCAGGAAGTCCTGCGCGGCGAGCAGTTCCAGTTCGGTGGGGCGGGAGAAGCTCATGCCGTGGGCGGCGGCCTCGGTGGCCGCGCGCAGGACCGGTTCGTATCCGTGGCCGAGGGTGACCGACCGCAATCCCATCCCGTATTCCACGAACTCGTTGCCGTCGGCATCCCAGACGCGAGCACCCTTGCCGCGCACCAGTATCGGCGCCATCGACTCGGGGTACTGGTCGGCGCCACGGGCATAGGTGTGCGCTCCGCCGGGGACGAGGTCGTGCAGACGCGCCTGGATCTCGGTGCTGCGGGTGAAGTCGCGCATCAGGTGAGCCCCCAGAGATCGTGTTCGGCACACCGTCCGCTCGGCCCGCGATGGGCCCTCAACAGCCCCTCGTGGGCGAACCCGGCGGCGGCGACCACTGCGGCGGTGACGGTGTCGCCGACGGGAATCTCGGCCGTCATCCGCTGCACACCCAGCTTCGCGAAAGCGTGCTCGACGACCGAGCGCAGGGCTGCCGCCCACAGTTCGGGTTCGACCCGGAGTGGATCGACCCAGGTGTAGAGCCCGGTGGCCTGGCACGGCAGCGGTGAATCGTAAAGGTGGAATTCGCCTGCGTAGGCGCCGTTCACGTCGAGTACGAGGCGCAGTCCACTCGGTGATCGCAGGCCGAATCGGGTGTGCCACAGCGTGCGATACCACTGGGCGCGGCTCTTCGATCGGACTTGCCCGGCCGAGGAACCTTCCTCGGTGCCGAGCCCCTCCTGCCTGGATCGGGGGAACGAACTCGTCGTCGTCACCCTTGTGCGTCCCACCCGACTCCACTGCGCCCTGTCCATGCGAGTCAGGGTGCGCACCACCGTGTTCGGACGATCCCGGACGATCAGCGAAACCGGGGCGGCGGGATGGTAGTGCCGCAGCGTCTCCCGCACAGACCACACCGACCATCGCAGAGCGGCCAACGCGACCACCCCGTGCGGTACACCGCGATTCGCCGAGCCTGCGCCCGGAGTGGTGCTCGGCGGGTAGGTCGGCCAGGAAGTTCTCGGTTCCACGATAGGAACGTCCGCTGGATCGGCCGGAACGAGCGGCGGCAGTTGCGCGGCGGCCAGATCGGCGGGGGTCAGTGCCCACAGCGTGTGGTCCTTGCGCGCACCGCCCGCGTCGTAGGCCCGGACCATCGTCGCCTCGTGCCGGAAGCCCAGTCCCCGCAGACAGCGCAGCGCGGGGTCGTTGTCGGTGGACACCGGAGCGAGCACCCGCGCCACACCGTGCACGCGGAACATGTAGTCGCACAACAGCAACAGGGAACAGCCGATCAGCCCGCGACGGGCCGCGCGGGCATCGATCCAGGCGCTCGCCTCCGCCGTTGCCGAATCGGCGTCGATGATCGCGTACTCGACCTGCCCCGCGAACCGCCCGTCGACCTCGATCACGCCGACGAACCGGCGACCGGCCCGCATATCGGCCCACGCCACCAGACACTCGCGCGCCCAGATCCGTGCCGTGTGCCGCTGCTCCCAGCTCAGTGGTGAGGTGCCCCAGTGCGGTTCGATCCAGGCCCGGTCTCGCAACCTGATCTCACGCCACCGGTCGAAGTCCGACAGACGCGGCGGGCGCAGGCGAACGAGACTGTCGCCGTGGCGGATCGGGCCGAAGGTCAGGCTCGACATCGGGGTCGGCGCCTCGGTGGTCGTGCGCGACACTGCGCCTCAGTTCTCGCGCGGACCGGGGGACTTCGGCACCGGTGCCGCCCGCACCGGCCATTGCCGTGGCAGCACCGTCGTCTCGGGGTCGTAGTGGACCCGCGCGCTGCCGGTCACGTGCGGCACAGTCGCGGTGTCGGTGCGCGCCGGTGGTGTCGGCGTGGCGGGCGGTGACTCAACGGGTTCCGGTTTCTTCGGATCCGGTGTCGGCGAGGCTTGTTTCGCCGGGTCCGGTTTCGTCCTGCCGCGCCGAAGACCACCACGCCGGACGATCGCGCCACGAGCAAGCACCACCGACTCCGCGACGATGATCACTGTGGCCAGCGCCGCGAACAGGCCCTCCTGCACCGGATGCGGGGCGACGAGTTCCGAGCGGGGATTGGCCACCACCGTCAGGCGCGGCATACCGAGCACCTGCCGGAATTCCATCTCGCGGGCCACATCCCTGGCATCGAAGCTCAGTTCGGGGCGCAACGGGTCGTCGGCGAGGCGTTTGGTGAAGGTGTCCTCCACCGCGCGCCGATGCGTCTCGAGATCGGCCGCCGAACGAGCGATGGCCTCGGTGCGCATCTGCGAGGCGACACTGTCCAGAGACTGCTGCACCGCGAAGACCAGCTTCTCGGCTTGCTCGGGCGACCCCGCCTGCGCCTTGATGATCAACAGCGAGGGCGCGGGACCGGTCATGGCCGAAACCCGTGGCCGCAGATCCTGTTCCGACGGCGCGAGCCCGTTCTTCACCACATCCGAGAGCACTCGGCTCTCGGTGACGAGCACGATGTAGGGCTGGGTGAGTTCGTTGAAGACCGCACCGATCGACTGCTGCGAGATCTGCGCGGTCAGGCTCGCCTCATAGGTGCGTGGACTGCCGTCGCGCACCACCCACACCACACCACCGACGATCGCGGCGACGACCAAGGCGATCGGCAGGGCGCGCAGCAGCTTGCGCAGATGGTCGGCGATGTTCACCCCGGACATGGCGGGGGTATCGGCGCCCGTGTCCGCCGGGTCGGTCTCGCTCACGCTGTCCCCACATTTCGCCGATCTTGTGCAGCGATGTTAGCTGGGGTTCCACTGTCTAGCGAACTCTGCGCACTGTGGCGAGCATCATGAGTACCCGTCCTGGGAATCGTGAAACATTGTCGCCCGTCGTCTCGATGTGAATGTCGATTGCTCGGCGGGTACTGTGCACGCAAACGGGCACCCGGCGCGCGACGCGGGCCTGCTGAATGTCTTGGAGGATGTGCTGTGGTGGGGGTGCCTGTATCGGTCTGTGTCCCCGCATTCAACGCGGCGCGCACCATCACCGAGACCATCGATTCGATCCGTGCCCAGGAGTTCGGGGATTTCGAGATCGTCGTCCTCGACAACGCCAGCACCGACGGCACCGGTGAACTGGTCCGATCCATCGACGACGAACGGATCCGGCTGCACACCAACGACACCGTGCTCCCGATGACCCAGAACTGGAACCGGGTGATGAGCCTCGCCGGTGGCGAGCTGGTGAAACTGGTCTGCGCCGACGACCTCATCACCCCGGATTGCCTGTCGGCACAGGTGGAGACGTTGCGCGACCCACGAATCGCCGTCGCGGGCGCGAAATTCGACATCATCGACGACGACGGCACCGTCCTGGCCAGAGCTCGTGGGCTGGCCGGGCTGATCGGGCGCAAGTCCTCGGCAGCGGCGGTACGCACCTTCGTGCGCCGGCTGCCCGACGACCTGTGTCCTACCGCCGCGTTCCTGTTCCGCCGCCGCGAGTTCGAGGCGACCGGGGGCTTCCGCACCGATTTCTTCTACGCCATGGACATCGACCTGATCGCGCGGCTGTGCGCGCACGGCGGGTTCTACGGCCACAACCGCCCGCTCGCGGTGAACCGGGCGTCGATCTACAACCATTCCTCCACCACCTCGACGCTGAGCAAGTTCTCCGACGTGGTGCGCTTCAACCATCACGCGCGCCGCGAATACCGGGATCTGGTGCGTCCGGTCGACGTGCTCGCCGGCGATGCCACCGTGGTCCGGCAGGCGCTGGTCCGCCTCGGCGCGCGGGCCAGGCAGCTGGCCGGGCGGGGCTGAGGCGCGATGAGCTCGCTGCTGTACCTGGCCGCCGTCCCGGTGGGCTGGGTCTTCCTGCGCTGGATTCGTTTCCGGCCCCAGCGCGGGGTGCTGCTGGTGGCGGCGCTCGTCCCGTTCAACGGTCTGCTCGAGATCGCTCCGGGCTGGATGCAGGTGGCGGGCTGGAAAGAGGCGCTGCTGTGTCTGACGCTGGCCGTGGCGCTGTTCGTTCCGCACCGGCTGACCGAGCCGCGCCCGACGCTGCCGTGGGTGCCCTTCGGTGCCGCGCTGTGCGTGTTCGGTGTGGTGTCGGCGTTCGTCACGGCCGGAACGCTCGGCCTGTTCGCCATCAAGATCACGTTCTTCTACTTCGTCGTGGTCCCGCTGATCCTCTACCTGCGGCCCTTCACCCCCCGCGACCGCGATCTGCTGGTGACGATCATGATGGTCGAGTCGGTGGGTATCGCGTTGTTCGGCCTGGCCCAACAGGTGATCGGCGGTGCCGGGCTGGCGAAGATGGGCTACGAGTACAACGAGACGATCCGCTTCGCCGGTGGTCTGCTCCGCTCCTTCAGCACGTTCAATCAGCCGTTCCCCTACGCCTTCTATCTGGTGACGGTGTTGCTGGTGGGCGGTTCGGTGGCGCTGGCCGATCCTCGGCGCGCGCGCAATCGGATGTTCATGATGGCCACCCCGATCCTGGTGCTCGGCGCCGCCGCGAGCGTGGTGCGGGCGGCGCTGGCCGGCTTGCTCGTCGGGGCGTTGCTGCTGGCGGTCGTGCGGTATCGCCGTCAGCTGATGCCGGTGATCCTCGGGTCCGTCGCGGTGGTCGTCGTCGGCGGGATCGCGGTGTCCTCGCAGGCCAGTAGTTCGCTGTTCTCCTCGTCGAGCCTGGCCGACCGCAGCACCGGCTGGAACACCGTGATGCGCACCGTCGGCAGCCATCCCTTCGGTGACGGACTCGGCTCCACCGGTGCGGCCGCGGCGCGGCTGCTCGTCGAGGAACTAGGGCCGATGGCGGGGGAGATGCCGTACGCCACCGGCGAGGTCCAGATCTACGGGCGTCCCTATCAACCCGACAACTACTACGTGAAGCTGCTCATCGAGCTCGGGCCGATCGGGGTGTGGCTGTTCTGCGCCATCCTCGTCGCGATCTTCCTGCTCGCGTTTCACGGTGCCCGTGCGCTGCGCGGACCGGATTCGGCCCTGGCACTCGGTGTCGCGGCGTCGGTGCTCGCCAGCGCGGTAGCGGCGGTGGCCTCCAGCTACTTCGAGATCTTTCCGACCGACTTCTATTTCTGGCTGCTCGCCGCGGTCGTCGGGTGTGCCGTCACGCAGCGCCGACCCGAGCCGGTGTCCGCCGCGCCGGACCCAGTCCCCGAACAGGTGCCGTCATGAATGAATCCTCCAGTAGCGCGGTATTGTTCGGGGCGCTGGCGTTCCGGCCGAACGGTGCGGGCGTCGCCACTTACCAGCGCGAACTGCTGGCGAGGATGGCCGGGCTGATGCCGGGAACCGCGCTGTCGGCGCTCGTCCAGGCCGATGCCGCGCCCGTGCTGCCCCAGGGCATCGCCCCGGTGACGCGACCGGTCGCGGCGGGGGCGCGCCGGGCCTGGCACGGCATCGCCCCGCAGCGCGGTGCCGACGTCTTCCACGGACTCGATGTCGACATCCCGCTCACCGGTCCGAGGGCCACGGTCAGCACCGTGCACGACCTGTCGGTGTTCGACGTGCCGTGGGCGTTCAGCCGCTACCGGGCCCGCGGCGAGCAATTGCTGCTGCGGATGTCGCTGTCCCGCGCCGACCTGCTCATCGCCGTCTCCGAATTCACCGCCGAGCGCATCGCGGACCGCTTCGGACGCGAGGCCGTCGTCGTCCCGCTCGCCCCGGCCGCCTGGGCCACGGCGCCCGACGAGGCAGCCGTGGACCGGGTGCGCGCCCGGTACGCGCTCCCGCCACGCTTCGTGCTGCAAGTCGGCACCGTCGAACCACGTAAACAGGTCGCGATGCTGGCGCAGGTGGCGGGCGACCTCGACATCCCGCTCGTGCTGGCGGGCGCCGGATCCGACGGCCCGCAGGCACCGCCCTCGGCGATCGGGCTCGGCTACGTGGACCTCGCCGACCTGCCCGCCCTCTACGCGGCCGCGACCGTGGTCGCCTACTGCTCGGAATACGAGGGCTTCGGGCTGCCGCCGGTGGAGGCGATGGCCTGCGGTGGCGCGGTCGTCGCCAGCGCGGTCGGCGCGCTACCGCAGGTCTGCGGTGACGGTGCGGTCCTGGTCGAGGGCGCGAACCCCGAGGCGTGGGTTCGGGCGATGCGTCCGCTGCTGCACGACGAGGCCACCAACCGGGAACTGCGCGACCGTGGCCTGGTCGCGATGACGAAACTGAGCTGGCAGGCCACCGCCGAGGCCACCGTCGCCGCCTATCGCACGGCGGGACTGCTGCCGTGAGCGAGCAGACCGCCGCCATCGACGAGCAAGCCGCGAGCAGGCGCCGCGCCCGATCGGGTCGCGCGGCGGCCAACAACACCGCCGCCATGCTGGCCGCCCGGATCTTCGCCGCCGCGCTCGGCCTGCTCGGCACCACCCTCATCGCGCGGTCGCTGCCGACGGTCGAATGGGGCTACTTCTCCTTCGTTTTCGGGCTGCTCGGCATGCTGGCGATCGTCACCGACCTGGGTGTCGGGCGGGCGGTCATCGGCAAACTCGTGCACGGCGACCCCACCGAGGCCTCCGAGGTGGCCGCCTCGTTCATCGTGCTGCGCACCGTTCTCGGCCTGGTCGGCTACGGCCTCGCCATCGGCTATGTCCTCGTGATGCGGTGTCCCACACCGGTTGTCGCGGCCACAGCGCTGGCCGGGCTGGTGGTGGTCATCGCCACCCCGAGCCACGCGCTGACCATCCTGTTCCAGTCGACGATGCGCCTGACCCTGGTGGCCGCCGCCGAATCCCTCGCGCGCTGCGTCCAATTGGCGCTCACGGTCGCCGCGGTGCTGTGGGCGCCGACGCTGCTGTGGGTCGTGGTGCCTGCCATCGCCTACGAGGTCGTGGCGGTCGCGGTGAAGATCGTCGCGGTGGCCCGCGGCCTCGGCGGACCCGTTCCCGCGCGGCGCGTCGAGCTGCGCTGGTGGGGGCCGATGTTGCGCGAGGCGCTGCCGCTGAGCATCGGTCTGGCGCTCATCATCATGTTGCAGAAGGTCGGGCTGCTGTTGCTCGGGCACGCCGACAGCTTCGAAGCCGTCGGCCTGTTCGCCGTCGGCATGAAGTTCGCCGACCTGCTCGACACCGCCGCCGTCTCGGTCGTCGCGCCACTGACGACCCTGCTGATCGCGCTGTGGCCCGACGACCCACCCCGCTTCCGGCGCTACTTCCGGCAGGCGAACGTCGCGCTGATCGCCCTCGGTCTGCTCGCCCTCGTGGCTTTCTGGCCGGTCGCGGGCCAGGTGATCGGGTTGCTGTTCGGCGAGAACTTCGTCGAGGCGGCGGACGCGGGCCGCATCCAGGTGGCAGCCGGTCTGCTGGGCGCCGTCGCGAATCTCGGCCTGGTCGCGCTCATGGCGACCGGACGCAACACCCTGATCCCGTGGATCGCCGCGCTGGCGCTCGCGGTGAACCTCGGCGTCGCGTGGCCGTTGATCGATCGGATGTCGTACGAGGGCGCCGCGATCGCCGGGTTGATCGCCCAGGTGGTGCTGCTGATCGCGGTGTGGACCGCGGTGCTCGCGACGGTACGGCTGCGGCGGCTGCTCCCGATCACGACGGTGGCCGCGCTCACCGGTGTCGCCGTCGCCGTCGTGGTCGCCGCGAGCCTGGCCCAACGGCACTGGGCGCCCCCGTGGATTCTCACCTGCGCTGCGGCCTGCCTGATATACGTTCTCATCGCCGGAAGCATCATGCGAAGGACCGAGGGATTGACCATACGAAGCTTGCGAGGACCGGAAACCGATGACCTTGCGAGGACCGGAAACCGATGACACTGTGGCGAATCGCTCGGGCGGGACTGACCGCCGTGGTCGTCATGGCGACAGTCCTCGGGTGCGCACCGGAGCCGACGGCGAGCACTGAACCCGTGACGCCCGGCGGTCTCGGCATCTCGGGCGGACACACCTGGCTGCAGCTCGACGCCGCGGAACTGGACCGGCAGATGGGCATCGTGGCGCGGACCGGCGCCACCTGGGTGCGGATCGACATCGACTGGTCGGTCATCGAACCCGTTCGCGGCGAACAGGATTGGTCGGCGACCGACCGCGCCGTGCGGGCCGCGCGCGCCCACAATCTTTCGGTGCTGGCGATCCTGACCTACGCGCCCGCCTGGGCCGGCCCGCACGGCGGTGACGGCGGCAGCAAAACCGCACCGCAACCGGTGTTGTTCGGGCGGTTCGTCGGTGACGCCGTGGATCACTATCGCGACCAGATCTCGCACTGGGAGGTCTGGAACGAGCCCAACGTGACCGCGTTCTTCGCGCCGAAGCCCGATGTCGCCACCTACGCGCACCTGCTGCGCCAAGCCGCGCTCGCCGTGCGCGCTCGCCAGCCGCACGGGCAGATCATCGTCGGCGGCCTGGCTCCTGCCACCGACGACGGCCGTGACATCGCCCCCGCCACCTTCGTCGAGGCGCTCTACGCCATCGGCGCCGCTCCCGACTTCGACGCCGTCGCCGTGCACCCGTACTCGTATCCCGAACTGCCGGAATCGCAGAGCTGGTACAACGCCTTCGGCAACCTCATGCGGATCCGGCGCATCATGGACGCCAACCATGACACCACGATGCAGCTGTGGCCCACCGAATTCGGTGCGCCGACCGGTTCCGGTGCGCGCGCCGTGAGCGAGGACGTGCAGGCCCAGATCATCGATCAGGGACTCGGCATGGTCGCCGCCATCCACGACGTCGGCCCCGTATTCGTCTACTCGCTGGTCGACGCGGGCGCCGACCCGCACGACCTCGAGGACAACTTCGGGCTGCTGCGCCGCGACTACTCCGAGAAACCGGCGGTGACCGTGGTGCGCAACCACGCGGAGGTGCTGCGTGCCGGGCGCTGATCGGGACCTGCTGTTCGTCGCCCACAGCGCGCAGGCCTCGGGTGCGGAGAAGGTGATGCTGGATCTGATCGAGGTGGCTGTCGCGCGCGGGTACCGGGTGCGGGTGGCGTGTCCGGTCGGCGCGCTCAGCCGGCGGCTGCCCGGCCCGGTGGGGCATGTGGCGATTCCGGAACTCGGCTTGTCGGGTCAGCAGGGCGGTGCCCGGTTCGTGGCGGCACTGGTGATGCTGTGGCACTGGGTGCTGGCTGCCGCCGCGTTGCGGAAGGCCGCGCGCGGTGGCCGGGCGCGGCTGGTGGTGAACTCGACGATGGCCCTGCCCGCCGTGGCGATGTCGGTGCCCCGGCGCCGTGACACGGTCTGGTTGGTACACGACATCCTGGCCAGCAGAAGGCAATTCGCAGTGGCGCGGATCGGTCGGGTGGCGCCGGCACGGGCCGTCGCGGTGTCCGAACGGGCGGCGGCCCCGGTGCGTGCGCTCGGGATCGAGACCGAGGTGGCCTGGCTCGGGGTGCCGTGGCCGGTCGAGCCCGCACCCATGCTGGATCGCTCGCACCCCGTGGTCGGCATCCTCGGAGTGATCACCGAGTGGAAGGGCCACCATGTGCTGCTGGAAGCCGTCGCGGCACTGCCCGAAGTGAGCGTCGAGATCGCGGGAAAGGCCCTGCCCGGCGACGAACCGTACCTGGGGCGACTCCGCGACCGCGCCGCCCAGCCCGACCTCGCCGGCCGCGTGCGCTTCCTCGGCCACGTCGACCCTCTGCCCACCATCCGAGGCTGGGACGTCCTCGTTTCGGCCAGTGTCCTCCCCGAAGCGGGACCACTGGTGGTGCTCGAGGCGATGAGCGTCGGCGTCCCCGTCGTCGCCACCGACCACGGCGGCAACGTGAGTTCGGAGGTGGCGGTGTGCGTCCGCCCCGACGACCCGGCAGCACTGCGCGATGCACTGCGCCGGACCGTCGACGACCACGACCTGCGCGCCCGGCTCCGCGCGGCCGGCCTGGCGAAGATCGCCACCGTGCACGACCGCTCCCGCACCCGCCCGCACATGTTCGAAACAGTTGTCGGCGAACATGACCGGACCCTGACCGGCTAGTCGGCCTTTCGGGGGCCATTGGGGTCGTCGACGAACCAGCGGTCGTCGAGTTGGGGGAGGGACGTCCGGACTTCGGGGAGGAGGTCGGGGAGCGTGAGCAGGACGGCGTCGGGTTCGGCCGCCACCAGGTCGGTGGGGGAGATGATGGGGACGTCGGTTCCCGGCATGCGTCTGCCCTGTTTGCCGGGCGAGGCGTCGGCCACTCCGGCGAGGAGTTCACGGTGCGCGTCCGCCATCGCCAGGAGGGCGACGGCGCGGGAGGCGGCGCCGTAGGCGAAGGTCCGAAGACCTTGGGCGGCACGGTCTTCCAACCAGTCGTGGAGAGCGTCGACGTGGCGATCCACCACCTGCTGCAGTCCGCTCGCCGCCGCGAGGACCCGCTCCTCGGCGGCCAGCAACTCCTCGACCGCTCGGTCGGCGGGTTGCGAGCCATGACGCGCCGCCACCAGCACTGTGCCACCGTAGAGATCGAACTCCCATGCCGTCACGATGCTCATCCCCGCCGCGGCCAGCAGGGTGCGCAAGGAAGCGAGGGAGTAATAAGCGAAATGGCCGTGCCGCAACGCATTCCATTGTCCCTGCGCGACGATGGCGGCCAGCGAATGGAACTGTACGAGCAGCACGCCCGCAGGCGCGGTCGCGGCGGCGCGGGCGGCGAAGGCGGCGCGCTGGTCGGGTTCGTGCATGATGCCGAAACAGTCGAGGACGACATCGGCGGGGCCGGTGGCTTCGGTGAAACCGGGCAGTGGCAACCAGGTGCCGCCGTGCGGACTGCCGAACTCGGTCACGGTCGCGCCGACGAGCAGACCGGCCGCACGTACCCGCCTGATCGCGTCGGCCGCCTGATCGCGCAGCGCCCGCGGTTCGATCCCGCGCGGTTCGGCGGTGACGGTGTCGTCGTCGGCGAGCTGCGCCAGCCCGCACGCCGCGCACCGGTCCATCCGCAGCGGATGCCCGGACTCGGTCGGCCGCACCGGGGAATCGCGAGGCGGGAAGTGGTCGGCGGCGGGCACCGTGCCCAGGTCGAGCAGGGTGCGCAGCGCGGTGTCACCGCAACCTCGGCAGCGGCGGGTCATGGCAGGATGTCCTCGTGCGTATCGAAACGACCGAACTGGCCGACGTGGTTGTGCTCGTCCCCGAGCCGCTCCGCGACGACCGCGGCCTGTTCACCCGCACCTTCGACGCCGAAGAATTCGATGCCCACCTCGGAATCGACGGTGCCGCAGCGACATTCGTCCAGGACTCGCAGTCGCGGTCGAAGCGCGGGGTGATCAGGGGTATGCACGGGCGCGGCGGTCGTGGCGAAGCCAAACTGGTGCGTTGCGCGCACGGCGCGGTGCACGACGTGCTCGTCGACATCCGCCCCGGCTCGCCCACCTTCGGTGCGCGGCAAGCCTTCCGTCTCGACGACGAGTTGTTCCATCACCTGTACGTGCCGCCGGGCTTCCTGCACGGTTTCCAGGCGCTCACCGAGGTCGCTGACGTGTGCTACCGCATCGACCGCCCACACGACCCCGCCGAAGATCTCGGGGTCGCCTACGACGACCCCGACCTCGACATCGACTGGCCGCTGCCGGTGACCGTGGTCTCCGACCGCGACGCGCGCGCGGGCAGCTGGGCGCGGCTGCGCGCTACGCTGACGCCCGCGCACTGATCCGGCGCAACCGCTCGTCGAGCACACCCGCCTCACACAGCCCACGCAGGTGCGGCAGCCGGGTGAAACGCTGGAAGAACGCCTCGGACGTGAGTCCCCGCGTGGTGTATTCGGTGAACAGCTCCTCGGCGCCCGCGGGCACCGTCCACTTCGCCTCGAAGCCGAGAACCTCGCGCGCGGCCGAGAAGTCGACCCGGTACGAGCGCGGATCGGCACCGCTCTCGCCGGTGATCACCAATCGCGAACCGGGAACCGCGTCCACCACGGCCCCCGCGATCTCGGCGACGGTGAGGTTGTTGACCTCGGTGCCGATATTGAACGCGCGGCACGAGACGTCGGCCGCGGGCGCGGTCAGGCACATCGCGAACGCGGTCGCGATATCCGCGGCATGCACCAGCGGGCGCCACGGTGTGCCGTCGGAGAGCACCTTCACCTCACCGGTGAGCACCGCGTACCCGACCAGGTTGTTGAGCACGATATCGGCACGCAGCCGCGGCGAGAACCCGAAAGCCGTTGCGTTGCGCAGGAATACCGGGACGAAGTCGCTGTCGGCCAGCGCCGCCACATCGTCTTCGACCCGCACCTTGCTCTCGGCGTAGGGCGTGATCGGGCGCAGCGGCGCCTGTTCGGTGACCAGCTCCTCACCCGCCGCGCCGTACACCGAACACGTGGAGGCGTACAGGAACCGGCGCACGCCGGCTTCCTTGGCCAGCCGCGCCAACCGGACCGAGGCGTAATGATTGATGTCGTAGGTGATTTCGGGCGCCAGCGCGCCGAGCGGATCGTTGGACAGGGCCGCCAGGTGGATCACCGCGTCGAACCCGCGCAACTGCTCGACCGTCACCTCCCGCAGATCCACGGCGAGTCCCGCCGGATCACCGGCGAATTCGCCCAGCACACACTCGGCGAAATACCCGATGTCCAGACCCGCGACCTCATGGCCCGCTGCCTGCAGCATCGGAACCATCACTGTGCCGAGGTACCCCTGATGCCCGGTGACAAGTACCCGCATGTTCACCTCTGTTCCCATCTGATGATCGCTTTGTCGAGCACGAACGCCTCGGCATACGGCGCGTGACACTGCACGCCACGCATCCGGGCCAACCCGAGGAAGGCCTGTTCGTCGAACCAGTCCCGGCCCGCCTGCGACGGATAGTGCTGGTGCAGCAATCGCGACTTGCGGTGCAGCAGTTCGGCATCCATCGGGTGGTACAGCGTCGGCGCCGGAGTGTCGGTCTCCCACTTGAGGATCTCGTAGCCGAGGATCAGGTGGTCACGGAACTCGGTGGGCACCAACTCGGCGAGCAACCGGTGATCCTGGTGAGCGTCACCGCGATGCGGCGCGAACACCACCTCCGGTTCACCGCCGCGGCGGAACGCGGCGAGCGCGTCCTTGATCCGGTCCCAGTGCGCCGGCGCGCGCCCGTCCGGCACGTCGAGCACCTCGAGCTGGGGTTTCGTCCCGGAACAGAACGCTGTGAGGGCCGCGCGCTCCTCGTCCTCGCGCGCGGTGCCCCCGCCGGAGAGCACCAGTGCCCGCACCTCGACCTCGGGGTCGGCGGCGGTGAGCGCGAGCAGGGTGGCACCCATACCGATGGCGATGTCGTCACAGTGCGCGCCGAGCACCGCGATCCGCTTCGGCGGACGGGTGAACAAACCGATCACGCCGACTCCCACACCATCCACGGCCGCGAACCGTTGCGGTAGGCGTCGTCGAGTTCGGCGCGCTCCTTGAACGTGTCGGCGGGCTTCCAGAAACCCAGGTGTCGATAGCCGAAGAGACGACCCTGCCCGGCCAGCGTGCCGCACGCGTCGGCGACCAGGTCGCCCCCGGGCGGCAGCAGATCGAAGATCTCCTGGCTGAGCACGAAGAATCCGCCGTTCTCCCACAGCGGCATCCGCGCCACCGGCATGATGTCCTTCACCTCGCCGCTGTCGGTGATGTTGACACAGTGGAACGACGACTGCGGGGGAACGACCATCATCGACGCCGCCGCCCCCGAGGCGTGGAAACGCTCGATCATGGTGTCCAGCGGTGCGTCGGTGAGCACGTCGGCGTAATTGGCCAGGAAGAACTCGTCACCGTCGAGATGCTCACGCACCCGGCGCAAACGTTCACCGATCGCCGACTCCACCCCGGTGTCGACGAAGGTGATCGACCAGTCGCTGATATCGGCGCCGAGCAGTTCGACCTGTCCGTCGCGGATGACGAAGTCGTTGGACGCCGTCTCCTGGTAGGTGAGGAAGAAGTTCTTGATGTGTTCGGCGCCGTAGCCCAGGCACAGCACGAACTCCTTGTGCCCGAAGTGCGCGTAGTACCGCATCACGTGCCACAGCAGCGGGCGCGGACCGACCAGCTGCATCGGCTTGGGCACGATGTCGTCGGACCCGCCGCGCATGCGCATGCCGTACCCGCCGCAGAACAACACGACCTTCATCGATTCACTTTCGTTTCCAGCTCGCCGCGGTGCAGCACCGGCAGCGGGTAGACCAGTTCGCCGCCCCATTCGCCCACGTGGCGCAGCTGTGCGCTGATCTCGGTTTCGAGGTTCCAGGGCAGCACGAGCACAACGTCGGGCCGGTCCGCGTCGATGCGCTCCGGCGGATGGATCGGGATGCGAGTGCCAGGGGTGTAGCGCCCGTGTTTGTAGGGGTTGCGGTCGACGGTGTACTCGAGCAGGTCGGGTCGGATGCCGCAGTAGTTGAGCAGGGTGTTGCCCTTGCCGGGAGCACCGTAGCCGACGACCCGCTTACCCTGCGCACGGCAGTCGAGCAGGAAGCGCAGCAACTCCTGGCGCACCGCCTCCGCGCGCGGCGCCAGGCCCAGATATCCGGCGGGGGTGTGCAGCCCGGCTTCGCGTTCGAGGTCGAGCACCTCGGCGACTCGCGGACCCGGCTCGGCGACGGCGTCCGGACGCGCCCACAGCCGCAGCGAACCGCCGTGGGTGTCGAGCAACTCCACGTCCACGACCGTCAGGCCGCCCACCGCGAGCGCGCGCTGCGCCGAATGCACGGTGTAGTACTGGAAATGCTCGTGATAGATGGTGTCGAACTGGCTGTGGCGCACCAGGTTCAGCGCGTGGTGCACCTCGATGCTCAGCCAGCCGTCGTCGCTGAGCAGGGTGCGCAGCGCCCGGGTGAAACCGCGCAGATCGGGGATATGGGCGTAGACGTTGTTGGCGACGACCAGATCGGCCGGTCCGTGCTCGGCCCGCACCCGTGCGGCCGAATCCTCGTGCAGGAACGTGGTTTCCGTCGGCACACCGACCGCGCGGGCGGCGGCACCGACATTGACCGACGGCTCGATGCCGAGACACGGGATCCCGTGCGCCACCGCGTGCCGCAGCAGATACCCGTCGTTGCTCGCCACCTCGACGACCAACGATTCGGCACCGAGTCCGAGACGCCGCACCGCGGTGTCGACGAAGTCCTCGGCATGACGCACCCAGCTGTCGGAGAACGACGAGAAATAGGCGTACTCGGTGAACGTGTCCTCGGGGGTGATCAGCGCCGGGATCTGCAACAGCAGGCATTGTTCGCACAGCCGCAGATGCAGCGGATAGGTCATTTCGGGTGACTCGAGCCGCTCGCTGTCGAGGAAGCTCTCACACGCCGGGGTGGCGCCCAGGTCGAGCACACTCGTGAGCTGCCCGGAATCACACAGCCGACATCGCAACGGGTCCACCTTCATCAGACGCGAGAATTGTCGCGGCCGATGCCGGACATGCCGGACTTCGGTCCTGCGGGATGAGACGTTACAGCGCGGCCCAGAATATAGCCGCCGGAAAATGTTGCGACCTGGGAAACACCGTGGGGTCCATATCGGGGATCAGGCCAGGTGAATCCGGGATCGGCTAATTTCCGGCGAAGATGACCATTCCTCCGATAGTTGTGATGTCAAACACTCGGGAAATCGGTTTTCCTGCCTTCATATCGAAATGCCATGGACTTCCGGTGATCTCGTCCACCGCTCGCCATACTCCTGGGCTAATCTCTGGATCGCGTTGTGGCGCTTGCGCTTCGATGTGGAGGAATTTCGGCGATGTGTAACGATCGTCCCACGGGTTTCGAATCGAGGGGCGTAGCGGTCATCGCAGTGGTCGCGTTCTGGTCGCCGGCGATCGGAAGGGTTCGACTCCCGATAGGGGAGGTGTGTCGGTTCATGAGCTACGAGCTCACCAGTAGTGGCGAGATGGATGCCGTCACCGGCGTGCACGCGGTGCGCGACTTGCGACGGGAAAGCTGGCAGACCGCGTTCGTGCGGCGCCTGGTCGTCACCGATGCCGTCGCTGTCGTTGGTGCCGTCGGTACGGCGCAGGTGCTGCGGTTCGACGGACCCGTCGACTCGACGCTGGCCTGGCCCTTGCCGTACGACATCGGCTACTCCGCGGTGTCACTCGCCCTGGCGCTCGGCTGGCTCGCGCTCTTGCACGGGTACGGCACCCGCGCACCCCAGGTGATCGGCACCGGCAGCGAGGAATTCCGCAGGCTGGTCTCGGCGAGCCTGCGCCTGTTCGGTGTGCTCGCCATCCTCGCGCTGCTGTTCCGCATCGAATTCGCCCGTGGCTACCTGGCCATCGCCCTGCCCGCCGGGCTGTTCGGCCTGATCGCCGGGCGACTGGCCTGGCGCCGGCAGTTGCGCAGCCTGCGGGCCGAGGGTCGCTGCCACACCGCGGTGCTCGTCGTCGGCTCGCCCGAAGCCGCGCACGCCATGGCTACGGCATTCACCGACGACCCGGCCTCCGGATACCGGGTGGTCGGGGTGTGCGTGCCGACCGGGTCGGGGGAGCGGGTCGAAACCCTCGGCGGCGCATCGGTTCTCGGTGACGACCGCTCCGTACTCGAGGCCGTGCGCCGCAGCGGGGCGGATTCGGTGGCCGTGGCCGCCACCGACCATCTTGGTCCGGCCGAATTACGGCGCATGGCATGGGAACTCGACCCGCTCGGCGTCGACCTGATCGTGGCACCGGGTGTCGTGGACATCGCCGGTGTGCGCCTCAACCACCGGCTGGTGGCCGGGATGCCGATGCTGCACATCGACCGCCCACGCTACGGGCGGGCCAAGTCCACTCGTAAGGCGCTGTTCGACTTCTGTTTCGCGGCCATGGTGGTGCTGCTCAGCGCACCGGTGCTGCTCGCCATCGCGCTGGCGGTGAAGCTGAGCAGCCCCGGCCCGGTGTTCTACCTGTCGGAGCGGATCGGTCGCGACGGCGTGCCGTTCCGGATGATCAAATTCCGCAGTATGCGCCCGGATGCCGACACCGCCGTCGACGAGCTCATCGCCGAGCACGGCGGAAACCCGGTGTTCTTCAAGGTCAAAGACGATCCCCGGGTGACACCCGTCGGCCGCTTCCTGCGCAAATACAGTCTCGACGAGCTGCCCCAGTTCTTCAATGTGCTGCGCGGTGAGATGAGCGTGGTCGGGCCGAGGCCGCAGGTGCAGCGTGAGGTCGACACCTACGACGGCGAGATGCGCAGGCGGCTGCTGGTGAAGCCGGGGCTCACCGGGCTGTGGCAGGTGAGTGGACGCTCGGATCTGTCACCGGAGGATTCGGTGCGCCTCGACCTGTCGTACGTGGAGAACTGGTCGATGGTGCTGGACGTCGCCCTCATCGCACGAACCATCGGGGTGGTCACCCGGGGCGAGGGTGCCTACTGAGCCGGTGCGCCGAACACGCACCGGCCCAGTCCGTTTCAGCGCAGATCGCGGCGACGGTAGGCGAACAAGCCCACGGCGATGCCGGTTCCCGCGACCGCGAGCAACCAGGCGATCGGGGTGGCGGTGAACTCCGCACCCGGCAGCTTCGGTGGATGCACGAACGGCACGAGATCGAGCACCCACTGCGGGAAGCTGCCCAGTGAGCCGAGCAGGAACCCGACGACCATCGCGCTCAACACGCCCCAGCTCAGCGGCGCGAACCGGGGCACGGCGCCGACGAGCAGCACCGCGACGGCGGTGACCACCCACACGGCGGGCAATTGCACGGCCGCCGCGGCGAGCGCCTGGCCGATCTTGCTTCCGGGATCACCACCGGTCGCGCCCCAGACCACACCGATCGCCAGTCCGGCGGCCAGCAGGCCCACTGCCGGTCCTGCGAGCGCGAACAGCAGATGGCTGCCCGCGTACCGGAGCCGGCCGACAGCGGCCGCCAGCACGCTTTCGGTGCGACCGGTGTTCTCCTCTTCGTGCAGTCGCAGCACGGCCGAGACCGAGTAGGCCGCAGCGGCGGCCGCGAGCATCGCGATCGCGTAGGCGATGAACGACTTCTCCAGATCGTCCGAACCGCCGAGCGAGGTGATGACATCACGCAGCGATTCGCTGCCGTCGAGCATGTCGCCGATGCCCGTCACCGCGCCACCGATGAGCAGACCGTAGAGGGCGAACCCGGTCGTCCACGCGAGCAGCGACCCGCGCTGCAGCCGCCAGGCCAGCCCGAACGGTCCCGACAGCGAGGTGCCCGCCGTAGCCGGTCCCGGTCGGTCGGCCAGCAGACCCGCGCCGAGGTCACGGGTGCGCAACAGCTGGTAGGCCAGCAGTGTCGCACCGGCACCGAGGACGAGCAGCGGCACGAGCACCCACCAGCGTTCCTGGGCGAAGGGCCGGATCTGCAGACACCAGCCGACCGGCGAAAACCACGTCAGCACACCGTTTCCCGCGTCACCGACGGCACGTACCGCGAACGCCGCACCCAGGGATCCCAGGGCGATGCCACGCGCGATCCTGGCACCCGTGCTCAGCTGCGCGGCGACCGCGGCCACCGCGCCCCAGACGACACCGGACCCGGCCAGTGCCGCACCGAACGCGACCGACCCGGCGAGGGGCAGATCTGTCGCCAGCAACGAAGCCGCACAGGCGATTCCGGCGATCGCCGACGCACCGTAGGTGAGCAGGAGCGCGCCGGTGAGGCCGGCGAACCGGCCGATCCTCGTCGCGCCGACCAGCTCCGCGCGCCCGGTCTCCTCCTCGACCCGGGTATGCCGGATCACGGTGAGCACGGCCGCGATCGCGATCAGCGCGTACATGGCCCCGGCCTTCCAGGTGCCGATCGACCCGAGGGCCGAACTGAAAACCGGGCCGTACATGGCGACCAGCGCGGGGCTGGCGGCCGTCGTCGTGGCGAAACTGTCGAGCTGTTCCTGGGTGGAGTAGAGATCCTTGATCGACACCACCTGGATCGCCGGCATCAGCCCGATCAGCAATGCCCACAGCGGGGCGACCACCCGGTCACGGCGCAGCGCGAGCCGCAGCATCTGACCGGTGCCGGTGAATTCGTCCGCGGCGCGCGATGTTCCGGTGAGGCGACCGGTGGCGGTGAGCGTGCTCATGCGCGCACCTTCTCGGGCTGATCGACGTGGTAGTGGCGCAGGAACAGGTCCTCCAGCGTCGGGGGAGTGCTGGTCAGGCTCCGGACGCCGGCGTCACCGAGTACCCGGATGAGCGCGCCCAGGTTGTCGGCGTCGACCTGGCAGCGCAGGGTCGAACCGTCACGCTCCACGTCGTCGACACCGGGTAGGGTGCTCAGATCGCCTGGGTCGCCGATCAATTCGGCCGTGATCGCGGTGCGGCTCAGGTGACGCAGTTCGTGCAGCGAACCGGATTCGACGGTGCGACCCGCGCGGATGATGGTCACCCGGTCGCACAGGTGCTCCACCTCCGAGAGGATGTGACTCGACAGCAGCACTGTCGCGCCGCGCGCGGCCGCGTCCCGCACACAGTCCTGAAAGACCTGCTCCATCAACGGATCCAGGCCCGACGTCGGTTCGTCGAGGATGAGCAGGTCGGCCTCGGCGGAGAACGCCGACACCAGCGCCACCTTCTGCCGGTTGCCCTTGGAATAGGTGCGCGCCTTCTTGGTCGGGTCGAGTTCGAAGCGCTCGATCAGCTCGGCTCGGCGCGTCTGGTCGAGGCCACCGCGCATGCGGGCGAGCAAGTCGATGGTTTCCCCGCCCGACAGCGAAGGCCACAGCGTGACATCGCCTGGCACATAAGCGATCCGCTCGTGCAGCGACACCGCGTCGGCCCACGGGTCACGGCCGAACAACTGCGCCGAACCGCCGGTCGCTCGGAGCACGCCGAGCAGAATGCGGATGGTGGTGGATTTGCCCGCACCGTTGGGTCCGAGGAACCCGTGGATCTCACCGGGCCCGACCTGTAGGTCGAGCCCGTCGAGAGCGGTGAAGCGACCGAAAGTTTTGCGCAGGTCGCGGGTTTCGACGACCTGCTGGGTGGGGGACGGCATTGCTACTCCTCGAGGAGAGAGTCGAGCAGAGACGGATCGGTCAGCATGCCCTGGGTGTAGAGCTCGACGGCCGGGAAGGTGAGTTCGGTGGACAGCTCGCGAATCGCCCTGCGGTAGTCGAGTTTTCCCTCGCGCTGACTACGCATCTGCAGATAGAGGTTCATGGCTCCGACATGGCAGAGCACCAGATAGCGGGCACGGGCCACGGGATCGTGGCTCGGTTTGATGCGGCCTTCGTCGACGGCGGTCTGGGTGTACTGCACGGCGTCGTCGATCATGTGCTCGAGCAGCGACTCGGCAAGCGGTCCGCCGGCCTGGAAGCTGCGCAGCATGTAGGCCACCAAGGGGGCGTAGATCTCGATCTCGGCCAACGCGTCGAGCATCCCGGTCGGACCGGTGGCGCGGATGGCCCGCAACTTCTCGTCGCGGATGATCTCGATCACTCGTTCGTCGCACGCCGCGCGCAGGCCGTCCTTGGACCCGAAGTGGTGATTGACCAAGCCCGGTGACACCCCGGCGGCGGTGGCGATGGCGCGCACGCCGACACCGAATCCCTGCTCTCCGAACAGGTCGATCGCGGCGTCACGGATACGCGCGGCCGTGCTCAGGTCGGTGGGGGATCCTTGCGAAAGGGGCTGTTGGTTAAACACATGTTCAATATACTAAACGAGTGTTCAATCGGTCCACAAGAGGGTGTGTGCCGGAGTTTCACCGCCGCCGGTACGTCGCCGACCGGGCTATGGTCGAAGGCATGGCTACCGGCACATCGACGACGGCAGAACACCTCCGCGCAGCGCTGGACGGACCGTGGCGCGCGGTCAGGGAACAGGCACGCACCCAGCTCACCGACGACCGCTTCACCGGGGATCCCGACCTCGATCTGAAGGACGCCCGCGCACGGGTGCTCGAGCAGATGCGGGTCATCGCGGGAATGGGGTACCCCGAGCGTGGGTTCCGCCCCGAGAACGGTGGCACCGGCGATCCGGGCGGCGCCGTCACCGGTCTCGAGATGCTGGCCTACGCCGACCTCTCGCTGTGGGTGAAATCCGGCGTCCAGTGGGGTCTGTTCGGCGGCGCGGTGGAGAACCTCGGCACCGAGCGGCACCGCGACTACATCAAGCGGCTCATCTCCCTCGACCTGCTCGGCTGCTTCGCGATGACCGAGTCCGGGCACGGCAGCGATGTGGCGGTGCTCGAGACAACGGCCACCTATGACCCGGCCACGCAGGAATTCGTGATCCACACCCCGACGCCGTCGGCGCGCAAGGACTACATCGGTGGCGCCGCCGAGCACGCCCGGATGGCGGCGGTGTTCGCCCAGCTCGTCACCGAGGGCAAGAACCAGGGCGTGCACTGCTTCTTGGTGCCCATCCGCGACGAGAACGGCGCCGACCTGCCCGGCGTCACCACCTCCGACGACGGCCGCAAGGGCGGTCTGCCCGGTGTCGACAACGGCCGCATCGTGTTCGACAACGTGCGCATCCCGCGCGAGAACCTGCTCAACCGCTACGCCGATGTCGCGCCGGACGGCACCTACAGCTCCGAGATCGAGAACCCCAGCAGGCGCTTCTTCACGACGCTCGGCACGCTGGTGCGCGGTCGGGTGAGCGTCGGTGGCGCCGCCGCGGCGGGTGCGCGCGTGGCGCTGAGCATCGCGGTGCGCTACGCCCTGGCCCGGCGTCAGTTCGCCGACCCCGACACCGGTGCGGAGACCCTGCTGCTCGACTACCGCAGCCACCAGCGCAGGCTGCTGCCGCTGGTGGCGAAGTCGTTCGCGCTGGCCTTCGCGCAGAACGACCTGGTGCGCCGGATGGACCTGGTCCAGCGCGGCGCCGAGATCGAGCCCGGTGCGCAGCGTTCGCTGGAGAAGCGCGCCGCGGGTCTGAAGGTCGCCCAGACCCGGCACGCCACGCGCGCCATCCAGGAATGCCGCGAAGCCTGCGGCGGCGCCGGGTATCTCACCGAGAATCGTCTCGTGACGCTCAAGGCCGACACCGACGTGTTCACCACCTTCGAGGGCGACAACGTGGTCCTCACCCAGCTGGTCGCCAAGGAACTGCTCACCGCCTACGCCGACGAGGTCCGCGACCTGGACGCACTCGGCTGGGTGCGCTTCGCCGCGACGATGGCGGGCGACGTGGTTCGCCGCAATACCGGTGTGCGCCAGCTCATTCAGACGTTGCGCGACCGCAACGACGAATCGGTCGACGAGGGTGACCTGTCCAAGCGCGACGTGCAGCTGCAGTTGTTCGCCGACCGTGAGGACTACCTGCTGCGCACCGCCGCGCACCGGCTGCGTGCCCGCGCCGAGGACACCGGCCCGTTCGAGGCGTTCAACAACGCCCAGGACCACATCCTCGCCGCAGGCACCGCCCACATCGACCGGCTGGTGCTCGAGGAATTCGTCGACGGGATCGCCGCCATCGAGGACCCCGATGCCAGGGCGCTGGCCGAAACCGTCTGCGACCTCTACGTGTATTCCTCGCTGGAGGAGAACCTGGCCTGGTACATCATGCACCGGTTCATGTCGGTGGAGCGGGCCAAAGCGGTTCGGCGCGGGGTGAACGAGCTCGTCGACCGGCTGCGTCCCGAGGCTCTCACGCTGGTGGAGGCGATGGGTGTGCCGGAGTCGATGCTGCGGGCCGAGATGTTGCACGACGCCAGCGTTTTCGACCGCAGCTGACAGCCCACACCCCCGCCACGGCGAGGGTGACCGCTGCCGCCGCGCCACCGAAGACATCGGTGGCGTGGTGGTAGCCTCGCTCGATCATCCCCAGGGTGACCGGGACGAGCATCAGCGCGGTGAGCGCGACGACCACGAGCCGGGCCCGGGCGCTCGTCACCAGACACGCGAATTTCGTTGTGACTGCGACCAAGTGGACCGTGTGGCCGCTCGGGTAGGCGAGATAGTCGTGTAACTGCCTGTCCCATAATGGTTTCAACAACCACGTATTGATCAGTACCGCGACCTCGGGGACGACGAGCATCGTCACCGCGCGCCACCACTGACGGCGCACCAGGAACCAGCAGCAAAACCCCAGCAACAGGATCAGCACAGTCGAACTGTTGCTCGGCGACACCAGAATCGAACCCCACTCCGGGGAGAGCGAACGCTCCACCGGCTCGGCGACCGCGCGGTCGATATCGGTCGCCCCATCGTCGGCCGGAAACGTCAGTGGAATCAGTGTGGTGACGCTCGCGCAGGCCGCGAGAACGGTCGTGCGCGCTGCCTGGCCGGGGTGGATCACGGCCCCGACGATAGCGCCCGGCTCAGGCGGGTCCGTAGGTGAGCACGGCGGTCACCACGAACCACAGCACCCACACGATCGCGATGACCATCCCGATGGCCAGCACGATCCGCAGGAACGCGCGCCCGAAATCGAGATCGCCGCCCACGCGGGGATACAGCTTCCACGGGCTGTACCAGGGCGCGACGAGACCGCGCCGCGATTGCGCCTCCTGCTCGAGCCGTGCCTGCTCCTCCGCGTACGCCTCGGCCTGGGCCTGAGTGGGCCCACCGTGCCACAGCGTCACATCGATCGGCCCGAGGAATCCCTCGTTGAGCAGATCCTGCGGGGCGGGCAGGTACGGCAGGATTCCGAGGCCACGGAACGCGATGGCGATGTCGTTGGCCGTCCACCGGTTGTGTTCCTTCTCGGCGAGCACCTCGAAATACTGCTCGAGCCGGTAGGGATCGTCGGTGACGACCACGTCGAAACTCGGGTCGTGCCATCCCTGATGGATGTCGATATCGGCGCCGGGCTGCGGCACGATCAGGCCGAGTCCGTGCACCGCACGCTGCCCGAGCCCCCGCGCGGCAAGGTAGTCCTGCAGCGCGAAGGTGTGCTCCCTCGAGCGTTCCAGCGGCGTCGACTTCTCACCACCGGCGAACTGCGCGAGTTCACCGGAGACCATCCACGGGCCGTTGAGCGGGATCTCGAGGACACCGTGCTGGGTGGCGGTGAACGTTTCGGCTTCGATCACCACACAGCTGGTCGGCGTCCACACCACCGCGTCGAACTGGTGCAGGCGATCGTTGTGGAACAGGCTGCAGTTGATGGTGGCGACACCGTGCGGACTCGCCGGGTCCTTCCAGGTGCGCAGCCAATTGATCAGTGCCCGCTCGGCATCGGTGCCTGCCGCATTCTGCACGCGCACGAGCATGGAGGTCCGCCCTTCTTGGTCGGTGGCGCCGCAAGCCGAGAACCGTTGGCGTACATCGTAGCTCGCCGGCGTGCCGATGCCGGTCAGGATGCGGCGGGCGCCCGGTCGGCGCCGCGCGGCTCAGCTGGGTTCGGCGGCGATCTTGCCGGCCTCGACGGCGGCGACGAGCTGCGCGTGATCGGCTTCGGTGCGGTCGGCGTAGCGCACCGCGAAGCGTGCCACGGCCTCCTCGAAACGGTCGTCGTCGGCACCGTCGCCGTCCAGATATCCGGCCAGCGTGCGCGGATCGAGCGAGCGCGCGTGCGCCCGCGCCAGCAGCGCACCCGCCAGCCTGCCGTAGTCGTCGAGATCGTCGGCGGACAACTCGGCCGGGTCGATGGCGCCCTTGAAGTTGCGGAACTGACGCACGATGAACGGCAGCGGCGTGTCGAACTCGATGGTCGTCCAGCCGAGCAGGATGTCGGTATCGGACTGCACGCTGCGCGCCCCGGCGACGATGCGTTCACCCTCGTGCCGGTGCGTGGTCGCGGGTAGGAACGGCGCGAGCGCGGACGGCCTGGCCTGTTTGGCCTGCAGCACCAGTGACTCGCCGTCGTTGCCGTGCAGCAGTACCACGTAGCTGTGCAGCCCCACGCTACCGGTGCCGACGATCCGGAACGCGACATCGGAGACCGCGAACCGCGACAGCAGCGTGCGCCGCGACTCCCGGATGGTGCCCGCGTAGCGTTCCAGCCCGTCGATCACCGCCTCGCGGACCCGCTCGTCGACCGCGGTGAGGACCGGCGGATCGCTGATGAAGCAATGCTTGCGGATGCCGGTCTCGTGATCGTCGATGTGCTCGGTGAGTTTCGCGACCACTTTCGCGCTGGTGTTCTTGCGCGCCTTCTTGGCGGCCTTCTTGAAGTTGTCGTGCAGGTCCTGGGCCTTGGCCTTGGTGAGAATCGACTCGTCGTGCAGATCGGTCCAGGACTGCAGGAACGGCAGCTCGGCGAGCCCGGCGACGGTCCGGCGGTAGGAGGCCGCGGCGTCGCGGGCCGCGCGCAGGCAGTCGTCGGCGTCGGCACCGCTCTCGCGTCCGGCCAGGACGAGGCTCGCGGCGAGGCGTTCGAGATCCCATTCCCACGGCCCGAGGATCGTCTCGTCGAAATCGTTGATATCCATCACGATCTCGCCCCGCTGGGTGCCGTAGAGACCGAAGTTGGCGGCGTGCGCGTCGCCACAGACCTGGGCGGGCAGACCGCTGTCCGGGCCGGCCGCGAGATCGGCGGCCATCAGGCCCGCCGCGCCGCGGAAGAAGCTGAACGGTGAGGCCGCCATCCTGCCGATGCGCAACGGGATCAGGTGTTCCAGCCTGCCCTGGTTGCTGGCCTCGACGAACTCGAGCACCCCCGGTCGGTCGGGGCTCTCGGCCGGGCGATCGCGCTCGGTCACCGGCACCTTCGCGGCGGCGGCACGGCCACGGGCGCGGGCCTGCTCGGGGGAGACGGAGGAGCGCAGATCGATACCACTGTCGGACACGACTGTCGAGGTTAGCGGTTCCGCGGCCGGACAGCGCCGCGACCGATCACCCGCCACGAAATGGGCGCGGGTTTCGGCGTGGCCGGATGGCGCGTCGGGGGGTCGGTGCGGTATGCAGGGGCGTGGCAACCGAATCGGGAACGCCTGGCACGAGCGACACCGACGGCGGTGGCGTGTTCAGCGACCGCATCCTGACCGTGCCCAACGCCCTGAGCGTGCTCCGCCTCATCGGCATCCCCGTCTTCCTGTGGTTGATGCTGGTCGCACACGCCGACGGCTGGGCCTTCGCCCTGCTGATCGCCAGCGGCTTCACCGATTTCCTGGACGGCAAACTGGCCAGACTGCTCGATCAGTCCTCACGCCTCGGCGCCCTGCTCGACCCGTTCGTCGACCGCCTGTATCTGCTGACGACACTGGCCGCCTTCGTCCTGCGCGACCTGATTCCGTGGTGGCTGGCAGTGATCTTGATCGCTCGCGACCTTGTTCTCACCGTGACCCTGTCGGTGTACAAACGCCGTGAGCTGCCCGCGCCGGAAGTGATCTACCTGGGCAAAGCGGCGACCTTCGCGCTGATGTCGGGTCTGCCGTGGCTGCTCACCGGGGAAATGGATTGGGTGGGGGCGGGTTTCGGCTGGGCCTTCGGTTGGGCACTGTTGATCTGGGGCACCGCACTGTACGTGTGGACCGGGGTGCTCTACGCGGGTCTGGCGGTCGCGGTCGCACGATCGATACCGCCTGTGCCGCACCGAGGGAGCTAGCCGTTACTGTTGCGTGCAACGTTCACGACGAAAGGACGTCCTGTGACCCGGACCCCTGAGGATCTGCACTACACCGAGGAGCACGAATGGGTGCGGCGGACCAGCCCGACAGCGGTCCGTGTCGGTATCACCGACTACGCGCAGTCACAGCTCGGTGACGTGGTGTTCGTCCAGCTGCCCGACGCCGACGCCGACGTCACGGCGGGCGAGAGCATCGCCGAGGTCGAATCGACCAAGAGCGTGTCCGACATCTACGCCCCGCTCAGCGGCAAAGTCGTTGCGGTGAACGAGGATCTGGTCCAGGCCCCGGAGACGCTCAACAGCGACCCGTACGAGGCGGGCTGGTTGTTCGAGCTCGCCTTCGACGACGCGGCGAGCCTGGACGCGGCGCTCGCCGAACTGCTGGATGCGGCGGGTTATCAAGGAGTTATCGGGGGCTGACGCAGCCTTCACAGTTCTCCCTGCACGGGCACGCCCCGGCAGGGTACGGTCAATGCCGAAGACAGCACCTGCTTGCATGGATAATCAGGTTCGAGGAGGAGAGAAACGGTGAGCGAGAACAGGGACCCGGGTTACGGGGAGACCGCGGCCGAGACGACATCGGTCTTCCGCGCGGATTTCCTCAACGAGGTCGATTCGTCGCGCTCCGGAGAGCCGGCCGGCGAACAGCCGGTGCAGGGCGTCGAGGGCCTGCCGGTCGGTGCCGCCCTCCTGGTGGTCAAGCGAGGCCCGAACGCGGGTTCGCGCTTTCTGCTCGACCAGCCGACCACGTCGGCCGGTCGCCACCCCGACAGTGACATCTTTCTCGACGACGTCACCGTCAGCCGTCGGCACGCCGAGTTCCGGCAGGACGACGACTCGTTCCAGGTGGTGGATGTGGGCAGCCTCAACGGCACCTACGTCAATCGGGAGCCGGTGGACTCCTCGGAGCTGCAGAACGGCGACGAAGTCCAGATCGGCAAGTTCCGGCTGGTCTTCCTGACGGGGCCGCGCGCGCAGGCCACCGAGTCGTCGACGGGCGCGGGTTCGCGATGACCCGTCCGGTGCTGGTGCTCGCGAAGGGCGCAGTGCTGTGACCGGGGCGGCGCAGTGGGCGCGCGGAGGGATGTCGATCGGCTCCGTGCTCGACCTGCTGCGACCAGATTTTCCCGACATCACCATCTCCAAGATCAGGTTCCTCGAATCGGAGGGCCTGATCCGGCCGGAACGGACACCGTCGGGATACCGGCGGTTCTCGGTGGCCGACTACGAACGGCTGCGTTTCGTGCTCACCGCACAGCGCGATCAGTACCTGCCGTTGAAGGTGATCAAGGAGCAGTTGGAAGCGATCGACAGCGGTGCTGCGACGTTGGGTGTGCGTGAGGCACGAGCTCGCGCGCACTCCCTGCGTGGCGTCAAGGAGTACACCGAGGACGACGCGCCCGCCGCGCCGCGCCGCCTCGGTGTCGTTCCGGGGGAGATCACGCCCGAAGAATTACGTTTCGATGTCGCGGTGCGGCTCACCCGCGCCGATCTGCTCGCCAAGGCGGGCATCGAGGAGCGTTTCCTCGACGACCTGCTCCGCGCCGGACTCATCGTCCCCGGGGCGGGTGGCTTCTTCGAAGCAGATGCGGTGACGCTGGCGCGTGCGGCCAAGGCGATGGCCGAATTCGGTTTGGAGGCACGGCATCTGCGTGCGTTCAAGCTGGCCGCCGACCGTGAGGCGGCGCTGGTCGCCCAGATCGCCGCACCGATCGCGAAGAGCCGCGACGCCGATGCGCGGGCCCGCGCCGAGGAAACAGTTCGCGAATTGGCCGCGTTGTCGCTGAACCTGCATGCGGCACTGGTGAAAGCCGCAGTGCGTACGGCGCTCGGCAACTGAATTCGCCTAGACTCGTTGGTACCGAGCGGGGCAGCGGTCGTGCCGTCGGCGGCGAGTATGGGAGGCAGGGCATCGCATGAGAGGTCAGGGGCCGGAGGCGGCAGCGGAGCGTAACCACGGAGGCCGCCCGAGCATGCGAGGTGTGACAGCATGAGTGAGATGCGCGTTATCGGCATCCGTGTCGAGCAGCCACAGAACCAGCCCGTGCTGCTGCTGCGGGAGGCGGCGGGCGAGCGGTATCTGCCGATCTGGATCGGGCAGGCCGAGGCCACCGCGATCGTGCTCGAGCAGGAAGGGGTCACCCCCATCCGTCCGCTCACCCACGATTTGATCAAGATTCTCATCACCGAACTCGGACACACCCTCAAGGAAGTGCGGATCGTCGATCTGCAGGAGGGCACCTTCTACGCCGATCTGGTGTTCGACGGCGACCTGCGGGTCTCGGCCAGACCATCGGACTCGGTAGCCATCGCGTTGCGCGTGGGATGCCCGATCTTCGCCGAGGAGCCGGTGCTCGCCGAGGCCGGGCTGGTGATGCCCGACGAGCGCGAGGACGAGGTCGAGAAGTTCAAGGAGTTCCTCGACTCGGTGTCTCCCGACGATTTCAAGGCGACCGACAGCTAGCGCCGGACTATTTTCTGACCCTGAAGTAGAGGTCGAGGGAATCGCCGCTCACGGTGCTTGGTCCGATGACCGTATGGGTCCGACAATGACAGGAGTAACCTCGAAAGTCGGGCAACATCCGTCGTGACTCCGGTACTCGAGAACGTCGGCAGAGCAAGGAGCGGTCAGTGGAAGAGCAAACGCAGGATGTAGTGCAGCCTGGCTTGTTCCCGGACGACTCGGTTCCGGATGATCTGGTCGGTTACCGGGTGCCGAGCGCGTGTCAGGTCGCGGGAATCACCTACCGTCAGCTCGACTACTGGGCGCGGACCGGGTTGGTCGTCCCGTCGATCCGGGGCGCGGCGGGATCGGGGAGCCAGCGGCTGTACTCGTTCAAGGACATCCTTGTCCTCAAGATCGTGAAGCGTCTGCTGGACGCGGGCATCTCTTTACAGAACATCCGGATCGCCGTCGATCATCTGCGCAGTCGTGGCGTGGGCGATCTGGCCGGGATCACCCTGTTCTCCGACGGCACCTCGGTGTACGAATGCACCTCACCCGAGGAAGTCGTCGATTTACTGCAGGGCGGGCAGGGCGTCTTCGGAATCGCGGTCAGCGGCGCCATGCGGGAACTGACCGGCGCCATCGCGGACTTCCCCGCCGAACGAGCCACCGCCATCACCGACCGCCCGGAGGACGAGCTGTCCTACCGGCGCAAGGCCAGGGAGAACCGAAAAACCGGTTAGCGGTGCGCCGCTCTCGGGCGAACGCCCCGGAAGGTGCCGGGTCCAGTTCGCGCAGGAGCGGCGAGGACCCGGCATACACCGCCCGACGAAACAGGGTCAGAAGGTGCCATGGGCAGGGGGCGGGCTGTCGTGGAGGAGAGCGCGGCCGAGATGGTGGTATTTCCAGCGGACCGGGTCGTGCAGGGTGTGGGTTCTGGCGTTGCGCCAGAAGTGGTGCAGGTTGAGGTCGGCGGCGGCGCTGCGGGTTCCGCTGACTTCGAACAGCGCGGCGGATACCTCGACTGCGGCGCGGTCGGCGACGATCTTCGCTGTCGCGACCGCCAGGGACGCCCGGGCGGCGGCACCGCGCTCATCCGCGTCACCACCGGGCGCGTGGACCGCCGAATCGACGGCGGTCGCCGCAGCCGCCAGCGTCGCTTCGGCCGTCGCCACCGTGACCACCAATTCGCCGAACCGCTGGATGAGCAGCGGGTCGTCGACGGCGCGCTCGACCCCGGCCTCGAACCAGGGGCGGGCGTGCTTTCGCACGAATTCGGTTGCGGCGGTGAGGGCTCCGCGTGCGATACCCGTATCTATCGCGGCGTGCAGGAGCTGGGCGTACGCGCCGTAGGCGGTAGGTCCGGTGAGGGCTTTCGCGCGGGGAACGAGCTGCTCGGCCCGCACCCGCACATCCGCCAATTCAACGGTGCCGCTGCCGGTGGTGCGCTGACCGAAGCCGTTCCAGTCGTCCACGATCCGGACGCCCGAGGTGCGGGTGGGCAGATAGGCGATGTATTCGCCCGCGGGTAGACCGCTGCGCTCGTCGGGGTCGTCGAGCCGGGTCAGCACGGCGAGCAAATCCGCGAACAGCGAACCGGTGCAATAGTATTTCGTGCCATCGATCCGGAATTCGCCGTCCACCGGCCGCAGCGTGGTCGAGATTTCGGTGATGGTTCGGCCACCGCGTTCTGATTGGGCGTTGGCGATGCGCGCACCGGCGAGAACCGCGCCGAAGTATCGGCGTCGCTGTTCGTCGGTGCCGGCCAGCCGCAACAGATTCACGTACACGAAATGGCTGTGCGGGATCTGCGCGATATTCGGATCGGCCACCGCCAGGATCCGCACCACTTCCGTCACCACGCTCGGCGCCAGATCGGCCCCACCGAATGCGGCGGGAACCGTGATCGCGAGCAGACCCGACGATGCCAGGCGATCCAGCTGCGCGTAGGGCAGTTCGCGGTCCCGATCCCGGGCGGCGGCGCCGGGCGCGAACTCGTGGGCGAGCTCGGCCGCGACGGCCACGGCGTGGTCGGCGGAGGTGATGCGCCCGGCGGTGGCCGCGGTCATCAGCCGACCACCGTCGCGGGAACCCGGGCCGCCTCGAGTTCACGGACCAACGGCAGCACCTTCGCCCCGAAGTACTCGATGTCCTCCTGGAAATGCAGGAAGCCGCCGAGAATCAGGTCCACCCCGAGGTCGCGGTAGGCGACGATCCGCTCGGCGACCTGCTCGGGTGTGCCGATCAGTTGCGTGCGGAACCCGTCGTTGTACTGCACCAGATCCTCGAACGACGAATCCGCCCACATACCCTTGCGGTCACTGGTCGAGGCTCCTGCCTGCTGCACCGCGTCGCGGAAACCCTCGACCGCCGGCTTGTTCGCCTTCTCGATGATCTCGCGCAAGGTATCGCGCGCTTCCTTCTCGGTGTCGCGGGCGATGATGAACCCGTTGAGCCCGAATTTCACCTCGCGGTCGTTGTCGCGGGCGACGGCACGCAGGTCGTCGAGCTGTTCGGTGACGCCGTCGAAGTCCTTGCCGTTGGAGAAATACCAGTCGGCGTAGCGGCCGCCGTTGCGTCGGGCCGCCGTGGAATTACCACCCTGGAACAGTTCGGGATTGGGCCGGTTCGGGGTGTTGAGCGGTTTCGGCTTCAGGGTGAAATCGCGAATGCGATAGAAATCGCCACCGTAGTTCACCTCGTCCTCGGTCCAGATCTTGCGGATCACCTCGAGGAATTCGCCGCTGCGCCGGTACCGCTCGTCGTGCTCGAGCCACGGCTCGCCGAGGGCCTGGAATTCGCCCGCGAACCAGCCCGACACCACATTGATCGCGAACCGGCCGTTCGAGAGGTGATCGGCGGTCGCGCCGAACTTCGCGAGCACGGCGGGATGCCAGAGTCCGGGATGAATGGCGGCGATCACCTTGAGCCGTTCGGTGGCCAACAGCAACGCGAGGCTGAACGAGGTCGACTCGTGCTGGAATTCGGCACCGTAGGAGGCGGTGTAGCGCACCTGCGAGAGGGCGTAGTCGAAGCCGTTGCGTTCCGCGGTCTGCGCGAGCTTCTTGTTGTACTCGTAATCCCAGCTGGTGCGCTGTTCGATATCGCTGGTGACGAGGCCACCGCTGACATTCGGCACCCAGTAGGCGAACTGGATCTGGTCGGTGATCCGCTCGGTTGTCATAGTTGCTCCAGAGTTCGGGCGGGCGGGTGGGGTGTGGCTATCCGACGGCGACCGGTGCGAATGTCGACCGCGCGAAGCGGCCCGCCGGTGCGAACTTCGCCAGCAGTTCGCCCGCGTCGACGCCGGTGACCTGGGTGATGTAGGCGGCGGCGTCCTCGGGAGTGTCGATGGCGAGGAACGGCTGCGGTCGGTGCAGCAGCCCGACCAGCGCCGAGGCGAAGCGCGGGTCGACGGCGGCGGTGGCGAAGAACTGGCCGCCGATGTCGGCGAACTCGGGGTCGCTGAGGAACAGCCGGGTCACCTTGGCGGCGGCATCGCTGCGGGCGGCCAGGAACGCGGCGTACTGCTCGCCGATCCACTGCTCGTCGAAGGGCCCGTCGTGCACCGCGGCGGCCGCGACCAGGCGCTGGGCCTGGATCAGCCCGCTCTGGGCGCCCTGTCCGGCGACCGGGTCGTAGGCGACCGCGGTGTCGCCGAGGGCGGCGACCGGGTGGCCACCCTCGGTGCGTCCCACGCCCGCCCGCACGACCGGCCGCACCGCGCCTTTGAGCCAGGAGTGCGGGTCTTCGGCGATCACCTGGGTGGCCTGGACCTCCGGCAGATCCCAGTCGATGTAGTCGCGGTAGAGGTCTTTCACGATGCGCAACGCCGATTCGGCGGAATCGGCCGCGGCGAATCGGGTCTCCCAGTCGCTGCCGGGACGTGCCCAGCCGAGGAAGGCCCAGCTCGGGCCCACGTCCTTGTGCAGGTACGGACCCCACCACGCTTCGCCCTGCTCGGCCAGGATGGAGAACAGGCTGTGCGCACCGCCTGCCGGGCCGCGGTGTGCGAACACGCCGGAGTCGTAACCGAGGCCGGTCACGGTGACGGTGAGCAGCGAGCGTTGCGGCTTGTCGTAGACGGTGCGGGTGGTGTCGATCGGGAAGAGGCCGGACAATCCGCCGCGACCGGTGGCGACCAGGGTGAGGTCGTTGGCGGCGGCGATCGCGTCCAGTGCCTGCGGGGTGACGTCGTCGACGACGAACTCGCCGCCGCGCGCCCGGAAGGCGGTGAGTCGTTCGTCGGCCTTGAGGCGGGTGTCGACCGCGACCCCGACATACCCGTCGAAGGTGCCGTCGAACGCGATCAGTTCGGCGTTCTCCGGTCCGGCGATGCGGACACTGAGTCCGGTGTGGCGGGGTGCGCGGCCGGTGTAGCTGTCGAGCCCGAGCGCGGCTTCGGCCTGCTGGGTTTCGCCGAATTCGAGGGCGGTGCCGGTGGCGGGGACCTCGTCGCGCAGTGCGCGTTGATCTCGGTCGCTGTAGAGGGTGACGGTGAAACCGGCGTCGAGTAGTCCTAGCGCCGCAGTGACGCCGGTTTGGCCGGCGCCGATTACCGCGGCCGAACGAGTGGAGCGGGAAGCGGGAGTCTGCGATGTCATACCGGAATACTGCGCTGACCTGCACCCGATGAAGAGTGTTGCGATCAGCGCGAATTGATTCCTACGCGCCCGCTGATGCGTTCACCGATCCCGGCCGTGACACCGCGTGCGGCAGCACGGTCGACCGCGGACCACCGACGCGATATCCGGCACCACGATGGTGCTCGGGTAGCCGATCACCGGCCCCGAAGAGGGCGTTGCGCAAGGTCCCCGGCTCGTATTCGGTGCGGTACACACCGCGTTCGGTCAACACCGGAACGACATGGCGCACGATGTCCTCGAACGTGCCGGGGGTGATGGCGTAGGCGAGGTTGAATCCGTCGAGATCGGTGTCGGCGACCCACTCCTGCAGCAGGTCGGCGACGGTTTCGCCGGAACCGGTGAACACCGGCCCCATCCCACCGATGCCCGCCCAGCGCCCGATGTCGCGCACGGTCCATTCGCGGCCGTCGTCGTCGAATTCCTGGAACGCCGCCACCGCGGACTGGATGGCGTTGCTGTGCACCTCACCGATCGGGGCGTCGAGGTCGTATCGCGACAGGTCGATTCCCATCCAGCCCGACATGAACACCAGCCCGCCCTCGACGCTCGCGTAGGACAGGTATTCCTCGTGTTTGGCCCGTGCTGCCGCGTCCGTCTCGTCGGTGATGATGGTGGCCAGCGCGTAGATCCTGGCCTCGTACCGCCCGCGCCCTGCCGCCTCCAACGCATCGCGAACTCGCGAAACAGTGTGCGCCAGCACGCGTTTGGACGGACCGGCGATGAAGATCGCTTCGGCGTTCTCGGCCGCGAACCGGACTCCGCGCGGTGAGGCGCCCGCCTGATAGATCACCGGCGTGCGCTGCGGTGACGGCTCCGACACGTGGATTCCGGGCACGGTGTAGTGCTTGCCGTAGTGACCGATGTGGTGGACTTTCGCCGGGTCGGTGTAGATGCCGCGATCGGCATCGCGGATCACCGCGTCGTCCTCCCACGAGCCCTCCCAGAGCTTGTAGAGCACTTCGAGGTACTCGTCGGCCCGGTCGTAGCGTTCGTCGTGATCGAGTTGATCGGCGTCACCGAAATTCCTTGCCGCCGAAGGCAGATAGCCCGTCACCACATTCCAGCCGAGGCGCCCGCGCGTGAGGTGGTCGAGGGTCGACATGCGGCGCGCGAACGGGAACGGATGCTCGAACCCGGTGCCGGTGGTGATGCCGAAGCCCAGATGCTCGGTCACCGCCGCCATCGCCGACACCAGCAGCAGCGGATCGGCGACCGGGGTCTGCGCACCCTGGCGCAGCGCGGCGGTGTCGTCGCCGCCGTACACGTCGTAGGTGCCGAGGACATCGGCGATGAAGATGCCGTCGAACCGCCCGCGTTCCAGGAGTTTCGCCAGCTCGGTCCAGTACCCGATGTCGGTGTAGCGGTGGGACTGGTCGAGTGGATGACGCCACAGTCCCGGTGACTGGTGGGCCACGCAGTTCATGTCGAACGCGTTGAAGCGGATCGGCCTGCTCATCGCGACACCTCCGTGCGGCGCTCGCCCGCGCTCCAACCGAACGGCAACTCGGTGCCGTTGAGCAGGTAGTCACCGACGGCCCGGGCTTTGAAGATCGCCGGATTGTGCACGGAAACGGTGCGTGCGTTGCGCCAGTGCCGGTCCAAGCGCAGCTGTTCGGACACGATGGACGCGCCACCGAGCTCGAACAGCTGTGTCGTGGCGGCCAGGACGATATCGATCACCGCGAGTTGTGCTTGCGCGGCGGCCAGTTCGGCCGCGGCGAGGTCGCCGTGGTCGTTCGCCCCGGCGTCGAGGACGCGGTCGAGAATGTCCGCGACGGCCAGCACGGTCGCGCGAGCGGTGAACGCCGCCGCCGACAACTTGCCGATCACCTGCTGGACAAGGGGGTCCTCGCGCGGCAGGTCGGCCGAGGCGTGCGTGTAGGTGCGGGTGCGCGCGCTCACCCATTCTTTGGCGTCGCGCTCGGCGCGAGCGGCGATCCCGGCGAGCACCGCGAGCTGCACCAACTGCAGGTAGGCGGTGCCGTAGGTGGGGCCCGCGACACCGTAGCCGGGCCCGAGGACGCGATCGGGCGCCACCACGACATCGGTGAACTCGGTGGTGCCGCTGGCGGTGAGCCGCTGTCCGAAACCGTCCCAGTCGTCGTGCTGCACCACCCCCTCGGCGTTCGCGTCGACCAGCACACCGAGGCGCTCACCGGCACGGTCGGCGGCGACCAGGATGTGATCGGCGAACAGCGAACCGGTGCTGTAGTACTTCACCCCGTTGAGGAGCAGCCGGTCACCGTCCTCGGTCAGCCGGGTGCGATACCGGTCGACGGCGCCCACCCCGGGTTCGGTGATCGCGTTACCGACCAGCGTCCCTGCGGCCACCGCCCGCAACCACCGCTCCCGCTGCGGGCCGGGCTCGGCCAGCCGCTGATCCTCCACGAACGACCAGTGCACCCGCAGTGCCTGCGGCAGGTTCGACTCGGCGGCCGCCAGGTCGATGAGCAGCCGGAACAGCTGACGCACGCTCGCACCGTAGCCGCCGAACTCGACCGGTACCCGCAGGGCACCGAACCGCGCCTCCTTCAGCCAGGTGACCTCGTCGAAGGGCAATCTGCGGTCGACCTCCCTGGCCACCGCACCGGCGGCGATCCGGTCGAAGATCGGGGCGAAGACGGCATCGAGCTCGGAGTCTGTGATCGCGGACGCGGAGGTGGAAGTCATGCCCTCACGATCGCGCAGCGGGCCGTCGGATTCACCGGTTGCGCGCAGGGGGATCGAAACGTCTCCCCGTCACGGTGGGGGAGTGACGAGCACTACACCCCCGGCGGGCCCCTGGTGGCGCGACCGGGGGTTTGCTGCCTCTAGACTCGGGGGTGCGTCGCCGTCGTGCGGGAGAGTCCTGGGATCGCAAGAGTCCGGGCGCCGAAGGAGCAGCACCTCCCCGTCAATCTCTCAGGCAACAGGGACCGCGCGGTGATTCGACGCCTCTGGAAAGCGGTGGCATCCGGCTGCCCGCCCACGGGGAAAGGGGCACGGTTTCGACCGGCCACCGAATCTCTCAGGCGCACAGACAGAGGGGGAGGGCTGGTACCCGTCGGCCACGAGGCCGACCCGCCCGACCTGGAGCTGCCGTGACCCGTTCGTTCGCCGACCGCCACATCGGACCCGATTCCGACGAACTCGCCCGGATCCTCGCGACCATCGGCGTCGAGTCCGTCGACGCGCTCGCGACCACGGCGTTGCCCGCCACCATCCTCGACGAGTCCGGCCTCGCCGCCCTGCCCGCGCCCGCGAGCGAACACGAGGTACTCGCCGAGCTGGCCGGCCTGGCCCAGGCCAACACCGTCGCCACCTCGATGATCGGGCTCGGCTACTACGACACGCTCACCCCGCCCGTGCTGGTGCGCAACCTGCTCGAGAACCCCGCCTGGTACACCGCCTACACCCCGTACCAGCCCGAGATCAGCCAGGGCAGGCTAGAGGCGCTGCTCAACTTCCAGACGTTGGTCTCGGATCTGACCGGCATGGACGTGGCCAACGCCTCGATGCTCGACGAGGCGACCGCCGCCGCCGAGGCGATGACATTGTTGCGCCGCGCGGGCAAGTCCAAGTCGAACCGGCTGCTGCTCGACACCGACCTGTTCCCGCAGACCAAGACCATCATCTGCACCCGCGCCGAGCCGCTCGGCATCGAACTCGTCGAGGCGGACCTGTCCACCGGAGTGCTGCCCGAGGGCGACTTCTTCGGCGTGATCGTGCAGACCCCCGGCGCGTCGGGCCGCATCGTCGACTGGACCGAGGTGTTCACCGCCGCCCACGAGCGTGGCGCGCTGGTCGCCGCCGGTGCCGACCTGCTGGCGATGACCCTGATCACCCCGCCCGGCGAACAGGGCGCCGACGTGTGCTTCGGGACCACCCAGCGTTTCGGTGTCCCCATGGGCTTCGGTGGCCCGCACGCCGGGTACCTCGCCGTGCGCACCGCGTTCGCCCGTCAACTGCCGGGCCGCCTGGTCGGTGTGTCGGTCGACGCCGACGGCGCCCCGGCCTATCGCCTGGCGCTGCAGACCCGTGAGCAGCACATCCGCCGCGAGAAGGCCACCTCCAACATCTGTACCGCCCAGGTGCTGCTGGCCATCCTCGCCGCCATGTACGCGAGCTACCACGGTGCCAACGGACTACGGGCCATCGCGCGCCGGGTGCACGAGCACGCCGCCGCCGTCGCGACCGGTCTCGGCGGTGCGGTGGTGCACGGCTCCTTCTTCGACACGGTGCTCGCGCACGTGCCCGGTGGTGCCGAAGCCGTTGTCGCCAAGGCGAAGTCGAAGGGGATCAACCTGCGACTGGTCGACGCCGACCACGTCTCCATCGCCTGTGACGAGGCCACCACCGAAGCCCATGTCGCCGCCGTCGTCGAATCCTTCGGCACCGCACTGACTCCCGAATCCGGCGCGGGCGCCGAACCGGTCGGCATCGAGACCCGCACCTCGGAGTACCTGACCCATCCGGCGTTCACCCGCCACCACACCGAGACCGCCATGCTGCGCTACCTGCGTTCGCTCTCGGACAAGGACATCGCCCTGGACCGCAGCATGATTCCGCTCGGTTCCTGCACCATGAAGCTCAACGCGACCGCCGAGATGGAGGCCATCACCTGGCCCGGTTTCGCGCGGCTGCACCCCTTCGCCCCCACCGAGGACTCGCCCGGCATCCGCAAGCTCGTCGCCGACCTCGAGCAGTGGCTGTGCGAGATCACCGGCTACGACGCGGTGAGCCTGCAGCCCAACGCCGGTAGCCAGGGTGAGTACGCGGGATTGCTCGCGATCCGTCGCTACCACCTGGACCGTGGCGACGATCACCGCGACACCTGCCTGATTCCGTCCAGCGCGCACGGCACCAATGCCGCCTCGGCGGCCATGGTCGGCATGCGGGTCGAGGTGGTGAAGTGCCGCGAGAACGGCGACATCGATCTCGACGACCTGCGCGCCAAGATCGCCGACCACGCCGAGCGGCTGGCCTGCATCATGATCACCTACCCGTCCACCCACGGTGTGTACGAGCACGAGGTCGCCGAGCTGTGCGCGCTGGTGCACGACGCGGGCGGTCAGGTGTACGTGGACGGTGCGAACCTGAATGCCCTTGTCGGACTTGCCCGTCCGGGCCGGTTCGGCGGCGATGTGAGCCACCTGAACCTGCACAAGACCTTCTGCATCCCGCACGGCGGCGGCGGTCCGGGCGTGGGCCCGGTGGCGGTGCGTTCGCACCTGGCGCAGTACCTGCCGGGTGATCCGCTCGAGAACGGTTCGCACGCGGTGTCGGCCGCCGAGTACGGTTCGGCCTCGATCCTGCCGATCACCTGGGCCTACATCCGGATGATGGGCGCCGAGGGCCTGCGCGCGGCGACGTTGACGGCCATCGCGTCGGCCAACTACATCGCGCGCCGCCTCGACGCCTACTTCCCGGTGCTCTACACCGGCGAGAACGGGATGGTCGCCCACGAGTGCATCCTGGATCTGCGCGAGATCACCAAGCAGACCGGTGTCACCGTCGACGATGTGGCAAAGCGTTTGGCGGACTACGGTTTCCACGCACCGACCATGAGTTTCCCGGTGGCGGGCACGCTGATGGTGGAGCCGACCGAGAGCGAGAATCTCGAGGAACTCGACGCCTTCATCGACGCCATGATCGCCATCCGCGGCGAGATCGACCAGGTCGCCGCAGGCGTCTGGCCGGTCACCGACAACCCGCTGCGCGGCGCACCGCACACCGCGGCCTGCCTGGTCGGCGAGTGGGGCCACCCCTACAGCCGTGAAACCGCCGTGTACCCACGCGGTGTGGGACACGCCCGGCCGAAGATCTGGCCTGCTGTGCGTCGCATCGATGGTGCGTTCGGCGACCGCAATCTCGTCTGCTCCTGCCCGCCGCTCGACGCCTACCAGGACTGATCCCCACTGATCCGGGCCCCGCCGATGCCGTTCGGCGGGGCCCGGATTCGTTCACGACCGGAATTCGGGCACCCGGAGGGCTGCCCGGCGTGGCGACGGTCGGTACGGTGGCGGATGGGGCGGGATGTTCCCATGACCAGGAGGGGATCGAATCGTTGAGTATCGGCGAGATAGTGCGCGAGATCGAGGTAGCCGGAGCACCGTACGGGGTCACCGTCGGACCGGACGGTGCGTTGTGGTTCACCCTGGTGACCCAGGGTGCCATCGGGCGGTATGCCGAAGGGCAGGTCGAGACCTTCGCCCTCGACCCCGTCGGCGGACAACCCACGGTGATCGTGGCGGGAGACGATAACGCCCTGTGGTTCACCGAGTTCCACGGTGGCCGGCTGGGCCGGATCACCCTCGACGGCGCGGTGAGCAGTCTGACGATGGACGGGCCCTATGGTGTCTGCGCTGGGCCAGGCGGTATGTGGTTCACCGAATTGCAGGCCGGTCGGGTCGGCCGGATCGCGGGTGACGGCGGGATCGAGGGGGTCGCCGTCGACGGAATGCCGTCGATGATCACCGCGGGCTCCGACGGCGCGGTCTGGTTCACGGTGAACCAGGGCAACGCGATCGGCCGCATCGACACCGACCTCACGGTGACACTGCACCCCCTGCCCACCCCTTCGGCGGCACCGGTCGGCATCGCCGCCGGCCCCGATGGTGCGGTGTGGTTCACCGAGATCGGCGTGGGCGCGATCGGTCGCATCGACAGCGCGGGCACTGTCATCGAATACGCTCTGCCGGACCGTGATTCACGCCCACACGCGATCGTCTCCGGCCCCGGCGGCGCGCTCTGGTTCACCGAATGGGCCAGCGGAGACCTCGGCCGGATCGACACCGACGGCAAGATCGACCACCTCACCCTCCCCGGCGCCGAACCCCACGGACTCACGGTGGATTCCACCGGCCACCTCTGGGTGGCCATGGAATCCGGTGCGCTGGTCGAGGTTTCACCAGGCTGACGCTTCTGTGGACACGCATCGACTCGTCCCCACCGTGGCCGTGCGGACAGCGCGACGACGGTGCGCCCGGGTAGGCGTCCACCGCCGGGAGTGACGACACGGACCGAGGTCTCAGGCCGGACTCCGCCCCATGCGTCGATTCCGTCTCGGATGTTCACCGCATGCGGCCCGAGTCGGTTGGCCGCTACGGCCGGTGGGTCGCGATGCTGTGCGGGGACACCCGTGTCGCAAGGCGCGGGTGTCCCCGCGATCATCAATTCGTCGCGACAGCAGGATCTGTGATGTCGACGAAATCCGTATAGCGCCCGCCCGTTTCGATGAGTTCGGGGTGGGTGCCCTGCTCTACGACACGACCCTTGTCCAGGAAGAGGACGCGGTCGGCGGTTCGGACCGTGCGTAGGCGGTGGGCGACGACGATGACTGTTCGCCCGGCCATCAGGCGTTCGATGCCACGATGGACGGCTGCCTCGTTGGCGGGGTCGAGTGCCGAGGTGACTTCGTCGAGCAGGACGATCGGTGCGTCCTTCAAGAGGGCGCGGGCGATCGAAACACGTTGGCGCTCACCACCGGACAGCAGCGCGCCGCCCTCGCCGACGGCGGCCGCCCAGCCGCCGGGCAAACGGTCGACCACTTCGTCCAGTCCGGCCGCGGTCGCCGCCGCCCGCACCTCGGCGTCGGTGGCGTCGGGGCGGCCGAGGCGGATGTTGTTCTCGATCGTGCCGTCGAACAGGTACACGTCCTGGAAGACGATGGCGATGGACGACATCAGGGTCGCGGTATCGATGTCGCGCACATCGACACCGCCGATGCGCACCGCGCCCGCGTCGACATCGTGGAATCGGGCGAGCAATTGGAGCACCGTGGATTTCCCGGCGCCGGAGGGACCGACGATAGCGAACCGCTGCCCCTGCGGCACTTGGAACGTCAGCCCGTCCAGCACGGTGTGACCGTCGCGCGCGAAGCCCACGGCATCGAACTCGAGATCGTGGCGGAGCGGTTGGATGGGATCGCGTGGTTCGAGAAGCGGTTCGGTGCTGAGCAGGTCGTCCAGTCGGGTGAGTTGAGAGTGCGCGCTGCGCAGCTTGCCACCCAGATCGGCCAGTGACAGCAACGGTTCGGCGCAACGGGCGGCGAGCACCAGGATCGCCAACAGTTCGGCGGCGCCGATCCGGCCGCCGAGGGCGAGGTAGGCGCCGAGGGCGAGCAGCACGGTGAACATGGTCTGGACGACGAGCGTGAGACCGACCATCCCCGGCAGCGCGGTGCGCACCGAGCGATGAGTGGCCCGCTGCAGCTCCCGCAACGCATCGTCGAGCAGACCGAACCGCTCGGTGCTTCGGCCACCCGCGCGCAGCACCGGCTGGGCCCGCAGGTATTCGATGACGCGGCCCGCCGCCTCGTGATCGCGGGCGTGGCGTTCGGCGTCGGTGGCCGCCAGCGCGCGACTCGCCCGGATCTGCACCGCGGCCACCAGGGGGACGGCGATCAGCGCGGCCAGTCCGAGCCGCCAATCGAAAATGGCGATCACCACCACGATGGTCGCCGGCGTCAACGTCGCGGTGATGAACGGGCTGAGCAGATGCGCGATCACGCCCATCGCCTCGAGTACACCCCGGCTGGCCAGTACAGACACCTCACCCACCCGGTCCGGCCCGAACCAGCCGACCGGCAGCCGCGCGAGGTGGTCGCCGATGCGGTGGTAGGTGCCGCGCAGCAGCGTGGTGCCCGAGCGGAACCCCGACAGATCGCTGACATAACGCAGCACGGCGTACACCGCGACCGCGCACCCGAACCCGATCAGCCACGGCCAGGCCCGCGCGGGTTCGCTGCCGAACAGCTCACGCAGCACGGGAACGAGCAGCAGGTAGGACAACCCTTCGAGCACGGCGGTGACACTCATCGACACCACAGTCCGGCGAACCGGGCCCGCGTACTGATGGCCGAGTACCCGTAACAGTGTGCGGATCATGACAGCTCGCTTCCTTGTTCGGCCCGCCAGAACGCGGCGAACGCGCCGCCCTCGGCCAGCAGCCGGGTGGGTGCGCCGCCCTCGACGATCACGCCGTCCCGCAGCAGGACGACGGTGTCGGCGTCGGCGATGGTTTCGTGTCGATGGGCGATGACGAGCACCGTTCGGTCACCGCGCAGGTTCGCCATGGCCCGCCGCAATGCCCGCTCGGTCTGCGGGTCGGCGAACGCGGTCGCCTCGTCGAGCACCAGTACGGGGGTGTCGGCCAGCAGAGCCCGGGCGAGCGAAAGCCGTTGTGCCTCACCGCCGGACAGCCCTGCCTGTTCGCCGAGAACGGTGTCGTACCCGTGCGGCAGGTCGAGAATCCGTTCGTGGATCCCGGCCAGCCGGGCGGCCTCGATCACCCGTTCGCGGTCGGCGTGCGGCACCGCGAGCGCGATATTGTCGGCCACCGAGGCGCGCAGCAGTCGGACATCCTGGAAGACGAACGACACCGACCGGTAGAGCCGATCGCTGCCGATGTCGCGCAGGTCGGCACCACCGAGGACGACGCTGCCGTGACTCGGATCGAAGAATCGCAGAAGTAGTTGCGCCAGTGTCGATTTACCGCTCCCCGACGGTCCGACCAGCGCGGTGACGGTACCCGGCTCGAGGACCAGATCGATACCGCGCAGCACCTCCCGGTCGTCGTAGCCGAAACGCACGTCCCGCAATTCGACCCGGTGCCCGCGCGGAGCCACAGGTCGCGCCGGTTCGGGCAGTGGCCGCACGGCGAGCACCTCGTTGATCCGGCCGATCGCGTGCCCGGCGGCCTGCAGATCGTCGAAACCGTGTTGCAGCGCCGCGACCGGGGCGGTCAGACCGAGCCCGAGCAGCAGGAACGGCAACAAATCGGCGGCGGCCAGCTCGCCACGGGTGAGCAGGAAGGTGCCGCCGCTCAGAATCACCAGCAGCACGAACGGCGGCGACAACGCCAGCTGCATCCCGGCCGCCACCGGGGCGAGACCGCGGACGAAACGCAGAAACGTATCGGCGAATTCGTCTGCGGCCGTGCGGAATCGGCGATGTGCCCGATCACCGCCGCCGAAGGCCTTGACCACCGCGATGCCCTGCACGAACTCCACCACCGCGTCGGCGATGCGACCCATCGCGGCGTCGAACTCCCGCTGTTCGCGCTCCCTCGCCGGCAGCAGGAGCAGCGGCACGTGCAGGAGCGCGAGCAGGACCGGGACGAGCGTGACGAGCGTGAGCCGCCAGTCCACCGTGCACAGATACGCCAGCGACACCAGTGGCACCACGAACGCCGACACCAGCTCACCGGGCGCGTGCGCGAGCACCGGATGCACCGCGCTCACGTCGTCGCCGACCACCTTGGCCAGCTCACCGGTTCGGCGCCCGGAGAACCAGCCGATCGGCACGCGCCCCAGCTGGGCGGCGAGCTGCCGCCGGAATCCCAGCTGCACCCGGCCGTCGAGGACGTGCCCGAGCCCGGCCGCCGCACCGGTGAACACCAGCCGGATCAGCAGACCGATCGCGCCGATCGCCACCGCGAGCCACACCCGGTCGTGATCGACCGGTCCGGCCGACAACAGCACCCGGCCGACCTCGACCACCGCGAGCAACGGCGCCAGCCCGGCCAGCGAGCCGATGACCTGCGCGATCATCACCACGGCGAAGCCGGGGAGGTAGGGGCGGACCGATGTCACAAGAGTCGGCGGCGGGCAATGCGTCACCGACTCCGCCTCGGGACGTTCGATTGTCGTCGTCATCGCACACTCGATTCAGAAAGTCACTGTCTCTAGACAGCGACTGTACGAGCGTCGTTACGGACAGTCAATGTCTGAATGAGAGTGGCAGTCACCAGACAGTGACTTCCTGATAATCTGGTCCGCATGGCTGGACTACGCGAACGCTGGCGGCTCAACGCCATGCACACCGTTCAGGAACGCGCGCTCGACCTGTTCGACGCGAAGGGCTTCGCCGCGGTCACCATCGAGGAGATCGCCGCCGCGGCCGAGGTCTCGCCCTCGACGGTCTACCGGCTCTTCGGCACCAAGGAGGGCATCATCGTCGCCGACGAGTTCGACAACCTCAGCGACGAACAGCTCGCGGAGATCGTCGATCCGCACGATCCGATCGGCAGCCTCATCCGCTCCGTGCACGAGTACGACACGGGCACGAACGAATCGGGCTCCGAACCCGGCCCGTGGCGGCGCAGCCTGCGCTATCACTTCACCGAACCATCGGTTCGGCGCGCGGCCTACGCCTCGGCCGACCGCACCAGCCGACGGCTGTCACCGCTGCTCGGCTCGACCGGCCGTTTCACCGAGGCGCAGGCCAAGGTGGCGACCAACGCGCTCATCTTCGGCTACCTCGCCGCGCTCGAACAGTGGTTCCTCGACGGCGGCGACCGACCCGTCGCCGCCTACGTCGACGAGGCACTCGACCCGTTACGGGCCGTATGGGGCTGACTACGGTGTGGTCAGCGCCTTGACCACCGCCGTTCCGAAGCCGAGATCGTTGCTGGTCGGCATCCGGGTGTACGTGCCGCCCGTCTGCGCGGACAGCTCCTGCAGGGTCTGGGTGCCTTCGCCACCGACCACGATGATGTCCACCCGCACCGGCTTGCCGGACTGGTCGGCGGCCGCGATTTGGGCGAGCAGATCGGCGCCGGTCAGCGAGGAATCGTCGTCCGGTCCGTCGGTGATCAGCAGAATCGAATTGGTGCGGCCGGGGGAGTAGTTCGCCACCGCCGCGCGATAGGCGGCGAGCAGACTCGGATACGCCTGGTCGGTACTCACCGTGCTCGGCTTCAGCGAGGTGACCGCCGATCCCACGGCATTGCGCTGGGCGTCGGTGAGTAGGCCGGTGGCGACGTTCACCTGGTACGGATCGTTTCCGTCGAGATTCTTGCCGAAGGTCCACAGTCCGAGCCCGAAGTCGGGCGGCATCACCTGCAGGGTCGAGGCGAGCGCGGCGCCCGACGTGGCCAGGCGGGTCATCGAGCCGTCGGTGGTGCCCATCGACGACGAGACATCGAGCAGCACAGTGGCATTCACACCGAGCACCGGGTTGTCGATGGTGGCGCGCACCTTCTCGAGCGCCGCCTTGCCCGGATTTGCGGGCGCCGAGCCGATGGCCGGGCCGAAACCGTCGGCGGCGAACGCGGCCGCCTGCTCGGGAGCCCGCAGGAAGTCGATGAAGCGCGAGGCGATGAGATTCTGGATCTTGTCGACCCACGGACCCGACAGCACCGCCGCCGGGTAATCCGCCAGCGGCGCGGTGCCCGCCGGACGGAACGCGGTGAGCCCACCGCTCCCCAGTTGCTGGGAGGTAGCGGCCACCGCGTGGATATCGTTCGCGGCCGGATCCGCGCTGATCGCGGCCATCGCCGTGGTCAGGTCGGCGGGTTTCTGGGCAGCGGCGGCTAGACCAGAAATGGCGGCGACCACCTGTCCGGACGCGGCGGCCTGCTCGGTGAGCGGGTCGGTGCCCGACACCGCGGAACCGATCGCGGCAGCGGCCGCGGTGGTCGCGTCACCCGAGGGCAGCGCCATCCGCAGCCCACCCCACCCGTTCAAGCCGATCTCGTCGAGCGAGCCCTGCTGCAATCGGGGCAGGTCGGCCCAGGTGATCTGGTGCTGCTCGAGTGCCTGTCGCAGCGGATCGGGCACCGCGAGCACGATGGGGCTGGTCGCGATGGAGGCCGGGGTGCCCTCGATCAAACCGGGCACCCGGACCAGCTCGATCGAACGGCTCGAGTCGGCGATCCACAGCCCGGGCTTCGGGCCGAGGCCGGGTTCCCAGGTGCTGGTGTCGGCCAGCGCGCCGACGAGCGCCGCCGACGGCCGGGCCGTCACCTCGACGCGCGCGCAATGGTCACGCACGCGCGGCTCGGTCGCGTTGAACCGTTCCGCGGCCGCACGTACCGGACCGGCCACGGCCGGGTCCACGGTGACATCGAGGGCGGCGGGCCCCTCCACACATTCGGCCGCGGCGGCCACATCGGATTCGGCGGCACGATCGCGCAGCTGGAACCAGGCGAACACGGCCACGAGTACGAGCACGAGCACCGATGCCGCGATAACCGGACCTTTGCTGATACGTCGAGATCTGGTCCCGCTGCGATGTGTACCCACGCGGCAAGTTTAAGGACTCGCCGCCGGCGCGGCGCACCGCGCATCCCCCGGCGCATCGTCGCTGCTCACAGCCAGGGGCCGAGCGTCGTGGTCGACGCCCGGCCCCCGGTCCGGTCATTCGCGGACCACGCGGCCGCGGTCGTATTCACGACCACCCCACACCCCGGACTGACCGGTCCGCGCCGCGTACTCGGTGCACCCCGCGAGCAACGGGCAACCGGCGCAGATGCGGCGGGCGTAGTCGAAATCCTGCGACGGGTACGGAAACCACGCCTCGTGGTTGGGATCGCCCCGGCAGGCGGCACGATGCCACCGACCGGAATCGGACAGGGTGAGCAGTTCGGTCAATGCGGTGGTCACGGCGCGTACTCCTTCCAGATCCGGCGCTGTGTGCTGGCGAGCGGGTCGGGTGCCTTGGGCTCCCACAGCAACCGCATCCCCGCCTCTTCCGGGGTGCGGTCGGCCTTGGTCGTATTGCAGGGTGCGCAGCAGGCCACGAGATTGCCCCAGGTGTTGGGGCCACCCCGGCTGCGCGGGCGAATGTGGTCGACGGTGGCCGCCCAGTTCGCGCAGTAGCCGCATCGGTGCTTGTCGCGGCGCAGCACACCGGCCAGGGTGGCGCGGCTGTCCTCGCCGACCGGTCGCACATGCGCCAGGTACACGTAGCGCAGCAACCGGATCGTCTCCGGCAAGACCACTTCGAGGTGTTGCGAGCGGATCGGGAAGCGTGGCACCCGGTCGATGACCGATTCTGCGGCCCCGCTGAGCAGCAGTGTCACCGCCCGATCGGCGGTGATCTCGTCGAGTGCCTCGTAGCTGGCGTTGAGCACCAGCACGCGGCTGTGTATCCAGTTGTCGGCAGCGGGCGCCGTCGGCACGACGGCATGACGAATCATCATCGCAAATCACCATGTTTCGAAGAAGCGAGCGGAAATGGAGAGGGAGGTGCGCTCAGTGCGCGACGGGGAGACGACCGGTTTCGCGCATCTCGGCGCTGCGATGTCCGGTGCTCTGATATCCGGGCTTCGAATCATGCTGTGCTACAGCTGGTTTCACGGTCGTCTCCTCCTCTCAGCGTGCTCTGCCGGTCTCGTCTGGCGCGATGTCGGCTCGTGTGAATCATGGTGACACACCATGTCCGGAATGTCGGCTCATTTATTTTCGTTGAGCGACAGCGCATCCCACCGGCACCGAGGGTGATTCCGGCGAGGCCATGACGCCGACGCGTGAGAGCTGGGCCGCCGCCCACACGGCGAACCCGGCCAGGGCGTAGAGCGCGCCGAACAGGCAGGACGCCCACCATCCCCACACGGTGTAAGCCCAGGTCGTGGTGACCGCGCCGAGCGCGGACCCCAGTGCGTAGAAGGTCATGTAGGCACCGATGACGCTGCCCGCGCGGTCGGGATGTGCGGTGGTCAGCAAATGCTGACTGCTCACGTGCACAGCCTGGACGGCGAAGTCGAGCAGTACGACGCCGACGACGAGCAGTACCACCGTCCCGGTCCGCGCGATGAACAACCAGGACACGGCGAGCATCAGCAGGGCCGAGCCGGTGACCCGCTGCGCATGACCGGAATCGGCCCACCGCCCCGCCCGGCCCGCGCCGAGGGCGCCCGCGAGACCGAACAACCCGAACAGCCCGATCTCGGTCGTGCCCAACGACCAGGGGTGCGCAGCGAGGGGGAGCGCGAGGCCGCTCCACAGCGATCCGAAGGACGCGAAGACGAAGAAAGTGATCGAGCCCCGGCTCAGAAACAGCCGGTCCGTGGTCACCAGCCGTCCCGTGGACCGCAGCACCTGGGTGTACCGATCATCGCGGGTTCTGATGTCCGGACTCAAAATCTTCCGGGTGAGGACGGCGAGCGTCGCGCAGAGCACCGCGAGCGCCGCATAGGCTGCCCGCCAGCCGAGCGTGTCACCCAGCAGACCCGCGACGACACGGACCCCGAGGATGCCGATCACCACACCGGAGGTGACGGCGCCGATATTGCGGCCCCGTTCACCGGGCGCGGAAACAGCGGCGACGTAGGCCACGGTCACCTGGACGACGACCGCGAACACTCCGGCGACCGCGAGTCCGGCGACCGCGACGACACCGGTGGGCGCGACGGCGGCGATCGCGGCCCCGACCGAGGTGAGCGCGAGCATGCCGCCGATGAGCCGACGGCGGTTTACCAGGTCACCGAGTGGGACCAGCAGAATCAGTCCGGCGAAATACCCGATCTGCCCGGCGGCGATCAGGACGCCGGACGACTGCGGCGACAGCCCCAATTCCGCACCCGCCACGGTGAGAACCGGCTGGATCGCGTAGACCGTGGAGACCGCCGCGGCGCACACCACCGCCAGCATCACCCGTTGTGCTCGCGTCAGTCGTGTAGCCACCGGACCTCCAAAAGAGTAGCAAAATGAAACCAAATCAAAGGTAGGCAATAATGGTTTCGAATTGCAACCTATTTGGAGGTGGCCCATGGCTTCGACGGTCCGTGTCGACCGCGAATGGACCGATACCACCTGCCCGGTGGCGCGAACTGTCGACCTGGTGGGTGATCGCTGGAGTCTGCTCATCGTGCGCGACGCCATGGACGGACCGGCGTCGTTCACCGACTTGCGACAGCGGCTCGGGATAGCGCGCAACATCCTCGCCGACCGCCTCCGCCGACTCGTCGACGACGGCATCCTCGCCACCAGCGCGACCGCGAGCGGCAAACGGCACGTCTACGAGCTGACGCCGGCGGGGCAGGACCTGTTCACCGTCGTTGTCGCGCTGCGGCAGTGGGGGGAGAGCCATGCCTTCGCCGACGACGAGCCCCGCTCGACGCTCGTGGACCGCGACGGCCGGCCACTCGCCGAACTGCGCCCGCGCGATCGGGCAGGTACGGTCGTCACCGCCGCCACCACCGAAGTGCGGCGAGTGGACTGCGGGTGAATTACTTTCGGTCGGCAGCCACCAGTTCGGCGCAGCGTTCGCCGACCAGCATGACGGTGATGTTCGGGTTCACCGTGGTGTGGGCCGGGAACACCGAGGCGTCGGCCACGCGCAGTCCCTCGATGCCCTTGACCCGCAGTTCCGGGTCGAGCGGGCTCATCGGATCATCCGGTGCGCCCATCCGCACGGTGCCGACCGGGTGGTAGACGGTGTTGTGGGTGCGCCGGATGTAGTCGGCTAGTTCGGCATCGGTCTCGGCCTGCGGACCCGGATACAGTTCCCGTTCCACCCATTCCGAAAGCGCTGCGGCGGAAGCGATCTCGCGGGCCTTGCGCAGCCCCGCGATCATCACCCGCATGTCGTGGCCCTCGGCGTCGGTGAAGTAGCGCGGGTCCACGCGAGGCTTGTCGCGGAAGTCGCGCGACCGCAACCGCACGGTGCCGCGCGAGCGGGCATGGGTGACATTGGGGGTGAGGCAGAAGGTGTTCTCGGCCGTCGGGTAACCCTGGCGCAGGGTATGCATGTCGAAGGGGACACTGCCGTAGTGCATCATCAGGTCGGGCCGGTCGAGCCCGTCGACGGTGGTGGTGAAGATGCCCGCCTCCCACCATTGCGTCGAACTGCGCACCATCGGCTGTTTCGTCTCGAACCCGATCACCCCCTCCGGGTGATCCTGTAGGTGCGCACCGACGCCGGGGGAGTCGACCACGACGTCGATTCCGTGCTCCCGCAGGTGATCCGCCGGACCGATACCCGAGAGCATCAGCAGCTTCGGCGAGTCGATGGCCCCGGCCGAGACGATCACCTCCCACTCGGCGGTGACCCGAGCGGCCCGCCCGAAGGCGTTGTCGGTGTATTCCACACCGACCGCGCGCCCGTTCTCGATGAGGATCCGCTTGGCCCACGCCCCCGTCCGGATGGTGAGATTCGGCCGGTCCAGAATCGGGTGCAGGTAGCTCACCGACGACGAGGAACGGGTGCCGTCGGTGCGGCTGTTGATCTGGAAGAAGTTGGCGCCGTTGACAACCGTGCGATCGGCATTGAACTCCGCACGGGGAATCCCGACCTCCCCGCAAGCGTCCAGTACCGCCACACCGCAAGGGTCCTTCGGTGGCACCGTCATGATGTTCACCGGCCCACTGCGACCGTGGTGCTCGCCGGGGGCATCGTTGGTTTCGATGCGGCGGTAGAGCCGGTACACCGAGTCCGCACCCCAACCGGTCGCGCCGTGCTCGCGTTCCCAGCTGTCGAGGTCCTCGCGCGGCGCCCAGAAGGCGATGCAGCTGTTGTGCGACGAACAGCCACCGAGCACCTTGGCCCTGGCATGGCGCATGAACGAATTGCCGTTCTCCTGCGGCTCGATCGGATAGTCCCAGTCGTAACCGGATTCCAGCAGTTCCATCCAGCGATCCAGGCGAAGGATCGCCGGGTCGTCGACATCGGACGGACCCGCCTCGAGCAGGCACACCGTCACCGACGGGTCCTCCGAGAGGCGAGCGGCCACCGCCGCGCCCGCCGAACCGGCGCCGACGATCACATAGTCGTAGGAATTCACCGCTGGTCCTCCCGCAGCTCGAACCAGCCGGTGACCGCCGGCCGGAGGTTCTCGTACACGTGCTTGGCCTCGCGATACTCGTGCAACCCGGACGGACCGAGTTCGCGGCCGACACCGGATCGGCCGAATCCACCCCACTCCGCCTGCGGCAGATAGGGCCCGAAGTCGTTGACCCACACCGTGCCCGCGCGCACCCGGGCAGCCACCCGCCGCGCCCGCGCCGAATCGCTGGACCACACCGCGCCCGCCAGGCCGTATTCGGTGTCGTTGGCGATGGAGATCGCCTCTTCCTCGGTCGTGAACGTCTCGACCGTGACCGTCGGGCCGAACGCCTCGTCGTGCACACACGCCATCGTGCGGTTCGCGCGATCGATGACGGTCGGCAGATAGAACCAGCCGTCGTCGAGGCTGCCCGAACCCTGGTCGCCGACGGCGAAGGTACCGCCGGTGCGGATATCGGCCCCGTCCGCGCGGGCCTGCTCCACATAGGCGTGCACCTTGTCGCGATGCGCCGACGAGATCAGCGGACCGGTCTCGGTGCCGTCGGCGAACGGCAGACCGAGGCGGATCTCACGGGCGCGGCGGACGAGTTCGTCGACGAACCGGTCGTGCGCCGACTCCTCGATCACCAGCCGCGCCCCCGCCGAGCACACCTGGCCGGAGTGCAGGAACGCCGCGTTTAGGGCGTTGTCGACACAGGCGCTGAGGCGTTCGTCGGTGTCGCAGGCGTCGGCGAAGATGATGTTCGGGTTCTTGCCGCCCAGCTCGAGGGCCACCTTCTTCACCGTCGCCGCCGCCTCGCGGGCGATGACGCGACCCGTGGACAGCCCGCCGGTGAACGAGACGAGGTCCACATCGGGATGGGCCGACAGGGGAGCGCCCGCGGTCGGACCGGCGCCGAGGACGAGATTGGCCACGCCCGGCGGTACCCCGAGGTCGTCGAGGACGGTCATCAGCAGGATCGCGGTGTGCGGGGTGAGTTCGGCGGGCTTGAGCACGAAGGTGTTGCCCGCGGCCAGCGCCGGTGCCACCTTCCAGGCGGCCTGCAGCAGGGGGTAGTTCCACGGCGTGATGAGCCCACACACCCCGACCGGTTCGTAGACGATGCGCGAATCGATGTCGGCGTTGCCCGCGTCGACCACCCGGCCCGCGTCCTCGGCGGCGAGCTTGCCGAAATACCGGAAGCAGTTCTCGATATCGGTCATGTCGATCTCGGACTCGTAGGGCCGTTTGCCCGTGTCCAAGGTCTCGGCGCCGACGAACTGTTCGCGTCTGCCCTCGATCGCGTCGGCGATGTCGAGCAGCAGATCGCCGCGTTCACCGGCCGTGGTGGTGCGCCACGGTCCGTCGTCGAAGGCGCGCCGGGCGGCGGCGATGGCGGCCTCGGTGTCCTCCGCGCCCGCCTCGGCGACGGTGCCGACCACGGAATCGTCCGCCGGACAGCGGATCTCGCGGGTCAGACCGGACGCGGCCGCGCGCCAGGTGCCATCGATATAGAGGGTCTGGCTCATGGTTGTCCCTTCACGATTCGTCGGTGTCGACGGCTTCGGGTTCGTGGTGATCGGTGGCGGAGCGGCGCAGGTAGAGATAACCGAGGTGACGTTCGTACTGGTCGAGGATGTCGCCGATCACCTGCTCACGGCTGTACCCGTTGAGGGCGTATCCCTGCGAGCCCTCGGCCAGATACACCTCGCAGCGGAAATAGCGGTCGCCGGAGCGCTGGGCGAGGACCGCGTACGACGGTGCGGGCGCCGAGACCGGCCACACCCCGTATTCGAACCCGGTCTCGGTGCCCTGATCGACGATCAGCCTCGGATACGGCAGTCCCTCGTGGGTGCCCGATTCGTCGATGTGCGCGGTGAGTCCCATCCTGGCCAGCTCCTCGGAAACCTCACGCATGGCCGGAATCACGGTGTTGTTCAAGAACTTCCGGGTCGAGGCCGGGCCGGGGTAGTGGACGGTGGCCAGCAGCCTGCGCCGCCAGCTGCCGTGCTCGCTCGGTCCGCGCCCGGCCGCGATGGCATTGGGTAGCGCCGCCCGGTAGCTGTCGATCTTGAACGACTCGTTGCGCACCGCGCGCAGCATCGCGATTCCGATCAGAGCCAGCACGAACGAGAACGGCAGGCCCATGATGATCGTCGCGTTCTGCAGGGTGATGATCGAGCCGCCCGCCCCCGCGAACAGCATCGACAGGGTGAGCAGACCGATCGCGGCCGACCAGAAGATGCGGGTGCCACGCGCGCAATCAGCCATCGGATCGGGCAGTTTCGACGTGAAATTGCCCATCACGAGCGAACCGGAATCGGCGCTGGTCACATAGAACAGCAGACCGGTGATGGTGGCGATGCCGAGCAGGAAGGTGGCGCCGGGATATTGCTCGAGCAGGGAGTAGAAACCCAATTCCGCTCTGGCGGCTGTCTTTTCGGCGAACTGCTGATCGTCGCGCGCCACCTGCAACGCGCTGTTGCCGAACACCGAGATCCACAGCAGGGTGAAGCTGAACGGCACGACGAGCACACCGAAGATGAACTGGCGCAGGGTGCGTCCGCGCGAGATACGCGCGAGGAACAGCCCGACGAACGGCGCCCATGCCACCCACCACGCCCAGAAGAACAGCGTCCAGCTGTCGAGCCACGTCGAGGGCTGATTCGCCGTCTCCGGATTGCGTTCCCAGGCAAAGGTGTTCAGGGTGCGGTCCAGGAACGTCGACAGGTAGTCGCCCGCGTTCTGGGTGAGCCCGTTGAGCAGGAACGACGTGCGACCCGCCACCAGGATGTAGATCAGCAGGGCGATGGCCATGATGACATTGAGTTCGGACAATCGCCGGATGCCCTTGTCGACCCCGGTGGTCGCGGAAATGGTGGTGATGGCCACCGACAACGCGATCAAACCGATCTGGGCCGCCTTGCCCTGCGGGACGCCGAACAGCTCGTGCAGACCGTAGTTGAGCTGGACGATGCCGATGCCGAGCGAAGTGGCGATACCGAAGATGGTGCCGAGCACCGCGGCCACATCGATGGCGTCGCCCCAGCGCCCGTGCAGGCGCTTGCCGAAGATCGGGTAGAGGGCGGCGCGGATCGTCAGCGGCAGGTTGTGCCGGAACGCGAAATACGCCAGCGCCCCGCCCATCAGCGCGTACATCGCCCAGCCGGTGATGCCGTAATGGAAGATCGTCCAGGTCACCGCCTCGCGGGCGGTGTGATCGGTCTGGGCGGGGCCCTCCGGCGGGTGCAGGTAGTTGTAGACCGGTTCGGCGACGGAGAAGAACATCAGGTCGATGCCGATGCCCGCCGCGAACAACATCGACGTCCAGGAGAACAGGCTGTATTCCGGGCGTGACTCCTCCGGGCCGAGGCGATACCGGCCGTACCGACCTGCGCCGAGGAACACGACCAGCCCGAGGATCACGGTGGCGAGCACGAAATACCACCAGCCGAACCAGGTGGAGATGAAGGTCTTCACCTCGCCGACGACGCTTTCGGCACTCGCCGGCGAGGCCAGCGCCCAGACGGCGAAAGCCAGCACGAGCCCGGCGGCGGTGAGGAACACGGGCTTGTTCACCGACCGCTTGTTTGCCACCGGGTGCAACGGCACCTGCGTCGCCCCGACAGGTGTGGTGTTGTCGCCGGGATTGCTGGGGGCACCCATGCGACGAAGGCTAGTTCGTCCACCTCGCGCTTTCGTGCACATCCGGTGGTTGCTGCGCCCGTGTTCGAGCGTGCACGACGGCCGTGAGGCGGGAACCTACAATCGAGAGGTGGTTCGCCACGCCCAGCCGTCGGCCCCGACGATTCGGCGTGGCGGAATGCGTGACGTCCGCCGGGCGTTCCACCCACACGCGATGTCAGCTATACCCACGGGTAACATGACATCGACTTTTCCAGCCGGTTTTCAACCGAAGTGAGGCAGTAGATGACAGAGCGGATTCAGGTCGGCGGGCTCCAGGTGGCGAGCGTTCTCCACGATTTCATCGAGAACGAGGCGCTTCCCGGTACCGGCGTAGATTCCGCCGCGTTCTGGGCAGGCGCCGAACAGGTCATCAACGACCTCGCGCCGCGCAACCGTGCCCTGCTGGCCGAACGCGACGAGATCCAGGGCAAGCTCGACGCCTGGCACGGCGAGAACCCCGGCGCCGGCTACGACAAGGCCGCCTACAAGAAGTTCCTCGCCGAGATCGGGTACCTGCGCCCCGAGCCCGCGCCGTTCCAGATCGGTACCGGCAACGTCGACACCGAGATCGCCACCACCGCAGGCCCGCAGCTGGTGGTTCCGGTGATGAACGCGCGTTTCGCGATCAACGCCGCCAACGCCCGCTGGGGTTCGCTCTACGACGCGCTGTACGGCACCGACGCCATCTCCGAGGCCAACGGCGCGGAGAAGGGCACCGGCTACAACCGCGTGCGCGGCGACAAGGTCATCGAGTGGGGCCGTAACTTCCTCGACGACGCCGTCACCCTGATCACCGGTTCGCACATCGGTTCCTCGTACTACAAGATCGTCGACGGCGAGCTCGAGGTCGGCCTGGAAGACGGCACCGACATCGGCCTGGCCGATCCCTCCCAGCTGGTCGGCTACCTCGGTGACCCCGAGGCCCCCACCTCGGTGCTGCTCAAGCACAACGGTCTGCACATCGAGATCCAGATCGATCCGAATTCGCCCATCGGCTCCACCGACTCCGCAGGCGTCAAGGACATCGTGCTCGAGTCGGCGCTCACCACGATCATGGACTTCGAGGACTCGGTCGCCGCGGTCGACGCCGACGACAAGGTCGTCTGTTACCGCAACTGGCTCGGCCTGATGAAGGGCGACCTGGCCGAAGAGGTCACCAAGGGCGGCAAGACCTTCACCCGCACCATGAACCCCGACCGCGTCTTCACCGCGCTCGACGGTTCCGAGCTGGTGCTGCACGGCCGCTCGCTGCTGTTCGTGCGCAACGTGGGCCACCTGATGACCTCCGACGCCATCATCGACGCCGAGGGCAACGAGGTGCCCGAGGGCATCATGGACGGCCTGATCACCTCGCTGATCGCCATCCACTCGCTCAACGGCGACACCCAGCGCCTCAACTCGCGCACCGGCTCGGTCTACATCGTGAAGCCGAAGATGCACGGCCCCGACGAGGCCGCGTTCACCAACGAGCTGTTCGGCCGCATCGAGGACGTCCTCGGCCTGACCCGCAACACCCTCAAGGTCGGCATCATGGACGAGGAGCGCCGCACCACGGTCAACCTCGCCGCGTCGATCGAGGCCGCCAAGGACCGCGTGGTGTTCATCAACACCGGCTTCCTCGACCGCACCGGCGACGAGATCCACACCTCCATGGAGGCCGGGCCGATGGTCCGCAAGGCCGAGATGAAGACCCAGACCTGGATCACCTCCTACGAGGACTGGAACGTCGACACCGGCCTGGCCAAGGGCCTGCCGGGCAAGGCCCAGATCGGCAAGGGCATGTGGGCCATGCCCGACCTGATGGCAGGCATGCTCGAGCAGAAGATCGGCCACCCCAAGGCGGGCGCCAACACCGCGTGGGTGCCCTCGCCGACCGCCGCCACCCTGCACGCCACCCACTACCACCAGGTGGACGTGTTCAAGCGCCAGTCCGAGATCGCCAAGGGCGGCCCCCGCGCCACCGTCGACCAGATCCTCGAAATCCCACTCGCCGCGTCCACCGACTGGTCCGACGAGGAGAAGCGTCAGGAGCTGGACAACAACTCCCAGGGCATCCTGGGCTACGTGGTCCGCTGGATCGACCACGGTGTCGGCTGCTCCAAGGTGCCCGACATCAACGACATCGGCCTGATGGAAGACCGTGCCACCCTGCGCATCTCGAGCCAGCTGGTCGCCAACTGGCTGCGCCACGGCATCGTCTCCGAGGCCGACGTGATCGCGAGCCTCGAGCGGATGGCCCCGGTCGTCGACCGCCAGAACGCCGGCGACAAGAACTACCGCCCGATGGCGCCGAACTTCGACGCCTCGATCGCCTTCCAGGCCGCCAAGGAACTGGTCCTGGAAGGCACCAAGCAGCCCAACGGCTACACCGAGCCGATCCTGCACCGGCGTCGTCGGGAGTTCAAGGCCGCGCAGAAGTAGTGATCTCCAGTGATTGAAAAGTAGCTCATACCAGCACTTTTCGCGTGCGGCCCCGCCTCGGAGTACATCCGAAGCGGGGCCGCTGTCATCACCGGAAATCACGCCGGATACCGGCGTGTCACGCTCAAAACGGTCACAAAAACGGTCACACATTTTGACGTGCCGATGCGTGGTCTACCAGCGGATACGCGGCTGCCGTGCGGGCAGACCTTGCGGCGATGTGGCGTGGGAGCGTGGCGCGCAGGCCTAAAGTTTGCTGACAGATTGCTACGGGTTGGCGTCTCCCGGCGCGTCGCAGACCGACACGCCGATGGTCCGGCGGGGATGTATGCGCGTTGCCTGAGCGTCAGGATGGTCGCGGCGAGGGCGTCGATATCTAATTCGGCCGCGGGTGCGCGTGACGATTGGCCAGAAGGGTCCCGGAAATCCCCTGAGTTCGGGTGAGCCTCGTTGAGACCGGCTCCAACAGCGGAGTCTGCGACGACTGTCCAGACTGTTTGCGGTGGGTCGCTGTAGGAGCCGGCTTTCACGTGGGCGTCGTGAGCGGGGCGCCTTCCGGTGGTGCCGGGTTGATCGAGGGACGTGCGATGTGATCCCGAACCTGGGCGAGTGCTCAAGGGCATCAATGTGCGGTGCGGCGGATCTGGGCGGCAGGCTTGGCGTCGGAATGCTGGTGTTCCCAGGCGCGGATGTCGGCGAGGCGGTAGCGACGGTGCCGCCCGAGGCGGGCATAGCGGGGACCGGACCCGGCCGATGCCCAACGTGCCAGGGTTCTGGCCGGAATCAGTAGTCGTTGGGCGAGGTCGTCAGTGCTCAGCTATGTCTCGCCATCTGCTGTCGCTGGTGTCGCAGGTTCGGAACTGTCAGATGCGGTATCACGCAGCCGTTGGTGCTCCCATGCGCGGTGGCACCGAGCCGGTATCGGCGGTGCCGGCCGAGGCGGGAGTAAGGCGGTCCGGAGCCCGTGCTGGCCCAGGAGGCGAGCGTTTTGAGGGGAATGTTCCAGCGTGCGGCAAGATCGGCACGCGGTACCCGTCGTGGGACTCGGTGGTCGGCAAACCAGGATCTGGGGGTTCACGCCAGGATGTCCGCAGCACGAAGAAGGATCTCCCCAGTGCGAGCAGCGTGCTCTCTTTTCCGTCGCAACAGTTCGTCAAAGCGGATTCGCCCGTCGAGGACCAGCTGCAGGTCGTATCCCTCAGTCAGTAGGAGCACCCGCCGCCCGCCCTCTCCGCTCAGTTTGATTGCGTTGGGTTGGAAGCCGTTGATGGACAGGAAGAGACCCAAAGTGTTGTCCAGCTTGCGTCTCACTTTGTCAGCGAAGATCGACAGATCGGCCGTGGTGCTCAGTTCCTTCTGCCACTTTGCTTCCAGTAAGTAGTCGGTTCCCGCGAAGGTGAAGGCTCCGTCGATCTGCTCCCCTTGGATCCGGAAGGGCCCCTTCGCGTTGATGTCGTACACCGTGAAGAGTCGGTTCAGCAAGTCCTCCAAGGCATATCCGCGTGCTTGCGGTTCCTGGGAGTGCATGGCGAGGAACTTGGCGCGCAGCTCCGCGGTCTCGCGGGCGAGGGCCTGTTCCCTCTTGGCGCGTTCTTGGTCGATACGGCGGCGCTGCGCTGCTGCTTCAGCTTCCGACCGCATCGCTCGGTAGGGCTCGACCAAATCTCGCAGGACGTTCAGGGCTGCAGTCGCGGTCTCGTACTTGGTGAGGCCGTCGTCGAGCCGCTTGAGAGGAGCGGGGTCGATTTCGACAGTCGCGAGAATCAATGCGATCAGGGTGTCGAAGTACCGGTGCTGGTTCTCGGCAAGCGTGGTGACGAGCTGGCGGACAATAGCTCGCTTGTAAGCACCGCCGCCCCAGTCGAGCTGGGCAATCAGTTCGGGCTGTCCGGTGGCGCTTCGGAGAAAAGCTCTCAGGTCGTCCTTGTACCAGTAAGCACAGGCCAAAGCCTCCTGTAGCGGCACGAGCACCGCGGGAGAAACAACCTTCGTCACCACCAGCACAGTCTATTTCACGGTGTGCGTCCACCTGCCGCGAGGCGGGCAAACGCCACACCCTCGGACGCGAATGGGGTCTTTGATCGGTTGAGACCAAGACCGTTTACCGAACACCCCCCGAATCGGCGGCTGTTGTCGATTGTCGGAGTCCTGTTCAGCGCCGACCTGCGAATTTCGCTGCGGCTGAACGGGACTAGCGATCATGGGCGTGTCCTGTGCTCCTCGGCAGTACCGTGCATTCAACTCGTACTCGGTTCGGGAGCCCGATCCGATCGACTCGGTGACCTGATCCTCGTCAGCCCCCCGGCGGTTTCGCCGCGGCGGAGTAGACGCCCGGCGACGGGCTGACGCGATCCGCAGCGGGGCCCATCCAGGGCTCAGGTGGCCGCGAATTCCTGGTAGACGGGTCGTCGCAGGTCGCTCTCCGTAGCGCTCACACTCTGCGGCGGCCCGCTCTTCGTTCCTGGGCCACGACCGAACAGGGTGGTGCGACCGGATCGCTGACCGCCGTTGGGGCTGTTCCGAATGAGGGGGAAGGTGCGAAAGGATGAATCCGTGAACCACACCGACCTCAGCGGCAACGC